>NZ_CP007509.1:3547500-4147500 GCF_000661915.1 Stutzerimonas decontaminans | reverse complement strand
GCTCGGCGCCCGCCAGCTCGGACCGCTGCAGCCGCAGTTGAGCGAACCCTGGCCGCTGCTGCAGGCCTGGGGTCGCACGCTGGCGCCGCTGCTGGTGTTGGCCGGCGGCTATGTGCTCTGGCGCGGTGCCGCCTCGCCAGGCGGCGCCTTCCAGGCCGGCGCCTTGCTGGCTTCCGGCATCGTCCTGCTGCGCCTGGCGGGTGCGCTGCCGGCCTTGCACTGGGGTTTCTGGCCGCTACGCCTGCTGGTACTGATCGGCTTGCTGCTGTTCATAGGCGTGGCCGCTAGCTGCGCCTGGTTCGGCGATGGCTGGCTGCATTACCCGGCCGGCTGGGCCAAGCCGCTGATTCTGCTCATCGAGGCGGCGGCAACGCTGTCCATCGCTGCCAGCCTGAGTCTGCTGGTGATCGGCGACGAACCGGAGCCGCAGCCATGAGCGCCACGCTGTACTGGATCGCCATCGGTTTCGCCCTCTGGCTGCTCGGCCTGCATGGGCTGCTGACACTGCGCCATGCGCTGCGACGCATCATTGCCATCAACCTGATGGGCAGCGGCGTGTTCCTGGTGATGATCGCCCTGGCGGCACGCCATGATCCGAGCGACCCGCTGCTGGTGGCGCTGGTGGTCACCGGGTTGGTGGTGGCGGTGAGCGCGACCGCGCTGGCGTTGCGCCTGAGTAGTGCGCTGGCTTCATCGACGGAGCACGAGCGATGAATGCCGCGCTGGCCAGCCTGCTGCTGCCCTTGGTCGGCGCGTTGCTGCTGATCCTGCTGCGCCCGACGCGCAGTGGGCGCTGGGTGATCGCACTGAGTCTCGGCGCGCTGGTGGCGGCGATCATGGCGCTGCAGGTGGTGCTCGATCATGGCGAGCGCAACCTGCTGGTCGGTGGCTGGGAGACGGGGCTGGCGATCCGCTTTCGCCTGACGCCCCTGGCCGCGCTGTTGCTGGTATTTACCGCTGGGTTGCACCTGCTGGTGGCGCTATACGCGGCGCGCATCCCTCATGCTGCTGGCAGGGAAGATTACTGGCCGCTGTCCTGCCTGCTGCATGCAGCGCTGGCTGCGTTGTGGCTGTCGGCGGACCTGTTCAACCTCTACGTCACGCTGGAGCTGCTCAGCCTGGTCGCGGTGGCGCTGGTGTCGCTGGCTGGGCGCAAGGCCTGGAAGCCGGCGCTGAATTACCTGTTGCTGTCGCTCGCCGGCTCGCTGGCCTATTTGCTGGGCGTGGCGCTGGTCTACGGACGCTACGGCGTGCTCGATCTAACCTTGCTGGCGCAACTGAGCGAAGCCGATGGTGTGACCCATCTGGCGTTGCTGCTGATGACCCTCGGGCTGATGCTCAAGGCCGCGCTGTGGCCGTTGCACCTGTGGTTGCCGCCGGCCCACGCCGCGGCGCCGACCGCGGTCAGCGCGCTGCTCTCGGCGCTGGTGGTCAAGGGGCCGTTGTACATTCTGTGGCTAATCTGGAGCGAGATTGCCCCGGCTGAATTCGGTCGCGATGCCGGCCTGCTGTTCGGCACCGCCGGGGTGCTGGCGCTGCTGGCCGGCGGCTGGTCGGCACTGCGTGCGCCACGCCTGAAAACCCTGGTGGCCTATTCAACTGTGGCGCAGCTGGGCTACGCGCTGCTGGCGCTGGGGCTGCTGCTGCACCTCGATGAACCACGTTTGCACGCGGCCCTGTGGCTGTTCGTGCTGGCCCATGGGCTGGCCAAGGTGTCGATGTTCCTCGCTGCCGGTGAGCTGCAAAGCATTCTCGGCAGCAAGCGCGTAACCGGCATGCGCGGCGCCAGCCAGAACGTGCCGATCGCCTTGGCGGCATTCGCTGTGGCCGGTGGCAGCCTGGTGGGCCTACCACCCAGCGGTGGCTTTCTGGCCAAGTGGCTACTGCTGCAGCCACTGTTCGAACAGCCGCAGCACTGGCCCTGGGCCGTGGGCGTTCTGCTCGGCACGCTGATGTCCGCCGCCTATGTGTTCCGCGTCGTCGCACACGGTTTCGACCGCGCCCGGCCGAACCCGCCGAGCATCCATCCCGATCGTCTGGCGCAGTGGCTGGCCTTGCTGCCGGCCCTGCTGGTCTGGGGACTGGCGCTGATCAGCGAGCCGCTGCTGCTCTGGCTCGGAGGGCTCGGACGATGAACTGGCACGGCCTGCTGCCGCTCGGCATCGTGCTCAGCTCGCTACTGCCGGGCCTGGTGATCTTCGGCCTGCGCGAGGACCAGCAGCGCCTGCGGGGCACGCTCAACCTGCTCGGTGTAACACTCAAGCTGTTGCTGGTCGGCAGCATGCTCTACGGCGTCAGCCAGGGCAGCGAGTACCGTTTCAGCGTGCCGCTGCTGCCGGGTGCGCCGCTGGTGCTGCAGGCCGATGCCCTGTCACTGCTGTTCGTTGCGCTGTCGTCTCTGCTCTGGGCGCTGACCACGATCTATGCCATCGGCTATCTGGAAAACTCGCCGCTGCGCTCACGCTTCTTCGGTTACTTCAGCCTGTGCGTCAGTGCCACCGTGGGCCTGGCGCTGGCCGGCAACCTGGTCAGCTTCCTGCTGTTCTACGAGCTGCTGACGCTGGCCACCTTTCCGCTGGTGGTGCATCGCGGTACGCCCGAGTCGCTGCGGGCCGGGCGGGTCTACCTGGCGTATACGGTGGGTGGCGGCACCCTGGTGCTGATGGGGGTGGCGCTGCTGCATAGCCTGGCCGGCACGCCGGATTTCCAGGCCGCCGGCTATCTGTTGGAGCAGGTCGGCAAGCATGACGTCGGACTGCGGGTAGCCTTTGCGTTGCTGATTCTCGGCCTCGGTGTGAAGGCCGCGCTGATTCCATTGCATGGCTGGCTGCCGCAGGCGATGGTCGCGCCGGCACCGGTCAGTGCGCTGCTGCATGCGGTGGCGGTGGTGAAGGCGGGGGCGTTCGGCATCGTGCGGGTGGTCTATGACGTGTTCGGCGCCGAGGCGCTGACGCGGCTGGATCTCACCAAGCCGCTGCTCTGGCTGGCAGCGGCGACCATCATCTACGGCTCGTTGCGCGCCTTGCAGCAGCAGGAGCTGAAGAAGCGCCTGGCCTACTCGACCATCAGCCAGGTGTCCTACGTAACGCTTGGCGTTGCGTTGCTCGGGCCGATCGCTGCAGTGGGCGGACTGGTGCATCTGGTGCATCAGGGGTTGATGAAGGTCACGCTGTTCTACTGTGCAGGCAACTTCGCCGAAACCTTGGGGATTCACCGCATCCGTGAAATGGACGGTGTCGGCCGGCGCATGCCCTGGACCATGACGGCATTCTCCATCGGTGCGCTGGGCATGATCGGCATTCCGCCAATCGCCGGCTTCATCAGCAAATGGACGCTTGGCCTCGGTGCGCTGGAAGTCGGCCAGGACTGGGTGCTGCTGGTGCTGCTCGGTTCGGCGCTGCTCAACGCTGCCTATTTCCTGCCGCTGCTCTGGCGCGGCTGGTTCGCCGAGCCGGCTGACTGGCATGAGAATCGTTGGGCGGAGGAGCGTTTTGAAACCCACTGGATGTTGCTGCTGCCGCCAGTGATTACGGCGCTGCTGTCGTTGCTGGTGGGCCTGCTGGCCGCCACCGCATTGAGCCCGCTGGGCTGGAGCCAGCTGATCGTCGAGCGGGAGTTCGCCATATGAGCGCCTGGTTGTGGTTGCTGGTGCCCTTCGCACCGTTGCTTGGCGGCGCACTGCTGCTGTGGCTGCGTGAGCGTTGTCTGCCATGGCTGTGGCTGGCTTGTGTGCCGGCCCTGCTGGCGGCGCTGCAACCACCGCCGGCACTTGAGCTGCCGTGGTTGTGGGAAGGCGTGCGCTGGGGCGCCGACGACACACTGACCCGCGCCTGGCTGGGTTTTACCGCCGTGCTCTGGGGCTGCGCAGCGGTCTTCGCCAATAGCAGCCTGAGCCGGGACCCGCGCCAGCTGCGTTTCTGGGCGTTCTGGCAACTAGCGTTGGCTGGAAACCTGCTGCTGATCGTCGCCACCGACGCGCTGAGCTTCTACCTCGGCTTCAGTGCCATGAGCCTGTCGGCCTATGGGCTGATCGTGCACCGCGGCGGCCCGGGGCCGCGGCGAGCCGGGCGCTTGTATCTGCAACTGGCGATCTGCGGCGAGATGCTGCTGCTCGCCGGTCTGCTGTTGCGCACCCATGCCACCGGGCAGGCGTTCGACTTTGCCAGCTGGCAGGCGCAGCCGATTGACCATCTGACCCTGGCCCTGTTGCTGCTCGGTCTTGGTCTGAAAGCTGGCTTCTGGCCGCTGCACGTCTGGCTGCCGCTGGCCCATCCGGAGGCACCGGCTCCGGCCAGTGCGGTGCTCTCCGGTGCGATGCTCAAGGCCGGCATCCTCGGTATCTGGCGCTGCGTACCGGAGGCCGATCCGACGCTGGCGGCCTGGAGCACGCCGCTGCTTGTCGCCGGGATTTTCGGCGCGCTCTATGCGGCTGCGTTGGGGCTGTGTGCTGGCAAGTCGAAGGCGGTGCTGGCCTATTCTTCGGTGAGCCAGATGGGCTGGATGCTGATGATCCTGGCGCTGGCCTGGAGCCTGCAGCAGCCGTCGGCTGCGCTTCTCGCAATACTGCTGTTGTTCGGCATGCATCACGGCCTGGCCAAGGGCGCGTTGTTCCTGGCAGCGGGGATGGTCCACGAAGGGCGCCTGCCGCGACTGGCTTGGGCGCTGTTGCTACTGCCGGCGCTGGCGATCATGGGAGCGCCGCTGACCAGCGGCGCAGCAGTGAAGTACCTGCTCAAGGATGCCTGGCACGACAGCGCTTTCGCCGCCTGGGCGCCCTGGCTGACGCTTGCCAGCTTCGCCACCGCGCTGCTGCTGTTGCGTGCACTCTGGCTGATGTGGCGCGATCAGCAGCATGCCAGCGCGCGTCCGCCGGCCGGTCAATGGTTGCCGTGGGCAACGCTCAGTCTGACATCACTGCTGTTGCCCTGGGTCTGGCCTGCATTGCGTGAGCCCTTGCTGGCCGGCCTCTATCCGGGGGGCTTGTGGGCAGCGCTTTGGCCGCTACTGGCTGTCGTGGTGCTAACCGGATGGGTACTGCGCCGTGGCTGGCGAGTGCCGCCACGCCTGGCCAGGCTGCCAAATCCCGCGTTGTGGGCATCGTTGTATCTCACCCGTGTGTTGCGCCAGCCGCCACTGCCTGTACCCGCGATTCACCATGATCGCTCCCGCTGGCGTCAGCGCGAGCGGCGCTGGAATCGGCAATGGGAACGCGGCACTCTGACGCTCAGCGCCTGGCTGCTGGTGGCGCTGCTCTGGCTCGGCTGGCTGTGGTGAGCGGCTGGCTCAGGGCTGGGATTTTTCGGCGTAGGGGCGGGTGTCCAGGCCCAGCTGGGCACGGAAGCTCTCCATGTCGAACATGGTGCAGATCTCCTGCACCTGCTGCGTCGGGGTGATGCTCCAGAACGCCATGGCGGAGATGCTCAGCACCTTGTCGCTGGGCGGGTAGCCGAATGCGGCGTGTTCGATGGTGCCGATCAGCGTGCTCCAGGTGACCACCCGGTTGCCTTCGGCGATGCATTCCTCGACCACTACTTCCAGCTCCGGCATGGCATGGCGGATCTGCCGGACCATGTCGAGAAACTCGGCGCTGACCAGTGGCCGGCCGATAAAGGAGCTCTTGTAGAGGAAATCCTTGCTATGCAGGTGCTCAGCCAACGCCAGGCGCCCGCGATTCCAGGTCAGGTCGATATGCTGGCGGACGAGTTTCTTGCGGTCATCCAGTGACATGCGCGCTCCATGAGGCTGCAGATGGCTCGGCAGCGAACTCTAACAGCGGCCGGAGCGCAGCGGGAGAGCCGTTCGATCAGTCCGCCCGCAACCTGATCTGGAAGGCTGCGCCGCCAAGCTCCGACTCGCCGAGGCTGAGCTCGCCGCCGTAGCTGTCGAGGATGTCCTTGACCACCGCCAGACCGATGCCCTGGCCGGGGTGCTGGCCGTCGAGGCGTTCACCGCGGCGGATGATCCGCGCGCGCTGGTCGACCGGCACGCCGGGGCCGTCGTCCTCCACCAGCAGGAGCAGGTTGTCGCCATCGGGCAGCGCGCTGATGCGGATCTGCCCGAGGCAAAGCCGGTAGGCGTTTTCCAGCAGGTTGCCGAGCAGCTCCATCAGCGCGCCCTGTTCCATTGGCACCACGCAGGGCTCGGCCAGCTGCAGTTCGACCTGCACGCGCTTGTCGCGGTAGACCTTGTCCAGTGTGCTGCACAGGCTGTCGAGCAACGGCCGCAGCTGGACCCGGTGACGCACCAGGCCGCTCTTGCCGAGGCTGGCGCGCTGCAGCTGATAGCCGATCTGCTGGCTCATGCGTTCGATCTGCGCTTGCATCACCTGCGCCTGCTCGCGGCTCTGCGCCTGCGCCGCGAGTGTTTCGCCGACGCCCTGCAGCACGCTGAGCGGGGTTTTCAGGCTGTGTGCCAGGTCACCCAACGAATTGCGGTACTGCTCGCGCTGGCGTCGTTCGCTGTCCAGCAGGCGGTTCAGCGAGCGGGTCAGGCGCAGCAGCTCGCGCGGGTGCTCGTCGCTCAGCCGCTCGCGCTGGCCGGCTTCGACCTGGTCGAGTTCGGCGCTGACCCGCTTGAGCGTGCGAAAGCCCCAGGTCAGGCCGAGCCAGAGCAACACCAGCAATACCAGCAGGCCGCTGCCCAGCCACAGGTACAGCTGGCGACGAAACTCCTCGAACAGGCTCAGGTACTCGCTGGTCGGCTGCATGGTGACGAAACTGAAGGCATTCTCACGGCTACCTGCCAGGTGCAGTTCGACGTCATAGACGAAGTACTCCACGCCGTCGGCATCGCGCACACGGAGGAATTCGGTGCTGCCACCCTCGTAACGCGGACGATAGTCGATGCGCTCGTCGGCGGCCGAGCGCGAGTGCCAGATCAGCTCGCCGCGACGGTCATAGATGAAGCCGAGCAGCTGTGCATCCGGCAGGTCGAATTCCTCGTCCGGTAGGCGCTCGGGCATTTGCAGTTGGCCGCCCTCGACCTGGGCGGCGGTGATCAGCGTGCTGGCGTCGGCGGCCAGGCGCTGTTCGATGACCTTCTCGAAGGACAGGCTGAAGGCGCCTTGCAGCGCTGGCAGCAAGGCCAGCATGAACAGTGCGGCGAGGCTCGCCGCGCCGAACATCAGGCGCAGGCGCAGCGACATGGCGCCGGTCAGTCGGTTGCGAACGCGCGCCTGCAGGCGGCGCCAGCGTCGACTCATCGGCAGCGCTCGGTGAACAGATAGCCGAGGCCACGCACGGTTTCGATGGGCTTCATCGCACACTGGGCCTCGAGCTTGCGCCGCAGCCGCCCGACCAGCACTTCGATCACGTTCGGGTCGCGCTCCTCGTCACCGCTGTAGAGCTGTTCCATCAGCCGCTCCTTGGCCACCACCTGCTGCTGATGGCGCATCAGGTATTCGAGGATGCGGTATTCATAGGCGGTCAGCGCCAGCGGCTCGCCATTGGCCGTGGCCTGCTTGCGATTGAGATCAAGCAGCAGCGGGCCGGCTTCGATGGTGGCCTGGGTGAAGCCGCTGGAGCGGCGCAGCAGCGCGTTCATCCGGGCTTCCAGTTCCTCGAACTGGAACGGCTTGACCACATAGTCGTCGGCGCCGGCGGCCAGGCCTTCGACCTTGTCTTGCCAGTTGCCACGGGCGGTGAGGATAAGAATGGGGAAGGTCTTGCCGCGACTGCGCAGCTGGCGGATCAGGTCCAGCCCGCTGATACCCGGCAGGCCGAGATCGATGACGGCAAGGTCGTGATTGAATTCGTGGGTTTGATACAGCGCTTCTTCGGCGTTGGGCACGGCATCGACGATATGCCCGCTTTCACCGAGCCGCGTCTGCAAGTGGTGGCGCAGCAGCGCCTCGTCTTCCACCACCAGCACTTTCATTTTTCTGCTCCCTGGGCAAACGGCCGGGCAATGCCCGGCCGTTGTTCAACATTCTGTCAGCGTAACGCCATCAGAAGTGATAGTTCAGACCCAGATAGGCCTGCTTGCTGCTGTGTACGTCGATTGAGCCCAGCTTGCCGACGCCACGCTCGGACACTTCGGTACCGGCGTTGCTGCGCAGGTAACGGTAGCCGGCTTCGACCGAGGTGTTGTCGCCGAGCTTCTGCAGGATACCGGCCTGCAGGCCGACCAGGTAGCCGATGTCGCTGTCACGGGTGTAGCCCTTGGACTCGTTCTCCAGCTTGGTCAGACCGGCGCTGGCACCACCGAACAGGCGGGTGGTGTCGCCCAGCGGGACGAACATGTCGTAGCTGCCGATCAGGTTCTGCTGACGCAGCTTGAGACTGCTGCCGTAATCGTCGGAGACGTTCTCGTAGGTCATGTAATAGCGGGCCTCATCGGTCATCTGACCGGCGCGCACGCCCCAGGTGCCACTGTTCTTGATCACGTCATCGAAGCGGTTCTTGCCGTCCATGTTCTGCTTCAGCGAGCTGGAGCGATCAGTGTTGACGGTGCTTTTGCCCCAGGTGAAACCGGCGAAGTTCTCAGCGGCGTGAGCGCCGAAGCTGAAGATGCCGAGGGTGGTGGCGAGGGCCAGAGTGCTAAGTTTTTTCATCGGTGACTCCTTTTCAGGCAGCGGGATACTGACGGCCCCTAGCCTGAACGGTTGTCACTGAACCCTTCCTGAACCCCGCCTGAACCTACGCTGAACGACTGGCTCATGCGGTGCCGTTGGTCCTCTTGCAGCGCTTTCAAGCGATCAGCTGCGGCTCGTTCTGCTCGTCGGCGTCACCCTTGTCTTCCGGATGGCGGCGCAGGATCGGCGCCTGCTCGGCATCGTCGATCCACCACTGCAGTTCGGCTTCGACATGGGTGTCGCCAGCGATGCCGAGCCGATTGCTCACGGGGCATTGCTGTGTCGCGGTGGCCGTGAGCGTGCCGCTCTGGGCAGTCTGGGAATTACCTGCGCGGCCGCTGGAGCGAACCTTGAGGCGGAAGCGCACCTGCTGGCCGCTGCCCTTGAAGCATAGAGCCAGGGAGAGGCGGTCGCTCTCGACAGGTTGCAGCTCGAGGCTGACGTCCACCGGGACATCGGCAGGTACGGGGGCGGCTGCGAGCAGCCAGGTGGTGAGGGTCATGGTCAGCATCCGTTCTGTTTCCGTTGAAGCCGGTCCGTGGCTGGAGGGTCGTTGCGTTACTGCTGGACGATGGTGGCGCTGTTGCCGGTACCGCTCTGGTGGATCGTCGCGACGCTGGGCAGTCGGGTGACGTCGTTGACCGGCAGACTCTGGCGGATCATCGCCTCGTTGGCACTGCCCAGCTGGCTGATGGTGGCCTGATGACTGTAGTTGCCCTGTTCGATGCTCGCCAGATTGTCGTTGCCGTTCTGGATCACCGTGGCCTGGTTGGACATGAAGCTCTGGGCGATGTCGACGCTGTTACCAGTGCCGGTTGACGAGCCGCTGATGCGGCCGCCGAAGCCATTCTGGTCGACCGTCAGCCGGTTGCCATCGCCGCTCTGGGTGAAGTCGAGTTCGTTGTGGTAGTCGTTCTGCTGAATCTCTGCGAGGTTGTAGGTGCCAGCCTGGGCAAGCGTCATGCGGTTGCCGTCGCCCTGAAAGATGTCGGCCATGTTGCCCAGGCCGTCCTGGGACACGTTCATCCGCGAACCTTCGAAATAGCCCTGCTGGTCGAAGGTCAGCACGTTGGCATCACCGCGCTGCTCGATCTCTGCCGTGACGAAGGCAGTCTGGCTGCCGGTGATCTGGTTGCCGTTGCCGATGCTGCTGGCATCCAGCGTGCTGGTGCGCCCGGTCTGCTCGACGATGGCGACGTTGGCGTTGCCGATTTGCTGCAGATTGGCGACCTTGAAGTAGGCCTCGCCGATTTGCGCGATGCTGGCGGTGTTGAGGTTGCCGGCCTGGCTGACGTCGATTGTGCTGGATTCGACCAAGCCGGTCTGTTGCAGATCGGCGACGTTGGCCGTGCCGCTCTGTTCCAGTTCGATACTGTTCTGCGCCATGGTCTGGGTGGCGCCGAGGGCGAGCAGGGTGGCAATTGCAGCGGGCTTGAACATGGACTCTCCTGATCGCTAACGACCCTGCACGATGTTGATCTGCTGGCCGACGCCGTATTGCGTCACGGCGCTGCGCAGGCCGCTGCCGGTCTGTTCGATGCGTGCATCGTTGTAAGCGCCGTACTGGCTGATGCTGGCCTGATTGTCGCTACCGGTCTGGCGGATTTCGGCGAAATTGCCCTGGCCGACCTGTTCGACGATCGCCAGCAGGTTGTCACCGTGCTGAAGAATGAAGGCTTCCTGGTCGGTGCCCTGCTGCAGTATCTGTGCGTTCAGGGCCTGGCCGTTTTGGCGCAGCTCGGCCAGGTTGCCGTGGCCCATTTGCTGGACGTAGGCCGCCTGCGACGCGGTCAGCTGGATTGCCGGCGGTGAAACGGGCGCGGCCCCGGGAATGCCACCCGGCGAAAGGTCGCCGTTATCCATCAGGTCAGCGGCGTGTAGCGGCGAGCCGGTCAAACCGGCAAGCAGGGAAAATAGAAACGTGGCACGGCGGAGGGCGGGGCGGGTCATTGGTGTGTACCGGATGACAGTGGACGCGATTCTTGAACGCCGCGTGCAGCCTTGAACATCCATCCGATGATGTAAAACGAGCCGCTCGCTTAGGCGCTTCGGGATTAATGCCAGGCATATCGTTCGTTCACGCCGCCGCCGGAAGCACCGCGTCCGGCAGCGCCGCCACACGGCGCGGACTGCCGCACGGGCAGCGTCCTTCAGACGCTGCAGGTCTTGTCCCAATCGAGATGACTGCGCAGCAGATATGCCGCCTCGGCTCGGTTGGATGCGCCGATCTTGCGCAGCAGGTTGTGGATATGACTCTTGATCGTGTGCGGGCTCAGGCACAGCTGTTCGGCGATCTCGGCGTTGGACAGGCCCTTGCCGGCCAGGCTCAGGATCTCCCGCTCGCGCAGCGTCAGGCTGGACTTGGTCTCGGCAAGCTGGCGCATCCGCCGCCATTGTCCCAACAAACGCTCGGTCAGCACGCGTGGCAGCCAGTCGCCGCCCTGCAGCAGCACGCGGATGCCTTCGAGCAGGTGCTCACGGGTGGCATGGCTGTAAAAGACGCCACGAATCACCGGATGCTTTTCCACCAGTTGCTCGGCCTGTTCGGGAACGATGTTTACCAGCGCTACCGGCGTATGTTCGTCCAGCTGATCGATCAGGCTGGAAATCTGTTCGGCCTCGGTGTGGCCGGCATCGACCAGAAACAAATCGGCACCACGATGCTCAGCCGATTCCAGTCCGGCCAGTGAAACCTCGACTTGCGCCTGCTCGCCGAGAAAGTGGCGAAAAAACAACCCCAGCAGTTCATTTCCGGTTAATAGCGTGACCCTTGGGGAGGATGTATCCCGTGTAAGCTCCGCGTCCATGTTCGGTACCTAGTCAGTCGGGCGTGATTGATTAAAAAGTTACTAAACGACCAGCACCCTGCAGTGAAGTTCAGCCCAGCGATGGCGAACGGGCGTTATCCGGCCAGCGCGTGCGCAACTCTGCCAAGGGGCGCCGGCGCCGCTGGGAAGGACGCGCGTTTTTGCACCGGGCTGACTGCTAAGGTAGTTGCATGATTGCCACTACCCCAGCCGTTTCACCCCGCGAACTCACCACGCGTGCGCTGCTGACCGGGCTGCTGCTCGGCGCACTGTTGGCGCCGTCCAATGTGTACTCCGGCCTCAAGATCGGCTGGTCGTTCAATATGTCGATCATCGCGCTGCTGATTGGCTTCGCTTTCTGGCAAAGCATTGCCGCTGCGTTCGGCCGTCCGCGCTGGTCGTTGTTGGAAAGCAACATTAACCAGACCACCGCTTCTTCCTGCGCGTCGATCATCTCCGGCGGGTTGGTGGCGCCGATTCCCGCCTACACGCTGCTCACCGGCCAGCAGCTGGACAGCCTGCCGCTGATGGCCTGGGTGTTTTCGGTAAGCTTTCTCGGCATCTGGGTCGCCTGGTATCTGCGTCCGTCGCTCATCGTCGAGTCGGGGCTGCGCTTTCCCGAAGGCATGGCGACGCTGGCGACGCTGCAGCAGATCTACAGCCATGGCGCCGAAGCCGGGCGCCGGCTCTGGGTGCTGGGCAGTGCCGCCGTGCTGGCGGCAGGGACCAAGCTGATCGATACCTTCTTCTGGACGTTGCCGCGCTGGGCGCCTTCCGCGCAGCTGGAGCGCCTGACCTTCACCTTCGAGCCTTCACTGCTGCTGCTTGGCTTCGGCGGCATCATCGGCCTGCGCGTCGGCCTGTCGCTGTTGCTCGGTGCCCTACTGGCCTGGGGGTTGATCGCGCCATGGCTACTGGCTGAAGGCCTGGTGCGCCTGCCGGCCGCCGCGCAGGGGCCGCAGTTCGCCGCGCTGATCGAATGGCTGCTATGGCCGGGTGTCAGCCTGATGGTCTGCGCGACGCTGACCTCGCTGGGCTTGCGCCTGCTGCGCTCACGTTCGACATCGCCACGCCAACAGTCGAGGCTGCGGCGCCCGCACGGCTGGCCGGCGGCCGGATTCCTGCTGTCGGTTGGGCTGGTGCTGGCGCTGCAGGTCAGTCTGTTCGGAATCGATCCCTGGCTGGCCTTGCTCTCGATTCCGCTGGCACTGCTGCTGGCGATGGTTGCCGCGCGGGTGGTCGGCGCCACCGGGATTCCGCCAATCGGTGCCATCGGCCAGCTGTCGCAGTTGAGTTTCGGTGTGTTCGCGCCGGGCCAGGTGCCGGTGAATCTGATGAGCGCCAACACCGCTGGTGGCGCGGCGGGGCAGTGCACCGATCTGCTCAACGACTTCAAGGTCGGCCACGCCATCGGTGCGGCGCCGGGGCGGCAGGCAGTGGCACAGTGTCTCGGCATTCTGTTGGGCAGCGTAGTGGGCGTACTGGCTTATCAGCTGCTCATCCCCGACCCGCAGAGCATGTTGATCACCCCCGAATGGCCCGCCCCGGCAGTGGCAACCTGGAAGGCCGTCGCCGAAGCACTGACCGGTGGCCTCGGCGCGCTGGCTGCCGACGTGCGCTGGGCGATGCTCGCCGGGGCGCTCTGTGGCGTGCTGCTCGGAACACTTGAGGGGCTGCTGCCGGAGCGGCGCCTGCGCTGGTTGCCAAGTTCCGCGGCGCTCGGACTGGCGTTCATCATTCCGGCCTCGATTTCGCTGATGATGACCTTCGGTGCCGTACTGGCCTGGGCCTTCGCGTCACGCTGGCGCAGCCTTGGCGAGCGTTTCGTGATTGTCGCCGCGGCCGGGCTGGTGGCGGGTGAAAGCATGGCGGGCGTCGGCGAATCGCTCTGGCAGCTGCTGCGCTGAATGGTGAAACGTCTGAATTAATACGCCGGGCAACCGGTCGTACCCCTTGTACTCACCAGGGGGAGAACCATGTCCACACCCACGCCGCAGAGCGACTCCAAGAAGGTCGCCAACCGTGCCATGGTGCAGGCAGCTGTGCTTGCCGCAGTCGTCTTACTGAGCATCGTCGCCTGGCTGGCCTTCGATTTTCTTCTGCTGCTGTTCGCCTCGATCCTGTTCGGCGTATTGATTCACGGCGTGAGCCAGTGGATCAGCAACCACACCTCCATGCCCTACAAGCTGGCCATGCCGGTGTTCTTCCTGGTGATGCTGCTCGCCCTTGGCGGCGCGGGCTGGTGGGTCGCGCCAAACATCGCCGAGCAGGCCGATGCGTTGTCCGACTCGCTGCCACAGGCCGTCGAGCAGCTGCGTGAACGTGCCGAGCAGCTGCCTTGGATGAACGAATTGATGCAGCAGGGGGATCGCCTCGAAGACTCCCTCCCTGACGGCTCCAGCGCCTTTAGCGTCGTGACCAAGGTGATGGGCTCGGTGGCGGGCGCCCTGAGTAGCTTCGTTATCGCGTTCGCCATCGGCATCTGCCTTGCCATCAATCCGCAGGTTTATGTCCGTGGGCTGCTGAAGCTGGTTCCGCTCGGCTATCGATCGCGTGCGGCTGAGGTGCTCGGCGAAAGCGGTGCGACCTTGCGCGCCTGGCTGCTGGCCAAGCTGCTGGAAATGCTGCTGATCGGCGTGCTGACTACCCTCGGTCTCTGGCTGCTGGGCATCGAGCTGGCTCTGGTGCTCGGGTTGATCGCCGGGTTGCTGTCGTTCATACCCAACATCGGACCGGTGCTGGCGGTGATTCCAGCGCTCCTGCTGGCCTCGCTGGAAGGCGGGCGTACGGTGCTCTACGTCGCCGGTCTCTACCTGTTCGTTCAGGCGCTGGAAAGTTATGTCTTCACGCCGCTGATGCAGCAACGCATCGTTTCGATCCCACCCGCGCTGACCATCGCCGTGCAGCTGCTGTTCGGCCTGCTTGCCGGCACGCTAGGGCTGCTGCTGGCGACGCCACTGGCGGCGGTCGGCATGGTGCTGGTGCGCATGCTGTATGTGGAGGATCTGCTCGGTGATCGGGCCGACGCGACAGACGGTTCTTCCCAGTAGCAGCTCTGCGACGGGGCTTTTGGGTCATGTCACGTTTTGTAAAGGCTGCCGAGGAAACCCCTGCTGCGCCTCGGTGCCGGAATCTGTGAACCCCCTGAAAATAGGCAGGAGAACATCATGACCATGCACAAGATTGCGGCATTTACCCTGGCTGGGCTGATTTCTGGCGCGGCGTTCGCTGCGGGCAACACCGGAACGGGCGCCGAGGCCGGCTCTGGCACCCATGACTCGATGGGCCACGGCACCCATGAGCAAGGCACGATGGGCGGCACCGGCACCGGCACCGGCACCGGCACCGGCGGTATGGACAGCGGCACTGGCACTGGCACGGGCACTGGCACGACCGATATGCCGGGTTCGGCAGATCGTCCGGCGACCACCACCGGCAGCGACCAGGGCACCGGTGCCGATACCGGCGCGGATGGCGCCACCGGTGCGCCGGGCACCAGCGGTACCGGCGGCGAGGGCGGTGCGCGCGGCGCGTATTGATTTCGGCAACGCCGCGACGGCCCGGCGAGCCAGTGGCTTGCCGGGCCGTTTTGCGTCTTGCCTGCGACCGCTCGGCCGATCGCCGCGGCGTCGGCGAAACCTTGGCGACGCGGGCGTGCCGAAAGCGCAAGAGACGATCGGAGGTGCAACGATGAGCTTTGTGCGCTACAGCATCCTGCTGCTTTCGCTGGCGTTCGCTTCAGGCGTTACCGCTGAAGGCACTGGCCCGACCCAGCCCGACAAGGCGCGGCAGCACCCGTTGGACAATCGCGAGCCCCGTGATGAGCCTGCCGAGCAGCCGAGGCAGCAACAGCCACTCGATCAGCCGCCGACGCTGCAACCGCGCCAGGCGCCGACCGAAACCGATGTTCCGCCCCAGCTCGATCCGGTGGACGAACGGCCCGGTACCGATGTGGATGCCGCCGGTCCGCGCGTGCTGCGCAGCTAGTCCGCTGCGGCGCGCCGAACGAAAGCCGCGCAATAAAAAAAGGGAGGCCGAAGCCTCCCTTTTTTCAGTGCCGCCGGGTCAACGCATCAGAACAGCACGCGGCTGCGGATGGTGCCGTTGACGTGCTGCAGCTTTTCCAGCGCCAGGTCGGAGTATTCCTTGTCCACGTCGATGACGACGTAACCGACCTTCTCGTTGGTCTGCAGGAACTGGCCGCAGATATTGATGCCGTTGTCGGCGAAGACCTTGTTGATCTCGCTCATCACGCCCGGAATGTTCTGGTGGATGTGCAGCAGACGGTGCTTGCCCGGGTGCGACGGCAGCGCCACTTCCGGGAAGTTGACCGAGGACACCGAGGTGCCGTTGTCGCTGTACTTGACCAGCTTCTCGGCGACTTCCAGGCCGATGTTGGCCTGCGCTTCGGCGGTGGAACCACCGATGTGCGGGGTGAGGATCACGCGGTCCAGGCCACGCAGCGGGCTTTCGAATTCCTCGTCGTTGGACTTCGGCTCGACCGGGAACACGTCGATGGCGGCGCCGATCAGGTGCTCGTCCTTGATCGCGGCGGCCAGGTGATCCAGCTCGACCACGGTGCCGCGGGCGGCGTTGATCAGGATGGCGCCCTTCTTCATGGCGCGGATTTCCTTCTCGCCGATCATCCACTGGGTCGATGGCAGCTCGGGGACGTGCAGCGAAACGATGTCGCACATGCCCAGCAGCTCGTACAGCGAGCCGATCTGGGTGGCGTTGCCCAGCGGCAGCTTGGTCACCACGTCATAGAAGAAGACCTGCATGCCCAGCGCTTCGGCGAGTACCGACAGCTGGGTGCCGATGGAGCCGTAGCCGATGATGCCGAGCTTCTTGCCGCGGATTTCGAACGAGTTTGCCGCCGACTTGATCCAGCCGCCGCGATGGCAGGAGGCGTTCTTTTCCGGAATGCCGCGCAAGAGCAGGATGGCTTCGGCCAGCACCAGTTCGGCCACCGAGCGGGTGTTGGAGTAGGGCGCGTTGAACACCGCGATGCCGCGCTCGCGGGCGGCATTCAGGTTGACCTGGTTGGTACCGATGCAGAAGCAGCCGACAGCGATCAGTTTCTTGGCCGCGTCGAAGACCTCTTCGGTGAGCTGGGTGCGCGAACGGATGCCGATGAAGTGGACGTCGGCGATCTTCTCCTTCAGCTCCTCGGTGGACAGCGCGCCCTTGAGGTACTCGATGTTGGTGTAGCCGGCCGCCTTGAGGGTGTCGACGGCGTTCTGGTGCACGCCTTCGAGAAGAAGAAACTTGATCTTGCTCTTGTCGAGAGAGGTCTGGCTCATCTGCATTAAAACCTTAAGGCCGAAGGATAGGACTGAAGTGTCCAGCGAAGGCTGGCCGACCCGTCATTAGCGGTGTCGGGAGTCTGCCGAGGCACGTTTCAAAGGGGGGCGTATGCTAGCATACGAGCCCCGCGAAACACCCCCACCCCTGTGCTGAAGCGTGCTCAGGGTGACCATGAATCGTATGAGAGTTCCCGTGATGACCGACCCCGCCCTGATCGATGAGCTGAAAACCCTGGTCGAGCCCGGCAAAGTGCTGACCGACGCCGATTCGCTGAATGCCTACGGCAAGGACTGGACCAAGCATTTCGCTCCGGCGCCCTCGGCCATCGTCTTCCCCAAGAGCATCGAGCAGGTCCAGGCCATCGTGCGCTGGGCCAACGAGCGCAAGGTTGCGCTGGTGCCCTCGGGCGGTCGCACCGGGCTTTCGGCCGCCGCAGTCGCCGCCAATGGCGAGGTGGTGGTGTCGTTCGACTACATGAACCAGATTCTCGAATTCAACGAGATGGACCGCACTGCTGTCTGCCAACCCGGCGTCGTCACCGCGCAGCTGCAGCAGTTCGCCGAGGACAAGGGCCTGTACTACCCGGTGGACTTCGCCTCCGCCGGCTCCAGCCAGATCGGCGGCAATATCGGCACCAACGCCGGTGGCATCAAGGTGATCCGCTACGGCATGACCCGTAACTGGGTCGCCGGCATGAAGGTGGTGACCGGCAAGGGCGATGTGCTCGAGCTGAACAAGGACCTGATCAAGAACGCCACCGGCTACGATCTGCGCCAGCTGTTCATCGGCGCCGAGGGCACGCTGGGCTTCGTCGTCGAGGCGACCATGCGCCTGGAGCGCCAGCCGACCAACCTCACCGCGCTGGTACTGGGCACCCCCGATTTCGATTCGATCATGCCGGTGCTGCATGCCTTCCAGGACAAGCTGGACCTGACTGCCTTCGAGTTCTTTTCCGACAAGGCGCTGGCCAAGGTGCTGGCGCGTGGCGACGTGCCGGCCCCGTTCGAAACCGACTGCCCGTTCTACGCGCTGCTGGAATTCGAGGCCACCACCGATGAGCGCGCCGATCAGGCACTGGCGACCTTCGAGCATTGCGTCGAGCAGGGCTGGGTGCTCGATGGCGTGATGAGCCAGAGCGAGCAGCAGCTGCAGAATCTGTGGAAGCTGCGCGAGTACATCTCCGAGACCATCAGCCACTGGACGCCGTACAAGAACGACATCTCAGTCACCATCGCCAAGGTGCCGGCCTTCCTCAAGGAAATCGATGCCATCGTCGGTGAGCACTACCCCGACTTCGAGATCGTCTGGTTCGGCCACATCGGCGACGGCAACCTGCACCTGAACATCCTCAAGCCGGATGCGATGGACAAGGACGAGTTCTTCGGCAAGTGCGCCACGGTGAACAAGTGGGTGTTCGAAACCGTGCAGAAGTACAACGGTTCGATCTCCGCCGAACACGGCGTCGGCATGACCAAGCGGGATTACCTCGAATACAGCCGTTCGCCGGCAGAAATCGAATACATGAAAGCGGTCAAGGCGGTGTTCGATCCCAACGGGATCATGAACCCGGGCAAGATCTTCGCGGCCTGAGTGGCCCACCGACCCAAGGAGTCATCGATGAGCTACCAGCACCACTACACCGACGGCACGCCGATCCACTACCCGCTGGGCAAGGTGGTCTGCATCGGCCGCAACTACGCCGAGCACGCCAAGGAGCTGAACAACCCGGTGCCGACCGAGCCGCTGCTGTTCATCAAGGCCGGTAGTTGCACCGTGCCGCTGGAGAATGGCTTCAGCATCCCGAGTGATCGCGGTGCCGTGCATTACGAAGCAGAAATCGCCGTGCTGATCGGCAAGCCGCTGTCGCGCAAGCCCAACGAAGAGGAGGTGCGCGACGCCATCTCCGGCTTCGCCCCCGCGCTCGACCTGACCCTGCGCGACGTGCAGGCCAAGCTCAAGGAAAAGGGCCACCCGTGGGAGATCGCCAAGAGCTTCGACGGCGCCTGCGTGCTGGCGCCGTTCGTGCCGGGCGATGCGGTGGAGGATCTGGGCGACATCGGCATCCGGCTGACCATCAACGGCGAAGTTCGCCAGGACGGCAACAGCAGCCAGATGCTCAATGCCATCCTGCCGCTGCTGCAGCACATAGCCGGGCACTTCAGCCTGCAACCGGGCGACGTGGTGCTGACCGGCACGCCGGCCGGTGTCGGCCCGCTCCAGCAGGGCGACCAGCTGGTGCTGGAGCTGGTCGGGCTGTCGCGTTTCGAAAGCCGCGTGCTCTGATCCTCTCGCGGCGGGGCAAACCCGCCGCGTCTGCTGCTTCTTTGCGAACCGTTCTCGTGTTGTAATCCGGCACCTTCCGCCGGAACGTATTTCATGCCCGTTCGTTATTCCCGCTGGCGTTTGATCGTCGCTGTCATCCTGCTGCTGCTTTTTATTGCCCTGCTCGTCGCCGGTCGCTTGCTGCACTGGGACGATCAGCTCCGGCTGTACTGGAGCGAGCGGTCGGTGACGGCCGAGCAGCGCGCAGCCGGTATCTGGCTACCGGATTACGAGCTGGCGCTGGAAACCACGCTGGCCGGCCTCGAGGACGACGAGACCTCAGGGCTGACCTGGAATCCAATGACCGGCACGCTTTTCACCGTCACCGGCAAACATCCGCAGCTGATCGAGTTCACCCCGGCCGGCGTCGTGCTGCGGCGTATAGCGCTCACCGGTTTTTCCGATCCGGAAGCGGTGGAAGCAATGGGCGATGGCCGCCTGGCGATCGTCGACGAGCGTCGTCGACTGGTCGCGGTGTTCTTCCTGGAGCCGGACGTAGAGAGTCTCGATCTGGACGACCTGGCCAGCTACGACCTCGGCTTCGCCGACGCGGGCAACAAGGGCTTCGAGGGCCTGGCCTGGAATCCGCGTACGCAGCGCCTGCTGCTGGCCAAGGAGCGCGACCCGCAGGGCCTGTTCGAGCTGCCTTTCCCCGGCGAGGATGGCGCCGTCGGTGCGCTCGAGGCGCTGGCCAACCAGCCCTTGCTGGTGCGTGATCTTTCCTCTGTGGCGATCGATCCGCACAGCGGTCATACCCTGCTGCTGTCGGACGAGTCGCGCTTGCTGGTCGAGCTGGACCTGCAGGGTCAGCCACGCAGCTTCATCTCGTTGTTCGGTGGTCTGAATGGCCTGGTGCAGGGCATCGAGCAGGCCGAAGGTGTGGCGATGGACGGCGAGGGCAATATCTATGTGGTGGGTGAGCCCAACCGCTTTTATGTCTTCAGCCGCAAGCGCTGAGGCCAAGCCGGCCGTTAAGCTTGATGCAAGCCGCGCTGGGCATAATCGGATGTCCAATTAGAAGAAGTGAGCATTATGCGTGCGTTGAAATTCCTCCTGGCTGCGCTGGTGGGCGTAGCCCTGCTGCTGGCGGTTGTCGCTGGCGTTCATTACCGCCTGTTCGAGCGGAGCTGGTTTCATTTCAATCAGTGGCATCAGGGCGAACAGGCTCAGGAAGCCTCGCTGTGGCTGCCGGATTACCAGGCGACCATTCAGGGCAAGGTGGTCAGTGGCATCGATGACGATCTATCGGCACTGACCTTCGACCCGGATCGCAACAGCCTGATCGCCGTCACCAACGGCAAGCCGCACTGGCTGGAACTCAGCCTGGAGGGTGAGCTGTTGCGCGCGATTCCCCTCGTTGGTTTCGGTGACCCAGAGGCCATCGAATACATCTCCGAGGGCGTCTATGTGATCAGTGACGAACGCCTGCAGCGCCTGCTGCGCATCGAAGTCAACGAGCAGACCACGCTCATCGATGCGGCGCAGGCGCAACAGCTGTCCCTGGGCATTGACCTTAACGGCAATAAGGGCTTCGAAGGCCTGGCCTACGACACGGCGGGCGCGCGACTGTTCGTTGCCAAGGAACGCAATCCGGTGCGCATCTACGAGATCTCCGGCTTTCCCTTTGCCGAGTCGACAGCGTCAGTGCATATCAACGAGCACGACGCCAGACTGTTCGTCCGCGACCTATCCAGCCTGCAGTTCGACGAGCAGACCGGGCATCTGCTGGCGCTTTCCGACGAGTCGCGGCTGGTGATCGAACTGGACAACAATGGCCAACCGCTCAGCAGCCTGTCGCTGAGTGCGGGGCGGCATGGGTTGGAACGCGATGTGCCACAGGCGGAGGGGATGGCGATGGGGCCGGACGGCACGCTCTATCTGGTCAGCGAGCCGAACCTGTTCTACGTGTTTCGCAAACCGGCCAAGTGATCGGATACCGCGACGATCACCCGGCCGGGAAGCCGCTCAGGCGACCGGCGAGGCGCTTTCGTCCTGCAGGGCGGCATTCGGGGCGTGCCGCCGGACCGAATCGCAACCCTGCTCGGCACTGTGCAGGCTGGCGTACATCTGACTCTGGCCGATGACCTGACCGTTGCTGGCCTTGAGCACGAAGTAGAACTTGCCGTTGCTGGACTCCTTGACCTCGAACGCGGCCTCGCGCACGGCGTTCTTGCGTACCGAGTCGATGCCATTGAGCGCCGAAGCGTGGGCCTTGTACTGCTCGCTGGCCAGCACCACCTGGCCGTTGCTGGCCAGCAGGTTGAAATGGAACTGGCCATTGCTGGCGCGCTTCAACTGGAACTTGCCGGACATGGCGACACCTCCTGTGATGAGCTGTGCCGGACTCGACACAGCTTATCCAAGCGTAGCCGCCAATCCGGTGGCGCGCCCTTGCGCTTCGCCCAGGCCGATCAGCGCTTGAGAGTCTGCACGCCGTCCTTGGTGCCGAGCAGCAGCAGGTCGGCCGGACGCATGGCGAACAGGCCGTTGCAGACCACGCCGACGATGTCGTTGATCTTGCCTTCCAGCTCCGGGGCGAAGCCGATCATCAGGTTGTGTACATCGAGGATGACGTTGCCGTTGTCGGTCACCACGCCGTCGCGGTAGACCGGGTCGCCGCCCAGCTTGACCAGTTCGCGCGCAACGTGACTGCGTGCCATCGGGATGACTTCCACCGGCAGCGGGAAGGCGCCTAGCTGTTCGACCAGCTTGCTGCCGTCGGCGATGCAGATGAAGGTCTTGGCCACGGCGGCGACGATCTTCTCGCGGGTCAGCGCCGCGCCACCGCCCTTGATCAGCTCGAGGTGCTTGTTGGCTTCGTCGGCGCCGTCGACATAGAACTCCAGTTCGCTCACCGAATTCAGGTCGTAGACCGGAATGCCATGCTGCTTCAGGCGCTCGGCGGTAGCTTCGGAGCTGGCCACGGCGCCATCGAAGAAGCCCTTGTGTTTGGCCAGCAGGTCGATGAAGAAGTTTGCGGTGGAGCCGGTGCCCACGCCAATGATGCTGCGATCGCTGAGGTGCGGAACGATATGGTCGACGGCGGCCTGGGCGACGGCCTGCTTGAGCTGATCCTGGGTCATGGGGGAATCCGGACGGGAAAGACGAGGCGCGGATTATAGCCCTCTGCCGGCGGCCGGTCTTGTCTGCTGCGGATGCCGAGCTGTCGAGGATTGCCGGTGGTCGCCAGGGGCGTGCCGGGGGTAGACTCCTCGTTCCCTCGCACTGCCCGCCAAGACAGCCAGAATGCTCGAACATTACGTCAAGAAGATCCTCACCTCCCGCGTCTACGACGTCGCCATCGAAACCCCGCTACAGCCTGCTCGCCAGCTTTCCGAGCGAATCGGCAACCAGATTCTGCTCAAGCGCGAGGATCTGCAGCCGGTGTTCTCATTCAAGGTGCGCGGTGCCTACAACAAGCTGGCGCAGCTGTCCGCCGAGGAGCTGGCGCGCGGCGTGGTGACGGCGTCGGCTGGCAATCATGCCCAGGGCGTTGCGCTGGCCGCCAAACAGCTGGGAATCAAGGCCACCATCGTCATGCCGCGCACCACGCCGGAACTGAAGGTGCAGGGCGTGCGCGCCCGCGGCGGCAAGGTGGTGCTGCACGGCGATGCCTTCCCCGAGGCGCTGGCCTATTCACTGAAACTGGTGGAAGAGAAGGGCTACGTCTATATCCACCCCTACGATGACCCTGACGTGATCGCCGGGCAGGGCACCGTGGCGATGGAAATCCTCCGCCAACATCAGGGACCGATCGATGCGATCTTCGTCCCGGTGGGCGGCGGTGGCCTGGTGGCCGGTATCGCCGCTTATGTGAAATACCTCTACCCGCAGACCAAGGTGATCGGCGTCGAGCCGGACGATTCCAATTGCCTGCAGGCGGCCATGGCCGCAGGCGAGCGCGTGGTGCTGGAGCAGGTCGGGCTGTTCGCCGACGGCGTTGCCGTGGCGCAGATCGGTCAGCACACCTTCGAGATCTGCCGGCACTATGTCGACGAGGTGATCACCGTCAGCACCGACGAGATCTGCGCGGCGATCAAGGACATCTACGACGACACCCGCTCGATCACCGAGCCGGCTGGGGCGCTGGCCGTCGCGGGTATCAAGAAGTACGTTGAACGTGAGGCTGTCAGCGGCCAGGTGTTGGTGGGCATCGACTCCGGTGCCAACGTCAATTTCGACCGCCTGCGCCACGTCGCCGAACGCGCCGAGCTGGGCGAGAAGCGCGAGGCGATCATCGCCGTCACCATTCCCGAGCAGCCCGGCAGCTTCAAGGCCTTCTGCGAGGCGATCGGCAAACGCCAGATCACCGAGTTCAACTACCGCTACCACACCGACCGCGAGGCGCACATCTTCGTTGGCGTACAGACGCATCCGGAGAACGACCCGCGCGCGGCGCTGGTGGAGGGGCTGCGCGACAAGGGCTTCCCGGTACTCGACCTGACCGACAACGAGCTTGCCAAGCTGCACACGCGGCACATGGTCGGCGGCCACGCGGCCGGGGTCAGCAACGAGATGGTGCTGCGCTTCGAATTTCCCGAGCGCCCCGGCGCGCTGTTCAACTTCCTCAACAAGCTCGGCGGGCGCTGGAACATCTCGATGTTCCATTACCGCAACCACGGCGCCGCCGACGGTCGGGTGGTGGCGGGCCTGCAGGTGCCAGTCGACGAGCGCCATCTGGTGCCGGCCGCGCTGGACAAGATCGGCTACCGCTACTGGGACGAAAGCGAGAATCCGGCCTACAAGCTCTTTCTCGGCTGAACAGACATAAAGGATCGCGAATGGAACACTATTTGACCCTACGAATCGTGCATGGCGCCACCGCGGTGCTGTTGCTGCTGGGTGTGATCGTGCACCTGATCATGCTGTGGAAAGCCGGGCGCGGCGGTGACCAGGCCGTGCTGCAACGCAAACTGCAGCGTACCCGTCGGCTCTCGCTGCCACTGCTAGCCGTGATCGGTCTGTCGCTGCCGGTGACCGGTTGGTGGCTGACGCATCTGGCCGGCTGGCCGCTGGGCCAGTTCTGGCTGCTGGCCAGTTCCGTGCTGTTTCTCGCGCTGATACCACTGGTGCTGCTGCTGGCCGGTCGTCTCAGCGCCTGGCAGGCGCCGGGTAGCCCCACCGCGGCACGTAATGCCGGCATCTACGGCGTGCTGGTGCTGGTCGTGCTGATCGCGATCACCGCGCTGATGGGCGCCAAGCCGGTCTGATTCGACCGGCTCGGGCATGGCTGCTGCGCTGACTCAGCGCAGCGAGATGATCTGCCAGCCACGTTCGGTGGCGATGTCACGCAGCACAGGGTCCGGATCCACGGCCACCGGGTGGGGCACGCGCTGTAGTAGCGGCAGGTCGTTGCGCGAGTCGCTGTAGAAATAGGCGCCTTCGAGGCTCTGCTCGGTTTCTGCCAGCCAGCGCTCGATCCGCTGCACCTTGCCTTCCTGGAAGCAGGGGATGTCGGTCAGGCGGCCGGTGTAGCGGCCATCGCGCATCTCGCATTCGGTTGCCAGCAGGGTATCGACGCCCAGACGTGCGGCGATCGGCCCGGTGATGAAGCGGTTGGTGGCGGTGATGATCACCACCTTGTCGCCGGCTTCCAGATGCTGGCGCAGTAGCGCCTCGCCTTTACTCAGCACGATGGGCTCGATGAAGTCGCGCATGAATTCCTCGTGCCATTCCTGCAGCTGCGACATTTCGCTGCGACCGAGCAGTTCCTGGCAGAAGTTCTGGTAGGCATGCACGTCGAGGTTGCCGGCCAGGTAATCCTGATAGAAGGCATCGTTGCGTGCCTTGTAGTGACTCGCGTCGACGATGCCGCGCTGGCAGAGGTATTCGCCCCAGGCGTGGTCGCTGTCTCCGGCCAGCAGGGTATTGTCGAGATCGAATAGAGCCAGGCGCACAGATGATTTCCTCGGGGATGGTTAGGGCTGCGTCAAGCATAACGGCTAGACCAGCCCTGGTGCAGCCTCCATCGGCCTTTTGCCGCACAGGCCGGCACGAGCCCAACGGCGGTTTGCCGCGCTTTCGGCTTATCGCGGTTTTGTGGAACAATGCCGCGACATGCGTCTGCGAGGTTGTATGCCGTGATCGATTCCGATGGTTTTCGCCCGAATGTCGGCATCATCCTGACCAACGATGTCGGTCAGGTGCTGTGGGCCAGGCGGATCAATCAGGATGCCTGGCAGTTCCCGCAAGGCGGGATCAATGCCCGTGAAACGCCAGAAGAAGCCCTGTTCCGCGAACTCAACGAAGAAGTTGGCCTGGAAGAGCAGGATGTGAAGATCCTCGCCTGCACCCGTGGCTGGTTGCGCTATCGTCTGCCGCAGCGACTGGTGCGTACCCACAGCCAACCGCTGTGCATTGGCCAGAAACAGAAATGGTTTCTGCTGCGCCTGACCAGTGCCGAAGAGCGTGTGCGGATGGACCTGACCGGCAAACCGGAGTTCGACGGTTGGCGCTGGGTCAGTTATTGGTATCCGCTGGGACAGGTGGTCACCTTCAAGCGCGAAGTCTATCGTCGCGCACTTAAAGAACTCGCACCGCGTCTACCGGTGCGGGACTGAGATTCGGGGAGAAAGCCTCTGAGCATGCTCGGCACGCTGCGCAAGATTGTCCAGGAAGTGAATGCCGCCAAGGACCTCAAGGCGGCGTTGGGCATCATCGTGCTGAGGGTCAGGGAGGCCATGGGTAGCCAGGTCTGCTCGGTCTATCTGCTCGATCCGGAAACCGAACGCTTCGTCCTGATGGCCACCGAGGGTCTCAACAAGCGCGCCATCGGCAAGGTCAGCATGGCGCCCAACGAAGGCCTGGTCGGCCTGGTGGGCACCCGCGAAGAGCCGCTCAACCTCGAACACGCCTCCGAACACCCGCGCTACCGCTACTTCGCCGAAACCGGCGAGGAACGCTATGCGTCTTTCCTTGGTGCGCCGATCATCCACCACCGGCGGGTGATGGGCGTACTGGTCATCCAACAGAAGGAACGCCGTCAGTTCGACGAGGGCGAAGAAGCCTTCCTGGTCACCATGAGCGCGCAGCTCGCCGGCGTTATCGCTCATGCCGAGGCTACCGGCTCGATCCGTGGCCTCGGCCGGCAGGGCAAGGGCATTCAGGAAACCCGCTTCATCGGCATCCCGGGCGCGCCAGGCGCCGGTGTGGGAACTGCCGTGGTGGTGCTGCCGCCGGCCGATCTGGATGTGGTGCCGGACAAGAACATCGACAACATCGACGCCGAACTGACGTTGTTCGAAGCCGCGCTGGAGGCGGTGCGCGCCGACATGCGCAACCTGTCGGAAAAGCTCGCGACACAGATGCGCAAGGAAGAGCGCGCGCTATTCGACGTGTATCTGATGATGCTCGACGACTCGGCCCTCGGCGGTGAAGTGATCAAGGTGATCCGCACCGGGCAGTGGGCGCAGGGCGCGCTGCGTCAGGTGGTCAGTGAGCACGTGCGGCGTTTCGAGATGATGGACGACGCCTACCTCCGCGAGCGGGCATCGGACGTCAAGGATATTGGCCGGCGCCTGCTTTCCTATCTGCAGGAGGCGCGCCAGCAGACCCTGACCTACCCGGACAAAACCATTCTGGTCAGCGAGGAGTTGTCCCCGGCGATGCTCGGCGAGGTGCCCGAAGGCAAGCTGGTGGGGATGGTCTCGGTACTCGGTTCGAGCAACTCCCACGTCGCCATTCTCGCCCGCGCGATGGGCATTCCGACGGTGATGGGCGCGGTCGACCTGCCGTATTCCAAGGTCGACGGCATCGAACTGATCGTCGATGGTTACCGCGGCGAGATCATCACCAATCCAGGCAAGGTGCTGCGCGAACAGTACGAGGTGCTGGCCGAGCAGGAGCGTCAGCTCTCCGAGGGGCTCGATGTTCTGCGTGAACTGCCCTGCGAGACCACCGATGGCCATCGGATTCCTCTGTGGGTGAACACCGGACTGCTGGCCGATGTGGTGCGCGCCCAGGAGCGTGGCGCGGAGGGCGTGGGGCTGTATCGCACCGAAGTGCCCTTCATGATCAAGGAGCGCTTCCCCAGCGAAAAGGAGCAGATGGCGATCTACCGCGAGCAGCTGGAAGCCTTCCATCCGCTGCCTGTGACCATGCGCAGCCTCGATATCGGTGGAGACAAGTGCCTGCCGTACTTCCCGATCAAGGAAGAGAATCCGTTTCTCGGCTGGCGCGGTATCCGCGTCACCCTCGACCACCCCGAAATCTTCCTGTTGCAGACCCGCGCCATGCTCAAGGCCAGCGCCGGGCTGAACAACCTGCGTATCCTGCTGCCGATGATTTCCGGCATCGGCGAGCTGGAAGAGGCTTTGCACCTGATCCATCGCGCCTGGTGCGAGGTGCGCGACGAAGGGCTGGACGTGCATATGCCGCCCGTTGGCGTGATGATCGAAGTGCCGGCGGCGGTGTATCTCACCCGTGAACTGGCACGCCAGGTGGACTTCATCTCGGTCGGGTCCAACGACCTGACGCAGTATCTGCTGGCGGTCGATCGCAACAACCCGCGGGTCGCCGATCTCTACGATTATCTGCACCCCGCCGTGCTCGAAGCGCTGCAGCGGGTGGTCAAGGAAGCGCACAGCGAAGGCAAGCCGGTGAGCATTTGCGGCGAGATGGCTGGCGATCCGGCGGCCGCCGTACTGCTGCTGGCGATGGGCTTCGACAGCCTGTCGATGAATGCCACCAACCTGCCCAAGGTGAAATGGCTGCTGCGCCAGATCAGCATGGACACCGCCCAGCAGTTGCTCGCGCGGGTCATGCTTCTCGATAGCCCGCACGTGATCCAGAGTACGGTTCAGCTGACCCTGCGCAACCTGGGCCTGGACAAGCTGATCAACCCGTCTGCCGCCGTCTGAGTCCGATCAGTTGCGCGGCGGATGGCGGTAGCGCACCTCGCTCAGCGGGCCGTGCGGGCCAAAACTGCGTTCCAGAATCTCCAGCGTGTGGTCGGCATGGCGGATCAGCGCTGTGCTGGCGCGCGTGCCGTATTCGGGGCTGGCGATGAAGATGCTGGACAGCCGCCGTTCCCACTCCAGCGATACGCCTGTCTGTGGCAGCTCATGCTCGGCGGCCGGTCGCGGATCGGCGAGCAGGGCCAGCAGGCGCTCGATATCCGGCTGGTCGAGTTCGTCCGCCAGCGCGGCTCGGGCCTTCCTTAGCTTCGGCCAGGGCGTGTCCAGGCCGGCATTCGACAGGCCGTAGACCCCGGCCCTCAGCGGCGTCGCTTCGCCGCTGTGGGAATTCAGGTGCCAGAGGCTCTGGGCATCCCCGACCAGCAGGTTGAAGCCAGCGTAATCGCTGCAGCGGGCGGCCAGTTCAGCGAGGTACTCGGCCGGCGACAACTCGCCGCGCAGGTATTGCTCGGGTAGTTCGCCGCGCGAACGCAGACCGATCGGCTGGCCCGGTGCACGGATGTTGGTCAGCGCGGCGAAGCGCCCGCGGGTGGTGATGCCCATCCAGGTGCCGCCGGCCTGCAGATCGC
This sequence comes from Stutzerimonas decontaminans, assembly GCF_000661915.1. Taxonomy (NCBI): domain Bacteria; kingdom Pseudomonadati; phylum Pseudomonadota; class Gammaproteobacteria; order Pseudomonadales; family Pseudomonadaceae; genus Stutzerimonas; species Stutzerimonas decontaminans. The sequence continues at coordinate 4,119,008 of NZ_CP007509.1, read as the reverse complement.
GTCCGGCGATGATCCAGGGTGCGTCCTTCCATTGCCCCAAGGGCAGGCTGGGCCGGGCGTGGAATTCGTCACGGTTGGCCGCTACCACCAGTGGCTGGATATGGTCGGGGCGCCAGGCGAAGACGATCAGGCACATGGGAAATCTACTCTCTCTGCCGGTTCGCTAGAGTACAGACGCAGCGTGCACGGGAGCCACTGCCGGTCCGCGCTGCGTCTGCCGGTGTGGGCAACCAGGCGAGCGTCCTGCGCGGGTTTTCCGCTAACATGTCGCTTTGTTTCGCCGGGACGGGGCACATGGAGTTTCTGCTGTATCTGCTGCTGGGTGGCTTCGCTGGAGTGCTGGCCGGGCTGTTTGGTGTGGGCGGCGGACTGATCATCGTGCCAGTGCTGGTCTTCAGTTTCAGCGCCCAGGGGTTTTCCGGGGATATTCTCACTCACCTCGCCGTCGGGACGTCGCTGGCCACAATCGTTTTCACCTCGATCAATTCGATTCTCACGCACCATCGCAAGGGCGCGGTGCGCTGGCCAATGGTGCTGTGGATGACTTTCGGTATTCTGCTTGGTGCGGCTCTGGGCAGTCTGACCGCCGCGGCGATCCAGGGTCCGATGTTGCAGAAAATCATCGGTGTGTTCGCCCTGGCGATGGCGGTGCAGATGGGGTTTGATCTGCGGCCCAAGGCCACCGGCCAGGCGCCGGGTCGACCAGAGCTGTCGTTGGTTGGGGTGGTCATTGGCTGGGCATCGGCAATCTTCGGCATCGGCGGCGGCTCGCTGTCGGTGCCCTATCTGACCTGGCGCAGCGTGCCGATGCAGCAGGCGGTGGCGACATCCGCGGCGTGCGGCCTGCCGATCGCCATCGCCGGAGCGCTGAGTTTCATGGTCGTCGGCTGGCATGAGCCGCAGCTGCCGGATTGGAGTCTGGGCTTCGTTTATCTGCCAGCCATGCTCGGCATCGCCGCCACCAGCATGTTCTCCGCCAGGCTGGGTGCGAAGCTGGCCCATCGGCTGTCGGCAAAGGTTCTGAAACGGCTGTTCGCTCTGCTGCTGCTGAGCGTCGGCATCAATTTTCTGGTTTGAGGAGTAACGGATGCTGCCCTATCCGCAGATCGATCCGGTGGCCATCGCCATCGGCCCTTTGCAGATTCACTGGTACGGCCTGATGTACCTGATCGGCATTGGCGGCGCCTGGTGGCTGGCCTCGCTGCGCGTGCAACGCTTCGCGCCGGAGTGGCCGAAGGACAAACTGTCCGACCTGGTGTTCTGGGTCGCCATGGGGGTGATCGTCGGCGGTCGTCTGGGTTACGTGCTGTTCTACGACCTGGCTGCCTACATCAATCAGCCGAGCCTGATCCTGCAGGTGTGGAAGGGCGGCATGTCGTTCCATGGCGGCTTGATCGGGGTGCTGCTGTGCAGCTGGATATTCGCGCGGCGCAACGGCAAGAGCTTCTTCGAGCTGATGGACTTCATCGCGCCGTTCGTGCCGATCGGCCTGGGCGCCGGGCGCATCGGCAACTTCATCAATGCCGAGCTGTGGGGCAAGGCCACCGATGTGCCCTGGGCGATGGTCTTCCCGACCGATCCGCAACAGCTGGCCCGGCACCCGTCGCAGCTCTATCAGTTCGCCCTGGAGGGCATCGCGCTGTTCGTGATCCTCTGGTTCTATTCGCGCAAGCCGCGGCCGACCATGGCGGTCTCCGGGCTATTCGCGGTGTGCTACGGCATCTTCCGCTTCATCGTCGAGTTCGTCCGCGTGCCGGATGCGCAGCTGGGTTATCTGGCGTTCGGCTGGCTGACCATGGGGCAGGTGCTCTGCGTGCCGATGGTGCTGCTCGGTGCCGGGATGATCGCCTGGGGTTACCGGCGCGACGCTGGTCGGGCGCCGGCCTGATTCGAAGGCCTGCCTGTCGCCGCAAAGGCGACAAGCGGGCCCCAGGCTTTTACTATTCGCGCAGCCTTTTCACCGCGCTCCGGCGCCTGCCTCGAGTCAATCGATGAAACAGTATCTCGACCTGATGCGCCACGTGCGCGACCACGGCACCTTCAAGACCGACCGTACCGGTACCGGCACCTACAGCGTGTTCGGCCACCAGATGCGCTTCGACCTGGCCGAAGGCTTTCCGCTGGTCACCACCAAGAAGTGCCACCTCAAGTCCATCATCCACGAGCTGCTTTGGTTCCTGCAGGGCGACACCAACATCAAGTACCTGAAAGAGAACGGCGTACGGATCTGGGATGAGTGGGCCGACGAGAATGGTGAGCTGGGGCCGGTGTACGGCTACCAGTGGCGTTCGTGGCCGGCGCCGAACGGTGAGTCCATCGATCAGATCGCCAACCTGCTGGCGATGATCAAGAAGAACCCGGATTCACGCCGGCTGATCGTTTCGGCCTGGAACCCGGCCCTGGTCGAGCAGATGGCGTTGCCGCCGTGCCACGCGCTGTTCCAGTTCTACGTTGCCGACGGCAAGCTCAGCTGCCAGCTGTACCAGCGCTCGGCGGATATTTTCCTCGGCGTGCCGTTCAATATCGCCAGCTACGCGCTGCTGACGCTGATGGTGGCGCAGGTCTGTGACCTGCAGCCGGGCGAGTTCATCTGGAGCGGCGGCGACTGTCATCTGTACGCCAATCACCTGGAGCAGGCCGACCTGCAGCTGACTCGTAAGCCGCTGCCGCTGCCGACCATGAAGCTCAATCCCGAGGTGAAGGACCTGTTTGCCTTCCGCTTCGAGGACTTCGAACTGGTCGGCTACGAAGCGCATCCGCACATCAAGGCACCCGTTGCCGTCTGACTTTGGTCGGGTTTGCTGCCGCAGATAACCCGGCTGTCATATTTGCCGTATAGACTCGACCGCTCAGGGTTATCGAGGATCGAGTCATGCGCAGGGTCGTGTTCAATCAGAAGGGCGGTGTCGGCAAGTCGAGCATCGCCTGCAATCTGGCCGCGGTCAGCGCATCGCAGGGCTACCGCACACTGCTGGTGGACCTGGACGCTCAGGCCAACTCCACGCATTACCTGACCGGGCTGACCGGCGACGATATTCCCACTGGCATCGCCGACTTCTTCAAGCAGATCCTCGCCGGCGGTACCGCGGGCAAGAAGGCGCGCCCGCCGATCCTCGAAACGGCCTTCGACAACCTGCACCTGATCAGCGCCACGGCCGAGCTGGCCGACCTGCAGCCCAAGCTGGAGGCCAAGCACAAGATCAACAAACTGCGAAAATTGCTCGACGGCCTTGCCGAGGATTACGACCGCATCTACCTCGACACTCCGCCGGCGCTGAACTTCTATACCGTTTCCGCGCTGATCGCTGCCGACCGCTGCCTGATTCCCTTCGACTGCGACAGCTTTTCCCGTCAGGCGCTGTACAGCCTGCTCGACGAAATCGAAGACATGAAGGACGACCACAATGAGGCACTCGAAGTGGAGGGCATCGTGGTCAATCAGTTCCAGCCGCGGGCCGCGCTGCCGCAGCAGATGATCGACGAACTGTTGAGTGAGGGTTTGCCAGTGCTGCCGGTCAACCTGATGAGCTCGGTGAAGATGCGCGAGTCGCACCAGGCCTGCATGCCGCTGGTGTACCTGGACCCGCGGCATAAGCTGAGCCAGCAGTTCGTCGAACTGCATGACCTGCTCGAAGCGAACGGCTGAGTCGGCTCCGGGCTGAGCCCGGCGGCCCTAGTCGTCGGCGCGCCGCTCCAGCTTCTTGCCCAGCCGCGAGGCATAGAGTTCGCCGATCATCCCGCGGCGGAACACCAGTACGCAGGCCATGAAGATGATCCCGGTGACCAGCGTCACCGGCAGCTCCGAGGTGGCGAAGTAGTTGCCCAGGCTGGTCACCAGCGCGGCGCCGAACACCGGGCCGACCAGCGTGCCGATGCCGCCGAGCAGGGTCATCAGCACCACCTCGCCGGACATCTGCCAGCTGACGTCGGTCAGCGTGGCGAACTGGAATACCAGCGCTTTCAGCCCGCCGGCGAGTCCCGCCAGCGCGGCGGACATGACGAAAGCCCCGAGCTTGTAGCGCGACACCGAATAGCCGAGGGAAATGGCGCGGTTCTCGTTCTCGCGGATCGAGCGCAGGATCATGCCGTACGGCGAGTGAATGACGCGCCAGATCAGCAGCATGCCGGCGAGAAACACCGCGAGCACGAAGAAGTACATGTACAGCGGCTCCTCGAGATCGATCAGGCCGAACAGATGGCCGCGCGGAATGTTCTGGATACCGTCCTCACCGTGGGTGAACGAAGCCTGCAGGCAGAAGAAAAAGAACATCTGCGACAGCGCCAGGGTGATCATCGTCGAGTAGATGCCCTGTCGGCGGATCGCCAGAAAACCGATGATCAGCCCTAGAAACGCCGCGCCGGCAACGCCGACGAGAATGCCCAGTTCCGGCGTCAGCCCCCATTCCTTCACTGCATGCGCGGTGAAATAGGCGGCACCGCCGAAGAACGCCGCGTGGCCGAAGGAGAGAATGCCGGTGTAGCCGAGCAGCAGGTTGAAGGCGCAGGAGAAGAGGGCGAAGCACAGCACCTTCATCAGGAAGATCGGGTAGAAGTAGAACGGTGCCAGCGCCAGCGCAACCACGCCGATCAGGATCAGTACGGTCTCCAGGCGCAGCAGCGGGCGTTTGGTGGTCGGCGTGACGTTCACCTGGCTGTTCATCAGGCGTCCCTCCCCATCAGACCGGCGGGACGCACCAGCAGCACGATCGCCATGATCACGAAGATCACGATGTTGGAAGCCTCCGGATAGAACACCTTGGTCAGCCCCTCGAGAATGCCGAGCATGTAGCCGGTGATGATGGCGCCGAGAATCGAGCCCATGCCGCCGACCACGACAACGGCGAACACCACGATGATCAGGTTCGAGCCCATCAGCGGACTGACCTGGTAGATCGGCGCGGCGAGCATGCCGGCCAGCCCGGCCAGTGCCGCGCCCATGCCGTAGGTGAAGGTCAGCAGCAGCGGCACGTTGATGCCGAAGGTGCGCACCAGCGTCGGGTTCTCGGTGGCGGCCCGCAGGTAGGCGCCGAGCTTGGTCTTCTCGATCAGCAGCCAGCTGGCGATGCAGATCACCAGCGACGCCAGCACCACCCAGGCGCGGTACTTGGGCAGGAACATGAAGCCCAGGTTGTAGCCGCCGGCCAGCTCCTTGGGCACCGCATAGGGTTGCCCGGAGGAGCCGTAGAAGTAGCGGAAGGCGCCCTCCAGGGCGAGCGCCAGGCCGAAAGTGAAGAGCAGGCTGTAGAGGTGGTCGAGGTTGTACAGCCGCGACAGCGCCAGGCGCTCGATCACCGCGCTGCACAGGCCGACGATGATCGGCGCGAGGATCAGCGCCGGCCAGTAGCCGATGCCCAGGGTGGCCAGCAACAGGTAGCCGGCGAAGGCGCCGATCATGTACTGCGCGCCGTGCGCGAAGTTGATGATCTTCAGCATGCCGAAGATGATCGCCAGGCCCAGGCTGAGCATGGCGTAGAACGAGCCGTTGATCAGGCCGATCAGCAATTGCCCGAGAAACGCCTGGATCGGCACATCGAAAATCGTCGTCATCAGACCCCCAGGGCTTCGTTGAGCATGCTCATGCGATCAGGCAGTTCGTCGACGGCGAAGTGGTCGATGACCTGGCCGTGGTCCACCACGTAGAAGCGGTCGGCCACCTTGCTGGCGAAGCGGAAGTTCTGCTCCACCAGCAGGATGGTCATGCCGCGTTGCTTGAGCGTCTGCAGCACCTCGCCGATGCGCTGGATGATCACCGGTGCCAGGCCTTCGGTGGGTTCGTCGAGCAGCAGCAGTTTGGCGCCGGTGCGCAGGATGCGCGCCATGGCCAGCATCTGCTGCTCGCCACCGGAGAGCTTGGTGCCGGGGCTCCTGCGGCGTTCCTCGAGGTTGGGGAACAGCTGGTAGATCTCCGCCAGGGTCATGCCGCCCTTGGCGATCACCGGCGGCAGGGTGAGGTTCTCTTCCACCGTCAGCGTGGAAAAGATGCCGCGTTCTTCCGGCACGTAGCCGATGCCGTGGCGGGCGGTGCGGTGCAGCGGTACGCGCAGCATGTCTTTGCCGTCGAAGCGGATCGTCCCGCTGCGCTTGCGGATGATGCCTACGATGGCGCGCAGCGCGGTGGTCTTGCCCACCCCGTTGCGGCCGAGCAGGGTCACTGTCTCGCCCTGGTGTACGTCGAGGTCGATGCCGTGCAGGGCATGGCTTTCACCGTACCAGGCGTTGAGGTCGCGCACGCTGAGCAGTGGTTCAGTCATCGTCGGTCCCCATGTAGGCCACGCGTACGCGCTCGTCCTGGCTGACCGTACGGTAGTCGCCGGAGGTAAGAATTTCGCCCCGCTGCAGCACCGTGACCTGATGGCAAAGGTCGGCGACCACCTTGAGGTTGTGCTCGACCATCAGCACCGCACGCTGGGTAGCCACTTCGCGGATGATCTCGGCCACCACGTGCACGTCTTCATGGCCCATGCCGGCCATGGGCTCGTCGAGCAGCAGCACCTTGGGCTCCAAGGCCAGGGTGGTGGCGATTTCCAGCACGCGCTTGCGCCCGTAGGAGAGATCGGCCGCCAGCTCGTTGCGCTTGTCGGCCAAGCCGACGGACTCGATCAGCTGCAGGGCGCGCTCGTTGAGGCGGTTGAGCGAGCGCATCGGCAGCCAGAATTGCGTGGCCAGCCCGCCCGGCCGCTGCAGGGCGACGCGCACGTTGTCCAGCACGGAAAGGTGCGGGAACACTGCGGAGATCTGGAACGAGCGCACCAACCCCATGCGCGCCACCTTGGCCGGGTCGGTGCGGGTGATGTCATGGTCGAGCAGGCGGATGGTCCCACTGGTGGGTTGCAGAAACTTGGTCAGCAGGTTGAACACCGTAGTCTTGCCGGCGCCATTGGGTCCGATCAGGGCGTGCACCTGTGCGTGGTGCACGTCCAGGTCGACATTGTTGACCGCCACGAAGCCGCCGAACTCCTTGCGCAGGCCGCGGGCAGAGAGCATGACCGGCGCGTCCGCCTCCGCAGTCAGCCCGTGGCTGGTGGCCTTCTGAACTGCCGCCATGCTCACTGCCCGACCAGTTCGCAGCCGCTATCGGCCGGCTTGATGTAGGCCTCGTCGCCTGGCACGGTGGCCAGCACCTTGTAGTAATCCCAGGCGCGTTTGCTCTCCTCGGGCTTCTTCACTTCCATCAGGTACACATCGCTGATCAGTCGGCCGTTGGCGCCGACCTTGGCGTTGCGCGCGAAGACGTCGTCCACCGGCATCTCGTGCATCGCCTTGGCGACCGGCTCGGTGGCGTCGGTGCCGGCCTTCTCGATCGCCTTGAGGTACTGCATGACGCCGGAGTAGGTGCCGGCATGCACCATGTTCGGCATACGGCCGGTGCGCTTGAAGAAGCGTTCGCCGAACTCGCGGGATTTGTCGTCGCGGTCCCAGTAGAAACTTTCGGTTAGCGTCAGGCCCTGCGCAGCGTCGAGGCCCAGGCCGTGCACTTCGGCGAGGGTGAAGAGCAGGGCGGCGAGGCGCTGGCCGCCGGCGACGATGCCGAATTCGGCGGCTTGCTTGATGCTGTTGGCTGTGTCCAGCCCGGCGTTGGCCAGGCCGATGACCTTGGCACCGGAGGATTGCGCCTGCAGCAGGAACGACGAGTAATCGGTACTCGCTAGCGGATGGCGCACCGCGCCCTTGACCTCGCCGCCCTTGGATTTCACGAACTTGCCGGTCTGTTCTTCCAGGGAGTAGCCGAAGGCGTAGTCGGCGGTGAGGAAATACCAGCTGTCACCACCCTGAGACACCAGCGCGCCGCCGGTGCCGACCGCCAGCGCATGGGTGTCGTAGGCCCAGTGGAAGCCGTAGGGCGAACACTGCTTGCCGGTCAGCTCGGTGGTGGCGGCGCCGGTCACCAGGTTGATCTTCTTCTTGCTCTTGGAAATGCCCTGTACCGCCAGCGCCACCGAGGAGGTGGTCAGCTCCATGATCGCGTCAACCTGCTCGCGGTCGTACCACTGCCGCGAGATGTTGGAGGCGATGTCCGGCTTGTTCTGGTGATCGGCGGTAACGATCTCGATGGGCGCGTCCAGCACCTTGCCGCCGAAGTCCTCGGCGGCCATCTTCGCCGCCTCGAACGACCACTTGCCGCCGAAGTCGGCATACACACCGGATTGGTCATTGAGAATGCCGATCTTCACCTTGCCGTCGGAAATTTCGGCCGAGGCGGGTACTGCGACCACTGCCGTCAGAGTTGCCGCTGCGATTGCTGAAAGCTTCATGCGTATCTCCTTGCACGGTTTGCTCGGCATACGGGCTCGCCCCATGCGAAGCGGTCCGTATGGGCGGGTTAGGGGAAAGCTGGGCAAGCGGTCAGGCGCGCAATGCCGTGGATCACCGGCTTGGGTGCAGTGGCCTGGCTTTGACGCGTGCACGGCGAACGCAAGCGTGCGCGGGGCACCACGTCGTCGTGGAAATTCGGAAAGATGAGAGCTGGAAAGCGGGACCAGAAACGAGTCGAAGCGAGGCACATGGGCATCTTCTTCTTATTGTTGTTCTGGCTCTAAACGTAGCAGGGGTTTGCAGGGACGCAACCTGGCGGTGGTGTGTCGATCAGCTATGCAGTGCCTGCGCCATCGAGCGCAGGCGGGCAAAGGCGCGCCTCAGCGCGCGATAAGGATGTCGCAGGGCGGGTTGTCGATAAACTGCCGCGCCAGGCTGCCGAGCAATGCGCTGCTCAGTTCACCGCGGCTGTGACTGCCAAGGGCCAGCAGCTGCGGTTGCAGGTCGCGCAATGCCGCGTCCATGCAATTGTTGCGCTCGCCCTGGTGCAGGCTGTAGCTCAGCAGTGCGCCCGTATCCGGCAGCTGCGGCTGGATGTCTTCGATCAACTGGTCGAACAGCTCCTGCTGCAGCGACAGGCCTTCGTAATCGGGGCCGTGTACTTCGGCCATCTCGTCGATATGCAGGGCATGCAGCTCGGCACCGTCGCCCAGCAACTCCCAGGCGCACTGCATGGCGCGGGTGGCGCAGCGGGAGAAGTCCAGTGCAGCCATGGCGCGTTGATACGGAGCTTCCGCGGGTGCGATAGCCAGCAGCAGCGGTGCCGGGCTTTCAAGCATGATGCGCTCCAGCGTGGTGCCGGCGAATCCCTGGCTCGCCCCCTTGTGGTGACGGCCCAGTACCAGCAGGTCGACCTCCAGGCCTTCGGCTTGCGTGCGGATTTCCTCCACCGGCTGGCCGCGACGAATCCAGGGCTCGAGCTGACCCAGCTCGTTCTCCTGCAGGCGCTGTTGCAGAAGTGCGCGTGCGTGCTGTTCGTCGCTCGCCGCGTCGCGATCGTCGAGTACATGCAGCAGGCTGATACGGGCGCCAGTCTGGCGCGCCAGGCCGGCTGCACGCTGCAGCGCGAGGTCGGCGTCCGGGCTGAGATCGTGGGCGACGAGAATGTGCTGAACCCGATTTTGCTGAAGCATGGGCGGCCTCGCGAGGCTGGCGAAAGCCGCAAGTATGCCGTGGCGGCAGAGTCATGTCCCGTCCATGGCCCGCGTCGCTGGGTTGATCGGAGGCAACAACTTTGCTGGCGATGGGTCGTCGTGCTTTTGTCGGGCCGGTCCTGCCGCTATGCTTGCCGACATTCGAGCAGGAGTTAAGGATGAGCAAGGTCAGTGTGCTGGTAGTGGATGATGCGCCCTTTATCCGGGATCTGGTGAAGAAGGCGCTCCGTAGTCACTTTCCGGGCATTCGCATCGAGGATGCGGTCAACGGGCGCAAGGCCCAGCAGATGCTCAGCCGCGAGCGGTTCGACCTGATTCTCTGTGATTGGGAAATGCCGGAGATGTCGGGCCTGGAGCTGCTGACCTGGTGTCGCACCCAGGATGCGCTGAAGATCACCCCGTTCATCATGGTCACCAGCCGTGGCGACAAGGAGAACGTGGTGCAGGCCATTCAGGCTGGCGTTTCAGACTTTATCGGCAAGCCCTTTTCCAACGAACAGCTCACCAGCAAGGTGCGCAAGGCCCTAGGGCGCGCCGGCAAGCTGGATGCCCTGGCTGCCAGCGCACCGACCAGAACGTTGGCCACCGGCATGGCCAATGACTCTCTGGCGGCTCTGACCGGAGGCAAGGCCGAGGTTGTCCGTCCTGCGGCACCTGCCGCTACCGCCGCGGAAAGCAAAGCCTCGCCCCTGATTCAGCCGTCGGCAGCACCTGCCAGCGCTCCGGCCGGTGCTGCGTCCGGTCGTGGACAGGGCCAACTGCGCCTGGCCAATGGCAGTGTTGCCTGCGTGATCAAAGCGCTGAGCCTCAAAGAGGCGCTGCTGGTGGTCAAGCGTGGCGAGCAGCTGCCGCAGGTGCTGGAAAGCGCCGTGCTCGATCTTGAGCAGGGCGAGGGCGGTGAGGTCGCGCGCCTCAACGGCTATTTGCACGCCGTTGCGGCGTTCGAGCCCAAACCCGACAGCGAGTGGCTGCAGCTGTCGTTCCGCTTCGTCGACCGCGACCCGCAGAAGATGGACTACCTGTCACGCCTGATCGCCCGCGGCACAGCGCAGCGTCACTTCGTTCCGGGGGCCTGAGCAATCCGGGCAGGCGACCGTTCGGCGCCTGCCGTCACGTACAAACTGACGAGCATCACACCCCGACGGTCGGTGGCTCGCGTAGGCTGGCCGCCACTGCTAGTCTTCCCGCTCCAACACTATAACCATTAGAAACTGCCGTTATGCTGGGGCGCATTCTCTTGTTGCTCGGGCTGCCACTGCTGGCCACGCCAGCGCTGGCCCTGACCATCTACAAATACACCGACGCCAATGGGGTCGTGACCTATAGCGACCAGGCCGCGCCTGGCGCGCAGGTCTTCGTCTTCAGTGATCGCATGGTGGAAAAGCTCGATACCCAGGTCAAACTGGAAACCCGCAAGCACGATGCGGGCGAAACGCTGCTGGTGCGCAACGACCTGTTCGCGCCGGTGGATATCGAGCTGAAGCTGGAAAATGTCGAGAACGCCGTGGGCGCGCCGGCCAAGCCGATCCGCTGGGTATTGCCACCGCGCAGCCAGATCCGCCTGGCGACCCTGGCACCGCGTGATGCCTCCAAGCCGCTCAAGTACACGCCCAAGCTGCGCCATGCGCTAGGCGATCCGCGGCTGATTCCCAAGCCTTACAAATACCCGCTGCCCTGGCGCGGCGGCCCTTTCCGCCTGACCCAGGGCGCCAACGGCCAATACAGCCACTTCACCCCCAAGGGTCGCTACGCGGTCGACATCGCCATGCCTGAAGGCACGCCCATCGTCGCGGCGCGCGGTGGCATGGTGGTCAAGATCGAGAACGAGCAGAGCGGGCGCGGCAACAACCCGGCTGGCAACTTCGTGCGCATCCTGCATGACGACGGCACCATGGGCGTCTACCTGCACCTGATGAAGGGTTCCGTGGCGGTGCGCGAAGGCCAGCGCGTGGAAACCGGCGCCCGCATCGCGCGCTCCGGCAACACCGGCAACAGTACCGGCCCGCACCTGCACTTCGTGGTGCAGCGCAACGTCGGCCTGGCCATCGAGTCGATTCCGTTCGACTTCTCGCAGCCGGTCAACAGCCTGCCTAACTTCGCCGTGGGTGGCGATTAAGGCCGTTGCGGCTGTGGAGGCTCGTCTGGCAGCGCCAGTGTGGCGGCTGTCAGATTCAGGCTTTGAGTACCTTCGCGAGCACGATTTTCGGCCCGCGCATCTTTTTGATGACGATCTGCAGGCCTTCTACCTGAAGCACTTCATCTTCGTCGGGTACGCGCTTGAGGGTTTCGTAAACCAGCCCTGCCAGTGTTTCCGCCTCGACGTGGTCGAGATCGATGCCGAGAAGGCGTTCGAGCTTGAATAGCGGCGTGTCGCCGCGCACCAGCAGCTTGCCGGGCTGGTAGGCGAGCACGCCGCGTTCGGTCTTGCGGTGCTCGTCCTGAATGTCGCCCACCAAGACCTCCAGCACGTCTTCCATGGTCAGGAAGCCGATCACCTTGTGGTCACCTTCCTCGACCAGCACAAAGTGCGCGCCGCCCTGGCGGAACTGTTCCAGCAGGCTGGCCAGCGGCATGTGCTTGGACACCCGTTCCAGTGGGCGCAGCAGCTCGCTCAGGCAGAAGTTCTCGGCAAGGCGGTCGTTGCCGGCCAGCGCCAGCAGCAGATCCTTGATGTGCAGCAGGCCGACATACTCGCCTTTGCTGCTGTTGTAGACCGGATAGCGGCTGTACTTGTGACGGCGAATCACCTCGAGGATCTCACCTAGCGGCGCATCGTGCTCCAGCTGCAGCAAATCCTCGCGGGAGTTGGCCCAGTCGACGACTTCCAGCTCGCTCATCTCCACCGCCGAGGCCAGCACCTGGATCTGCTGGTTGCCGGGATCGCGGGCGCGGTTGGAGTGCAGGATCAGTTTGAGCTCTTCGCGGCTGTAGTGATGGTCGTGGTGTGCGCCCGGCTCGCCCTGGCCGGCGATGCGCAGGATGGCGTTGGCGCTGGCGTTGAGCAGGTAGATCGCTGGGTACATCAGCCAGTAGAACAGGTACAGCGGTACGGCCGTCCACAGCGACAGCAGCTCCGGTTTGCGGATCGCCCAGGATTTCGGTGCCAGCTCGCCGATGACGATGTGCAGATAGGAAATGATGAAGAATGCGGTGAAGAAGGCGATGCCATGCACCAGTGCCGGCGACTGGATGCCGATGCCGCCCAGCAGAGGTTCGAGCAGGTGCGCGAACGCCGGTTCACCGACCCAGCCCAGGCCCAGAGATGCCAGGGTGATACCCAGCTGGCAGGCAGAGAGATAGGCATCAAGCTGATTGTGCACGGTACGCAGGATGTGGCCGCGCCAGCCATGCCGGCTGGCAATGGCTTCTACCTTGGTGGCGCGCAGCTTGACCATGGCGAACTCGGCGGCGACGAAGAAGCCGTTGAGCAGCACGAGGAACAGAGCGAAGAGAATCAGGCCGAAATCGGCGAAGTAGGAGGAGGCGGCGTAACTGGGGGAAGGGTCCATGAAGGGGTCGGGTGGCCAATGATCGCGACAGGATGGCGGCGGCGCGCCGGCTTTTCAAGCGACAGCCGGGGATTTTTCCGGCTGACAGGTAGTGCGAGTCAGCGGCCGGATATCTGGCTGTTCTGGAAATGGCAGGAGAAGCGGCTGCCCTGGCCGGGGGTGCTGCTGATGTCCAGGCGGCCCTGATGGCGTAGCAGCACGTGCTTGACGATCGCCAGGCCGAGTCCCGTGCCGCCGGTGCTGCTAGCGCGGCTGGAGTCGACCCGGTAGAAACGCTCGGTCAGCCGTGGCAGATGCTTTTGTTCGATGCCGATGCCGCTGTCCTCGACGCTCAGGTGGGCGCCGACCTCGTCGCCCCACCAACGCACATGCACGCTGCCACCGTCGGGGGTGTACTTCACCGCGTTGAACACCAGGTTGGAGAAGGCGCTGCGTAACTCCGTCTCGCTGCCCTTGAGCTGCAGCGCCGGATCGGCATCGAGGCTGATCAGGTGGCCGCGACTGCCTGACAGCGCCCGAGCATCGCTGATGATCGACTGCAACAACAGCCCCACCGCCACCGGCTGGTTGTCGGTCGGCCGGGTGCTGGTTTCCAGGCGGGCCAGCAACAGCAGGTCGTTGAGCAGGTGCTGCATGCGCCCGGCTTGCTGATTCATCTGCTGCAGGGCGCGAAGCCAGCGCGGATTCACCCCCTCGGCGTTTTCCAGCAGGGTTTCCAGATAGCCGGCGATCACCGTGAGCGGGGTGCGCAGCTCATGGGAAACGTTGGCCACGAAGTCTTTGCGCATCTGCTCCAGCTGGTGCAGGCGGGTTACATCGCGCACCAGCAGCAGATGTTCACTGTTGCCATAGCGGGTGATGTTGAACTGCAGACGAAGACGATCATCTACCGGCGAGGCCAGCTCCAGCGGCTGGTCGTAGTTGCCGCTGTCGAAGTACTCCTTGAAGGCTGGATGGCGCACCAGGTTGCCGATCGGGTGGCCGGCGTCCTGCGGCTTCTTCAGCCCCAGCAGCCGGGTTGCGGCGGGGTTCCACCACTCCAGATTGCCGTCGCTGTCGAGCATGATCACTGCGTCCTTGAGGGCTGCGGTCGAGCCCTGAGCGCGGTCGATGATGCCCTGCAGCTGCCCACGTAGGCGCAGATCGCGTCGTTGCATCTGGTACAGGCTGTCGAATATGTCACCCCAGATGCCGGCTGAATCCGGTGGCGGCTCGTCGGGGTCGGCGCGGCGCAGCCAGCGTTGCAGGCGCAGCAGCTGGCGCAGGGTCCAGACGAGATAGCCGCTCAGGCCGAGAACCAGCGCCCAGGCATATTCCCCGGAGATCAGGCCGAGCAGCAGGCAGCCGCCCAACAGCAGCAGCAGGCGGCGAACGAGGGCTCCTTGCCAGTCCTGATTCAACCGATGCACTCCAGAGCGGTGGCGATGATGGGGTGGATGACGCCGGGACGTATGTTCACCCGGCGTGCTCAGCTTTTGCTGGAGAAACGATAACCGGTGCCGCGTACTGTCTGCACCAGATTCTCGTAGGCTTCACCGAGCGCCTTGCGCAGGCGACGGATATGCACGTCGACGGTGCGCTCCTCGACATAGACATTGCCGCCCCAGACCTGATCGAGCAGCTGGCTGCGGGTGTAGGCGCGCTCCTGGTGGGTCATGAAGAACTGCAGCAGGCGGTACTCGGTGGGGCCCATCTCGGCCGGCTTGCCGTCGATGGTGACGCGGTGGCTGACCGGGTCGAGCAACAGACCGCCGATCTCGATCGGCGACTCGCTGTCCACTGGCGTCGCACGGCGTAGCACGGCTTTCAGGCGGGCCACCAGTTCGCGTGGTGAGAACGGCTTGGTGATGTAGTCGTCGGCGCCGACTTCCAGGCCCTGGATCTTGTTGTCCTCTTCGCCCTTGGCGGTAAGCATGATGATCGGCGTGTCGGCGGTCAGTTCGTCACGCTTGAGGCGGCGGGCCAGTTCGATGCCGGAGGTGCCGGGTAGCATCCAGTCGAGCAGGATCAGGTCCGGCTTGCGGTCGATGATCAGCGCATGGGCCTGCTGGGTGTTCTCTGCTTCGAGACAGTCATAGCCGGCCATTTCCAGGGCGACGACGATCATCTCCCGGATCGGCGCCTCGTCATCGACGATCAGTATGCTCTTGCCGTTCATGGTCAAGCCTCGGGTCCGTTCTTGTCGTCCGGCATTAGATAACGGAATTATTGCAGCTATGTGACAGGCAGACGGCAGCAAGGGCTCTAGCGCGGCTCGCTGAGCATTAAGCCCGGGTCGCGTAATCCAGCACGATGCCAAGCAGAATCGCCAGCCCGGCCCAGTGATTGTGCAGGAAGGCCTTGAAACAGACCTGCGGCTTGCGCGATTGGGTCTTCCAGAATTCCCAGGCGAAACAACCGGCGGCGACCACCAGTCCGAGGTGGAACCACTGGCCGAGTTCGAAGCGCACACCGGCGAGGAGCAGACAGAAAAGTGCCAGGCCCTGCAGGGTGGCGATGATGACGCGGTCCGCTTCGCCGAAGAGGATGGCGGTGGACTTGATGCCGATCTTCAGGTCGTCGTCGCGGTCGGCCATGGCGTAGTAGGTGTCGTAGGCCACCGTCCACAGCAGGTTGGCGATGAACAGCAGCCAGGCTTCCGGCGGCAGGCTGCCGGTCTCGGCGGTGAAGGCCATCGGCATGCCCCAGGAGAACGCCGCGCCGAGCACTACCTGCGGGTAGAAGGTGTAGCGCTTCATGAACGGGTAGCAGGCGGCCAGCGCCAGCGCGCCGAAAGACAGGTAGATGGTTGTCGCGTTGGTTAGCAGTACCAGCCCGAAGCTCAGGCCCACCAGTACGGCGAACAGCGTCCAGGCCTCGCGCGAGCTGATCTTGCCTGCGGCCATGGGGCGTGCCTGAGTGCGCTGCACGTGACCGTCGAAGTTGCGATCGGCGAAGTCGTTGATCACGCAGCCGGCGGCGCGCATCAGGATCACGCCGGTGACGAAGATGAACAGGTTCTTCGCGCTGGGCACACCCTCGGCCGCGATCCACAGCGCCCACAGCGTCGGCCACAGCAGCAGGTAGGTGCCGATAGGCCGATCCAGGCGCATCAGCTGGATGAAGTCCCAGGCGCGCGGGTGCAGGCGGTTGCTTGATTGCAGCAATTTCAGATACATCGGCGGCTCTCCTTGGCGGAAGGGGGCATGCAGAGCGGCGCGCTCAGGGTGTGATGGCAGCGGCCTGCCATAGCTCGGGAAGAAACACCTCGGTGACCAGCACGCCGAGCTGATTCTGGCGGAAGCACGAGCGGCGTGCCCAGAGGCCGTCCGCGCGTCGTTCTGCAGGCAGCCAGTCAGCAGGGTAATGACATGCCTGAAGTGTGCCGCGCGCGAATGCCGGATTGCTGAACAGCAGTTCGCCCAGCGAACGATTGCCCAGGCGCTGCAGGTCAAGCCCGGAGTCGGTCAGCTGTGACCGGGCTGCGACGCTGCGGGCGAACACCCAGGGCCGACCATGACCGCACAGATAGACCTCGCGCACCCAACCCTCGCTCTCGGGCGGAACGCCGAGCGCGGCGCACTCGTCGGCGCGCAGGGCCTGCCAGGCTTCATGCAGCGGCGTCACGCTGAACGCGCCATTGGCCAAGTCGGTCAGGCGTCGCGTCAGCGAACCCTTGTCGACGTACAACCAGTCGTGCAGGGCGGGATCGAGGGGAGAGGGGAGATGATCGGCACTCAGCCAGTCAAGGAATTCGGACACGGCGCGTTCGGGCATAGCGGAAAGAGCGGCGAGTCTAGCATGCGCCCCGGCCGTTGCAGGGCGTAGGCGGCGATGCGGCCTGTAGGGCGCAGCCGGCGGCGCTACAGGATGATCAGGTCCAGCCTTCCAGGCGCATGGTGGCGCGCACCAGACGCTGCTCTTCCTGCTCGATCTCCTTGAGGTTGTCGCGAATGCCGTGGATATGGTCGCGTGCGGCGCGCTGGGCCTGTTCGGGCAGGCGCTCGATCACCGCGTGATAGAGCCGCGAGTGCTGACGGTCGATCTGCCGCTTCTGCGCCGGGCGGTGGTAGAGGTTGTTTACCGACGCGAAAACCGTCGAGAGCATCAGATCGGTCAGCGACTGCAGCGTATGCACCAGCACCGGGTTGTGCGAGGCCTCGCAGATCGCCAGATGAAAGGCATGGTCGAGGCGGGCGTGTTCGCGCGGGTCGGCGCCGTTCTCGCTGGCGTGGGCGGCCAGCATTTCCTCGTAGCGTCGGCGCAGCAGGATGAAATCCGCATCGGTGCCGCGCAAGGCGGCCAGCCGGGCCGATTCGCCTTCCAGCAGCGCGCGTACCTCCAGCAGGTCATAGAGGGTGCGCGGCTGCGAGTTGAACAGGTGCATCAGCGGGCTGGCGTCATGGTTGCCGGACAGTTCGGCAACGAAGGAGCCGCGGCCCTGGGATGTCTCGATGATGCCGCGCCCGCGTAGTACGCGCAGGCCCTCGCGCAGCGCCGAGCGTGAGATGCCGAGCTTTTCGCACAGGCGACGTTCCGACGGCAGCGCCTGGCCGACCTTCAGAACGCCATCGACGATCAGTCTTTCGATGCGCTCGGCTACGACATCGGCGACTTGACGACGGTCATTGTTGGTTTCGCTCGGCATGTCTTTCTCCAGCTGGTAGGACCAGTTGGCGGGAAGTTTAGCCTTATCGGCGCTGCGAGAGTAGATATGCGGCCTAGAGGCTATTCAGGTAGTGCTCTTGAGTGGCCAACTACAAAAAACTGGTAGGACCAGTTGGCTGGGGCATAGACGGCTGGAGGTCATCGGCGCTAAAGATGCGTCATTCCACCGCAGCGGCGCGCGCTGCCTGCAACTCACGAGAACCGGAACCTGCCATGAACATTCTCTACGACGAACGCGTCGATGGGGCGTTGCCAAAGGTCGACAAGGCCGCCCTGCTGGCCGAGCTGCAGGCGCAGTTGCCCGACCTGGACATCCTCCACCGCAGCGAAGACCTCAAGCCCTACGAGTGCGATGGGCTCTCCGCCTACCGCACCGCGCCGTTGCTGGTGGTGCTGCCCGAGCGTGTCGAGCAGGTCGAGACGCTGCTCAAGCTCTGCCATCAGCGTGGTGTTCCGGTAGTTGCCCGTGGCGCTGGTACCGGTCTGTCCGGCGGCGCGCTGCCGCTGGAGCAGGGCATCCTGCTGGTGATGGCGCGCTTCAACAAGATTCTCGAAGTCGACCCCGCCGGCCGCTTCGCCCGCGTCCAGCCCGGCGTGCGCAACCTGGCGATATCCCAGGCTGCCGCACCCTATGAGCTGTACTACGCGCCGGACCCCTCGTCGCAGATCGCCTGCTCCATCGGCGGTAACGTCGCCGAGAATGCCGGTGGCGTGCATTGTCTGAAGTACGGCCTGACCGTGCACAACCTGCTCAAGGTCGACATTCTCACCGTCGAAGGCGAGCGCATGACGCTCGGCTCCGATGCGCTGGATTCGCCGGGCTTCGACCTGCTGGCGCTGTTCACCGGCTCCGAAGGCATGCTCGGCATCGTCACCGAGGTGACGGTCAAGCTGCTGCCTAAGCCGCAGGTGGCCAAGGTGCTGCTGGCCGCCTTCGACTCGGTGGAGAAGGCCGGGCGTGCAGTGGGCGACATCATCGCTGCCGGCATCATCCCTGGCGGGCTGGAGATGATGGACAACCTGTCGATCCGTGCTGCCGAGGACTTCATCCACGCCGGTTATCCGGTGGATGCCGAGGCGATTCTGCTCTGCGAACTGGATGGCGTCGAAGCCGACGTTCACGACGACTGCGCCCGCGTCAGCGAAGTGCTCAAGCTGGCCGGCGCCACCGAAGTGCGCCTGGCCAAGGACGAAGCCGAGCGCGTGCGCTTCTGGGCCGGACGCAAGAACGCCTTCCCGGCGGTCGGGCGCATCTCGCCGGACTACTACTGCATGGACGGCACCATTCCGCGGCGCGAACTGCCGGGTGTGCTCAAGGGCATTTCCGATCTCTCCGAGCAGTTCGGCCTGCGCGTGGCCAACGTGTTCCATGCCGGCGACGGCAACATGCACCCGCTGATCCTCTTCGATGCCAACCAGCCCGGTGAGCTGGAGCGCGCCGAAGACCTGGGCGGCAAGATTCTCGAACTCTGCGTGAAGGTCGGCGGCAGCATCACCGGCGAACACGGCGTCGGCCGCGAGAAGATCAATCAGATGTGCTCGCAGTTCAATGCCGACGAGCTGACGCTGTTCCACGCGGTCAAGGCGGCCTTTGACCCGAGCGGCCTGCTCAACCCGGGCAAGAACATTCCGACCCTGCATCGCTGCGCCGAATTCGGCCGCATGCACATCCACAACGGCCAGCTGCCTTTCCCCGAACTGGAGCGTTTCTGATGTCCGTAATCGCCAACGACGCCAGCGCGCAGTTGCTGGATCAGGTCAACCAGGCGCTTGCCGCCAACACGCCGCTGCGCATCCAGGGCAGCGGCAGCAAAGCTTTCCTCGGCCGGCAGGTCGACGGCGTGCTGCTCGATACCCGCGAGCACCGCGGCATCGTTAGCTATGACCCCACCGAGCTGGTGGTCACCGTTCGCGCCGGCACGCCGCTGACGGAGCTGGAAGCCGCGCTGGATGCCGCCGGGCAGATGCTGCCTTGCGAGCCGCCGCACTTCGGCGAAGGCGCCACCGTTGGCGGCATGATCGCCGCTGGGCTGTCCGGGCCGCGTCGCCCGTGGAGCGGTTCGGTGCGCGATTTCGTGCTCGGCTCGCGCGTGATTACCGGCCAGGGCAAGCACCTGCGTTTCGGCGGCGAGGTGATGAAGAACGTCGCCGGTTATGACCTGTCGCGCCTGATGGCCGGCAGCTTCGGCTGCCTCGGCGTGCTCACCGAAGTCTCGCTCAAGGTCCTGCCCAAGCCGCGCCTGTGCACCAGCCTGCGTCTGGAAATAGACCTCGACCGCGCGCTGCTCAAGCTCGCCGAATGGGGTCAGCAGCCGATCCCGATCAGTGCAGCCAGCCATGATGGCCAGGCGCTGCACCTGCGTCTGGAAGGCGGCGAAGGCTCTGTTGGTGCGGCCCGCGAGCGCATCGGTGGCGAGGATCTCGACCCCGGCTACTGGAACGAGCTGCGCGAACAGCGCCTGGCGTTCTTTGCCGACCCGCGCCCGCTGTGGCGCCTGTCGCTGCCGAACAACACCCCGGCGCTGGCACTGCCGGGCGATCAGCTGGTGGACTGGGCCGGTGCTCAGCGCTGGCTGAAGTCCGACGCCGATGCGGTGACCATCCGCGGCATCGCCATCGAAGTCGGCGGTCACGCCACCTGCTTTACCGCCGGCGCCACGACCAATCCGTTCCAGCCGCTGTCGGCACCGCTGCTGCGCTATCACCGCCAGCTCAAGGCCGCGCTGGACCCGCAGGGGATCTTCAACCCCGGCCGCATGTATTCCGAGGTCTAGGTCGTGCTCAGCGCGATTGGCCGCTGCGACGCTGCGCCAGAAGGCGCAAGACAAGGCGAGAGGAGAGAAGTTTGGTAGCTCCAAATGAACGACGAACAACGATGGATTGCGCCTTCTGGAGCGCGTCCCGAAGGGTTGGCGCGAAGCGCCAACGCAAAGAGCCATTCGTGTTGAGAACGACCTCATGCAAACCAATCTGAGCGAAGCGGCGAAAAAGCTGCCGCGCGCCGAAGAAGCCGAAAGCATCCTGCGCTCCTGCGTGCATTGCGGCTTCTGCAATGCCACCTGCCCGACCTACCAGCTGCTCGGCGACGAGCTGGACGGCCCGCGCGGGCGCATCTACCTGATGAAGCAGATGTTCGAAGGCGGCGAGGTGACCGAAAGCACCCAGCTGCATCTGGACCGCTGCCTGACCTGCCGCAACTGCGAGACCACCTGCCCGTCGGGGGTGAAGTACCACAACCTGCTGGACATCGGCCGTGACTTCATCGAGCAGCAGGTGCAGCGCCCGTTGGGCGAGCGCATCGTTCGCGGTGGCCTGCGCACGGTGATCCCGCGTCCGGGCCTGTTCAAGGCATTGCTGGGGGCCGGCAATGCGCTGAAGCCGCTGATGCCGGCCTCGCTCAAGGACCACCTGCCGCGCGAGATCCGCCCGGCCAAGCCGCGCCCGCAGGTGATGCACAGCCGTCGCGTGCTGATGCTCGAAGGTTGCGTGCAGCCGAGCCTGTCGCCGAGCACCAACGCCGCCGCCGCGCGCGTGCTCGACCGCCTGGGCATCAGCGTCAGTCCGGCGCGCGAAGCCGGTTGTTGCGGCGCGGTGGATTACCACCTCAACGCGCAGGATGCCGGCCTGGACCGCGCACGGCGCAACATCGACGCCTGGTGGCCGGCCATCGAAGCCGGTGCCGAAGCCATCGTGCAGACCGCCAGCGGCTGCGGTGCCTTCGTCAAGGAATACGGTCATCTGCTCAAGGATGACCCGGCCTACGCCGCCAAGGCCGCGCGGGTCAGCGAGCTGGCCAAGGACCTGGTCGAAGTGCTGCGCAGCGCCGAGCTGGAAAAGCTCAATGTGCGCGCCGACAAGCGCATGGCCTTCCACTGCCCGTGCACCCTGCAGCACGCACAGAAGCTCGGCGGCGCGGTCGAAGACGTGCTCACCCGTCTGGGCTACCAGCTCACCGCGGTGCCGGATGCGCACCTGTGCTGCGGCTCGGCCGGCAGCTATTCGATCACCCAGCCGGAGATTTCCCACCAGCTGCGTGACAACAAGCTCAACGCGCTGGAGAGCGGCAAGCCGGAAGTGATCGTCACCGCCAACATCGGTTGCCAGACCCACCTCGACGGTGCCGGCCGCACGCCGGTCAAGCACTGGATCGAAGTGGTCGAGGAATCGATGCAGTAGCAATGCCTCATGGTTCGGTCGCCCACCTAGGGTGGCCAACGAACAACCGAAATACGAAGACAGGAGAATCGAGATGAAAAGCAAAGCCGTACTGAGCCAGACCGAAGTCGCCACCATCCTCGCCGCTGCCCGCGCCGAAGCGCAGGCCAACGGCTGGGCCGTGACCATCGTCGTCGCCGACGACGGCGGCCATCCGCTGGCGCTGGAGCGTCTGGACGGCTGCGCGCCGATCGCCTCCTACATCGCCACCGAGAAGGCCCGCAGCTCGGCCCTCGGTCGTCGTGAAACCAAGGGCTATGAAGACATGGTCAACGGCGGCCGCAGCGCTTTCCTTTCCGCGCCGGTGGTCTGCTCGCTGGAAGGCGGCGTGCCGGTAGTGGTTGACGGCCAGGTCATCGGTTCGGTTGGCGTCTCCGGCGTGACCGCCGCGCAGGACGCCCAGATTGCCAAGGCCGGCGTCGCCGCCCTGGCCAACTGAACAGACAAGGAGAACGACAGATGACCGAGCGTGTAACCCTGGGCCGCCTGCAAGTCGCGGCCAATCTGCAGCGTTTCATTGAAGACGAAGTTCTGCCGGGCACCGGTATCGAAGCCGCCGCCTTCTGGCAGGGCCTGGACGCCCTGGTCCACGACCTGGCGCCGAAGAACCGTGAACTGCTCGCCGAGCGCGACCGTATGCAGGTCGAGCTGGACACATGGCACAAGGCCAACCCGGGTCCGATCAAAGACATGGTCGCCTACCGCGCCTTCCTCGAATCCATCGGCTACCTGCTGCCGGTGCCGGGCGAGGTGAAGATCGAGACCGCCAACGTCGACAGCGAGATCGCCACCCAGGCCGGCCCGCAGCTGGTGGTGCCGATCATGAACGCGCGCTATGCGCTGAACGCCGCCAACGCCCGCTGGGGCTCGCTGTACGACGCGCTCTACGGCACCGACGCCATCTCCGAAGAGGGCGGCGCGCAGAAGGGCCCGGGCTACAACGAAGTCCGTGGCGCCAAGGTCATCGCCTATGCACGCAACTTCCTCGATCAGGCCGCACCGCTGGCCGAAGGCAGCCACGCCGACGCCACCGCCTACCGCGTGCAGGACGGCCAGCTGAAGGTCACCCTGGAGAACGGCAGCGTCACCGGGCTGGCCCAGCCTGAGAAGTTCGTCGGCTTCCAGGGCGAAGCGGTCGAGCCGAAGGCCGTACTGCTGAAGAACAACGGCCTGCACGTCGAAATCCAGATCGATCCGAACAGCCCGATCGGCCAGACCGATGCCGCTGGCGTTAAGGACCTGCTGGTCGAGTCCGCCGTTTCCACCATCCTCGACTGCGAAGACTCGGTTGCTGCGGTGGATGCCGATGATAAGGTGCTGGCCTACCGCAACTGGCTGGGCATCGTGCAGGGCACCCTGAGCGAGGAAGTCGCCAAGGGCAGCTCGAGCTTCGTCCGCCGCCTGAACCCGGACCGCGAATACAGCGCACCCAACGGCGGCGAGCTGAAGCTGCATGGTCGTTCGCTGCTGTTCATCCGCAACGTCGGTCACCTGATGACCAACCCGGCGATCCTGCTGGAAGACGGCCGTGAAATCCCCGAAGGCATCATGGATGGCGTGTTCACCAGCCTGATCGCCAAGCATGATCTGGCGCGCAAGGGCAACTCGCGCACCGGCAGCGTCTACATCGTCAAGCCGAAGATGCACGGACCGAAGGAAGTCGCCTTCGCCGACGAGCTGTTCGGTCGTGTCGAAGACCTGATCGGTGTGCCGCGCTACACCCTGAAGATGGGCATCATGGACGAGGAGCGCCGCACCAGCGCCAACCTCAAGGCCTGTATCGCCGCGGCCAAGCACCGCGTGGCGTTCATCAACACCGGTTTCCTCGACCGTACCGGCGACGAGATGCATACCTGCATGGAAGCCGGCCCGGTGCTGCGCAAGGGTGACATGAAGTCCACCCCGTGGATCCAGTCCTACGAGCGCAACAACGTGCTGGTCGGCCTGGCCTGCGGCCTGCGCGGCAAGGCGCAGATCGGCAAGGGCATGTGGGCCATGCCGGACCTGATGGCAGCCATGCTCGAGCAGAAGATCGGCCATCCGAAATCCGGCGCCAACACCGCCTGGGTACCTTCGCCGACCGGCGCCACCCTGCATGCGCTGCACTACCACCAGGTGAACGTGCAGGCCGTGCAGAGCGAGCTGGAAAAGGTCGACCTGGCCGCCGAGCGCGAGCAGCTGCTCAACGATCTGCTGACCATCCCGGTAGTCGCCGAAGACAAGTGGAGCGCTGAGGAGAAGCAGCAGGAGCTGGACAATAACTGCCAGGGCATCCTCGGCTACGTGGTGCGTTGGGTCGAGCAGGGCGTCGGTTGCTCCAAGGTGCCGGACATCCACAACGTCGGCCTGATGGAAGACCGCGCCACCCTGCGTATCTCCAGCCAGCACGTGGCCAACTGGCTGCACCATGGTGTGGTGACCCGCGAGCAGGTGCAGGAAACCCTGGAGCGCATGGCCAAGGTGGTCGACCAGCAGAATGCTGGCGATCCGCTCTATCGCGCCATGTCCAGCGACTACACTCAGTCGGCGGCCTTCCAGGCAGCCTGTGATCTGGTGTTCAAGGGGCGCGAGCAACCGGCCGGTTACACCGAGCCACTGCTGCACGCGTGGCGCCAGCGTTTCAAGGCGAGCCAGGCCTGACAGCGGCAGCAAGCCGCGCGTTGCCGGAGGCCGGCGCGCGCGGTGCAGGACAGCAGCCCCAGGCGCCGATTGGCGTCCGGGGCTTTCGAGCATGAGCGGCACGGTTTCGGCCGGGCCGTCGGGAAGCGCACCGCGTGGGGGCGTTTCATGCGAGGCACCGGGCATGCCCGGACACAATAGAAGCGGTTCACAACAAAAAACGCAGGGACCCAACAAATGAGTCAAACACTACTGTCCATACTGGCCTTCGTGCCGCTGGTGCTGGCGGGCGTGCTGCTGATCGGCTTTCGCTGGCCGGCCAAGTACGCCATGCCGCTGGTTTTCGTCCTCACTGCGCTGATCGGTCTGCTGGCCTGGGACATGACCCTCAACCGGGTCATCGCTTCCACCTTGCAGGGTTTGATCCTCACCGCGGCGATCCTCTGGATCATCTTCGGTGCGATCCTGCTGCTCAACACGCTGAAACATTCCGGGGGGATCAGTTCGATTCGGCGTGGCTTCTCCAATGTCAGTCCTGACCGTCGCGTTCAAGTGCTGATCGTCGCCTGGCTGTTCGGTTGCTTCATCGAGGGTGCCTCGGGCTTCGGCACGCCGGCGGCGGTGGCGGCACCGCTGATGGTCGCGCTGGGCTTCCCGGCGCTGGCGGCAGTGGTCATGGGGATGATGGTGCAGTCCACGCCGGTGTCCTTCGGGGCGGTCGGTACGCCGATTCTGGTTGGCGTCGGTGCGGGTCTGGACAAGACCGGCATCAGCGAGCAGCTGGCTGCGGTGGGCAGTAACTGGGAGGTGTTCTTCCACCTGATCTTCTCGCGGGTGGCGATCATCCACGCACTGTGCGGGATTCTGATGCCGCTGATCATGGTCAGCATCATGACCCGCTATTTCGGTCGCAACAAATCCTGGACCGAAGGTCTGGCGGTTGCGCCGTTCGCCGTGTTCACCGGTCTGGCCTTTGTCATTCCGTACGCCGCGGCCGGTGTTTTCCTCGGTCCGGAGTTCCCGTCGATGATCGGTGCGCTGGTCGGTCTGGCCATCGTCGTACCGGCGGCCAAGGCAGGCTTCCTGCTGCCCAAGGACACCTGGGATTTCGCTCCGGCGAAGGAATGGCCGTCCGAGTGGATGGGCAAGATCGAGATGAAGATCGAGGACGTGGCCGGCAAGACACCGATCTCCGTGCCGATGGCTTGGGCGCCGTACCTGGTGCTTGCCGGGCTGCTGGTCGCATCGCGGGTGTTCCCTGACTTCAAGGCGCTGCTGATGTCGTTCAGCTTCGGCTGGAAGGATATCCTCGGCGAAACCGGCGTTTCCGGTACGCTGGAGCCGCTGTACCTGCCGGGCGGGATTCTCTGCATCGTGGTGCTGATCACCTTCTTCCTGCATCGCATGAAGGCGCAGGAGCTGGGGGCGGCGATCTCCGAGTCGAGCAAGACCCTGCTCGGCGCTGGCTTCGTGCTGATCTTCACCATTCCGATGGTGCGGATCCTGATCAACTCCGGCGTCAATGGCTCCGACCTGGTGTCCATGCCGGTGGCGATGGCGCAACTGGTGGCCAACAGCGTGGGCGGTGTCTATCCGTTCTTCGCTCCGGCAGTCGGCGGGCTGGGTGCCTTCATTGCCGGTTCCAACACCGTGTCCAACCTGATGCTGTCGCAGTTCCAGTTCAACACCGCAGGCCTGCTGGGTCTGTCCGGTGCACTGATGGTGGCGCTACAGTCGGTGGGCGCGGCGGCGGGCAACATGATCGCCATTCACAACGTGGTGGCGGCTTCGGCCACGGTAGGCCTGCTCGGTCGCGAAGGGATCACCCTGCGCAAGACCATGCTGCCGACCCTGTACTACCTCATCCTGGCCGGCACCATCGGCCTGATCGGGTTCTACGTGATGGGTATCAGCGATCCGCTGGTAGGTGCCGCAGGCTAAGCCTGACGGTATAGCGACGGGCGGCCTAGGCCGCCCGTTTTCATTTGTAGGTTTGGTGCGGCGTGCCGTTCTGGTATAGCGTGCGTCGCAGTCGAATGAGCATCGAGGTTAGCGATGAAGAAATGGCAATGTGTGGTATGCGGCTACATCTATGACGAAGCGCTGGGTGTGCCGGAAGAGGGCATTGCGCCCGGCACGGCCTGGGAAGATGTGCCGGAAGACTGGGTTTGCCCTGACTGCGGCGTCGGCAAGATGGACTTCGAAATGATCGCCATCGGCTGAAGCCGTTTCCCCAACCATCCATACGAGGACATGACGTGAGTGCACCTGTAGTCATCATCGGTACCGGCCTGGCCGGCTACAACCTGGCCCGGGAATTCCGCAAGCTGGACACCCAGACGCCGCTGTTGCTGATTACCGCCGATGACGGGCGCTCCTACTCCAAACCGCTGCTGTCGACCGGTTTTGCCGCGAACAAGAACGCCGAAAGCCTGGGCATGGCCACCGCAGGTGCCATGGCCGAGCAGCTCAACGCCGAGATTCGCACCCATACCCGCGTCACCCACCTCGATCCGGCGAATCAACGCGTGTGGATCGGCAACGAGCCGGTGCCCTACCGCGACCTGGTGCTGGCCTGGGGGGCGCAGACGATTCAGGTGCCGGTCGCAGGCGATGCGGTCGACGCAATCTTCCCGATCAACGACCTGCACGATTATGGCCGCTTCCGCGCAGCGGTCGCTGGCAAGCGCCGCGTGCTGATCCTCGGTGCCGGGCTGATCGGCTGTGAATTTGCCAACGACCTGCTGCTGGGTAATCACGAAGTGGATCTGGTCGCGCCAAGCGAACAGGTCATGCCCGGTCTGCTGCCGCCCGAAGCGGCCCAGGCTGTAAAAAACGGCCTGGAGGGCATCGGTGCGCGCTTCCACTTGGGGGGCACGCTGCAGCGCCTCGAGCGTGGTGACGATGGGCTGCAGGCGACGCTTTCCGATGGGCGCCGGCTGACGTGCGATCTGGTGGTCAGTGCTGTCGGCCTGCGTCCGCGCACCGAGCTGGCAGCAGAGGCAGGACTCGAGGTCAAGCGCGGTATCGTTGTCGATCGCCTTCTGCAGACCTCGGCGGAACACGTCTACGCGCTGGGCGACTGCGCCGAAGTGGAGGGGCTGAACCTGCTCTACGTGATGCCACTGATGGCTGGGGCGCGGGCCTTGGCTAAAACGCTGTTTGGCAATCCTACCTTTGTCAGTTATGGCCCCATGCCGGTCACCGTGAAGACACCAGCATGCCCGGTAGTGGTCTCGTTGCCGGCGGTTGGGAGTGCCGGCAACTGGACCGTAGAGGCCCAAGGAAATGCCGTAAAAGCGCTCTATCTCGGCGCTTCCGGACAGCTGCTCGGCTATGCGCTGACTGGAGCAGCGGTGCAGGAGCGCCTGGCGCTGAACAAGCAGCTGCCGCCGGTGCTGGCGGAACTACCGCAAATTCTGTCGCTAAAGTCCCCCAGTTGAGCCTGCGGGGCGTTCGGAGGGACTGGCGCAGGTGCTAGCGCCGTGCCATTCTCCAGAAGTCTGCCCCAGCCTAGAGCTGTTGCAGCGCCTTTAGCGCTGTTCTTGTGAACAGTACGGACACAACAACAAAAACGTCTCAGAGGCTCCCAATGCGTAAACCGGAACTCGCCGCAGCCATTGCCGAGAAGGCCGATCTGTCCAAGGACCAGGCCAATCGCGTACTCAACGCCGTGCTGGATGAAATCACCAATGCACTGAACCGCAAGGACAGTGTGACCCTGGTTGGTTTCGGCACCTTCGTTCAGCGCCACCGCGGTGCCCGCACCGGGAAAAACCCGCAAACCGGGCAGCCGGTGACCATCAAGGCCAGCAACACCGTGGCCTTCAAGCCCGGCAAGATGCTCAAAGACGCCGTCAACTGACGCTGCGCCGCCCCGGAGCCAGCGGGCTCCGGGTCAACCTGACTGTCCGGTCCGTCTCGGACCCATTCGTACCCATCCTTTCCCCCGCCGACCAAGCCACTACAATGCGGCCTTTTCTCGTACCGGTCGGGACCTCACCATGAAATTCCGTTTTCTGCTTTGGATGCTGGGCCGCCTGATGGCCAAGGCCAGCCGCACCAATCCCGAGTTCCAGCAGCAGCTGGGCGACAAGGACCTGAGCTTTCAACTGCATACCCTGGACGGCAAGGTCGCCCGGCACTTCGTGGTCAAAGACCAGCGCGTCACCAGCAAGCGCGGCCCGGCGAGCGAGCCGGCGTTCTCGCTGGGGTTCAAGGATGCCACCTATGGTTTCGCCACCATGACGGCGAAGAACAAGCAGCTGGCGTTCATGCAGGGGATCCAGAACAAGGACATCCAGATCCAGGGGAATCCGGCGCTGGTGATGTGGTTTCAGGGGCTGACCAAGTACCTGAAGCCTCGTAAGAAGAAGTGATCCTGCCGCGTCACCTTCTCATGTCTGGCCAAGAACCGTAGGGTGGAAAACCGCGTAGGGCGTCCATGCCTGAGCGGATCAGCTTTGACTTGGTCGTCACTCAGATTTAAGTTCGCTGAATGCATGAGTTGACTTGTGGTGTGGATTGAATCGTGACATTGGCTAGTATTTTTGCGGTTTTGCGTGGCATTGTGTCGACTTAATTGTTGAGCGGGTTGGAGATTTTCAACATGTCAAATTTCACTCATCACGACTTGGCTCTCCTCAATCCAGCCTTCGACTCACCACTTGTCGATGTCTTGAATGAGCTGGAGCACTTACGCCGCTACAGGCTGGCGGGCACGACTCCAGCAAGCCTTTTCTTCCAGCTCAAGAACGTTTTCCACATCCTGGAAAGCCTCGGATCTGCCCGCATTGAAGGCAACCACACAACCCTCGCTGATTACGTGGAAAGCAAGATGGAGGGAGATGACACGGCTACCGATCAACTGCGGGAAATCTCCAACATCGAGAGAGCCATGAGCTTCATCGAGCAGCATTTCAAGGAAGGAGACGACGTCAGCCTCCATCTCATTCGAGAATTGCACGCCATTACTGTAGGGGGGCTCGACAGAGAGGGAGACCGGACTCCCGGTCAGCTCAGGACGACCCAGGTTCGCATTGCGCAATCGGAGCACCTCCCGCCGGACGCCGTGCAAGTTGGTGGGTACATGGATGAGTTGGTGGCGTTCATCAATGCGCGCGATCCGCAGAAGTACCACCTCATGAAAGTGGCGCTCGCGCACCACCGATTCGGATGGATTCACCCGTTCACCAATGGCAATGGGCGGGTGGTTCGTTTGTTGACGTACCTGATGCTCATTAAGTACGGATTCGATGTCTCCGCCGGCGGTCGACTGCTGAACCCCACTGCAGTGTTCTGCAATGATCGTGAGCGTTACTACGAGATGCTGGGCGAGGCTGATCGCGGTACACAGCAAGGCCTGGAACAGTGGTGTATCTACGTACTCCAAGGCATCCTCACAGAGCTAAGCAAGCTCGATCGGCTGTGTGACTATGGCTACCTTAAAGCCAGAATCCTGCAGCCGGCACTCGCCTTCTCTCGCGAGAGAGAACACATCACCGGCCAGGAGCACTCAATTCTTCGTCGACTTCTGGACACTGACAGCGGCGTGGCGAAGTCTGGAGACCTAGCGGATGCGATGCCGGACCTGAACGGGCCGCAGCGGACCTATCAAATCAAGAAGCTGGTGGACAGACGAATGCTGGTCCCGATTCAGCCCAACTCCCGTCAGTACACACTGGGCTTCACAAACAACTACCTACTTCGGGGAGTCATTCGTACGTTGACGGCCGAAGGCTTTATTCCTGAGCCTGTCGTAGCAGCACGGCCATAAGTGGCTCCTGCTAAGGTTAGCTGCTTGATTCTCTTGGTGCGGTGAGCCCTAGGAGTCTGCCCCCTCCCGCCACACCCTCGCCTCATCCTTCAACCAATCCCGAAACGCCACCAGCCCCGCCGACTCCACCTTGCGCTCCGGAATCATCAGGTAATACGCCCGCGTCTCGCTGCGGTAGGCCTGCGGATGCGCCAGCACCAGCCGCCCGTCGGCCAGTTCCCGCTGGATCAGGAACGGCGGGATCAGCGCTACTCCCATGCCATGCTCGGCCGCCTGCGCCAGCATGGAGAACAGCTCCAGCCGCGGACCGGTCATGTCGCGGGCGACTTTCAACCCCAGCGAATCGAACCACTGCCGCCAGGCGTAGGGTCGGGTGGTCTGCTGCAGCAGCGGCATGTCCGCCAGCGTCTGCGCCGTAAACGGCTGACCGTCGTGCAGCAAGGCGGGGCTGCAGACGGGCTGCAGGTCCTCGGGCATCAGGTAGTGCGCCTCGGTACCGGACCAGTCGGCGTCGCCGAAGTAGATGGCGGCGTCGAACTCGGTATCGGCAAACAGAAAGGGCCGGGTGCGGTTGGTCAGGTTCACCGTGATTTCCGGATGCAGCGCCTGGAAATGCCTGAGGCGCGGCACCAGCCACTGGGTGCCTAAGGTCGGCACCACGGCCAGCTCAAGGCTCATCGCGCCCTGCTGGCCCATCACCGACAGTGTGTCGCGTTCCACCGCGTCCAGCTGCGCGGCGATGCGG
Source organism: Stutzerimonas decontaminans (assembly GCF_000661915.1). NCBI lineage: Bacteria > Pseudomonadati > Pseudomonadota > Gammaproteobacteria > Pseudomonadales > Pseudomonadaceae > Stutzerimonas > Stutzerimonas decontaminans. The sequence goes on along the minus strand of NZ_CP007509.1, from coordinate 4,088,030 downwards.
CGGGCGTAGGACTGGCCGGCGGCGGTCAGCTTTACGCCGCGTCGCGAGCGGCGGAACAGCGCCAGGCCGAGAAATTCCTCCAGCCCGCCGATCTGCCGGCAGATGGCGCTCTGGGTCAGCGCCAGCTCGTCGGCCGCGCGGGTGAAGCTCTCGTGGCGGGCGGCGGCCTCGAAGGCGATCAGCGCGGCGGTGCTGGGAATCTTGCGGCGCATTATGCAAAGACCTCACGGGATAAGCCTGATAATCAGCAAAGAGCTTATCTCGGAGTGATCAAAGCGCACAGTTCGGTGCGAAATCCTCGTTTGCGACGCACCGTCGCTGCGCCTAGGATCAGCTTATCCCGCCCGCGTGACCGCGGTGCCGAAGACAACAAGAGGAGCCCCGAATGGCCGGCAAAGCAAGCTTCAACTGGATCGACCCGCTGCTGCTCGATCAGCAGCTGACCGAAGAAGAGCGCATGGTGCAGGGCAGCGCGGCGCAGTTCGCCGCCGACAAGCTGGCGCCGCGGGTGCTGGAAGCTTTCCGCCATGAACAGACCGATCCGGCGATCTTCCGCGAGATGGGCGAAACCGGCCTGCTCGGCGCGACCATTCCCGAAGCTTATGGCGGCAGCGGCCTGAACTACGTGTGCTACGGCCTGATCGCCCGCGAGGTGGAACGCATCGATTCCGGCTACCGCTCGATGATGAGCGTGCAGTCCTCGCTGGTGATGGTGCCGATCTTCGAGTTCGGCAACGAGGCGACCAAACAGAAGTACCTGCCCAAGCTCGCCAGCGGCGAATACATCGGCTGCTTCGGCCTCACCGAACCGAACCACGGTTCCGACCCAGGCAGCATGGTCACCCGAGCGAAGAAGGTCGACGGCGGCTATCGCCTGTCCGGCAGCAAGATGTGGATCACCAACAGCCCGATCGCCGATGTATTCGTGGTCTGGGCCAAGGACGACGCCGGCGAGATCCGCGGCTTCGTGCTGGAGAAGGGCTGGGAAGGGCTGTCTGCCCCGACGATCCACGGCAAGGTCGGCCTGCGCGCCTCGATCACTGGCGAGATCGTCATGGACAACGTGTTCTGCCCGGAAGAGAACGCCTTCCCCGACGTGCGCGGGCTGAAGGGGCCGTTCACCTGCCTGAACAGCGCCCGCTACGGCATCAGCTGGGGCGCGCTGGGTGCCGCCGAGTTCTGCTGGCACACCGCACGCCAGTACGTGCTCGACCGCCAGCAGTTCGGCCGGCCGCTGGCCGCCAACCAGCTGATTCAGAAGAAGCTCGCCGACATGCAGACTGAGATCACCCTGGCCCTGCAAGGCTGCTTGCGCCTCGGCCGAATGAAGGACGAGGGCAGCGCCGCGGTGGAGATCACCTCGATCATGAAGCGCAACAGCTGCGGCAAGGCGCTGGACGTGGCGCGCATGGCGCGCGACATGATGGGCGGCAATGGCATCAGCGACGAGTTCGGTGTGGCCCGGCACCTGGTCAACTTGGAGGTGGTGAACACCTACGAGGGCACCCACGATGTGCACGCGCTGATCCTCGGCCGCGCGCAGACCGGCATCCAGGCGTTCTTCTGACGCCGCCGTAGGGTGGATGACGCTCTCTTCATCCACCGTTTGGCCACGCACGGTGGATGGGTGAAGCATCAGCTACGCCCCGATCCACCCGACGTTCACTTGAGCTTCGAGGTTTCGTCCATGCCTGGCGCCCTGTCCCATATCCGCGTGCTCGACCTATCCCGCGTGCTCGCCGGGCCCTGGTGCGGGCAGATCCTCGGTGATCTCGGCGCCGAGGTGATCAAGGTCGAGCGCCCTGGCACGGGCGACGATACCCGCCACTGGGGCCCGCCCTATCTCCAGGATCAGCACGGTGAGAACACCTTGGAGGCGGCCTATTACCTGACCGCCAACCGCAACAAGCAGTCGCTGACCGTCGACTTCACCCGGCCCGAGGGCCAACTCATCATCCGCGAGCTGGTGGCGCAGTGCGATGTGCTGCTGGAGAACTTCAAGGTCGGCGGGCTGGCCGCCTATGGTCTGGACTACGCCAGTCTGAAGGAAATCAATCCGCGGCTGATCTACTGCTCGATCACCGGTTTTGGCCAAGACGGGCCTTACGCCACACGTGCCGGCTACGACTTCATGATCCAGGGCCTAGGCGGGCTGATGAGCCTGACCGGCCGCAGCGATGCCGAGGAGGGCGCCGGGCCGGTGAAGGTCGGCGTGGCGCTGACCGATATCCTCACCGGCCTGTACGCCACCGTTGGCGTGCTCGCTGCGCTGGCACATCGCGAACGCAGCGGCGAAGGCCAGCATATCGATACGGCGCTGCTCGACGTGCAGGTCGCCTGCCTCGGCAACCAGGCGCTCAACTACCTCACCACCGGCGTGGCGCCCAAACGCATGGGCAATGCCCATCCGAACATCGTGCCCTATCAGGATTTCCCCACCGCCGATGGCGACATCATCCTCACCGTCGGCAACGACGGTCAGTTCCGCAAGTTCTGCGAGGTGGCCGGGCGTCCCGAGTGGGCGACCGATCCGTGCTTCGCCACGAACCGCGCGCGGGTTGCCCATCGCGCCGAGCTAATTCCGCTGATTCGCCAGGTCACGGTGTTCCGCACCACGGCCGAATGGGTAGGTGCGCTGGAGCAGGCCGGCGTGCCTTGCGGGCCGATCAACGACCTGGCCCAGGTGTTCGCCGACCCGCAGGTGCAGCATCGCGGGCTGAACGTCGAGATGTCGCACCCGCTGGCCGGCCGTGTGCCGCAGGTGGCCAGCCCGCTGCGGCTGTCTGCTTCACCCGTGGATTACCGCATGCCGCCGCCACTGCTCGGCGAGCACAGCGAGGCGCTGTTGCAGCGCCTGCTGGGCATGAATGACGAGCAGATTGCTGGCCTGCGCGCGGCCGGCGTCATCTAGTTCAGAAACCTTCCAGCACGGTCTTGCCCTTGGCCTTGCCGCTTTCCAGCAGGGCATGGGCGCGGCGCAGGTTGGCCGCGTTGATGGTGCCGAAGTGCTCGCCGAGGGTGGTGCGCAGCACGCCCAGATCGACCAGCTGGCTGACGCGCTGCAGCAGGTGATGTTGCTCGATCATATCCGGCGTCTCGAACAGTGAGCGGGTGAACATCAGTTCCCAGTGCAGCGACAGGCTTTTGCGCTTGAGCTTCATCACGTCCAGCGGCTGGGCTGGATCGTCGATCAGCGCCAGGCGGCCCTGCGGCGTCAGTGCCTCGACCAGCTGGTCGAAGTGCTGATCGGTTTGCGTCAGGCTGGAGACATGGCTGACGCTGGCGAAACCGGCGCGCTGCAGCTCGGCGTGTAGCGGCTGGCTATGGTCGATGACATGATGGGCGCCGAGTTCGCGGGCCCAGGCCTGGGTTTCCGGGCGCGAGGCGGTGGCGATCACGCTGACCTTGGTGAGCTGGCGGGCCAGCTGCAGCATGATCGAGCCGACACCGCCGGCAGCGCCAACGATCAGCAACTGCTGCCCGGCGCCCTGGCCTTCGACCAGTTGCAGGCGCTCGAACAGCAGTTCCCAGGCGGTGATGGCGGTCAGCGGCAGCGCGGCGGCTTCGGCGAAGCTCAGGCTCCGCGGCTTGCGCCCGACGATGCGCTCGTCCACCAGATGGCGTTCGCTGTTGCCGCCGGCGCGGGCGATGGAGCCGGCGTAGAACACCTCGTCGCCGACCTTGAACAGGCTGACTTCGCTGCCCACACCGACGACCACGCCAGCCACGTCCCAGCCCAGCACCTTCGGCTGGCCGGCCTCGGGCTGGGTGTTGCGGCGTACCTTGGTGTCCACCGGGTTGACTGAGATGGCGCGCACCTCCACCAGCAGGTCACGCGGGCCGGGCACCGGCTCGGGCAGTTCCACGTCCTGCAGGGCGCGGGGATCGTCGATGGCGAGGGATTCGAAGTAGGCGACCGCTTTCATGCTGTTGCTCCGTATGGGTTCGGTGGAGGGACATGCTCAGCTATTTGACGCGGCGGGAAAACGGGGCGATAAGCGAGGCTCTTTCAACAGGATTTTGAAAATGCTGCGTATCGATGACCTGCAGCTCTTCGTGCGTACGGCCGACAGCGGCAGCCTTTCCGCGGCCGCGCGCGGGCTCGACGTGTCGCCGGCAGTGGCCAGCGCGGCCTTGAAGCGGCTGGAGGCGAGCCTGGGAGCGCGACTGTTCGCGCGCTCCACCCGCAGCCTGCGCCTGACCGCCGAGGGCGAGGCTTATCTGCTGCATGCCCGGGCGGCACTGGCCAGCCTGCACGAGGGCGCCCAGGCGCTCGCTGGCGGGCGCGAGGCGATCAGCGGCGTGCTGCAGCTGTCGGCGCCATCGGACTTCGGGCGCAACGTGCTGCTGCCGTGGCTCGACGAATTCCAGGCGAGTCATCCGCAGTTGCAGGTGCGCCTGCTGCTGGGCGACGGGCTGACCGATCTGTTCCGTCAGCCGGTGGATATCGTCCTGCGCTATGGCGCGCCGGAGGATTCCAGCCTCGTCGCGCTGCCGGTCGCTGGCGAGAACCGCCGTGTGCTGTGCGCCTCGCCGGCCTATCTGCAGCGCCATGGCGCGCCGCAGCGGCTGGACGAATTGGCGGGGCACAGCTGCCTGCGCTTCATGCTCGCCGGCCGCGTGCATGACCGCTGGTGTTTTCAGGAAGGACGCCGGGCGCTCACCGTGCAGGTAAGCGGCGACCGGGTCAGCGATGACGCCGATGTGGTGCGGCGCTGGGCGCTGGCTGGCGCCGGGCTGGCCTACAAGTCCTGGCTGGACATTGCCGACGACGTCGCCGCGGGCCGTCTACAGGTGCTGTTGCCGGACTGTCTTGGCGAGGCGGCGCCACTCAGCCTGCTTTGCGCGCACCGTGCACAGCTGAGCAAGCCGGTGCGGCTGCTGCACGCGCATCTGCAGACGCAGTGCGCGGAGCTGCTGGAGCGCGCGCCCTGGCAGTTCCGGTAGTTCCGTTTTCCAGACGCAGCCGAGCACTTTCGTTGCTCACCTGAACTCTTATGGCGCTTGGCTATTCTTATCTGCGTACTGGTTAACAGAATGGACGAACGCATCATGCATACGCAGCGTTTTCGCTACACCTGGCAACTGACCGTTGTCGTCCTGATGTCGTGGCTGCTGGCCGGCTGCGGTATCAACAACATCCCCCGCTATGACGAGCAGGTGAAGGCCGCCTGGTCGCAGGTCGAGAACCAGTATCAGCGGCGTGCCGACCTGATCCCCAATCTGGTCGAGACGGTGAAGGGCTTTGCCCGCCAGGAGCAGGAAACCCTCACCGCGGTGGTGGAAGCGCGGGCCAAGGCCACCTCGATTCAGGTCGATGCCAGCACCCTCGACGATCCGCAGAAGCTGCAGCAGTTTCAGCAGGCGCAGAATCAGCTGACCGGTGCGCTGAGCCGGCTGATGGCGGTTTCCGAACGCTATCCGGAGCTGAAATCGAACCAGAACTTCCTTGCCCTGCAGTCGCAGCTGGAAGGCACCGAGAACCGTATTGCGGTAGCGCGCCGCGACTTCATCGCTGCGGTCGAGCGCTACAACACCGAGATTCGGACCTTCCCTGGCCGCATCTGGCACAAGGTGATGTACAGCGACATGCCGATCCGTGAGAACTTCGAGGCCACGGCTGAGAACGCCGAGCAAGCGCCACAAGTGCAGTTTCAATGACCTCCAGGTTCCCGCTACTGCTGGTCCTGCTGCTCTGGGCTGCTGGCCTCGTCGCTCAGGAGAGCGAGCTGCCGGCGCTGACCGGCCGTGTGGTCGACCGCGCCGAGCTGCTTGATACCCAGGCCGAGGCGCGGCTGACCAGCATGCTGGCCGGGCACGAGCAGGCCACGGGCGAACAGGTCGTGGTCGTGACGGTGCCGGATCTGGGCGGGCGCAGCATCGAGGAATTCGGGCTGGAGCTGGGCCGCACCTGGGGCATCGGCCAAAAGGACGAGGACAACGGCGCACTGCTGATCGTCGCGCGCGATGACCGCAAGATTCGCATCGAGGTCGGCTATGGGCTGGAAGGTCGGCTCACCGACGCGCAGTCCTCGGTGATCATCAGCCGCATCATCGCGCCGGCGTTCCAGCGCGGTGACTTCACTGCCGGGATCATCGAAGGGGCGGAGGCGATTGTCACGGTGCTCGGCGGCGACCCGTTGCCGGCCGAATTGCGTCCGGTGATGCCAATGGGGCAGGAGCAACCCGGCGGCCTCGGGATTCTCGGTTTCTTCCTCATGCTGGTAGCGATCTTCGTTATCGGCGGCGGGCGAGGCGGTCGCGGCGGTGGTCGTCGTGCCTTGCTGCTCGGCGCTTTGCTCGGCGGCATGGGCCGTGGTGGCGGCTTCGGCGGTGGTGGTTTTGGCGGTGGCGGCTTCGGTGGTGGCGGTGGGGGCTTCGGCGGCGGTGGTGCTTCCGGTGGCTGGTAATTCAATGATGGATGAACGATGACCTTACTCAGCGAAAGCGAACTGCAACAGGTGGCCGCGGCGATCGAGCAGGTCGAGCGCAATACCGATGCCGAACTGGTAACGGTGCTGGCTGCGCAGGCAGACGACTACCGCTACATACCGCTGCTCTGGGCCAGCCTGATCGCGCTGCTGCTACCCGGCGCTTTGCTGTTCTTCAGTGGCTGGCTCGGCGCCTGGCAGTTGCTGCTGGTGCAGTGGGCGACCTTTATCGTGCTGGCGGTGTTGTTTCGCATGCCTGGACTGACCAGCCGCCTGATCCCGCGCTCCGTACGCTGCTGGCGCGCCTGCAATCTGGCGCGGCGCCAGTTTATCGAGCTCAATCTGCATCACACCGATGCCGATACCGGCATCCTGATCTTCGTTTCCGAAGCTGAGCGTTATGTAGAGATTCTCGTCGACCGCGGCATATCCAGCCGCATTGACAACGCCGCCTGGGAATCCATCGTCGCCTGTTTCACCGAGCGGGTGAAACAGGGACAGGTGCTGGAAGGCTTTCTCGGTTGCATCGAGGCCAGCGGCGCGCTGCTGGCGCAGCATGTGCCGAAGACCCATGAGCGCAACGAACTGCCCAACCGCCTGGTGGTGCTGCCGTAACCTCGCGAAAGGCGCCCGTGGGCGCCATCCGATCACTGCATGCGGCGTTGTTCGGCGAGTAGTTGCCGCTCGCGTTGCAGGGCCCGCGCAAGACGTTGCTGACCGCTGCGCTCGGCGGCGGCGATCAGCGTCTGGTCGACCAGATCGCGCTGAGCATGACTGCCGCCAAACAGCTGCGCCTGATTGCGGATCGAGCGCAGCAGCTCCACAGATCGCCCGTGGTTGCCTTCGACGAACGCCACTACCGCCTCGACGCCCGGAGCGCCGATCTGGCCGGTGAAACGTGCGTTGTCGTCGTCCCGCGCGCAGGCCCGTTGCTGGGCTGCGCGCAGCAGGCCCAGCAGGTCGTCGCGGCCAGCGCAGGCGAAGGCCATGGCGGCGTGAAAGTCGTTGAACGCATAGTTGCCATCCGCCGCCATCGCGGCCCAGCGCTCGGCCACGCCGGCCCAGCGGTTGCCGACATCCACTCCACGCAGTTGCAGCCGCCAGAGCAGTGCGCTGGCGTCGATCAGCTCCAGCGCCAGGGTGCTCTGATGGCCATTCACGGGGCCGTCGAACAGGTCCAGGGCCGCGCCGCAATCGTCGAGCTCGATGTGGTGCAACGCCAGGTGCCACCAGTTGTGCACCGCCAGCATGCTGTCCTGCTGCCAGGCCGGATTACCGCGCATCCAGGCGATGCCTTCCTCGCGCCGTCCCTGCATCTCAAGGACGTGGGCGACTGCGTGCTGGGCCCACGCGTCGGCGGGTTGCAGGGCGATAGCTTCACGGCCATAGCGCTCGGCGAGCCGATAGTCGCCACTTTCTTCCAGCCCGAACGCGTACAGGCCAAGCAGTGCGTGGTAGCCAGGCAGCTGCAGTGACCAGTCCGGCAGCACACGGGCAATGCGGTCGCGCAGCATGCGTGCGTCGCCGGTGAAGAAGTCGATCTGCTGCCCGGCCTGCAACGCCAGCATGTCGTGGGGGTAGTCGATGCTGAGGTCTTCCAGCACGCGCCCGGCCGCGTGCCAGCGACCATCCAGCAGTTGCCCCAGCGCCTTGAGGTGACGGCCCTCGCGATCATTGTGCGGCAGCTCCAGGGCGCGCTCGTACGAGGCTCGGGCCACCGGTAGTGCGGCCGCCTCGGTGCCGAGCAGGTAGAGCCAGGCGTGCAGGACATGGCCCATGACCAGTTCCGGCGAGGCCTGCAGTGTGGCTTCGGTGGTCGCCAGGGAGTCGGCGTGCAGGCAGCGGAACTGTGCGAGCGCCTGATCGAGCAGGGCCTGCGCCTCGCTGTTGCAGCCGGTCAGTTGGTACCCGTGTGCGTCTTTCATTGTTCTATGCTCCATGAGTCCGGTTCGTTGGCATCGGCCAACGCGCCCATACTCGGGGTTACGTCTGCGTTGGACCCCAGTCATCCTGGAAACAAACCGGCTATTTCCGCCATGGCCCGCTCAGAGATCGCCGAACGTCCGCCATTGACCGTCGCTCTGCTGGCGACGCCGGACAGTACGGCCTCGACGCTGTTCGGCCTCTACGATCTGCTGCTGGGTGCCCGTCGCGACTGGCAGCAACTGCTGCACCGCGCCGACGTGGCGTCGCCCTTCCTGCCGCTGATCGTCAGCCGCGACGGCCGCTCGCTGCGGGTCTACAACGATATTCCGGTCCACCCTCACACCAGTCTGGACGATGCGCCGCCGACCGATGTGGTGATCGTCAGCAACCTGGCGGTCAGCCCCTGGGAACCGCTGGATGATCGCTACGCGCCCGAGGCGCAATGGCTATGCGAGCGCTACGCGGCCGGCGCGACGCTGGCCGCAGCCTGCTCCGGGGCGATGCTGTTGGCGCGTACCGGGCTCTTGGCCGGCTGCGAAGGGACTTCGCACTGGGGCTACTGCGATTGCCTGCGACGCGAATACCCGGACGTGCACTGGCACCCGGACAAGGCATTGGTCAGCACCGGCGTCGGTCAGCGCCTGGTGATGTCCGGCAGTGGCAGCAGCTGGCATGCGCTGGGGCTGTTTCTCATTGCCCGTTTCGTCGGTGCGCGGGAGGCGATGGAGGTGGCGCGGATGAACCTGTTCGACTGGGATGCGACCAGCCCGCTGGCCTACGCCGCGATGATGCGCACCGGGCAGCTGGCCGACCCGGTGATCGCGCGTTGTCAGGAATGGGCGGCGCAGCACTACGAGGAGGAGGCGCCGGTGAGCGCCATGGTGCGCATCAGCGGCCTGCCGGAACGAACCTTCCAGCGCCGCTTCGCCCTGGCCACGGGACTGACGCCGCTGGATTACATCCATACGCTGCGCCTGGAAGAGGCCAAGCAGCTGCTGGAAAGCGGTGAGTTGTCAGTGGAGGCGATCGCCTGGGAGGTCGGTTATCAGGACGCCGGCTTCTTCGGTCGACTGTTCCGGCGCAAGGTCGGCCTCACGCCGGCGCAGTACCGGCGCCGCTTCGGCGTACTGTCGCGGCGCCTGGCCGGCATCGCCACGCTGCAGCAGGCGGCGCCGGCCATGCACTGATCCCGGCGGATGTGACGCCCGCCGGGATCGTTACGCCCCCGGCTCAGAGCCGGGTCGGGCCGTCGTCTTCCGGCTCGCTGGATACCACCGGCGACAGTTCGAAGCTGTCGGTGCTGTCCATGGCGCTGGCCGCGACGCGGTCGATGCTGTTCAGCGCGTGGCCAATGATCGAGCTGACACTGGCTTCGTGATGTTGCACCGGCAACCGCTCGATGGCCGCCAGCACCTCTTCCCCCGGCACGGTTTCCACCGCGAGCAGGCGTTCGGTGATGTGGTCGAGCGCCGGTTTCAACCGCTGCAGCAGCGCCAGGCACTCCTGATTGAGCTGCTGCAGCAGCTCGTCGGCCGCTTCCAGCGCTTCGCGCGGATCGCTGTCCAGATGCGCGTCGCGCACGGCCTGCAGGCTCAGCAGCGAGCCGCGCGGGCCCATGCCAAGGGCGCCGACCATGGAGAGAGCGATCTTCGAGGCTTCCTGCAGGTCCTGCCCGGCACCCGAAGACACCTCATGGAAGTACAGCTGCTCGGCACCGCGCCCGGCCAGCAGCATCTGGATGCGATTGCGCAGCTCGGAGTACATGTGCAGGCGCTTGTCTTCCACCGGCGTCACCAGGGTCACGCCCAGTGCCTGGCCGCGCGGGAGGATGGTGACTTTTTCCACCCGCCCCACATTCAGCGCCGCCGCCACCAGCGCGTGGCCGGCTTCGTGCACGGCGATGCGCTTGCGGTCGGTGGCGGACATCGGTGTCACGCCGGAGGGCTGCTCGCCGATGCGGCAGGTTTCCACCGCGTCGACGAAATGTGCCATATCGACCTGTCTGGCGCCCGCGCGAGCCGCCAGCAATGCTGCGTGGTTGACGATATAGGCGATCGCGGCCGGCGTCAGGCCGACGGTGTTGCGCGCCAGCTGCGGGAAGTCCAGATCGGTCGCCGCGCTGATCTTGCCGGCGTACAGGCGGAACAGCGCTTCGCGATCATCGAGCCCTGGCAGGCCGACGGCGATGGAGCGGTCGAAACGGCCTTCACGTACCAGCGCCGGGTCGAGCGAGTTGGGGAAGTTGGTGGCGCCGAGCACCAGCACGCCGGCGGCGCCATCGAAGCCGTCCATCTCGGCGAGGAACTGGTTGATGATGCGGTTGCTCTCGGCGTCGCTGGAGCGCGTCTGCTCGGCACGCTTGCCGATGCCGTCGATCTCGTCGATGAAGATGATGCATGGCGCCTGCTTGCGCGCGGTGCGGAACAGCGCCTTGACCTTCTGGATGCCGACGCCGAAGTACATCGACGAAAAGTCGCTGCCGGTGACCTGGATGAAGCTGGCATTCGACTCACTCGCCAGCGCCTTGGCCAGCTGGGTCTTGCCGGTGCCGGGTTCGCCGGTCAGCAGCACACCCTTGGGTGGTCGGGCGCCGAGGCGGGCATAGGCGGCCGGTTCGCGCAGGTAGGCGGTGACGTCGCTGAGGGCCTGCTTGGCCTCGGCGGCGCCGATGACGTCGGCGAAGGTCACGCCGCTGCCCTTGCGCTGGACCTCAAAGCTGCGGGTCTTCATGGCGAAGAAGAGCGCCGCGCCGATCAGCAGCAGGGCGATCGGTGAGTAGGGAAGAAGAACCATGTAGAACGGCTTTTCTGCGTCGGTCTGGAACATCGCCAAGGGAAAGAGCTCGCCGCTGCCCTGTGCGTAATGATCGAGCAGCAGCCCGGCCACGCGTCCGGACTGGTCCGGCACCCAGTAGCGCAGGCCATCGTGCAAGTTTACGTAGACCGCATCCTTGCCCAGCGCCGCGCTGGCGATAGTGGCGCCACGCAGATCGCCCATCAGCACGGAGAGGTCGCGCCGATTGGCCTGCCAAGGTTCGGTGGAGTCCTGCAAGGCTTCGAGCATGCTGGCCGCCGCGCCAGTGGCCGGCGTCGATGGTGCGCTGGGGCGCAACTGCCAATAGGCGACGCTGGCGGTGATCAGCAGGAGCAGGAAAATGGAGAGCACAGGGCCGCGGCGACCTTGTAGCAGACGGGGTATTTTCATTTCACATCCAATCGGGAAGGCCCGACGTTTCGACAAACCACCGCCAGGAGGCGGACCACAGTTGTTTGCGGGAAACCCCGCAGCGCCAATTGCGTGGCGCGCCACAGTTCGGATGTGTTGGATGCGATTTATATGCCCGACTGTGTCTCGGGTCGGCAGACTCCGATAGCCGGCGAGAATACGGCAAGAGCCACCACGGGGGCGGCTACGCGACGAACGGGCAGCAGGTTTTCGACGAATGACCGGTCGCCTGCGGAACGAAAAGCCGCACTTGAAGACGCGTCGCGGCGCCTCGCACGCCGTATGCAAGAACGGCTGATGAATGGCTTCTGTCGCGTAAGTGATCCGACGCAGAGATTGGCTCGCCAAGGCCTGCTACGGTCCGTCGCCGCGCGGTCGCTTGTCACGAACTGCTGCGGGCCAAACAACAATCTGCCGACAGCCGCCCGGGCTTGATACCGGTGCGGAAAAATAATGTCCGATCGACGCGAGACTTCAACATGCCGACCAACAACAAGTATCTTCGCCGCGCTTTGCTGGGCGCCCTGATTACCTTTTTGCCTTTCGCCTCCGCCAGCGCCGACGAGGAAACGATCAACCTGCTCACGCAGAACTTCCCGCCGTTCAGCATGGCCGTCGATGGCAAGAACTTCGCCAAGGAGGACGCGATCAGTGGCATCGACGCCGAGGTGGTGGCCGCTCTGTTCAAGCGCGCAGGCGTGCCCTACGCGATGACGTTGCGTTTCCCGTGGAGCCGCCTGCAGCAGCTGGCCGAAAAGACCCCGGGTTTCGCCGTGTTCTCGCTCAGCCGCACCCCCGAGCGCGAGCCCAAGTACAAGTGGGTCGGTCCGCTGAGCGAGATTCAGATCGTGCTGCTCAAGACTCCGGATAGCCAGATCCAGCTTTCCAGCCTGGAAGACGCCAAGCGATACCGGATTGGTTCGAAGGAGGGCAGTGTGGGTAGCCAGTACCTGATCAACCGCGGTATCGAGGTGCAGAGCTCGCTGATCGAGACACCGGCCAAGCTGAAGGCCGGTCAGTTCGATCTGTGGGCGACCACCAATCCCTCCGGCGAATACGAGGCGAAGCAGGCCGGCGTCGGACCGCTGGCCGTGGCGCTGACCCTGAGCCGGGTCGACCTCTATCTGGCGCTGAACAAGGAAACGCCGGATGCGGTCGTCGAGAAACTGCAGCGCACCCTTGACCAGATGAAGCAGGAAGGGTTGCTGCGACAGGTAGCGCAGCGTTACGTGAACTGAAGACGTTTCGCGCTAACGGGGAAGAGTGATCGCCCCCGTAGCGATTTGCTGGATTTCTATCTGCGCTCGGATCGCATCACTACTCAGGAGTGAAGCGCAGCGCATGTGAGTCATCTGAGTGCGCAGGCTGCCGCAGCGAGAGCCTGCTCGCTCCGACTCCCATATTTCCCAAGGCCGGGCGGCTGACAATCGTCTCTGAGGCGCCTCGACAAGACAGGGCCGGCTTCGCCCCTGTTCGGCCAACAAATCACCGGAAAACGAAACGGTACGGATTTTTTGCCGGTTTGGACTGCCTTAGTCCAGTGGAGCGGGATCGCTCCAACTGCATTTCCTGACGATTCGAGAATTCGATGACTTGCTTCAACAACTATATGCTGCGTGCCTTCAGCATGGTCGCTGCAGTCTGGATTGCGCCTGCCGCCGCCGAAAACCTGCCCGAGCCGGTCGGGCATGTAGCGCGGGTGGAAGGCGCTGCGTACATCAGCAGCCGCGGCTATACCAACCCCGCCAAGGTCGGCCAGGCGATCGTGCCAGGTGTGGCTTTGAGCACTGGCGCCGAAGGTGGTCTGGGGGTGATCCTCGGTGACGGCAGCGTATTGGCGTTCGGCCCGCACAGCGAGCTGACTCTCGACGACTATCGCTTCGCCCCGGCATCGGATGAGCTGCGTCTGCGCGCGACGCTCAATCGCGGCACGCTCAACCTGATAGCTGGCGACATGGCCCGCCTCGATCCGCAGGCCATTGCCGTCGACACGCCGGACGGCCGGATCGGCGTACGTGGCGGCCAGGTGTTGATGAAGGTGGCGCCGTGAAGCCGTCAATGCTGATGCAAACGATGGTGCTGCTGGCGATGTCGGCAATGGGTGGCTGCGCGCAGCAATCCTACGTGATGCTGGCGGACGACAACGGCGGACGCGGCGGCGTGGCGCTTGGAGAGGACGGGCAGCGTCGGCTAGAGGTGACCGGCCAGGGCATGGTGATCGCCGGCACCGGTCAGGCCTATGCCGTGTCCGAGATGCGGCGCAAGGCGGATTTCGACAGGGCGCTGGCCGCCCAGCCGGCATTGCCGGAGCGGTTCACCCTTCATCTGGCGTCATCCAGTGCGCTGGATAGCGCGGCTGAACAGCTGCTGGACAGCGTTCTGCTGGCAGCCCGGCGTCGGGACTATCCGGTGGTAACGGTGATTGGTCATACCGATACCCTGGGGCATCGTGCGGCGAACGAACAGGTTGGTCTGCGCCGCGCCCAGGCGGTCGCCGAGCTACTGCGCGCCAAGGGGCTGGAGGCGATGGAGTTGCGGGTGGAGTCCCACGGTGAGCGCAATCTGCTGGTGGCGACGCCGGACGCCACTGCCGAGCCGCGCAATAGACGGGTCGAAATTCTGGTGCGTTGATTCAACGACGCGGCGGCTGGCGCCGCGTCGACATACGACCCGATCAGTCGATGACAAGAACCGCGTCCATTTCCACCTGCGCGCCCTTCGGCAGCGCGGCGACACCGATCGCGGCACGAGCCGGGTACGGCTGCTGGCAGTAGCGACTCATCACCTCGTTGACGGTGGCGAAGTTGCCGAGGTCGGTGAGGAAGATATTGAGCTTGACGATGTCCTTCAGCGAGCCGCCTGCTGCTTCGGCCACTGCCTTGAGGTTTTCGAACACCTGCACGGCCTGCGCTTCGAAACCTTCCACTAGCTCCATGCTCTGCGGATCCAGCGGGATCTGCCCGGAAAGGTAGACGGTATTGCCGACCTTGATGGCCTGGGAGTAGGTGCCAATGGCGGCCGGGGCCTTGTCGGTGTTGATCACGGTCTTGCTCATGGGGACTCCTCTGGGAATTGGGCAACGGTCCGCCAGCATAATGGCTGGCGGCGAGAGCGGCCAGCCGTGGCGTCGTGCAGCTGTCGCCGGTTAGGGCGGCGGAGTGAGGGGCTCAGGCCTTGACGCGGGTGATGCGGGTGACGCCCTTGATGGCGCGCAGCTTCTTGATCACTCGCGCGAGATGCACGCGATCATGCACGCTGACCACCAGCTGGACGACGCTGATGCGGCCGTCGCGCTCGTCCATGCCGATCTTCTCGATGTTGCCGTCTGCGGCATTGACGCTGCCGGCCAGCAACGCGATCAGGCCACGCTGGTGCTCCAGCTCGACCCGCAGCTCGACGTTGAACTCGCCTGTAACATCCTTCGACCAGGACAGCTGGATGCACTTGTCCGGGTTGTGGCGAACATCGGCGATGTTCCGGCAGGTTTCCAGATGCACGACCATGCCCTTGCCGGCGGACAGATGCCCGACGATGGGGTCGCCCGGGATCGGTGTACAGCACTTGGCGTAGTTCAGCACCAGCCCTTCGGTGCCGCGAATGGCCAGCGGGCCTTCGAGGGCCGGCGCCTGTTCATCGTCGCGCAGGATCAGCCGGCGCGCGATGACGTAGGCCATGCGATTGCCAAGGCCGATGTCCTCCAGCAGATCCTCGACGTACTCCATGTGGTACTCGGTCAGGACCTGTTGGATACGTTCGGGGCTGATCTTCTCCAGGCTGGTCTCGAAACCGCTGAGCGCCTTGCTCAGCAGGCGTTCGCCGAGGTTGATCGACTCCGAGCGGCGCTGCAGCTTGAGGGCATGGCGGATATGCGTGCGTGCCTTGCCGGTGACGACGAAATTCAGCCAGGCCGGATTCGGCCGCGCGCCCGGCGCGGTGACGATCTCCACCGTCGAGCCACTCTCCAGCGGTTGCGACAGCGGCGCCAGGCGACGGTTGACGCGACAGGCGATGCAGGTGTTGCCGACGTCAGTGTGCACCGCATAGGCGAAGTCGACGGCGGTGGAGCCCTTGGGCATCTCCATGATGCGACCCTTGGGCGTGAAGACGTAGACCTCATCGGGGAACAGGTCGATCTTGACGCTCTCGATGAATTCCAGCGAGTTGCCGGCACGCTGTTGCAGCTCGAGTACGCCCTTGACCCACTGCCGCGCGCGGGCATGGGTGCCCTTGGGTACTTCGTCCTCGGGGGACTTGTACAGCCAGTGCGCGGCGATGCCGTTATTGGCCATCTCTTCCATTTCGCGGGTGCGGATCTGGATCTCGATGGGCACACCGTGCATGCCGAACAGCGTGGTGTGCAGCGACTGGTAGCCGTTGGCCTTGGGGATCGCGATGTAGTCCTTGAAACGGCCCGGTAGCGGTTTGTACAGGCTGTGCACGGCGCCGAGCACGCGGTAACAGGTGTCGACCTTGTCCACCACGATGCGGAACGCGTAGACGTCCATGATCTCGTGGAACGCCTTGCGCTTGCCGCGCATCTTCTTGTAGATGCTGTACAGGTGCTTCTCGCGGCCCAGTACGTCGCCTTCCAGGCCTTCGCGCTCTAGGCAATGGATCAGCGATTGTTCGATCTTCTCGACGATCTCGTTGCGGTTGCCGCGGGCGCGGCGTACGGCTGCGCGGATGCGTTCGGAGCGCATCGGGTGCATGGCCTTGAAACCGAGATCCTCGAACTCCACGCGCATGGTGTGCATGCCCAGCCGGTTGGCGATGGGCGCGTAGATCTCCAGGGTTTCCTTGGCGATGCGGCGGCGCTTTTCCCCGGCCAGCACTTCCAGGGTACGCATGTTGTGCAGGCGGTCGGCGAGTTTGACCAGGATCACGCGGATATCGCGAGCCATGGCCATGGCCATCTTCTGGAAATTCTCGGCCTGTGCCTCGGCCTTGGTCTCGAAGTTCATCTGGGTCAGCTTGCTGACCCCGTCGACCAGTTCGGCAACGGTTTCGCCGAACTGCGCAACCAGCGCTTCCTTGGGAATGCCGGTGTCTTCGATGACGTCATGCAGCATCGCGGCCATCAGGCTCTGATGGTCCATGTGCATGTCGGCGAGGATGTTGGCTACCGCGAGGGGATGGGTGACGTAGGCTTCACCACTGCGCCGGCGCTGCCCGTCATGGGCCTGCTCGGCGTAGAAATAGGCACGGCGGACCAGATTGACCTGGTCTGGGCCGAGGTAGGTCGATAGGCGATCCGCAAGCGCGTCTATGGCTGGCAAGATAATGCTCCTTGCCAGCGGGCTTCGATGTTATCGGTTCGACTTCGACCTGGCATTTATTCAGATGGCCTCGTTCGGCTCTTCCTCGTACTGGGTGAAGAGCGGTTCGTCGTCAACGATCTCGTCCTGTGCAATGACATCGTAGTCGACCAGGCCGGAAGCGATCTCGCGCAGGGCGACGACGGTCGGCTTGTCATTTTCCCATGGGACCTTGGGCTCCTTGCCACCGGTGGCCAACTGGCGCGAGCGCTTGGTAGCGAGCATGACCAGCTCGAAGCGGTTATCGACGTTGTCCAGGCAATCTTCAACGGTAACGCGGGCCATGGTGTTCCTCATCAGTAGCGGTAGAGCGTGCCCGAATGGGCGAGCGGACGGAGTAGTCTAAAAAATCACCAGCCTTAATGGAAGCGCTGTTTCTGCGGGCTGTGCGCCAACCGAGCTATGCCAGCAGTTCGCCGAGCAGACGGGCATGGCGTTGCTGCTGGGTCGTCTGTATCAGACGGTTGGCGCGGAAGATCGATTGCAGGTCGATCAGCGCGTGCGCGAAGTCGTCGTTGATCACCAGGTAGTCGTACTCGACGTAGTGGCTCATCTCGCTGACCGCTTCGCGCATGCGCTTCTCGATGATCTCGTCGCTGTCCTGACCGCGGTTGTTCAGGCGCTGACGCAGGGCTTCCTGGGTTGGTGGCAGGATGAAGATCGACTTGGCCTTTGGCATCAATCGACGCACCTGCTGCGCGCCCTGCCAGTCGATTTCCAGGATCAGGTCCAAGCCTTCGGCGAGGGTGTCTTCCAGCCAGCGCTGCGAGGTGCCGTACAGGTTGCCGAATACTTCGGCATGCTCGAGGAATTCGTTGCGCTCCAGTC
Source organism: Stutzerimonas decontaminans (assembly GCF_000661915.1). Taxonomy (NCBI): domain Bacteria; kingdom Pseudomonadati; phylum Pseudomonadota; class Gammaproteobacteria; order Pseudomonadales; family Pseudomonadaceae; genus Stutzerimonas; species Stutzerimonas decontaminans. Next base: position 4,070,305 of record NZ_CP007509.1, on the reverse strand, counting down.
GGGTGACAAAATCCTCACGACTGACGAAGTGGTAGTTGACCCCGTCAACCTCACCCGGGCGCATGGCGCGGGTGGTGTGGGAAACCGACACCCGTACCTGCGGTTGTGCATCGACCAGCGCCTTGACCAGGCTGGTCTTGCCGGCCCCGGAAGGCGCGGAAACGATATAGAGCGTACCGGTGGTGGCGGACATGACGGGTTCCTGGAAAGCGCTATGAATGCTGTGGGACAAAAATAGACCAGCCGCCAAGGCGGCTAATGGTTATTCGAGGTTCTGCACCTGCTCGCGCATCTGCTCGATCAATACCTTGAGGTTGACCGCGGCCTGGGTGCTGCGCGGGTCGAATGCCTTCGAGCCGAGGGTGTTGGCTTCGCGGTTGAGTTCCTGCATGAGGAAGTCGAGGCGGCGTCCGGCCGCACCGCCGGTCTTGAGCACTCGGCGCACTTCCGTCACATGGGTGCTGAGGCGGTCGAGCTCTTCGGCGACATCACTCTTCTGCGCCAGCAGCACCATTTCCTGTTCGAGACGCTGCGGCTCGAGTTCGGCGCGCATCTCGGCGAAGCGGTCGAGAACCTTCTGACGCTGGGCTGCAAGCATCTGCGGCACCTGCTCGCGCAGCGTGGCGACTTCTTCGAGGATGCTGTCCAGGCGCTCGTTGAGCAGCTTGGCCAGCTCCTCACCCTCGCGGCGGCGGCCTTCCTTCAGCTGTTCGAGGGCGTCGTGGAACAGTTGCAGAGCACTCTGGTTGAGCGCCTGCGGGTCGAGCGCATCGCCAACCAGCACGCCTGGCCAGCTAAGCACCTGCAGGGGATCGATGGCCGCGGGTTGGCTGATCAGCGCAGCAACGCTCTCGGCGGCCGCGATCAATTGACTGGCGCGTTCGCGGTCGACCTGCAGTGCGGTGCGGTTGTTTTCTTCGGCGAAGCGCAGGGTGCATTCGACCTTGCCGCGCGAGAGGCCTTTGCGCAGGGCATCGCGGACCGCGCCTTCGAGGTCGCGGAAGGCTTCCGGCAGGCGCAGGTGCGGCTCCAGATAGCGATGGTTGACCGAGCGGATTTCCCAGCTGAGGGTGCCGTGGGTGCCGGCCTGCTCGCTGCGGGCAAAGGCCGTCATGCTGTGGACCATCGGGGATACCTCTCGAATGGGGGCTGCGAAAGGCGGAGGATTGTAAAGTAAAACCAGCCATCACTGCAGCGATGGCCAGACGGCCGCGACCCTTTTCCGTGGTAATGGGCTCTATAATGCCGTTCACTTTCTTCTCTAGCAGGACGTATCCATGAAGCGACCCAGTGGCCGTGCCGCCGATCAGCTGCGCTCGATCCGCATCACCCGCAACTACACCAAGCACGCCGAGGGTTCGGTGCTGGTGGAGTTCGGCGATACCAAAGTGATCTGCACGGTCAGCATCGAAACCGGCGTTCCGCGCTTCCTGAAAGGGCAGGGTCAGGGCTGGTTGACTGCGGAGTACGGCATGCTTCCCCGCGCTACCGGTGAGCGGAACCAGCGTGAGGCTTCGCGAGGCAAGCAGGGTGGACGCACGCTGGAGATCCAGCGTCTGATCGGTCGCTCGCTGCGCGCCGCTCTGGATATGAGCAAGCTTGGCGAAAACACGCTGTTCGTCGATTGCGATGTGATCCAGGCCGACGGCGGTACCCGCACCGCATCTATCACCGGTGCCATGGTCGCGCTGATCGATGCGCTCAAGGTGCTGAAGAAGCGTGGCGGTCTGAAGTCGGGCGACCCGATCAAGCAGATGATCGCGGCGGTTTCGGTTGGTATCTATCAGGGCGAGCCGGTGCTGGATCTGGATTATCTGGAAGATTCGGCGGCCGAAACCGATCTGAACGTGGTGATGACCGACGCGGGCGGCTTTATCGAGGTGCAGGGCACCGCGGAGGGCGCGCCGTTCCACCCGCAGGAACTCAACGCGATGTTGGCCTTGGCCCATGACGGCGTGCGTCAGCTGTTCGACTTGCAGCGCGCAGCGCTGGCCGACTGAGCGAGAGGTAGCGCGAAATGACCGATCAGGAGCTCGTACCGCTGCCCAGTCGCGAGGCGCGTCAGTGGGCAATGTTCTGCCACTACTCGTCCTTTTTCTGGTTTCTGGCGCCGATGATCGGCAACGTGATTGGTCCGCTGGTCGTCTGGCAGCTGAAGAAGGACATGGATCCCTTCGTCGATCAGCAGGGCAAGGAGGCGCTGAATTTCCAGCTCACGTTCAGCATTCTGATGATGATCTGCGGCGTGCTCGCCTGGATCCTCATCGGATTTCCGCTGATGGTGCTGGTGAGTGTGGTGGCACTGGTGCTAGTGGTGATCGCCGGTATTCGGGCCAACGAGGGCAAGCCCTACCGCTATCCGTTTTGCTGGCGGATCGTCAAATAGGACTGCTTCGGCCTTCGGTTGACACCTGAGCGGCGGCCGACACATTTCGCGTCGGTCGCCAATGCGGGCTTACAGGCTCAGCGTCCAGTCGTAATCGACAATCAGCGGCGCGTGCTGCGAGAAGCGCGGCTGACGTGGCAGGCGCGCGCTGCGCACGAAGCGGCGCAGGCCGGACGTGAGTATCTGGTAATCGAAGCGCCAGCCGAGGTTCAGCATCTCAGCCTGTTCGGTATCCGGCCACCAGCTGAACAGGTCACCTTCGCGATTGACCTCGCGCAGAGCATCGATATAGCCCATGTTGCCGAAGATCTCGTCCAGCCAGGCGCGTTCCGGCGCAAGGAAGCCCGGATCCTGCTGGCAGTCGCGCCAGTTCTTCACGTCCAGCTTCTGATGCGCAACATACAGAGAGCCGCAATAGATGTACTCTCGGCGCTTGCGGCGCTGCTTGTCCAGATAATGCGCGAACTCGTCCATGAACTTGAGCTTGTGGTTCAGATTGGCGTCGCCGCCATGGCCCGAAGGCACCAGCAGGCTGGCAATGCTGACCTTATCGAAGTCGGCCTGCAGGTAGCGGCCGTAACGATCCGCCGTTTCGAAACCCAGTCCGGTGATAACGGCCTTTGGCTGCAGTCTGGAGTAGAGCGCCACGCCTCCCTGCTCCGGAATCTCGGCATCGCAGGCATAAAGAAAATAACCGTCCAGCTGGTAGGCCGGATCGTCGAGTTCCAAGGCAGAGGCGCTGGTATCCTGCAGGCAGATGACATCGGCATTCTGCGCTTGCAGCCAGCTGAGCAATCCTCGCTGTGCCGCCGCTTGAATGCCATTCACGTTGACACTGATGATCCGCATAAATGGCCCCTAAAAACACGTGCGTGTATGATAACCCAAGCTCTTCGCAATTAGCTAAAACAGTGGTTTTCCGGGAAATTTCTTCATGCAGGCGTACCAGCGCGAGTTCATCCGCTTCGCCATCGAGCGCGGCGTTCTGCGTTTCGGTGAGTTCACTCTCAAGTCGGGCCGCACCAGCCCTTATTTCTTCAATGCCGGCCTGTTCAACAGCGGTAGTGCACTGGCCCAGCTCGGGCGCTTCTACGCTTCGGCGGTCATGCAAAGTGGCCTGGAATTCGATGTCATCTTCGGTCCGGCCTACAAGGGCATTCCGCTGGGCGCGGCTACGGCCATCGCGCTTGCCGAGCAACATCAGCGCGATCTGCCCTGGTGCTTCAACCGCAAGGAGGCCAAGGATCACGGTGAGGGTGGCACCCTGGTCGGCGCCCCGCTGACCGGGCGCGTGCTGATCGTCGACGATGTGATCACCGCAGGAACCGCCATTCGCGAAGTAATGCAGATCATCCGGGCGCAGAATGCAGAAGCGGCCGGCGTGCTCATCGCGCTGAATCGGCAGGAAAGAGGGCAGGGCGAGCTGTCGGCGATCCAAGAAGTTGAACGTGATTATCGAATGCCGGTAATCAGTATTGTGTCTCTGGAGCAAGTGCTGGAATATCTCGCCGACGACGTTCAACTAAAACAACACCTGCCGGCGGTACAAGCCTACCGCGAGCAGTATGGAATCTGAGCCAGGATAGGTATTCATTCATGCGCATTCCGGTAGCCGTTCGTACGCTGCTCCTGCTGAGCGTCATATGTCCGGTATTGGCCTCGGCTGCCGAGTTGTATCGCTATGTGGACGAGCGCGGGGTGGTTGTGCTCGATCGCCATGGGGTACCACCGCAGCATATCTCGCGAGGCTACCAAGTGCTCAATGAGCAGGGCCGGGTGGTGCGTGAGGTGCCGCCGGCACCGACTGCCGAGGAGTTCGCCCGCCTACAGGCTCAGAAGGCGCGTGACGCCTCGGATGCTCAGTTGCTTCGCCTGTACGCCAGTGTCGAGGACGTGGAACGCGCCGAAGCGCGCAAACTCTCCGAGTTGGACAGTGTGATTGGCCTGTCTCAGGGAAATCTGCAGTCAATTCGGAATCAGCGCAGCAGTCTGCAGAAGCAGGCAGCCAATCATGAGCGGGCCGGTCGTAAGGTGCCCGCCAACCTGATGGCGCAGATATCGAATCTCGAAAAGGAGGAGCAGAGCTTGCTGCGTGACCTTCAGCGCTTCGAGAAGGCGCGCGCCGATGCCGAGGTTAGCTTCGCCGATGACCGCCAGCGGGTCGCAGAACTGCTCGGTCAGGCTAGGTAAGCGTAACGCTGTTTCACCCCTCCCACCCTGACGTCTAGGAGTCAGCTTGCCTCAATTGTGGCCAATTGCCGCCTCGCCGGCCTAATGCGTAGCTTGCTTGCTATCATAACGGCCGCTCTATCTCAATAGTTTCAAGGTAGGGATGAGTTCAGGAGGGGCAGTCTGTACCGTTGCGCAAATTTTTCGGTATGGCTGACTAGCATGAATGATAGGGACCTACGCAGTTATCAGGAGCTTCACAAGCCGAAAGGAAATTTCGCGACGCGCTCTGAGTACCTCGAGCACGAACTGGAGATCATGGCGCCGAAACGCTGGGGCATAAACCTGCCGTTTCGTGACTATCGTTTCGAGTACGAAGACTGGGTGCCGGCCATGGCGGCGACCATCGGCAAGATCGTCATGGTCGCTGCAGTCGTTGCCGCGTTTGCCGGCCCGATGGGGCTGTCCAATGAGTTCGTCATCGAGAATGCTCGCTACGAGATGTTGATTGCGGCAGTGCTCTTCGTGGTGCTGTTCTCTGGCTTTCTCAATCCAACGGCCAACCTGGCCGGAACCCACGGCCCGCTGATTCCGTTGATTCCGTTGATCGTGGCGTCGGGTGGGCACCCGATGGCACTGGGTATCATGGTCGGCGTGCTCGGCTTCACGCTAGGTGTCTTCAAAGGCGGCAGTCTGTTGGCGCGGCTGACCAGCGATGGGGTGTGCGGTGGCCTGCTGCTCTATCTGGGCTTTATCGGAATCACCTCGCAGATCAAGAAGCTCTTCGGCTGGGCGGACAGCTTCGACATGGGCTACATCGCCTTCGTCGTGGTGTTCGCCACCATTGTCATGTACGCCTATCTCGAGCATATCCGCATGCGCTGGCTGGCGATTCCGCTGGGCTCGGCGTTGGCTGCGCTGATCGCTTTCCTGATGGGGGCTCCGTTCGAGTTCACCACCGAGCCAGGCGTGCCGAACCTGAATCCGACGTACTGGTGGGGTGAAACCACTGGTTGGCAGATCGGCCTGCCGGACCTGCACCACTTCATCGCGGTCGCCCCTTTTGCCGTGCTGGCCGTGGCGATGTGGTCGCCGGACTTCCTCGGTCACCGCGTGTTTCAGCAGCTCAACTATCCGCCGAAGGCAAAGAAGGTGCTGATGAACATCGACGACACCATGTGCGTCGCTGCGGCGCGGCAGATCGTCGGCACCTCGTTGGGCGGTGGCAACCTGGCCTCGTCCTGGGGCACCTTCATGGTCCCAGCGGCCATTGCCAAGCGGCCGATTCCCGCGGGCGCGCTGCTCACGGGCCTGCTCTGCGTGGTCGCGGCGTTGTGGGGTTATCCGATGGATCTGGCGATCTGGCCACCGGTGCTCAGCGTAGCGTTGATGGTCGGGGTGTTCCTACCGCTGCTGGAAGCCGGTATGCAGATGACTCGCGAAGGCAAAACCTCGCAGTCAGCAGCGATCGTGATCTTTTCCTCGGCGCTGGTGAACCCGGTGTTTGGCTGGTCGCTGACGGTGCTGCTCGACAACCTCGGGCTGATCGGTGACAAGGAGCGCGGCCAATCCCTGAGCCACCTGCACCGCTGGGTGATCCCGACGATCGTATTCATCGTACTCTGCGCGGTAATGCTGGGCATCGGCATGTTCCCCGGCATTCCGGCGATGCTTGAGTCGTTCCGCATCGATCTCTGACGTTCGACCATGAAAAAGGGGAGCCTCGGCTCCCCTTTTTCATTGCGCTGTTATCAGCCCTGACTGTTGGTGATCAGCGTCCCGACGCCTACGTCGGTGAAGATCTCCAGCAGCACCGCGTTAGGCACGCGACCATCGATGATGTGCGCACTGTTGACGCCGCCCTGTACCGCTTCCAAAGCGCAGCGGATCTTCGGCAGCATGCCGCCGTAGATGGTGCCATCAGCGATCAGCGCGTCGACTTGCGCAGTGGACAGTCCGGTCAGTACGTTGCCCTGCTTGTCCATCAGGCCGGCGATGTTGGTCAGCAGCATCAGCTTCTCGGCTTTCAACGCTTCGGCGACCTTGCCAGCAACCAGGTCGGCGTTGATGTTGTAGGACTCGCCATTCTCGCCCACGCCGATCGGTGCGATGACAGGGATGAAGTTGCCCTGCACCAGCATCTCCAGCAGCTCGGCATTGACCCCGGTGACTTCGCCGACATGGCCGATGTCGATGATTTCCGGCTTGGTCATCTCCGGTGTCTGACGGGTCGCCTTGAGCTTCTTGGCGCGGATCAGGCCGGCATCCTTGCCGGTCAGGCCGATGGCGCTGCCGCCATGCTGGTTGATTAGGCTGACGATGCTCTTGTTGACCTGGCCGCCAAGGACCATCTCCACCACATCCATGGTCTGGCTGTCGGTGACCCGCATGCCGTCGATGAAATGGCTTTCGATGTTCAGACGCTTGAGCAGATCGCCGATTTGCGGACCGCCGCCGTGCACAACCACCGGGTTAATGCCCACCGCCTTCATCAGCACAATATCGCGAGCGAAGCCGGTCTTCAGCTCCTCACTTTCCATCGCATTGCCGCCGTACTTGATGACCAGCGTCTTGCCGACGAAGCGGCGGATATAGGGCAGCGCCTCGGAAAGTACCTTGGCGAATTGGGTGGCAGCTTCACGGCTGAGGGTCATGCAGGGCTCCGCAAAATCAGAACGGCAGTTTGAGGTCGGGTGCAACGTTGAGCAGTTGGCCGCGGAAGACGCCCTGGATGCGGCTGAGTTCTTCTTCGCTATCCGCTTCGAAGCGCAGCACCAGTACCGGCGTTGTGTTCGAGGCGCGAATCAGGCCCCAGCCCTTGGGATAGTCGACCCGCACACCGTCGAGGGTGATGAGGTTGGCCTCGCCCCACTGAGCGTCGCGTTGCAGGGCGTCCATGATGGTGAATTTGCTTTCCTCTGTCACCGTGATGTTGATCTCCGGTGTTGAGATATCGCAGGGGAACGCAGCGAACACCTGCTCGGCGTCACGCTTGTCCTGACTGAGGATTTCCAGCAGGCGCGCGGCGCTGTAGATGCCGTCGTCGAAGCCGAACCAGCGTTCCTTGAAGAAGATATGACCGCTCATTTCGCCAGCCAGCAGCGCGCCGGATTCCTTCATCTTCTTCTTGATCAGCGAGTGACCAGTCTTCCACATCACCGGGCGGCCGCCGTAACCGCTGATCAGCGGGGTCAGGCGACGGGTGCATTTGACGTCGAAGATGATGTCGGCGCCAGGGTTGCGCGAAACGACATCCTTGGCGAACAGCATCAGCAGGCGGTCCGGGTAGATCATGGTGCCGGCGTTGGTCACCACGCCGACGCGGTCGCCGTCGCCGTCGAAGGCCAGGCCCAGATCGGCGTTCTCGGATTTCACCTTGGCGATCAGGTCGACCAGGTTCTCGGGCTTGCCCGGGTCCGGATGGTGGTTGGGGAAGTTGCCGTCGACGTCGCAGTACAGCGGAATCACGGTGCAGCCCAGCGCTTCGATCATGCGTGGCGCAATGACGCCAGCGACGCCGTTGCCGCAGTCGACCACCACCTTCATTGGTTTGGCCATGGCGATATCGCTGCGAATCTGCTGGAAATAACGCTCGAGCACATCGATTTGCTCGACCTTGCCGACACCGCTGGACAGATCGTTGGTCTCGATGCGCTTGCGCAGGGTCTGGATCTGCTCGTTGGCCAGGGTGTCCCCGGCAATGACGATCTTGAAGCCGTTGTAATCCGGCGGGTTGTGGCTGCCGGTGAGCATCACCCCTGACTTGCCGGCGAGGATGTTGGCTGCGTAATAGAGCACCGGGGTCGGCACCATGCCGATATCACTGACATCACAACCGCTGTCGAGCAGGCCTTGAATGAGGTGCTGGACCAGTTCGGGACCGGACAGTCGCCCATCGCGGCCGACCGAAACGTTGGGTTCACCCTTGGCCAGGCTCTCGGAGCCGATGGCGCGGCCGACCCAGTAGGCGGTTTCGGTGGTCAGGCTGTCGCCGACAACGCCGCGGATGTCGTAGGCGCGGAAGATACTGGCGGGCAGATTCGGGGCTTTGGCGCTGCTCATTGCGGTTTCTCGCTCCTTGGTGTCGAGGCCGAAGATATCCTGGTCCTCGTCGAGAATATCGATGTCGAGAATATCGGTGTCCGGCAAGCGCGGATCGACGTACTCGGTAGGTTTGGCGGGCCGAACGGCTGGAGCCGCGGCGGGTGCCTGGGTCGGGGCCGGTCCGGCGGCGCGGACGGGCAGTCGGACCATGTTCCTGGCCAGTGCGTCGAGGACCGGCAGGCTCAGGGCCGGTACTTGGATGGTCCTGCCGGTGGAGAGTTCCTGCAACAGACGGCTGATCTGCATTACGTCTTCGCGCAGCCTGCGCTGCTGGCCGCCAAGTACCAGCTGCAGGCCGATCAGCATGCCGGCGAGGGCCAGCAATGCAGCGCCTATCAGAAATATCGGCGCAAGCGTTGCCTGTCCCGCTTCGCTACCGGGGATGTAGACCAGTTTCCAGTTGGCGTTGCCACTGGCGAGCGTTTGCGCAGCGGCGCCATCCGCCGGCACGCCACGTTGCAGCAGTACTTGTTCCGGTGCGCCAGCGAACTGCTGGCTCAGCCGCAGTTGCCCGGCTCCGGCCGGCAGCGTTGGGAGACCGGCGAAGAGGCGTTCGAGGTCCGTTACCAGCAGCAGCGTGCCGCGTATCGCCTGTTGTCCTTCCGCGCGCAGTGGCACGGCGCTGTAGAGCAGCCAGCGATCCCCGACCTTGTAGGCTTCCGGTGCGGGTGATTGGCCGGCTTCGGCGCGCTGCAGCAGGTCCAGCGCGGCAAAGTTCAGCGGGCCTGGGCGGCTCGTGTCTGGCGCGGCTCTGCCGCGGATGTTCAGATGGGTATCGACGACGCCGGGCAGCTCTAGCAGACGCTCCTCGACTGCACGTCTGCGCTCGGCATCGCCGCGCAGCACGTCGACCAGTTGCTGGCGGCTCACTGTGGTCTCAGTGTCGGCACGTAGTTGTCGTAGTGCCTGCTGCAGCGTGCTGGCCTGGCTCTGGCCCCAGGCCTGGGCAAGTTGCGTCTGCTGTTGCTGTTGCGCGTTCTGCAGGCCGACCCAGAGCAGTGCGGCAGCTGCCCCGAGCCCGATCAGGCTGGCTGCGAGGCCGCCGAGCAATGGCTTGAGGGGAAAACCGCCGCGCTTGCTGCGGGTGTCGGTCGGGTTCAGTACGCCTGAATCCTTGGCGGTGCGCTTGAAGAGTGCCATGAAGCTCCTCGAATCATCCTGAAAGGTAAGCGATGTGTACTCAGTGGCTGCCGGAGTGTCCGAAGCCGCCGGCGCCACGATCACTGCTGTCAAAGCTGTCGACCAGTTCGAAGCGGGCCTGTACCACCGGCACCAGCATCAGCTGCGCAATGCGTTCGCCGACGGCGATGGTGAAGGCACTCTGGCCGCGGTTCCAGCAGGACACCATCAGCTCGCCCTGGTAATCCGAGTCGATCAATCCGACCAGGTTGCCGAGCACGATGCCGTGCTTATGGCCCAGGCCCGAACGCGGCAGGATCAGCGCCGCGAGTCCCGGGTCGCCGATGTGGATGGCAAGACCGGTGGGGATCAGCAGCGTCTGTCCCGGCTCGAGGACGGTGTCCTGCTGCAGCATGGCGCGCAGGTCGAGGCCGGCAGAGCCCGGTGTCGCATATTCGGGAAGCGGGAAGTCCTGGCCGAGGCGAGGGTCGAGAATCTTGGCTTGAAGTGCGTGCATGTCAGGACTCTTTGTAGCGGTCGGCGATAAAGGCCACCAGCGCGCGGGCGATATGTCCCTTGCTGGCCTGGCCGAAGCGGGTTTCGTGTTGCTGGCGATCGATCACGCTGACCGCGTTATCTTCGCTGTTGAAGCCGATGCTGGGGTTGGCCACGTCGTTGGCGACGATCAGGTCGAGGTTCTTGTCGCGTAGCTTGCGCGTGGCGTACTCCAGCAGGTTCTCGGTTTCCGCGGCGAAACCGACGCAGAACGGGCGGTCCGCGCGGCTGGCCAGCGTGGCGAGAATGTCTGGGTTGCGCACCATCTGCAGCAAGAGCCCGTCACCGGTCGTGGGGTCTTTCTTCAGCTTGTGCGGTGCCACCACTTCCGGGCGGTAGTCGGCGACGGCAGCTGCAGCAATGAGGATGTCGCAGGGCATCGCGGCCTCGCACGCGGCGAGCATGTCGCGGGCGCTGACCACGTCGATGCGCTGCACCCGATCGGGCGTCGGCAGGAACACCGGGCCGGTAACCAGCGTGACCCGCGCACCGGCTTCGGCGGCGGCTTCGGCCAGGGCGAAGCCCATCTTGCCGGAGCTGTGATTGGTGATGTAACGCACCGGATCGATGTTTTCCTGGGTCGGCCCGGCAGTGATCAGCAGGTGCTTGCCCGTCAGCAGCCCGGTCGCGAAGCAGTCCGCGGCGGCCTGAGCGAGTTCGTCGGCCTCGAGCATGCGGCCCATGCCGACATCGCCACAGGCCTGGCTGCCGGAGCCGGGGCCGAACAGGCGGATACCGCGCTCCAACAGCAATTCGCGATTGGCCTGAGTGGCCGGATCGGCCCACATCGCCTGGTTCATCGCCGGCGCCAGTGCGACGGGGGCATTGGTCGCCAGCACCACGGTGGTCAGCAGGTCATTGGCGACGCCCTGAGCGAGGCGGGCCATGAGGTCGGCCGTGGCCGGCGCGATCAATACCAGATCGGCCCAGCGCGCCAGCTCGATATGCCCCATCGCCGCTTCCGCCGCGGGGTCAAGCAGATCGAGATGAACCGGATGGCCGGAGAGCGCCTGCAGGGTGAGCGGCGTGATGAATTCGCGCCCGCCCTGGGTCATCACCACCCGGACTTCAGCGCCGTGGTCGCGCAAGCGGCGGACCAGTTCGGCGCTCTTGTAGGCGGCAATGCCGCCGCCGACGCCCAGGACGATGCGTTTACGATACAGCCGCTGCATAGGCCTGCCTTGTTGACTTTGTAGGGAGTGCCCGGAGTGAGAACCAGGTCAGAACTGGCCCGATACCCCGGAAAAATGACGGGCTAAGATAGCACAGCGCCCACAGCGGAAAAGTGGGCTTGCTCGACAGGGAGAGGACATGAGCATACGTGACTGGCCGGCGGCAGAGAGGCCGCGGGAAAAGCTACTCGAACAGGGCGCAGCCGCGCTTTCCGACGCCGAATTGCTGGCGATATTCCTGCGCACCGGGGTCGCCGGCAAAAGCGCGGTGGACCTCGCCCGCCATCTGCTCGCCGAGTTCGGCAGCCTGCGGGCGTTGTTGGAGGCGGAGCTCGATCAGTTCAGCGCGCACCTGGGCCTGGGGCCGGCGAAATTCGCTCAGCTGCAGGCCGTGCTGGAGATGGGTCGCCGGCATCTGGCCGAACGGTTGCGGCGCGATTCGGCGCTGGAGTCGCCCCAGGCGGTGCGCGACTATCTCAAGGCGCGCCTGCGTCACGAGCCGCATGAGCTGTTTGGCTGCCTGTTTCTCGACTCCAAGCATCGCGTACTGGCGTTCGAAGTGCTGTTCCACGGCACCATCGATGGCGCCAGCGTCTACCCACGGCAGGTGGTCAAGCGCGCCCTTGCGCAGAATGCGGCCGCGGTCATCCTCACCCACAACCACCCATCGGGCGTGGCCGAGCCGAGCCAGGCCGACCGCCAGCTGACCCAGCGGCTGAAAGAAGCGCTGGCGCTGATCGATGTGCGGGTGCTCGATCACTTCATCGTCGGTGACGGCGAGCCGCTGTCGATGGCCGAATACGGCTGGATGTGAACGCTACGCCAGCAACGGCACCACCAGCAGCGGGCCGAGCACCAGCAGCACGAAACGGCCGTTCCAACCGAAGGCGATGCGCCACGGCGACAATTGCGCGTGGCGCGCCAGCATCAGCGCCGACGGGCCGTAGGGCGAGAGCAACATGGCCAGCGAGAAGCCGACCAGCAACGCCACTGCAGGCTGCATGATCGCCACCCCATGCCCGGCCAGCTGCGCCAGCAATGCGGCGCACAGGCTCAGCGAGATGATCGGCGCGACACCGAGCAGGGCCAGGGCGATGATCGCCAGCATGCCGGCACTGCCGAGACCGAAGAGTGCCAACGGTGTGCTGCTGAAGTGGCTGGCGAGTCGTTCGACCGGGATCAGCACGGCCGTAAGCCCGCCAAGCAGTGCCGAGCAGGCGAAGATGAAGGTCTCGTTGCGCATGCCAGCGAGGGTGTCGCGTACCTCGGCATAGACCGTTGTCGGCGATCCACCCTGATACAGCAGCAGGCCGACCACCGCGAGCGGCACCAGCAGCATGGCGGCCTGGGTTGCCGATAGCGGCGTCAGGCTGGCCAGCAGGGCGATCAGCAGGATGCCGAGCAGGCTGGCGTACAGCAGGTTACGCAGCCCCTTTGCCGGCCCGGTAACGCTCGAGCCGCTTGCCGGGGCATCGGTCTCCCGCAACTGCTGCAGACGATGGTTTTCCATCGGCCAGCCCACCAGCAGCAGGATAGCCCCGCAGAGCAGGCCGAATGGCAGCAGGGCGCTCCAGCTCAGTCCCGGCAACTCGCGGGTGAGGATCGCCACCGCCACGCTGGTCGGTGCCAGCAAGGGCACCAGGGCGAAGCCGCGCAGGGCCGTCACCATTACGCCCCTGGCGCCCTCGCGGCGCTGGGTCGGGCTATACGGCTGCCGATCCAGATAACGTTCCAGTGAACCGCAGACCAGATTGAGCATGCCGAAGCTCAGCACCGAGCTGATCGCGAAGGTGCTGAACAGATAGCTCGGGTAGAGGCTGGTACGGGGTAGCCGCAGTAGGAGTCGATGCAGCTCGCCGAGCTGTGGCATTCGCTTGACCGCGCAATGGGCAAGCCCGAGGGCGCCGATGAAAGCGCCGTAGTAGGCCGCGGCGGAGAGCATCCGCTGGACCTGCTGCCAGTCGGGGTCACGGAGCAGTGCCCAGTAGGCGAACAGCCCCAGCGTGACCAGCCCGAGCCGGCGCGGATAGGGCATCAGCGAGCGCCAGTGCCAGGCGAAGAAAAGCACCAGCAGCGCACCGCTGACCACGCTCAGCAGCGGCAGGCGCGTGACCAGCGCGAACAGCTCGCAGACGAGCGCCAGCGGGAGCAGGGCAAGCATCGCTCAGGGCAGCTCGCTGCGCAGTTTGCCGCGCTTGTATACGCCTTCGCCGAAGGCCAGCAACTGGTCCTTCTCGTCCAGCAGGTCGCAGCTGGCCATGAACACCTTGTGCCCCGCGGAGCGGCAGACAGCGACAGCACGGATGCGGCTACCGGCTGGAGCCGGTGCGCTGAAGTTCACGTTCATCGACAGCGTGGTCGCCACGCGGCGCTGTTCCGGCTGTTCGACCCAGGTTCCGCAGAGCCCCATCGCCACGTCCAGCAGGGTCGCCGTGACGCCGCCGTGCAGGTTGCTGGCGTTGTTCAGGTGGCGCGGCAACAACAGCAGTTCGACCACCACGCACTCCGGGCCGTACTCCTTGAGCTGGCAACCCAGGTCCTGGAAGAACCCGGTCAACGAGCTTTCTACCTGTTGCAGCGTGGCGGCGGGATAGGACTGATCGGACATGAACGAGCGGTTCGGCGGCTGACTTGCACTGGAGATTGGCAGTCTTTACGCTCACGGTCAATTCGATGGAATCTTGTTCCGCACTGCGAAATATCGCGTTGCTCGTGAGGAGGTTTGCATGTTTGAGCGTATCGGTATCGTCGGCGCGGGCGCCATGGGTCGCGGGATCGCGCAATTGTTCGCCAGCGCCGGCAAGCAGGTGTGGTTGCACGATGCGCGCAGCGAGTCGATCAGCGAGGCACTGCGCTTCAACCGCGAACTGCTCGAACGCGGCGTGGCCAAGGGGCGGCTGAGCGTCGCCGAGCTGGACGCCACGTTGCCCCGCATGCAGGCGGCACCCGCGCTGGCTGATCTGTCAGGCTGCGATCTGGTGATCGAGGCGATCGTCGAGAATCTCGAGGCCAAGCAGGCGTTGTTCATCGAGCTGGAGTCCTTGCTCGCCGAGGACGCGGTGCTGGCGACCAACACCTCATCGCTTTCGGTCACGCGCATCGCCGCCGCCTGCCGGCGTCCGGAGCGGGTGGCGGGTTTTCACTTCTTTAATCCGGTGCCGCTGATGAAGCTGGTCGAGGTGGTGCGCGGTGAGCGCAGCGATCCGCAGGTCATCCAGCGGCTGGTACAGCTGGCCGAACGGGCCGGGCATTTCCCGGCAATCACGCCGGACACTCCCGGCTTTCTGGTCAACCACGCCGGCCGCGCCTACAGCACCGAGGCGCAGCGCATCCTTGCCGAGGGTATCGCCGATGCCGAGCAGATCGACCGCATCCTGCGCGACGGGCCGGGCTTTCGCATGGGGCCGTTCGAGCTGTTCGATCTCACTGGGCTGGATATTTCCCATGCGGTGATGGAGTCGGTGTATCAACAGTTCTATCAGGACCCGCGCTATACGCCGTCCTACCAGGCCGCCCAGCGGGTCGCCGCCGGTTTGCTTGGACGCAAGACCGGCCAGGGCTACTACCGCTACGAGAACGGCCAGCAGATCCGCACGCCGGAGCCACCAATGCCGCTGGTATCCGTCGAGCGCCCGTTCTGGCTGGACAGTCAGGATACCCAATTGCGCGGCTGGCTGGCGGCGTTGTTGTGCGAGGCTGGTACGCAGCTGGAAACCGGCGAGAGGCCATCGTCGCGCGCCATCTGCCTAGTCACCCCTTTAGGCGAGGATGCCAGCACGATGATCGCTCGGTTGGGTTTGCCCGCCACGCGCAGTATTGCTTTCGACCTGTTCGCCGATTTCGATCGGCGTCGGGTGCTGATGCGCCAGCCGGCGCTCGACCCTGCTCTCGAAGCACAGGCGCGGCAGGCACTGAGTCACGATGGCGTGCCGGTCGAGGTGATCAACGACTCACCCGGTTTCGTCAATCAGCGGGTGGTGGCAAGCATCGTCAACCTGGGCTGCGAGATCGCCCAGAAGGGCATCGCCGATCCGCAAACGCTGGACCGCGCGATCACTTTGGCGCTGGGCTATCCGAAGGGGCCGGTGGGATTTGCCGAGCACTACGGCGCCGCACGAATCCTCGCCATCCTGCAAAACATGCAAGGCTGTTACGGCGGCGAGGCGCGTTATCGCCCGAGCCCCTGGTTGCGCCGGCGCGTGCAGCTCTCGCTACCAGTGACCGCACCTGATCAGCCTGACATTGCCCGTTGATCGCGGTGGTCGAGGAGGGCGGCTTCAGTTTGCGCGGGAGCGGCCGCTAAGCCTGGAGTGAGCCTCCGATGACGGCACGTTGCTACTAAGGCACTACTGTTCTTTATCCGGGGCTATGGGTACAACGTCGGATCGATCCGACAAGAACAAGAGGCCGTCCATGAGCCCCGCCTACCGCCATCCCAAGCTTGTGGCGTTTCACGCCGCGTTGATCATAGCTTTGTTGCTTGTGCACTACTGGCTGGTCCCGCCGCTGGCAGTGACGGCGATATTGTTACTCGCTGCAGCGCTGTGGCCCTGGTTCAGTGCGTCCCTGGCGGCGAATGCCGACGCCGCGACCACTGACGATACGCCACGCGCCTTCGCCGAACTGAGCAAGAACCTCTCGCGCAATACCTGTCACAACGCCTTGTCGGCTGCCCAGGTCGCCTACAGCGCCGAGCAGCTGGCCAGCCGCCTGCAATCGCAACTGCAGGCGGTGAGCGAAATCGCCAACGGTGCACAGGCCATCGCCAGCACCGAGCAGGACAGTGCCGAGCGCGCCCGCCATACGCTGGACGCCGCGCAGGCGGTACGCCAGCGCAGCGATGCCGGGCAGGCCGAGCTGCAGAAGGCGATCGAGCGCATGCAGCAGCTCAGTGCGCAGACTCAGGCCAGCCGCGAGCTGATCGACGGGCTCTCCGCGCGTACTGAAGAGATCCGCCGGATCACCGACGTGATCCAGTCCATTGCCAGCCAGACCAACCTGCTCGCCCTCAACGCCGCCATCGAGGCCGCGCGGGCCGGTGAGGCCGGGCGCGGTTTCGCCGTGGTGGCCGATGAGGTCCGCAGTCTGGCGGCGCGCACTTCCAGCGCTACCGAGGAAGTCGGCCGCATGGTCGGCGACATCCGCCAGCAGAGCGAAGCGGTAGTCAGCTATATCCAGCGTCAGGCCAGCGAACTGGACGCTGCTGCCGAACAGATCGCCGCCACTGGCGAGCAGCTCAGCGGCATTGCCGGCCTGGCCGGCAGCGTCGAAAGTCAGGTGGAGCAGATCACCACTGGCACCGCCGACAACCATCAGCGCCTGACCGGTCAGTTCGTCGCCCTCGATCAGTTGCGCGCCGACGCGCTGGACAGCGAAAAGCAGACCCGGCAGCTCGAACAGGCCGCGGAACGGCTGGTGGCGCAAGCCGAGAGTGCCAGCGAGCAGCTGGCCGAGGTTCAGCTCGACGATTACCACCAGGCGATGTTCAACCTGGCTCGCCAAGGGGCGGCAGCGATTGCCGCGCGATTCGAGGCGGACATTGCCGCCGGACGCGTCAGTCTCGATGACCTGTTCGATCGCAATTATCGGGCGCAGCCCAATACCAATCCGGTCAAATACCAGACTCGCTTCGACCGCTACGCTGACGAGGTGCTGCCGGCGGTTCAGGAACCGCTGCTGCAGCAGCATTCGGCGCTGGTCTATGCCATCGCCACGACGCCCGAAGGCTACGTGCCGACGCACAACCGTGCCTTCAGCCAGCCGCCGGTGGGCAACCCGGAAATCGATCGGGTCAAGAGCCGCAGCAAGCGCCTGTTCAATGATCGAACTGGTGGACGCTGTGGCAGTCATCAGCGCCGGGTATTGCTGCAGACGTACAGCCGCGATACCGGTGAGCTGATGCACGATCTGTCAGTACCGATCATGGTCAATGGTCGGCATTGGGGCGGGCTGCGATTGGGCTATCGGCCCGAGGAATAGCGCAATCACATCCTGATGTTGGCGCGATCGTCCTAGCCCATCCGAGGGCGGCGGCGCACCGACCGGCTAAGCTTGGCGGACGCGACCTCTGGAGATGCCGCCAATGAAAACCCTCACCGATCACCTGGCACAGTACGCGGCCTATCATCGTGACCCGCGCAACCTGCTGACCCATTTCATCGGCATCCCGCTGATCGTGCTGGCGGTAGCTGTGTTGCTGTCGCGGCCCGGCATGGACGTGGCCGGAATATGGCTCAGCCCGGCCGCACTGGTCTCGCTCGCCGCGGCGCTGTTCTATCTACGCCTCGATCTGCGTTATGGCCTGCTGATGAGCGTGGTGCTGCTGCTGTGCATCTGGTTGGGCGCGCGGCTTGCCAGTGCGACGACGGCAGTGTGGCTGGGTGTTGGGCTGGGGTTGTTCGTGCTTGGCTGGGTCATCCAGTTCGTCGGGCATTATTTCGAGGGGCGCAAACCGGCCTTCGTCGATGACCTAACCGGGCTGATCATCGGGCCGCTGTTCGTCGCCGCTGAACTCGGATTCATGCTCGGCCTGCGCGAGCCGCTGCGCCTCGCCATCGAAGCGCGCGTCGGGCCGGTGCGTCTGCGCGAGTCGGCCGCCCACGGCTGACAGAGGTCAGGGTTTGGCGGCCATCCACTGGTCACTCAGGCTGCGGGCGTGACGGTCGACCATGATCGGCGCGAAAGGTCTGCCCGACGCGGTGGTGAGATTGTTACTGCCGCTGTTCATATCTTCCAGCGCCACCTTGAGGAAGTCCCAGCGGGTCTTGAGCTTCGCCAGGGCCGGATCGCGCTTGCCATCCAGACCGGCTAGCTGTGCGTCGATGGCGGGCACCAGGTGACGCTCGTCCTGGCCGAGATAGGTTTCCGGCTGCTCACGGGCAATTTCGAAGGAGCCGATATAGGCGCGGCTGAGGTATTGAACGGCCAGGTACTCCACTTTTGCCGGCAATTCCGCCTGGGCGTCGGCGCCCTGCTGCGCGCGAGCGGCAGTGAGGAAGTCGCGTAACGCCTTGCTCATCTGCAGTGGCCAGCCCCAGGGCATGTCGTCTTCCTTGTAGCCAAAGCTCGCGCCTTCGCGCAGGCGTGTCTGCAGTTCCAGATGGCTTTCGCGAAGCGCACTGGTGGGGTTGGCGACTTGGAGCAGGGCCGCGTTCAGCGCGCGAATGTCTTCCTCCAGACGCAGCAGGTGGGCCTTCTGGAAGCCTTCGCCGCGATACAGCAGCAGGCTGCTGGTGGCGCGGTTGGCGTGGATCTGCATGTTCTGCAGCGGGGTGCTCGGCTCAGCCGCCTCGGTAAGGCCGGGCAGCATTGCGAGAATCAGCAATAGCCAGAAGCGAGTGAAACGGTCCATTGTCGTGCTCCTTTTTTATTTTTATAGAAGCGATGCGTGCGTGGCAGCAGCGTTCTGAGCCTAACGGACGGCTGGCCAAGTGGTATCACCCCAAAGAATGATTTGTGGAGGATTGAATACAATGAGGCGCCAACGTGACGTATTCGGTGGCAAACGCTAGAGCATCTTCTCCAGGCCGATGATCTCGGCGAACCAGGCATTGAAGCGCCGCCAGAGCCCGCCCGGTTCCTTATCGATCACGCGCAACCGCCCATCATCCTCGGCGATCCATACCAGCTGCTTGCGGCCGCCGCGCTCCTCCAGGCGTACCTCGTAGCTGAGCGCCGGCGACATACCCTCCAGCGTGAGTCGCTGAACCTCGCGGGCCAGCTCCTGGCTTTCCACCAGAACGCCGACCTCGCTGTTCCACAGCACGGAACGAGGGTCGAGGTTCAACGAGCCGACAAATACCTTTTCCTGGTCGAACACCGCTGCCTTGCTGTGCAGGCTCGACTCCGACTCGCCGAGAAAGCTGTAGGACGGCTCCTGCTCCGGTTGCCGGCGCAGTTCGAACAGGCGCACACCAAGCTCCAGCATGGCCTCGCGATAGGGCGCGTAGCCGCCATGCACGGCCGGGACGTCGGTGGCCTCCAGGGAGTTGGTGAGGATGCGCACGGTGACGCCTGCGCCAGTGCGATCTGCCAGATACTCCACGCCGCTGTCGGTGGGCACGAAGTAGGCGGAAACCAGGGTCAGCTCGCGACTTACGGTCTGCATGGTCGGTGCGAGCTGGGTCGTCAGCAGCAGTGAGGTGGCCGGTATGCCTTCGGCGAGCAGCTTCTCCGGAGCGTCCCACATCGCCTCGCCGGGCGCCCAGATGAGGTCGTCCAGCCATTGCTGCAGTTGCGGATCCTGCTTGTACTGCATCAGCCGCTGATACTGCTCGCTGTTGTCCTGCCTGGCCTGCTGCAGGTAGTCACGCAGCTGTTTGCGTGCCTTGTCCAGCCCGCTGGGTTTCGGCTGCCACCAGAGAAATCGCTGGATCGGCACGCTCAGCTGATTGTTCCAGTACTCATCGAAACTGCGCGCCAGCTGCTCGGCCACCGGGCCGGCACTAAGCAGGTCGATATCGGTGAAGTTGAAGGCTTGATCGGCATCGAAATACTCATCGCCCAGGTTGCGCCCGCCGACGATAGCCAGGCTGCCGTCGACCAGCATCAGCTTGTTGTGCATCCGTCGATGCTGCAACGACAGGTGCAGCAGTCGCCCCATGGTGCGGGTAACCGCATTGCTGCGCCCGAGATGAAGAGGGTTGAAGACGCGGATCTGGATGTTGGGGTGTGCTGCCAGGGTGCCGATGCGGTAGTCGTGCCCGTCGCTGGTGGTGTCGTCCAGCAGCAGGCGCACCCGCACGCCGCGGTCGGCGGCCTGCAGCAGCTCGTCGATCAGCGCGCGGGTGGTCATGCCGTCATGGACGATGTAGTACTGCACGTCGAGGCTGAGCTGTGCCGCGCGAATCATCTCGGTGCGCGCGGTGAATGCTTCGGTGCTTTCCGCTAGCAGACGATAACCGGAGTAGCCGTGCGGCTGCTGCGCAGCGAGCTGCTGGATGCGTCGTCCGAGCGGCGATGCATCCGGCGCCACGGAGTAGGACTCACTCGGTTGGGGATGGCTGGCACAGCCAACCACAAGTGTTACCAGCAGAAGGGTCAGGTAAGCGCGCAAGATCTCTCCGGGTATGCATCCTTTCATTCTGCTTGGACGTTGCGCTTCGTCCGAAAATTCAGAATCGGTCCTTCAGTCGATACCAGAGCATGCCCATTGCCAGCAGCGGCGAGCGCAATGCCGGTCCGCCGGGGAAGGTCGGATGCGGTACCTTGGCGAACAGCTCGAAGCCGCGGCTTTCCTGCGCGGCGATAGCCTCGGCCAGCAGGCGTCCGGCCAGGTGCGTGGCATTCAGCCCATGGCCAGAATAGGCCTGGGCATAAAACACGTTGGGATGCTCCGCTAGCCGACCGATCTGCGGCAGGCGGTTGGCCCCGATGCCGATCATGCCGCCCCATTGGTAATCGATTCCGATGCCGATCAGCTGCGGGAAGACCTCGAGCATCTTCGGCTGCATGTATGCGGCAATGTCTTTCGGATCGCGGCCGGAGTAGTGGCAGGCACCGCCGAACAGCAATCGGCCATCGGCGCTGAGACGGAAGTAGTCGAGTGCCACCCGCTGATCGCATACCGCCATGTTCTGCGGCAGCAGTTCACGCTGCAGCGGTTCCGGCAGTCGCTCGGTGGCGATGATGTAGCTGCCGGCCGGCAGAACCTTCCCCGCCAGCTTCGGCTGCAGGCCGTTGAGGTAGGCGTTGCAGGCCAGCACCAGATTGTCCGCGTGCACCACGCCCTGCGCGGTATGGACTTTCACCTGCTGGCCATATTCGATGCGCTCGACAGCGGATTGTTCGAACAGACGCACGCCGAGTGATTGGGCTGCCGCCGCTTCGCCGAGTGCCAAATTCAGCGGATGCAGGTGACCCGAGCCCATGTCCAGCAGACCGCCCAGATAGCGCTGCGAGCCAACCACCGTGGCCAGGTTGGGGCGCGATACACGCTGCAGCGGATGCGGATAGCCGAGGCGCAGCAGGTCGGAGTATTCCTCGTCGAAGCCTTTCAGGTGTCGCGGTTTGGTCGCGAGGTCGCAATAGCCCCAGGTCAGATCGCAGTCGATGGCGTAGCGCTCGATACGCTGGCGGACGATGTCCACGGCTTCGAAGCCCATGCGCTTGAGCTCGTCGACACCTTCCTCACCGAGGATGTTGGTGAATTGTTCGACGTCATGGCCGACGCCGCGAATCAGCTGACCGCCGTTGCGGCCGCTGGCGCCCCAGCCAATCCGATGAGCTTCCAGCAGCACGACGCTGAGACCGCGCTCCGCCAGTTCGATGGCGGTATTGAGGCCCGAGAAGCCGCCACCGACGACGCAAACGTCGGCCCGCTGTTCGCCTTGCAATGGCGCAAAGGAGAGCTCGCGATTGACGGTCGCGGCATAGTAGGAAGGAGCATGTACGCCGTCGTTCGGCGCGGATGCGCGGTGATTCATTGAGGAGTCATGAAAGGTCTGCATGCTTCTAGGGTAGACCGGAGCGGTATCGCGGGGCAAAGCCAAGCTTGACCGACGGTTCAGGTCTGGCGACGTCCGAGGCGGGATCGTCGAGGCCCATCCGCTCTAATCCGGCACCGGCAGGTCAAGCGACTCCTTAATCTCCTCCATCACGATATAGCTCTTCGACTCGCGCACATGGGGCAGCTTCAGCAGGATGTCGCCGAGCAATTTGCGGTAGGAGGCCATTTCCGAGATGCGCGCCTTGACCAGGTAATCGAAGTCACCGGAAACCAAGTGGCATTCGAGCACGTGCGGCAGCTTGAGCACAGCACGGCGGAATTCCTCGAAGATGTCGCCGGACTTGTACGCCAGGCTGATTTCGACGAACACCAGCAGGCCGGCCTTCAGATGTTGCGGATTCAGCCGCGCCGAGTAGCCCATGATGATGCCCTCGCGTTCCAGCCGGCGCACTCGCTCGGTACAGGGCGTGGTGGACAGGCCGACACGCTCGCCCAGCTCGGTGAAGGGCAAGCGCCCTTCGGCTTGCAGAATGCGCAGGATATGGCGGTCGATCTTGTCCAGTTCGCGGCGTGTCTGATGCCGGGTTCTCAAGGGATATGCCCTCCGAATAAAGCGCAATTGGCGTGAATAAAGGCCAAAGATAGCTTTTTATATGGTGAATAACACTGCGTTCGCCTTTTTATACTCCGTTTCAATAGTGATCCGGAAAAGTCCGTTCGAGCGGGCGGGAGGCTGCAATGCGTGTACTGGTATTGGGTAGCGGCGTGGTCGGCACTGCCAGCGCCTATTATCTGGCGCGGGCCGGTTTCGAAGTGGTGGTGGTCGATCGGCAGCCGGCGGTGGCGATGGAGACCAGTTTCGCCAATGCCGGGCAGGTTTCGCCTGGCTACGCCTCGCCCTGGGCTGCGCCCGGCGTCCCGCTGAAGGCGATGAAGTGGCTGCTGCAGCGCCATGCGCCTTTGGCGATCAAGCTTACCGGTGACGTCGACCAGTACCTGTGGATGGCGCAGATGCTGCGCAACTGCACGGCGGCCCGCTACGCGGTGAACAAGGAGCGCATGGTGCGCCTGTCCGAATACAGCCGTGATTGCCTCGACGAGCTGCGCGCGGAAACCGGCATCGCTTACGAAGGCCGCCAGCTGGGCACTACACAGCTGTTCCGCACCCAGGCGCAGCTCGATGCTGCCGCCAAGGACATTGCCGTGCTGCAGCGCTCCGGTGTGCCCTATGAACTGCTCGATCGAGCGGGCATTGCGCGGGTCGAACCGGCCCTGGCGAAGGTTTCGCACAAGCTCAGCGGAGCCTTGCGTCTACCCAATGACCAGACCGGCGACTGCCAGATGTTCACCTCACGCCTGGCCGAGATGGCCGTAGCCCTCGGGGTCGAATTCCGCTTTGAACAGAATATTCAACGCCTCGACTACGCCGGTGATCGGCTGGCCGGGGTGTGGATCGACGGCAAGCTGGAAACCGCTGACCGCTACGTGCTGGCGCTCGGCAGCTACAGCCCGCAGATGCTCAAACCGCTGGGCATTCGTGCGCCGGTGTACCCGCTCAAGGGCTATTCGCTGACGGTGCCGATCAGCGATCCGGCGATGGCACCGCAATCGACCGTGCTCGATGAAACTTACAAGGTCGCCATCACCCGCTTCGATCAGCGCATCCGCGTCGGTGGTATGGCGGAGATCGCCGGGCACGATCTATCGCTCAACCCGCGCCGCCGTGAAACGCTGGAAATGGTGGTGGGCGATCTCTATCCGCAGGGCGGTGATCCGGCCGACGCGGTATTCTGGACCGGCCTGCGACCGGCCACGCCCGACGGCACGCCGATCATTGGTGCGACACCCTATCGCAACCTGTTCCTCAATACCGGCCATGGCACCCTCGGGTGGACCATGGCCTGCGGCTCCGGCCGTGTGCTCGCTGACTTGCTGGCGTCCAAGCGTCCGCAGATCAGCACCGAGGGGCTGGACATCTTCCGTTACGGCAAGCACAAGGAGACTCGTAAACATGCCCATCCGGCGGCTGCACACTGAAACCCGCTACAGCGAAGCGGTGATCCACAACGGCGCGGTGTATCTCTCCGGGCAACTGGCAGACGACCTGACCGGCGACATCCGCGAGCAGACCCACGAAACCCTGTCGAGCATCGAGCGCTTGCTGGAAGAGGCGGGTACCAGCAAGGCGCGCCTGCTTTCGGCAACCATTCACCTGAAGGATATCGCCGCCGATTACGCCGGGATGAACGAGGTATGGGACGCTTGGATTGCGCCGGGCACCGCGCCGGCACGCACCACCGTGCAGGCGTTGATGTATTCCCCGGATGTACGGGTGGAGATCACCGTTATCGCCGCCATGCCGGACCTTGCCGGTCCGGTGCTCTGAGGTCGAGCTGAGCTGCAAGCGCCGGGCGACGAGCCGTTCGGCGGCAGTGTTGTAAATTCTGAACGCCATTGCCATGATAGCCCCCTCTTCGCACTGCTCTTGAAAGGGGGCTCCCGTATTGGACGTTGGCGTTCGACTGCAAACCATCCGCAAGCTCAAGGGTCTGTCCCAGCGTGAACTCGCCAAGCGTGCCGGCGTTACCAACAGCACCATTTCCATGATCGAAAAGAACAGCGTCAGTCCCTCGATCAGTTCGCTGAAGAAGGTGCTGAGCGGCATTCCCATGTCGCTGGTGGAGTTCTTTTCTCCCGACTTCGAGCAGGACAGCGACACCCAGGTGGTCTACAAGGCTGGCGAGCTGATCGATATATCCGACGGTGCGGTGAGCATGAAACTGGTGGGCAAGGCGCATCCCGGGCGTGCCATTGCCTTTCTGGCCGAAACCTATCCGCCTGGCTCGGATACCGGTATGGACATGCTCGCCCACCAGGGCGAGGAGGCCGGGATGCTGGTCGAAGGCCGCTTGGAGCTGACCGTTAACGGTCAGGTGTACGTGCTGGAGAGCGGTGACAGTTACTACTTCGAAAGCAGCAAGCCGCATCGTTTTCGCAATCCATTTGATGCGCCAGCCAGGTTGATCAGCGCCACGACGCCAGCGAACTTTTAAAAGCCACTGGCCTCGATTCGTTTGAAAGTTTCGATGCGACAAAGCGTCGCTGGGAATGGCCGGGCCTTTGGTATTGTTTCGGCCGGCATGGCTTGTCGTTATACTGTTCGCCGCTCGCGATACCGTGGCCGCGGGCGTGTCTAGCCACAATGAGGGTGTAAGGTGAACCTGATTAAGAAGATCCTGGTAGCACAGACTGCCGTATTGGCCCTGTGGGCAATGAGCGCCCAGGCTGCGACCGACGAAGCAATCGCCGAGCGCCTCAAGCCGGTGGGTAGCGTATGTATTCAAGGTGAAGAGTGTGCTGCTGCTGGTGCCGGCGCTGCCGCTGCCGCTGGTGGCGCTGCTCGCAGCGGTTCCGACGTGTACGGCAAGTTCTGCACTGCCTGCCACGGTTCCGGCCTGCTCAATTCGCCGAAAACCGGTGACAGCGCTGCCTGGTCGGCGCGTGCCGATGCCGCCGGTGGCCTGGATGGTCTGCTCAAGCACGCCATCAACGGTATCAACGCCATGCCGCCGAAGGGCACCTGTGGCGACTGCTCTGATGACGAGCTGAAGGCCGCCATCCAGCACATGTCCGGCCTCTGATCGAGCGTCGAGCATTACTCGCAAAGCCGCCTTCGGGCGGCTTTGTCGTTTCTGCGGGGAGCAAATATCGGCTGCTTCAAGTCGAAGCTGATACGGCCGGGAGGCCGATTCATCAATCCGAGAGGAGGCCCGCATGCCCAGCTCCGCGCCAC
The DNA here is from genome assembly GCF_000661915.1 of Stutzerimonas decontaminans. NCBI lineage: Bacteria > Pseudomonadati > Pseudomonadota > Gammaproteobacteria > Pseudomonadales > Pseudomonadaceae > Stutzerimonas > Stutzerimonas decontaminans. Next base: position 4,044,560 of record NZ_CP007509.1, on the reverse strand, counting down.
AACCCGAACAGCTCCGGCTTTTCAGCGACGGACGCACGCCCAACAGCCCGCATCCGGTGCTGATCTATCGCCAGCTGCCGTTGGCCGGACCAAGTCCCGCCGACGCTTTCGAGCGCCTGTTCGACTGCCATCTGTGGCCTTCCGCCTGGCGCGGGACGGTTTATGACTACCACCACTACCACTCCACCGCCCACGAGGTGCTCGGCGTGGCCAGTGGTTCGGTGCGGGTCATGCTGGGCGGTGAGAATGGTCAGGAGGTTGAGCTGAAAGCCGGCGACGCCGTGGTGCTGCCGGCCGGGACCGGGCATTGCGCACTGCACGCGAGCGAGGACTTTCAGGTGGTGGCCGGCTACCCGGTCGATCAGCAGTACGATATGCAGCGGCCGGACGCGGCCACCCACGACGCGGCGCGTGAGCGGATCGCCCAGGTCGGCGTGCCCATCAGCGATCCGCTGGCAGGCACGCAGGGCGCGCTGGTGACGTTGTGGCGCGGGGAGGCGGCGCCGGTCAGTCGGTAAAGCGTACTCAGTCTATGAACTGCACTTGGCCGTCTGCCAGCGACGCGACCCGGGCCAGCGACTCGACGCGGTAGCCGGCTTCTTCCAGCTCCTGGCGACCGGCCTGGAAGGCTTTTTCGATAACGATACCGAGGCCGGCGATGCTCGCCCCGGCCTGGTTGATGATCGAGATCAGCCCCTTGGCGGCTTTGCCGTTGGCCAGGAAGTCATCAATGATCAGCACGCGGTCGTTCGAAGACAGATGCTGGGTCGAAACTGCGATGGTGCTCTCCACCTGCTTGGTGAATGAATAGACCGTGGCGGTCAGCAGGTTGTCCTGCAGGGTGAGCGACTGGTGCTTGCGGGCGAAGATCACCGGCACGCCCAGCTCCAGGCCGGCCATGACCGCCGGTGCGATGCCGGAGGCCTCGATGGTGACGATCTTGGTGATGCCATCATCGCGGAAGAGACGGGCGAATTCCTTGCCGATGGCCTGCATCAGCACGGGGTCGATCTGGTGGTTGAGGAACGCGTCGACCTTCAGTACCCGGTCGGAAAGCACGATGCCCTGACTGCGAATCTTATCTTTCAGCTGTTCCACGAACGCTACCTCAAGCGTGGGCGGCCGCGGCTTGCCTGACGCTTGGCGCCGGGGCGCTTCTGCCGTCACTGCGTTTCGCAGCCTGGAAAAGCCGCGCATTCTCGCTCAATTCGCGGTGCCGATCCAAGGTCGGCGTTCAGCTCAACGCTTCGATCGACAGGCGGCGAAAGCGCACCGCCTCGCCATGGTGCTGGAGGACGATATGTCCGGCCGGCGCCTGGGCGAACAGCGGCTTGTCGGCGAACTTGCTGGATTCGATTCGCGTGCGCAAGGCTGGGTCGTCCAGGCGATAACTCAGCACCATACGATTGCCTAGCCAGTGCTCGACCTCTGCACCGCGTAGCTTCAGCGCGCCTTCCATGAAACTGCCCGGTTCGATCGGTGTTGCCTGCTGCGTGGCGAGCAGCCCGTACAGGGCACCGTTGCGCGTGGTCGGTTCGGCTCCGTCCGGATGAACTTCATCATCCAGCAGCTGCATCTCCGGCCCGCTGTGCCAGGCAAGGTCGGCGGTCTCGTCGACGCGGTAGAACACCCCGGAATTGCCGCCCACCGGCAAGGCGTATTCGAAGCGCAGAATGAAATCGCCATAGCGTTCGCGCGAAATCAGGTCGACCCTGGGTGCGCCGACGATGGCGCACAGCTGCTCATCGTCGCGATACCAGCTGGCCTCGGGAAAATCGTCGCCGTGCCAGCCACGCCACTGCGTTGCGTCGAGAATCATCGGGCAGCCCTCATCCGAACAATTGCTGTTTGCGCCGCAACCAGCGGTAGCCATACGGGCCTAGGCGAATCTTCAGCGGCGTACCTTCCGGTTGGTCATAGTCACAGTCGGCGAGCACATCGACCATGTCCTGCAGGTCGTCGTCAGTGATCTCCACGGTGGTGTCCTGGTCTGCCAGGTTGACCAGCATGAGTACCGTCGAGCCGTTGTCGTGGCGGATGGCGAACACGGCGGGATCGTCCACCTCCACGGTTGTGCGCTTGCCGATGCCAATCTCGCGCAGGCCGATGCGTGTGCGGATCATGTTGCCGGTGCGCGCCATCAGCGAGTCACTGCGCAGGGTCTGGGCGAACACGTTGATCTTTTCGTAGGTGAAGGGCCCTTCGTCGATCACCGGTGCGGCCAGCTCCCCTTTGCTGCAGGAGAAGCCGGCGTTGGGCTCGTTGGACCACTGCATCGGCGTGCGCACGGCGAGTCGTTCAGGGCGGTCGAGGTCGTCGCCCATGCCGATTTCCTCGCCATAGCGAATGATCGGCGTGCCGGGTAGCGAGAAGAGCAGGGCGTGAGTGGCGGCGATGCGGCGCTCGTCGCCGTCGAGCATGGGTGCAAGGCGGCGGCGAATGCCGCGATCGTAGGCGCGCATGTTCTCGTCGGGGGCGAAGGTGTCCATCACCTCGTTGCGCTCATCCTCTTCCAGTCGGTCGAGGCTCAGCTCGTCGTGGTTGCGGATCCACAGCGCGTATTGCGAATGACTGGGCGGCAGCGGTTGGCTGTTCAGCGCGCGCACCAGCGGCTCGGCCTGTTGGCGTGCCAGGGCTAGGAACAGGTGATTGTTGGTCCAGAAATCCAGTAGCAGGGTGACACGATCGGCCTCGTCGCCGAAGTATTCGACGTACTTCTCCGGATCGGTGTCGATCTCGCCGAGCAGCACGGTTTCGGGGCGGCGCATGGTAACGAAGTCGCGCATGTGCTCGAGCAGCCAGTAGCCCTTCTCCAGTTCACCACCGCCGGCCTGGCGCACCATGTGCACCGCGGCGTCGATGCGAAAACCGGACACGCCCAGGCGCAGCCAGAACGACATGATTCGCTCGATCTCGTGGATGACCCGCGGGTTGGTCAGATCCAGGTCCGGCTCGTGTTTGTAGAACAGGTGGCGATAGTACTGGCCGGCTTCGTCGTCCCAGGTCCAGATGCTGTCCTCGACCGTCGGAAAGATCGGCTCCATGAAATCGTCGGGCTCGTCGGCCCAGATGTAGTAGTCGCGGTAGGGCGAGTTGCGATCGCGGCGCGCCTCCTGAAACCACTTGTGCTGGATGGAGGTGTGCTGCACCACCAGCTCGATGATCACGTGCAGACCCAGTTCCTCGGCCTTTTCCAGCAGGGCGACGACATCGGCCAGATCACCGAAGCGCTCGTCCACCTGCAGATGGTCGCTGATGTCGTAGCCGGCATCCTCGAAGGGCGACTGGTAGAAGGGCATGAGCCAGATGGCGGTGCAGCCCAGGCCGCGAATGTAGTCGAGCCGTTCAGTGACGCCGCGCAGATCGCCGCAGCCGTCGCCGTTGCTGTCACGAAACAGGGTTGGGTCTATCTGATAGATCGCCGCGTTGCGGTACCAGAGTGGGCGCATGCTCAGTTCTCCATCGGGCGCAGCACGACGGCCTGGCCCGGGTTCAGGGTGCCGGAATAGGGTTCGCCTTCGTCGCAGCCGTCGCTGGCGATTTCTACCGCCCATTCGCCGCTCTGGGGAAAGGCCTGGGCTGCGTCGGCGAAATTGATGCAGACCAGCCGCCGGTCATCGCCGTGCTGTCTGCGGTAGGCGAGCACTTCGGGATGTGACGGCAGTTCTTCGTAATCACCGTGATGCAGCGCCGGGCTGGCCTTGCGCGCCGCCAGCAGGCGCTGGTAAAGCGCGAACATGGAGTTCGCCGCGCCGGTCTGGCGTTCGGCCGCCAGTTGGTCCGCATCGGGTGGAAAGGGCAGCCAGGGCTTGGCGCCGTCCCAGCCATGGGGCGGCTCGGCGTGCCAGGGAATCGGCGCGCGGCAGCCATCGCGGCCGCCCGGATCGGTGCGTGTTTCGGCCGTGATCACCGCGTCTTCCAGCCCCAGTTCCTCACCCTGGTAGATGAAGGGCGTGCCGCGCAGGGTCAGCAGCAGGACCGCTGCCGCGCGGGCGGCTCGCTCGGAGCCCTGATAGCGGCTGCGCTGGCGCACGTTATCGTGATTGGACAGCACCCAGGTCGGCCAGGCACCGGCCGGCTGCAGCCAGTGCTCGACCTCGCGGATGCAGGTGCGAAACAGCACCGGATCCCAGGGCGCGTCGAGCGGGTTGAAGTTGAAGGCCAGGTGCAGCTCGTCGCCAGCGCCGTAGTACTGCAGCACGCGTTCGGTGGAGCGGATGTTCACTTCGCCCACTAGCATGCGGTCGCCCGGGTAGCTGTCGACCAGCTTGCGCAGGCCGCGCAGCACTTCATGGCTGTAGGGCTGGTCGTTGAAGTCCGACAGCGGCTGGCCGGCCTGGCAGCGCGGGTCGTCGGCGAAACTCGGGTCCTTGCCGGTGCAGTGGATGACGTCGATACGAAAGCCGTCCACGCCGCGATCGAGCCAGAAGCGCAGTACGTCGTGCATCGCCTCGACTACCTCGGGGTTGCGCCAGTTGAGGTCCGGTTGCTTGGCGAGGAACAGGTGCAGGTAGTACTGCTGGGTGTGCTCGTCCCAGGTCCAGGCGCTGCCGGCACCCAGCGCGGCGCGCCAGTTGTTCGGCTGGTCGCGCCAGATGTACCAGTCGCGCTTGGGGTTGTCCCGCGAGCTGCGCGACTCGACGAACCAGGGATGTTCATCAGAGGTGTGATTGGGCACGAAATCCAGCAGCACGCGGATATCGCGAGCGTGGGCTTCGGTGATCAGCCGGTCGATATCGGTCAGCGAGCCGAACAGCGGATCGATATCGCAATAGTCGCTGATGTCGTAGCCGGCATCGGCCATCGGCGAGCGGAAGATTGGCGACAGCCACAGCGCGTCGACGCCCAGCTGCTGCAGATGATCGAGGTGGCGCCGCACGCCGTTGAGGTCGCCGATGCCGTCGCCATTGCTGTCGGCAAACGACCGTGGATAGATCTGATAAACGGTCGCGCCTTTCCACCACGGTGTTCGGGTTGTCTCGCTCATGCCACGCACCCCCTGATTTGTCTCAGGTTGCGGTCGGCTCTGTACCGCCGCCTTGTCAGGTGTACGACTGGCCAGCGGCACGTGGGTTCGCCAGTTAATTGATCCTGGTCGGTCCGTGATGAACGCAAGGGTGGATACTCCGCCTAAGCTAACGACAGACTTTCACCCCCCTCCGAGGAGATTTGCATGCTACGTATTGCCATCAACGGGTATGGACGTATCGGTCGCGCCGTCGTGAGAGCGCTGTTCGAGCGTGGATTGCAGGATCGGGTACAGGTGGTCGCGATCAACGATCTCAGCGACCACAAGACGCTGGTGCATCTGACCCGCTTCGATTCGACCTTTGGTCGTTTTCCCGAGCCGGTCGAGCTGCAGGGCGAATCGATGGTGGTGCGCGGCCAGGCGATCCGCCTGCTGGCCGAGCGCGATGCGACCCAGCTGCCATGGAAGGAGCTGAACGTCGATGTGGTGCTGGAGTGCACCGGCAAGTTCAAGAAACGCGCGATGATCGAGCAGCATCTGCAGGCCGGGGCCGGCCGCGTATTTGCCTCGCACCCATTGGATGGCGGCGACCTGACCGTGGTCTACGGCGTGAATCACCAGTTGCTTGGCGATCAGCGCGTCGTCTCCAACGCCTCCTGCACCACCAACTGCCTGGCGCCGCTGGCCAAGGTGCTGCATGAGGCGGTCGGCATCCGCCAGGGCCTGCTCAACACCGTGCACTCCTACACCAACGACCAGAACCTGCTGGACAAGGCACACAGCGATCTCTATCGGGCTCGCGCCGCGGCGTTGTCGATGATTCCGTCCACCACTGGTGCGGCCAAGGCCATCGGCCTGGTGCTGCCGGAGCTGGCCGGGCGTCTGGACGGCCTCTCGGTGCGGGTGCCGACGCCGAACGTCTCGTTGGTCGACCTGACCTTTATCGCAGAGAACGCACCGGAGAGCGTCGAGGCGATCAACGACATCCTCCGTGCCGGGGCGCAGAAGCTGCCGGCCGGCGTCATGGAGTGCAATGAGGAAGCGCTGGTCTCCTGCGACTTCAACGGCTACCCGGCGTCCTGCGTCGCCGACCTCAGCCAGACCCGCGTGCAGGGCGAGCTGGTCAAGGTGATGGCTTGGTACGACAACGAGTGGGGCTTCTCCAACCGCATGCTCGATGTGCTGCTGCATTGGGACGGCGCCAAGTCGGCCTGATGGGCGAAACCGACAGGCCGGGCGCGGGGCAGGGGCTCTGGCAGCTGAGCCTCGCGCAGTTTCGCCATGCCGTTGCCGAGCGCGCCTTACCCGGCTGCGGTGCGGTCGCTGCGGTGACTGCGGACCTCGCTGTGGCGCTGATCGTTAAGGCGCTGCGGGTTAGTGCGGCGCACGGCGATGCGTGCTGTAACGCGCTGCTGACCGACGCCCGCTCACTGCTGGGGCGTCCCGGTGCTTTTGCCGATGACGACGTGGCGGTCTTTTCCGACTATCTGAAGGACGACGAAGACCGGAAGGCTGACTTGTCGCGCCAGGCCTGCGCAGTGCCGCTGGCGACGGCACATGCCTGCGTCGAGGCGCTGGGTATCGCCGAGCGCGCCTTGCCGATGGTCGAGCCGTCGCTGCGCTGTGATGTCGAGGCGGCGGTGCTGTTGCTGGTCGCCGGCGTCGATGCCGTGTTGCTCAACGTCGAGGCCGATCTGCAAGGGCTGGGCGACTCGCAAGCACGAGCGCGGGTGCAGGCGGTGGCCGAGCGACTGGCCATGGCGGCAAACCACTACCGGCGACCTTCGGGTTGATCGGTATGGCAGATAACGACCACGCAGCAGATAAAACGAGACCATCGGTCTCGTTTTTTATTGACGGCTGTCAGTTCGCTTTCTACTCTCCTGATTCGATAGTGAGACATAAAGTCTCAGAATAAGAAGCTGCCAGCTTGTCAGGCGGTCCATTTCGGAGAGTGCCATGAGTCATCGCATCGTCCTGCCGCGCCTGATGGAAGTCGGCGCCGGCGCCAGTGGGCAACTCGCCCGCGTGCTGCAGGAGCTGGGCTGCAATCGCCCGCTGATCGTCACCGACCGCATGATGGTCGAGCTGGGCTACGTCGCCCGTATTGCCGGGCAGCTGGAAGAAGCCGGCATCGCCAGCCAGTGTTTCGCCGATACCCTGCCCGAACCGACCGCGGCCTCGATTCGCGCCGGCGTGGAAATGGTCCGCCAGGGCGATTTCGATTCCATCGTCGCCCTCGGTGGCGGCAGCCCGATCGATTCGGCCAAGGCCATCGGCATCCTCGGCAAGTTCGGCGGCGAGATGCGCGACTACCGCTTCCCGCGCGACGTCAGCGAAGCCGGCTTGCCGCTGATCGCCATCCCCACCACTGCCGGCACCGGCTCGGAGGCGACGCGCTTCACCATCATCACCGACGAGACCAGCGACGAGAAAATGCTCTGCGCCGGCCTCGGCTTCATGCCCATCGCCGCGCTGATCGACTACGAGCTGACCCTCTCGCTGCCGCCGCGGGTCACCGCCGACACCGGCATCGATGCGCTGACCCACGCCATCGAGGCCTATGTCAGCCGCAAGGCCAGCCTCTACAGCGATGCCCAGGCGCTGGAAGCCATGCGCCTCCTGGCACCGAACCTGCGCGCGGCCTTCCACGAGCCGGGCAACCGTGCCGCGCGTGAGGCGATGATGCTCGGCGCGACACTGGCCGGGATCGCCTTTTCCAACGCATCGGTGGCGCTGGTGCATGGCATGAGTCGGCCGATCGGCGCCTTCTTTCATGTGCCGCACGGGCTGTCCAACGCCATGCTGCTGCCGGCGATCACCGCCTTCTCGATTCCCGCGGCGCCCGAGCGCTATGCCGACTGCGCCCGCGCCATGGGCGTCGCCATGCAGACCGACAGCGTCGAGGTAGCCAACGACAAGCTGCTCGCCGAGCTGCGCGCGATCAATCAGGAACTGCAAGTGCCGAGCCCCGAACAGTTCGGCATCGCCCGCGAGCGCTTCTTCGAGCTGCGCGAGACCATGGCGCGCCAGGCGCTGGCCTCCGGCTCGCCGGGCAACAACCCGCGCGTGCCTACCGAAGCGGAAATCATCGACCTCTACGAAACCGTCTGGAACCAGGAGTGAAGCCATGCAGACCCTCGGCAACCTGATCAACAACGAGGCCGTCGCCGGCCGCTCCGAGCGCCACGCCACCGTCTATAACCCGGCCACCGGCGAGCCGCGCCTGTACGTCTCGCTGTCCTCGGCGGATGAAACCCGCGAAGCGATTGCCGCCGCCCAGGCCGCCTTCGACGGCTGGTCGAAGACGCCGCCGCTGGTACGCGCGCGGGTCATGTTTCGTTTCAAGGAACTGCTCGAACGGCGCCGTGACGACGTTGCCCGCTTGATCACCAGCGAGCACGGCAAGGTCTTTTCCGACGCCCAGGGCGAAGTCACCCGCGGGCTGGAAGTGGTCGAGTTTGCCTGCGGCATCCCGCACCTGCTTAAGGGCGAGTTCTCCTCCAATGTCGGTCGCGACATTGATTCCAACTCGCTGATGCAGCCGCTGGGCGTCTGCGTCGGCATCACCCCGTTCAACTTCCCGGCGATGGTGCCGCTGTGGATGCTGCCGGTGGCCATCGCCTGCGGGAATACCTTCGTCCTCAAGCCCTCGGAAAAGGACCCCAGCGCGACCATGCTGCTCGGCGAGCTGCTGGCCGAAGCCGGGCTGCCGGCTGGCGTGCTGAATATCGTCAACGGCGACAAGGAAGCGGTGGACGTGCTGCTCACCGACGAGCGGGTGCAGTCGGTCAGCTTCGTCGGCTCGACGCCCATCGCCGAATACATCTATGCCACCGCCTCGGCCCACGGCAAGCGCTGCCAGGCCCTGGGCGGGGCAAAGAACCACATGGTGGTGATGCCCGACGCCGATCCGCAGCAGGTGGTCAGCTCGCTGATCGGTGCGGCCTACGGCTCGGCCGGCGAGCGCTGCATGGCGATCTCCGTGGCGGTGTGCGTCGGTGACGAGGTGGCGGACAAGCTGGTCGGCATGTTGCAAGGCGAGATCGGCCAGATGCGCACCGGCCCGGGGCTGGGCGTCGAGCCCGAGCCGCACATGGGCCCGCTGGTGACCCGCGAGCACCAGCAGAAGGTCAGCGGCTACATCGATCTCGGCGTGGAAGAGGGCGCGACGCTGGTCTGCGACGGTCGCGGCATCAAGGTCGCAGGCTACGAGAACGGCTTCTACCTCGGGCCGACGCTGTTCGACCGGGTCACGCCGGACATGCGCATCTATCAGGAGGAAATCTTCGGCCCGGTGCTGGCCGTGGTGCGGGTGAAGAGCTTCGACGAGGCGCTGCAGCTGATCAACGACCACGAGTACGGCAACGGCACCTCGATCTTCACTCGCGACGGCGACACCGCGCGGCAGTTCGAGGAGAACGTCAGGGTCGGTATGGTCGGCGTCAACGTGCCGATCCCCGTGCCGATGGCCTTCCACTGCTTCGGCGGCTGGAAGCGCTCGGTATTCGGTCCGCTGAACATGCACGGTCCGGACGGGGTGCGCTTCTTCACCCGCATGAAGACCGTGACCCGGCGCTGGCCCACCGGTATCCGCGCCGGTGCCGAGTTCGCCATGCCGACCATGAAGTAAACCGCGCGGCACCGTTGCACAGACGGTGCCGGTCGCTACACTCGTGCGCGCCCTGCGGGGCGCTCATCTCATCGAACGACAAGGCAGGCGATGCGCAGCACTCCCCGCGAAAAAGGCTCCTCCATCACCCGCGTGCTGGAAATCATCGAGGCGGTCGCCGCGGCGAAGGAGCCGCTCAGCCCGACCGCGCTGGCCGAGCGTCTGGAGATTCCCAAGGCTAGCGCGCACCGGCTGGTGCAGACGCTGGAAAAGGAAGGCTTCCTGCAGTTCGGTCTGCGTGGCGGCCTGCTGCCGGGCGAACGGCTGCATGTCGCGGCGCTGAACATTCTGCGCAGCAGCCGGCACAAGGCGCTGCGCCAGGCGATCCTGCGCCAGCTCTCCGAAGCCATCGGCGAAACCTGCGGGCTGGCCATCCCGGATGGGCTGGACATGCTCTATTTCGACCGGGTGCAGACCAACTGGCCGTTGCAGATCAACCTGCCGATCGGTAGCCACACGCCGCTCTGGTGCACCGCCAGTGGCAAGCTCTACCTGGCCTCGCTGTCGCCGGAGCAACTGGAGCGGGTGCTGCCGCGCCTGCCGCTGCAACGGATGGCGCGCAACACGCTGACTGACCTCAGCGCGCTGCGTGACGATCTGGCGCGGGTGCGTGAAGAACAGCTGGGCACCGATTGCGAGGAGTTCATCGACGGCATGGTCGCCTGTGCGGTGCCGGTGCGGGATGCCGACGGCGAGCTGCTGGCCTGCCTGTTCAGCCATGCGCCGGTGATTCGCTGCTCGATGGCGCAGCTGCTGGAGTTCGTGCCCCGGCTGCGCGCCGCGGCGGACGAGCTGGAAGCCGTGCTCGGCAGCGCGGCGGCGCTGGACGAACAACGCTGAGTCAGATCACGTAGAACAGAATCGCGATGAAGTGCAGCAGGCTGCCGACCATCACGAAGATGTGCCAGATGCCGTGCCAGTGGCGGAAGCGGTCGTCGAAGACGAAGAACACGATACCCACCGTGTAGCAGATGCCGCCGGCCAGCAGCCAGGCGAAGCCGGCACCGCCGAGCGCCGCCAGCAGCGGCTTGACCGCCACCAGCACGATCCAGCCCATCACCGCGTAGATCACCAGTGACAGCACCCGCGCCTCGGAGCGCGGCTTGATCTCCTGCAGCATGCCGATAACGGCGAGGCCCCAGACGATGCCGAACAGCGTCCAGCCCCAGGGCCCGGCCAGAGTGACCAGGCAGAACGGCGTGTAGCTGCCGGCGATCAGCAGATAGATCGACAGGTGATCGAGCTTGCGCATGACCACCTTCGCCCGTCCGCGCAGGCTGTGGTACAGCGTCGAGATGCTGTAGAGCAGGATCAGGCTGAGGCCGTAGATCGCGGCACTGACGATCTTCGCCAGCTCGCCGTCGAGCGCCGCCAGCACCAGCAGCCAGATGGCACCCAGACTCGCCAGAACTGCACCGATCAGGTGCGTCCAGGCATTGAAGCGTTCGCCGTGGTACATCGAATCCCTCCAGAAACCGCAATCTGCAAAGCATGCCGCGGTTGGGTTACGGGATACAAACAGATCAGTGGAAGTTGCTTGGAGTTCAGGCGCAGAGCGGTGTCAGGCTTATGGTTGGCGCCGGTCCTTCAACCTGCATCGCCGCGAGGGCGCGCCTCCCACAGGGAAGCGGTATGCAGCAGCTTGCCCTTGTCGCCTACCTCGGGGCGAGGCCTTTGACTTGGCGTCGGTCCGCAGTCTCTATCATGGCCAGGGCGCTCCTGCTGCCGGCCGCGGTGTTTGCAGGCCACTTTCGTGGGAGGCCCGACCTCGGGGCGAAGCTCTTTGGACATCAGCTCCGTAGCTTCGCCTGTCGCGGCTTTTCTCAACGCTTGAGCATCGCCCGCATCGCCGCCAGCGCGTCGTTGCCGCGCGCGGCCTTGACCTCCACCGGCGCGTCCTCCTGGCCTTCCCAGACCAGGTCCTCCGGCGGCAGCTCGTCGAGGAAGCGGCTCGGCGTGCAGTCGATCACCTCGCCATACTGTTTGCGTTTGGCGGCAAAGGTCAGCGCCAGGTTGCGCTTGGCGCGAGTGATGCCGACGTAGGCCAGGCGCCGCTCTTCCTCGATGGTGTCGGCCTCGATGCTGGAGCGGTGCGGCAGGATCTCTTCCTCGAAGCCGATGATGTACACCGAGGGAAATTCCAGGCCCTTCGAGGCGTGCATGGTCATCATCTGCACACCTTCGGCACCTTCTTCCTCTTCCTGCTGACGTTCGAGCATGTCGCGCAGCACCAGCTTGCCGATGGCGTCCTCGATGGTCATGTCGCCGTCTTCGTCTTTCTCCAGCGTGCTCTTCAGCGCATCGACGAGAAACCAGACGTTGCCCATGCGCGCGTCGGCCACCTTGTCGCTGGAGGCGTTCTGGCGCAGCCAGTTCTCGTAGTCGATGTCCATCACCATGCTGCGGATGGCGGCGATCGGGTCGTTCTGCGCGCACTGCTGGCGCACGTTGTCCATCCAGTGCTTGAAGCGTGACAGGCGCTCGGCGTAGCGGCTGTCCAGATGCGCGCCGAGGCCGATCTCGTCGGCGGCGGCATACATCGAGATGCCGCGCTCGCTGGCGTAGTTGCCGAGCTTTTCCAGGGTGGTGGAACCGATCTCGCGGCGCGGCACGTTGATCACGCGCAGGAAGGCGTTGTCGTCGTCCGGGTTGACCAAGAGGCGGAAGTAGCTCATCAGGTCCTTCACCTCCTGGCGGGCGAAGAAGCTGGTGCCGCCGGACAGGCGATAGGGAATCTGGTGGTGCTGCAGCTTCAGCTCCATCAGCTTGGCCTGGTAGTTGCCGCGATAGAGGATGGCGAAGTCGCTGTAGGGGCGCTGGGTACGCAGGTGCTCGGTGAGGATTTCCAGTGCTACGCGCTCGCACTCGGCGTCCTCGTTGCGCGTGCGGATCACGCGGATCTCGTCGCCATGGCCCATCTCCGACCACAGCTGCTTCTCGAACACGTGCGGGTTGTTGGCGATGAGGATGTTGGCGCACTTGAGGATGCGGCTGGTGGAGCGGTAGTTCTGCTCCAGCATCACCACCTTCAGCGAGGGGTAATCCTCCTTCAGCAGCATCAGGTTTTCCGGACGCGCGCCACGCCAGGCGTAGATCGACTGGTCGTCGTCACCGACCACGGTGAACTGGTTGCGCATACCCACCAGCAGCTTCACCAGCAGGTATTGGCTGGCGTTGGTGTCCTGATATTCGTCAACCAGCAGGTAGCGGATGCGGTTCTGCCACTTCTCCAGAATGTCGGCGTGCTCTTGGAAGAGTTTCACCGGCAGCAGGATCAGGTCGTTGAAGTCCACCGCGTTGTACGCCTTGAGCGTACGCTGGTAGTGCAGGTAGACGATGGCGGCGGTCTGCTCCTTGGGGTTGCGCGCGTTGGCCAGGGCTTCGTCGGGCAGAATCAGGTCGTTCTTCCAGCTGTCGATGTAGTTCTTGATCTCATCGGCGCCGTCGTCGCCGGAATACTCCTTCTGCATGATGTCGGTGAGCAGCGCCTTGATGTCGCCGTCATCGAAGATCGAGAAGCCGGGCTTGTAGCCCAGGCGCGCGTATTCCTTGCGGATGATGTTCATGCCCAGATTGTGGAATGTGGACACGGTCAGGCCGCGCGCCTCGGCGCCCTTGAGCAGGCTGCCGACGCGCTCCTTCATCTCGCGCGCGGCCTTGTTGGTGAAGGTCATGGCGACAATATGGCGGGCCTGGATGCCGCAGTGCTGCACCAGATAGGCGATCTTGCGAGTGATCACGCTGGTCTTGCCGGAGCCGGCACCGGCGAGCACCAGAAGTGGGCCGCCGACGTAGTTCACGGCTTCCTGCTGCCGAGGGTTGAGTCGGGACATGGTATTCAGGTCATTCGAAGCGGGGGCGGGAGTTTAACAGGCTGATGGGTGGATGCCGGCCCGCTGCGTGCTCAATAAAACGCCGATCGTCGCGCATGGGGCTTGGCTGAACGAAATAATGGATTAGTCTTGTGCGCGCTGCAGGAGGCAGGGCGTTTGCAAGGGACTGTGCTGGAAGCCCGGGTAGCTTCGCCCGTCTGCAAACCTATCGAGTCCGGAGGTCGCTTGCCAGCGCCTGTCCAAACCATGCCGCTGCTGTTGCGGGCCGAGCGCCCCGAGTGGGCCGAGCGGCTGCGTGCCTGCCTGCAGGGTTCGCACTGCACTGAGCGGCTGGTCGTTGCGTCTGACTGGGAGTCGGTCAGGGAGCAGCTCGAGTCGCCCTGTCTGTTATTGGCCACGCCACAATGCCGGCCGGCTCCCGGACGCTATCCCTGGCCTCTGATCCTGCTGCTCGACGAGGAGCCGGCGCAAATGCCGGAAGGCGCAGTCGACTGGCTGGTGGCCGATCAGCTGAGCCCCGAAGTGCTGCGTCGCTGCCTGCGTTACGTGCGTGAACGCTGCAACCTGCAGGGCACCTTGCGCAAGCTCGCCGAGCAGGACCCGCACACCGGTATCGTCAACCGCCAGGGCTTCCAGACCCTGCTGCGCGATGCCCTGGCCGAGCATCAGGAACAGGGCCTGGTGCTCGGTTATCTGGATCTCGACAACTTCCGCCACGTCAATGACGCGCTCGGCCATCAGGCCGGGGACCGACTGATCCTGCAGGTGGTGGCGCGGCTGAAGGCGCAGCTGGAGGTCGGCGACATGCTGGCACGGCTGGGCGGTGACGAGTTCGCCCTGCTGCTCGATACCCGCAACGAGCCCGAGCGCGCCGAGGAGGTTGCCGATCGCATCGTCGAAGCCCTGGCGGAGCCCTACTGGGTAGAGGGCGAGAGTCTGATGCTTGGCTGCAGTCTCGGCTTGGCGCGGGTGAGCGAGGGTATCAAGGCCGATCCGCTGCTCTGGCACGCGCAGATCGCCATGCGCCAGGCCAAAGCCCGCCAGGGCTGCACCTGGTGTTTCTATGACGAGCAGGTCAGTCGCAGCGCGCGCAGCCTGGCCGATCAGGAGGGCGAGCTGCGCCGCGCCCTGCGCCGTGGTGAACTGGAACTGCACTACCAGCCGCGCCTGTGCCTGGACAGCGGGCGCATCGTCGGCCTGGAGGCGCTGGTGCGCTGGCTGCACCCGGAAAGAGGGCTGCTGGGGCCGGATGCCTTCATTCCCATGGCCGAGGAGAGCGGGCTCATCGTGCCGCTGGGCTACTGGGTGATCGCCCGAGCGCTGCGCGACCTGCAAAGCCTGCACGAAGGCGGGGCGGATTCGCTGCACATGGCGATCAACCTGTCCTTCCGCCAGTTTCAGGACAGCCAGCTGCTGCCAACGCTGAACCGCCTGATAGAAGAACGCGACATCGATCCGCACTGGCTGGAATTCGAACTCACCGAAACGGCGGTAATGCGCCGCAGCGAGCAGGTGCAGAGTGCCATGCACGCGCTGGGCGAACTGGGTGTGCGCTTCTCGCTGGACGACTTCGGTACCGGGTTTTCGTCGTTCGTGCACCTGTCCAGTCTGCCGATCACCCTGCTGAAGATCGACAAGAGCTTCGTCGCCGGTATGGTCGTGCGGCCGGAGAAACTGCAGCTGGTGCAGGCGATGGTCGGGCTGGCGCACAACCTCGGCCTGGAAGTGGTCGCCGAGGGCGTCGAAAGCACTGAACAGCTCGAACTGTTGCGCCAGTTCGGAACGCAGCAGGTGCAGGGTTACCTGGTCAGCCAGCCGTTGCCGCTGGCCGAGTTGGTGAGTTTCATGAGTGCCGAGCGCTTGGCGGCTGGCGTGGCGCACTGATGCACTGATGCACTGATCAGGTGCGTCCTGGCCCAGCGGCCAGGACGCTAACCGATTCAGCGGACCATGTGCAGGAAGTGCATGTGCTTTTCGTACTGGCCGAGGATGTCGCTGATGACGTCCTCGCGGCTCCAGCCCATCACGTCGTAATCCTGGCCGCCTTCCTTCAGGTGCACCTCGGCGCGGAAGTACTTGCGCTCCTCGCGCTCGTCGTCCTCGCTGCTGGCAACGAAGCTCGGCATGGCATAGGCGCGCGGGCGAACCTCGTAGATGAAATCCGGCTCGCCATCATGGGTGATTTCGAAGCGCAGGCGCCGGTCATCGCCTTCGCTGATCTCGACCACATATCCCTGCTTGCGCATTTCCTCGGCGATGTCGTCGTAGGCCGGGCGCACCACTTCGGTGATGAAGCGCACCACATGGGCGCGCCGCGGGAACAACATCAACGTGCGCAGTCGGCGCTGCCAGCCACCCGCGCTGCGCGGCGCGCTGGGCGAGGTGCTCAGGGCCTGGTAGCGCAGCCCCTGCTTGGTCGCGTCCAGGCGCAGCGCCTTGAGCAGGCCCCACATCGAGCAGAGCAGGGCAATGGTGAAGGGCAGGGCACTGGCGATGGTGGCGGTCTGCAATGCGGTCAGACCATCCGCCAGCAGCAGCGCGATGGCCACGCCGCCCATGGAAACGGCCCAGAAGATCCGTTGCCATACAGGCGTGCCCTGCTGCCCGCCGGAGGCGAGCATGTCCACCACCAGCGCGCCGGAGTCCGCCGAAGTGACGAAGAACACCACCACCATGATGATGGCGATCAGCGAGATGAGCGCCGAGAACGGGAAGTGCTCGAGGAAGGCGAACAGGGCCAGCGAGCTGTCGCGTTCGATCGCTTCGCCAAGGCTGGTCACGTGCTCCCAGAGAATCATGTGAATCGCGGTGTCACCAAACACGGTCATCCACAGCAGGGTGAAGGCGGTCGGTACCAGCAGTACGCCGGCGACGAACTCGCGGATCGTCCGGCCGCGCGAGATACGCGCGATGAACAGCCCGACGAAGGGCGACCAGGCCAGCCACCAGCCCCAGTAGAACAGCGTCCAGCCGCCGATCCAGTCGTTCGGCTCGTAGGCGTAGAGGTTGAAGGTCTTGTCGACGATGTCTGACAGGTAGCTGCCAGTGTTCTGCACGAACGTCTGCAGGATGAACACCGTCGGCCCGGCAACGAGCACCATCAGCAACAACAGTGCTGCCAGCGTCAGGTTCAGCTCGGACAGCCGGCGCACGCCCTTGTCCAGTCCGGTAACCACTGAAACCGTGGCCAGCAGCGTGGTGGCGATGATCAGGCCGATCTGCACCGGCACGGAGATCGGCAGGCCATAGAGGTGGTTCAGGCCGGTGTTGATCTGGGTGACGCCCAGGCCCAGCGACGTGGCGACCCCGAGTACGGTACCGATGATGGCGAAGATATCCACGGCATGGCCGATCGGCCCGTAGATGCGCTCGCCGATCAGCGGATAGAGCGCCGAGCGCAACGTCAGCGGCAGACCGTGGCGATAGGCGAAGTAGGCCAGGATCATCGCCACGATGGCGTAGATCGACCAGGCATGCAGGCCCCAGTGGAAGAAGGTGATCTTCATCGCTTCGCGCGCAGCGAGCGTGGTGCCGCCTTCGCCGGTCGGTGGTGAGAGAAAGTGCATCACTGGCTCGGCGACACCGAAGAACATCAGACCGATGCCCATGCCTGCGGAGAACAGCATGGCAAACCAGGTCAGTGCGCTGTAGTCCGGCTCGCTGTGATCCGGGCCGAGCTTGATGTCGCCGTAGCGACTGAACGCCAGCAGCACCACCATCAGCAGGATGAGTGCGACAGCGAGAATGTAGAGCCAGCTGACATTGGCGATGATCCAGGCCTGGGTGTCGCCAAACAGGGTTTGGGCGTGGCTCTGGAATGCGACGCTGTAGATCACCAGCGCCAGGATGATGACTGCCGAGCCATAGAAGACCGGGGCGTTGAGGTGGGAAGACGAGGGCTGTTTTGCCTCCATGCTGCGCTCCTTCGGGTTGTGTCTGGGGAGTGGCCGCCTGTGGCGAAAGCCAGCCAATTTAACACAGACCGCGAAAGGCGCCGGTTGTCCGCGGCCGATTGCTGCCAGTCGGAGCTCGGTCTAGAGCAGGTTCATTCTTGGCTGGCAGGCCGATATTGCAGGGCTTCAGCGAGGTGCTGGCGGCTGATGCTCGCAGCCTGTTCCAGGTCGGCAAGGGTGCGCGCCACCTTGAGCAGGCGGTGCGCCGCACGCAGCGACAGCGTCAGCCGCTCGCAGGCGCGTTCCAGCCAGACCTGATCCTCCGCTATCAGCTGGCAATGGTGGCGCAGGCCGGCGAGGTCGAGAAAGGCATTGGCGCAGCCTTGGCGGGCCAGTTGCAGCTGCCGCGCCTGGGCCACCTGGGCGGCCAGAACGGCACTGCTTTGCCCCATTTGCGGCGGGGCGTTGAGCGCCGTGGCCTCGCGCGCCACGGTCAGGTGGAGGTCGATGCGGTCAAGCAGGGGGCCGGAGAGCTTGTTGCGATAGCGCTGGATCTGATCCGGCGTGCAGCGGCAGCGGCCGTTGGGATCACCGAGATAGCCGCACGGGCAGGGGTTCATCGCCGCCACCAGCTGGAAGCGCGCAGGAAAGCGCACCTTGTCGCGCGCCCGGGCAATCACGATATGTCCCGACTCCAGCGGTTCACGCAGGACCTCGAGCACCTTGCGGTCGAACTCCGGCAGCTCGTCGAGGAACAGCACGCCCTGATGCGCCAGGGTGATCTCGCCCGGCTGCGGCCGGCTACCACCGCCAACCAGTGCCGGGCCGGATGCACTGTGATGGGGCTGACGAAAGGGCCGTTGCGGCCAATGCTCCAGGGGGCTGTGGCTGGCCACCGAGTGGATGGCGGCCACCTCCAGCGCCTCCTGTTCGTCCAGCGGTGGCAAGAGGCCGGGCAAGCGGCTGGCCAGCAGCGTCTTGCCGGTGCCTGGCGGCCCGGAAAAAAGCAGATTATGCGCCCCGGCCGCAGCGATCAGCAGGCCGCGTTTGGCCGCCTGCTGCCCTTGGACCTCGGCCAAGTCCGGGTAGGGCTGAACCTGCCGCAGCAGGCCTTGCGCCACATAGGGCTGCAAAGGCGTGACGCCATTGAAGTGCGCAGCGACCTCGAGCAGGTGCTCGGCCGCATACACGGTGAGTCCGGAAGCGAGGCTGGCTTCTTCGGCGTTGGCCCGCGGCACCAGCAGGGCGCGCCCGGCAGCACGAGCGGCGAGGGCGGCTGGCAGCACGCCCTGGACCGGACGCAAGGCACCGGACAGTGCCAGCTCGCCGAGGCATTCCAAACCGTCCAGTCGCTCGGCCGGCAGCTGACTGCTGGCGGCGAGGATGCCCAGGGCGATGGACAGGTCGAAGCGACCACCGTCCTTGGGCAGGTCGGCGGGTGCGAGGTTGAGGGTGATGCGTCGTGCGGGGAAATCGAAGCCGGAGGTCAGGATGGCGCTGCGTACGCGATCCTTGCTTTCCTTGACCGCGGTTTCCGGCAGGCCGACCAGGGTCAGCGCTGGTAGACCGTTGGCCAAATGGGCTTCGACGGTCACCGAAGGTGCTTCGACGCCGATCTGCGCTCGGCTATGAACTATGGCCAGGGACATCCGATCACTCCTTTGATCGTGTCGCGGCCCGGTCTGTCAGGACGCGGGCGGCGTGAGCTTTTCTTCCAGTTCGGCAACCTTGGCTTCGAGCGCCTCCAGGCGAGCGCGGGTGCGTGCGAGCACCACCATCTGGCTATCGAATTCATCGCGGCTGACAACGTCGAGCTTGTTCAGCGCACCCTGCACTACGCCCTTGAGCTGGGCTTCGAACTCACCACGCGGCAGCGGCGTCTCGCCGTTGAACAGGCGCGAGGCCTGGGAGCCGATGGCATCTAGAAAAGCTTTTGGCGGCAACATGGAATACACCTGTCGTTGAACGGGGCGCAGTGTAGCACGGCGCCTTTTTCGTCTTTCCGGCGAGGCGTGCACAGAAAATGAGCAGCTCGTGGTGCGTCGATGCACCAATTGAGTGCGTTGCGCGCTCTGAACCGTTCGTCGGCCGTAGTTGGCGGGCGGCTAACCCGCGAAACAACGGGGCTCGCGTAAAGCTGGCATTGATTCTGCTTTGTCCCTGGCGACGCATGCACCACCCGGTTGCGATGCGCGAACGATTCGAGACGCTTTGTCGGAGAGGTTGGTGGTGTCGGTCCGCTGCCGGCTGCAAGCCGGAGCGTTACAAGAGCCAGACACTGAGCTTAGACTTGAGCCGGGTTCGTACTTCTGGGGCAAGTCCACCTAAAACGGGAGAAGTTTTCATGAAACTAGTCACTGCCATCATCAAGCCGTTCAAGCTGGACGACGTGCGCGAGTCGCTGTCGGAAATTGGCGTACAGGGCATCACCGTCACCGAAGTCAAAGGCTTCGGTCGCCAGAAGGGTCACACTGAGCTGTATCGCGGTGCCGAATACGTTGTCGACTTCCTGCCGAAGGTGAAGATCGACGTAGCCATCGCCGACGATCAGCTCGATCGCGTGATCGAGGCCATCACCAAGGCGGCCAACACCGGCAAGATCGGTGACGGCAAGATCTTCGTGGTCAACCTGGAACAGGCCATCCGCATCCGTACCGGCGAAACCGATACCGACGCGATTTAAGCGGCACCTCCGAACCCCCACGCCCCAGGAGTAAAACCATGACTCTGCGAAAATTCGCAGGGCTAGGAGCCCTTTTGTCTCTGATCAGCCCAGGCCTGGCCCTGGCGCAGGAGGCAACGCTGGATTCAGGCGACACGGCATGGATGCTGACGGCCACTGCGCTGGTGCTGTTCATGACCATCCCTGGGCTGGCGCTGTTCTACGGTGGCATGGTCCGCTCGAAGAACATTCTCTCGGTGATGATGCAGTGCTTTGCGGTCACCGGCCTGATGAGCATCCTCTGGATGGTCTACGGCTACAGCCTCGCGTTCGATACCACCGGTATGGAAGCGGGGGTAACCAACTTCAATTCCTTCGTCGGTGGCCTGGATCGCGCTTTGCTGAGCGGTCTGACACCCGACAGCCTGGTCGGCGCCTTCCCGGAAAGCGTCTTCATCACCTTCCAGATGACCTTTGCCATCATCACCCCGGCGCTCATCGTCGGCGCATTCGCCGAACGCATGAAATTCTCCGCGATGCTGGTGTTCATGGGCGTCTGGTTCACCCTGGTCTATGCGCCGATCGCGCACATGGTCTGGGGTGGCGACGGCGGCCTGATGTGGGACTGGGGCGTGCTCGATTTCGCTGGCGGCACTGTGGTGCACATCAATGCCGGTATTGCCGGTCTGGTGGCCTGCCTGGTGCTCGGCAAGCGCAAGGGCTATCCGACCACGCCGATGGCACCGCACAACCTGGGCCTGACTCTGGTCGGTGCCGCGATGCTCTGGGTCGGCTGGTTCGGCTTCAATGCGGGCTCGGCCATCGCCGCCAATGGAACCGCGGGCATGGCCATGCTGGTGACCCAGATCGCTACCGCAGCCGCGGCGCTGGGCTGGATGTTCGCCGAGTGGATCGGTCACGGCAAACCCAGCGCGCTGGGCATCGCTTCGGGCGTGGTTGCCGGTCTGGTCGCCATCACGCCGGCCGCCGGCACCGTGGGCCCGATGGGCGCGCTGGTCATCGGCCTGGTCTCCGGGGTGGTCTGCTTCTTCTGCGCCACCAGCCTGAAACGCAAGCTTGGCTACGACGACTCGCTGGATGCCTTCGGCGTGCACGGTATCGGCGGCATCGTCGGTGCGCTGCTCACTGGCGTCTTCGCCGCACCGATGCTGGGCGGTTTTGGCGAGGTGGAGAACATCGGCCTGCAACTGTGGATTCAGTTCAAGGGCGTGCTCTTCACCGTGGTGTACACCGCCATCGTCACCTACCTGATCCTCAAGGCGATCGATCTGGTGATGGGGCTGCGGGTCAACGAGGAGCAGGAAACCATCGGTCTCGACCTCAGCCTGCATAACGAACGCGGCTACAACCTGTAACCCATTTCAGCGCAGACCCCGGAGCCAACCCGGGGCCAACCCAAAAGCGGCGCAGATCACCGGAGCGGTATGCGGTGGCTTGCGGACCGAATAGCGCACACAGCGCGACAGCAAGAGGTGACACATGGATAGCACTGCATTGATACCCGTTCAGTACGGACTCGATACCTTCTACTTCGTGATCTGCGGAGCGCTGGTGATGTGGATGGCGGCGGGTTTCGCCATGCTCGAAGCCGGTCTGGTCCGAGCGAAGAACACCGCCGAGATCCTCACCAAGAACATCGTGCTCTACGCGTTGGCGTCGATCATGTATCTGCTGGTCGGCTACTACATCATGTACTCCAGCCCGGAAGGCGGCATCCTGCCGAGCCTGGGCTTCCTGATCGGTGACGAGCATGCGGCCGACCTGGTCGCCGCCGGCGGTGAGGACGCGCCTTACTACTCCGCGCGTGCCGACTTCTTCTTCCAGATCGTGTTCGCCGCGACCTGCATGTCGGTGGTTTCCGGCGCGGTGGCCGAGCGCATGAAGCTCTGGGCCTTCATCGCTTTCGCAGTGGTGATGACCGGCTTCATCTACCCGATCCAGGGCTTCTGGAAGTGGGGCGGCGGCTTCCTCGATGCTGCCGGCTTCCTCGACTTCGCCGGTTCCGGTGTGGTGCACATGGCCGGTGCGGCCGCGGCCCTGGCCGGTGTCCTGCTACTCGGTGCGCGCAAGGGCAAGTACGGTCCGAATGGTCAGATCAATGCCATTCCGGGTGCCAACATGCCGCTGGCGACACTCGGCGCCTTCATCCTGTGGATGGGCTGGTTCGGCTTCAACGGTGGCTCGCAGCTGAAGATGAGCACCATCGAGGACGCCAATGCCGTTGCTCAGGTCTTCGTCAATACCAACATGGGCGCCGCTGGTGGCCTGATCGCCGCGCTGATCACTGCGCGTCTGCTGTTCGGCAAGTCCGATCTGACCATGGTGCTCAACGGCGCGCTGGCCGGTCTGGTGGCGATCACCGCCGAGCCGCTGACGCCGAGCGCCCTGCAGGCGACGCTGATCGGCGGCGTCGGTGGTGTACTGGTGGTGTTCAGCATCCTCGGCCTGGACAAGCTCAAGCTCGATGACCCGGTCGGTGCCATCTCGGTACACGGTGTCGCCGGTATGTGGGGGCTGCTGGCCGTGCCGCTGACCAACGCCGATGCTACCTTCGGTGCTCAGTTGCTGGGCCTGGTGTCGATCTTCCTCTGGGTGTTCATCGCCAGCCTGATCGTCTGGGGCATCATCAAGGCGGTGATGGGCCTGCGTGTCAGTGAGGAAGAGGAATACGAAGGCGTGGACGTGGTCGAGTGCGGTCTGGAAGCCTATCCGGAGTTCACTCGCCAGTAACGATTTGCTGCTACATGACAAGGGCGCCTTTTGGCGCCCTTTGTTTTTTTTGGCGCCACGCTAGAATGCGCGCGACCAGCCGTTGAACATGAGCCTTCGAACATGTGGCAACAGACCCTGATCACCTTGCGCGCGCGACCACGTGGCTTCCACCTGATCACCGACGAGCTGCTCGCCGCATTGCCGGAACTGCGGCAATGTCAGGTCGGTCTGTTACACCTGTGGCTGCGGCATACCTCGGCGTCGCTGACGATCAACGAGAATGCCGATGCGGCGGTACGGCGTGACTTCGAGCGCTTCTTCAATCGCCTGGTGCCGCAGGGTGAGGGAGGCTACGAGCATGACTACGAAGGGCCGGACGATCTGCCGGCGCATTTCAAGGCCAGCCTGCTCGGCTGCCAGTTGAGCCTGCCGGTCAGTGAGGGTCGCCTGGCGCTCGGCACTTGGCAGGGCATCTATCTCGGGGAGCACCGTGACCAGGGTGGGGCGCGGCAGATAGTGGCAACGCTGCATGGGACGGCAAGTTGAATTTTTTTTGGCGGTGTCGGTCTTTCGGCATCGCTGGGCTATAACTTACTCCGCTTTGGCTAGGCCATGAGGTTGAACATGAGCGACGAAGAACTAGAACAAGACGATCTGGACGTTAGCGACGAGGAGGACGGGGAGGAGCTGAGCGCCGCCGACGAGGGCGACGACAGCCTCGACGACGAAGGCACCGACAGCGAGCGTGCCACACCGGCGAAAAAGACCAAGGCCAAGGCCGTCGAACCTGACGAGCTGCCGAGCCTGGAAGCCAAGCAGAAAGAGCGCGAGGCGCTGGCGCGGGCCATGGAGGAATTCCTGGCGCGTGGTGGTCAGGTGCAGGAAGTCGAACCCAATGTGGTCGCCGACCCGCCGAAGAAGCCGGATAGCAAATACGGCAGCCGTCCTATCTGAAACGGCACGGAAGAATTGCGATAAGCCCGCCTGCAAAGCGGGCTTTTTCGCATATGGCGGAAGGCTTCTCGCTCAGGCGCCGCGCCAGCCAAGCAGCAGCTTGGGCAGCTCGGCCAGGCTCTGGATTTGCGCGTCGGGATGGTAATCGTGTGGCCAGTCAACCCGCTTGGGGTTGAACCAGATCGCCCGTAGCCCGGCTTGCTGGGCGCCAGCGATATCGTCCAGCGCGTGATCGCCTATGTGCACGGCCTGCTCCGGACGTGCGTCGCCCAGGCGCAGGGCCTGCTGAAAGGGATGCGGATCGGGCTTGCCGACCCCCAGCTCTTCGGCGCACAGGGTGAACTGGAAGTAGTCGGCCAGGCCCAGGCGGCGCACGTCGGCATTGCCGTTGGTGATCACGCCAAGGGTGTAGTGATTGGCGAGAAATTCCAGGGTCGGTTGCACGTCCGGGAAAATCTGCACTTCATGGCGCGCGTCGAGAAATACCTGAAAGGCCCGTTCGGCCAGTTCTCCCGCTTCATCGGCGGGATAGCCGGCATCGTGCAGCGCGTGCTGCAGGATGCGCCGGCGCAGCTCGCTGATGCGGTGGCGTAGCGCCGGTTCCTGTTCGATCAGCATGCGGCGGATAGCGCCCAGTGCCTCGACGGGAAATTCGCCCAGGCGCGGCGCATGCACGCCCAGCCAGTCGCGCAGGGCGGTTTCGGCGCTCTGGATGGCCGGCGTGGTTTCCCAGAAGGTGTCGTCCAGGTCGAAGGTGATCAGGCGAATGCTCATGTGTCGGTGTCCTGCTTGCGCTTGGCGCGCGGATGCGCCTGATCGTAGACCTTGGCCAGGTGCTGAAAGTCCAGATGGGTGTAGATCTGCGTGGTGCCGATATCGGCATGGCCGAGCAGCTCCTGCACCGAGCGCAGGTCCTGCGACGATTCCAGCAGATGGCTGGCGAAGCTGTGACGCAACATGTGCGGATGCAGGTGTTGGCCGAGCTCGCGCACACCGGCCTCACGCACTCGTAGCTGCACGGCCCGCGCGCCGAGGCGACGGCCCTGCTGGCCGATGAATACCGCCCCATCGGCCGGGTTGGCCAGCGCGCGTATTGGCAACCAGGCCTGCAGGGCCTCGCGTGCCTTGCGTCCGACCGGCAGCTCGCGCACCTTGTTGCCTTTGCCGAGCACTCGCACCATCCCCGCCGGCAGGTCGAGCTGATCAAGGTTCAGGCCGACCAGTTCCGACAGCCGCAGGCCGGATGAATAGAACAGCTCGAGCATGGCCTGATCGCGCAGGCCGATGAAATCGTCCTCGACGCCACCCTCGAGCAGCTGCATGGCCCGATCGGTATCCAGCAGCTTCGGTAGACGGCGTTCGCCTTTCGGTGCGGACAGGCCGGCCGCCGGATCGTGCTGGCAGATGCCTTCCTGATTCAGATAGCGATAGAAACCACGTACCGATGACAGCAGGCGGGCCAGGCTGCGGCTGGACTGGCCCAGGCGATGCAGCTCGCCAACCAGCTGGCGCAGGTGTCGACCCTGCAGCGCGGTCCATTCGCCGATGTTTTCCCGCTCACAGTAAGCCAGCAGCTTGTTCAGGTCGCGCCAGTAGCCGTCCAGCGAGTGGCCCGACAGCTGTCGGGCGCTGCGCAGGTGTTCGAAGTAGGCGTCGAGTTCGTTCTGCATGAACAGGCTCCAGCCTCAGGCCGCGAGCGGGCGCGTGTGGTGCGTGGCGTTGGTCCGCAATTGCGCTCAGCGTACCGAGCGCAGCGGCGTACCGAAGCGCGGCAACACACGGGTCAGCACTTCGGCGATATAACCGAGGAACAGCGTGCCCAGCGAGCTCTTGTAGTGCTGTGGGTCCGGGCTGCCGATCGCCAGTACGCCCAGCTGATTGTTCAGGCTGACTACCGCCGCGGAGCCCACGCTGCCGCTGTCTTCGGCGCCGAACAGGAAACTCAGCTCGAGCGGGCGGAGCACGCCGCAGATGGTCTTGCCGCCGTCGAGCAGGCCGCCGATGCTCTGCTGCGCTTCGCCGGTGCTGACGCAGCGGCCCACCGGCAGTGTCGCGTCGCTGAACAGGATCAGGCTGACGTAGGGCACCTGGAACTCGTGGCGCAGGCTGTCTTCCACTGCGCTGACCACTTCCTCCAGGCTGCTGGCGTCAAGCAGATCGAGCACCAGCCGGCGGGTCTTGTCGAACAGGCGGTCGTTGTCGCGCGCCACGTCCATCAATTGCGACAGGCGATGGCGCATCTCGATGTTGCGCTCGCGCAGCAGCTTGACCTGGCGTTCGACCAGCGACACCGCGGTGCCCGGCTGATGGGGAATGCGCAGCTCGGGAATCAGCTCGTCGTGATCGACGAAGAATTCCGGGTGGGCGCGCAGGTAGGCGGCGACGGCTTCGGCATCGGGTAGCGGGGTGCTGCCCTGAGTCTGGTCGGTCATAGGCGAACCTGTCCTTCAAATACACGAACGGCGGGGCCGGTCATCATAACCGGCTGTCCGGGACCTGCCCATTCGATGGACAGACGGCCACCCGGCAGGTCGATCTGCACCGGCGAGTCCATCCAGCCCTGGCGAATGGCAGCTACCGCGGCGGCGCAGGCGCCGGTACCGCAGGCCTGGGTTTCCCCGGCACCGCGTTCCCAGACGCGCAGCCGCGCATGGCGGCGGTCGACGATCTGCAGGAAGCCAACGTTGACCCGTTGTGGAAAGCGCGGGTGATGCTCGATCTTCGGTCCCAGCTCATGCAAGGGTGCCTGCTCGACGCTGTCGACGCGCAGCACCGCATGGGGGTTGCCCATGGATACGGCGGCCAGCTCGACGCGCTGGCCATCGACTTCGAGCGGATAGCTCAGGGCTTCCTGATCGGCCTGGAACGGAATCTCGGCCGGCACCAGGCGTGGCGGGCCCATGTCGACGCGGATCTGTCCATCCGGGCGGATATCCAGCTCGATGATGCCGCCCTTGGTTTCGACCTTGATCTTGCGTTTGACGGTCAGGCGCTTGTCGACCACGAAGCGGGCGAAGCAGCGCGCGCCGTTGCCGCACTGCTCCACTTCCGAACCGTCGGAGTTAAAGATGCGGTAGCGGAAATCGACATCCGGATTCTGCGGCGGCTCGACGATCAGCAGCTGATCGAAGCCGACGCCGGTATGGCGATCGCCCCACTGCTTGGCGTGCTTGGGCTGGATGTGCGCGTGCTGGCTGACCAGGTCGATGACCATGAAGTCATTGCCCAGACCGTGCATCTTGGTAAAGCGCAGAAGCATGATCTTGGCCTCAAGTGGGCAGCAGGCTTTCGCCGGCGTATAGCTCCTGAACGCTCTCGCGACGGCGCACTTCGAAGGCCTGGTCACCGTCCACCAGCACCTCGGCAGCGCGGCCGCGGGTGTTGTAGTTGGAGCTCATGACGAAGCCGTAGGCACCGGCCGAACACACCGCCAGCAGGTCGCCCTCGATCAGCGCCAGCTCACGATCCTTGGCGAGGAAGTCGCCGGTCTCGCAGATCGGTCCGACGATGTCGTAGCGACGCGTATCGCCTTCGTGCGGCTGCACCGCGACCACGTTCATCCAGGCCTGGTACAGCGCCGGGCGGATCAGGTCGTTCATCGCCGCATCGACGATGGCGAAATCCTTGTGCGCGGTGTGCTTGAGGTATTCCACGCGGGTCAGTAGCACGCCGGCGTTGGCGACGATGGAGCGGCCCGGCTCGAACACCAGCGCCAGCCCGCGGCCTTCGATGCGCTGGCGCACGGCCTGGATGTAGTCGCCGGCCAGCGGTGGCTGCTCATCCCGGTACCGCACGCCGAGGCCACCACCGAGGTCAAGGTGACGAATCTGGATGCCGCGTGCGGCGAGGCGGTCGGTCAAGGCGAGCAGGCGATCGAGCGCATCGAGGAAGGGCGGCAGGCTGGTCAGCTGCGAGCCGATGTGGCAATCGACGCCGACCACGTCCAGGTTCGGCAGCTCGGCTGCGCGGGCATAGACCGCCTCGGCGTTGTCGATATCGATGCCGAACTTGTTCTCTTTCAGACCGGTGGAAATGTACGGGTGGGTGCCGGCATCGACGTCCGGATTGACCCGCAGCGATACCGGCGCCTTTTTACCGAGCTCGGCGGCGACCTGCTGCAGGCGCTCCAGCTCGTCGGTGGATTCCACGTTGAAGCAGTGCACACCGACTTCCAGCGCGCGGCGCATGTCGTCGCGGGTCTTGCCGACGCCGGAGAAGACGATACGGTCCGGCTGCCCACCAGCGGCCAGCACGCGCTCCAGCTCACCGCGCGAAACGATATCGAAGCCTGCGCCGAGACGCGCTAGCACGTTCAGCACGCCCAGGTTCGAATTGGCTTTGACGGCGAAGCAGACCAGATGCGGCATGCCAGCCAGCGCATCGGCATAGGCCCGGTACTGGGCTTCGATGTGCGCGCGGGAATAGACATAGGTCGGGGTGCCGAAGCGTTGCGCAAGTGCGGGCAGTGCCACGCCTTCCGCGAAGAGTTGACCGTCGCGGTACGAGAAGGCCTCCATGAACAGCCTCCTTTAGAGTTCGAAACGGTCTTTGGAACGTTCTTTGACGGTTTTCTCGTCATCCGGCAGGTACAGCGGACCTTTCTGGCCACAACCGCTGAGCGCGGCGGCGAAGACGGCGAGGGCGATGAAGGGAAGCAGAAGGCGCTTCATGGGGGCTGGAATCCTTGAAAAATCTAATCGCCGGAGTATACCCAGCACCCGGCGGATTGCCTATGCGAGCAGCACGTCACACGGCGGCAGTGCTGGCGGGCGGCTCGCTTGATCCGGCTGCGCCCTGCTAAGCTCGCGGCCATCGCATGCGGCCCGCGTCGCGTGCAGAACAATTCGAGGAAGTGTTGCATGAGCCTGAGCGAAGCCCGTTATCACGATCTGGTCGATGCTGTGCAGGAGAGCGTCGAGGACGTGTTCGATGACACCAGCATGGACGTCGACCTGGAAAACTCCGGTGGTGTGCTGACCGTGCGTTTCGATAACGGCAGTCAGCTGATCCTCAGCCGGCAGCCGGCCCTGCGTCAGTTGTGGGTGGCGGCGCGCTCGGGGGGCTTTCATTTCGACTACGACGAAGGCGGCCAGCTATGGTTGTGCGATGCCAGCGGCGAACGCCTTGGTGAGCTGCTGTCGCGGGTAACGCTGGAGCAGGGCGGTGAAGCGCTGGAATTCGAGGATATCTGACCCGATCTGCCTGCAGCCCCCGCGCGCCGGGCGCTGCAGGCAGGGGCCTTGCTTATTCGGGCTGCTGTGATAGTGTCTCTCGCAGGTCAACAAAACCCCGCCTTCGGGCGGGGTTTTGCTTTTTTCGTGTTTTATTTTTTCGCAGGAGCTTGCCAGAACCCATGACCAGTGCACCGCCGATCATCCTTACCCAACTCGATCTGCAGCGCCTTGAGCGGCTGCTCGACAGCCTGGACGACTACGGTCCGGCCGCCGAAGCGCTCGAGCAGGAACTGTCGCGGGCGCAGATCGTGGAACGCAGCGAGATGCCTGCCGGTGTCGTCACCATGAACTCGCGCGTGCACTGCCGCGACGAAGGCTCCGGCAAGGACTACCACCTGACGCTGGTCTATCCCCACGACGCCGGCAAGGAAGGCACCGTGTCCGTCCTCGCGCCGGTCGGTACGGCGCTGCTGGGCATGAGCGTCGGCCAGCACATCGACTGGCCGACTCCATCCGGCAAGATGATCAAGCTCACCCTGCTCGCGATCGAATACCAGCCCGAGGCGGCAGGCGACCCGTTCTGACCGGTAGCGCTTGCAAGATGATCAGCCCGGCCGCTGCTGCGATCGGGCTGGTAGCTGCTTCCGGCAGCTCTGCCGTTGTCGAAGCAAAAAGCATTCGATAGCCACTGCGCAATGCAGCTGGTTCGTCAGGCCGGAACCTCGCCGCGACGTTTTCTGAAGCCCCGCCAGCGCCCTCTTATGAGTCCATTGCCGCGTTCAGCGCTGCCTCCAGCCGCGTCTTGTAGCGCAGGTATTGCACCGTCTGGCTGCGTCCGTTGCCGTGCAGACCGGTAAGGTCGAGGTCGGTGATGTAGCAGGGGTAGCGTTCACCGTCGCGGCGTCGGGAAATGATCGTGCGTGTCACGGCGGCGAACAGTTCGGCGCCATATTCCAGGCCGGAAAACTCCTGGTGGTTGCAGTACAGCGTGACCTGTGAGCGGCCGTTTTCGCCCGCTTCGACAATTGCCTGCACGTCGTAGAACGGATCATTCACCTCGCCCTGAGGCGCTGGCCTTCGTTCGAGTTGCGCAGGCCGGGTGCCTCGCCCCGGTTGTATGCGGTAGAAGAGGATCGCCGGGTCGACCAGCACCTCGCTTTGGCCGGCCTGCTGCGCGCTACGCCGATAGAGCATCGACTCGAGGAAGCGCATCAGTGGGCGCAACAGGGTGCGCTCATCGCGGTACGGCAGTTGCTGGCGCCAGAGGGCGTTGCACTCATCGAGCACGCTGAGTTCGGCGATTTCCCCTGCCGTGCGGTAGAACACCTGCAGGCACCCCGGGCGACCTTGCGCAAGGATCAGCGCCAAATCGTCACCTTCCAATGCCGCGCGATCGAGCCGGAGCGGACTGTAGGCGTGGTGAGCCTCGCCAAGGTGTTCGAGCAATGCTGCGCGATCGCTCAGGCTGGTCAGCTGTAGGGCGTTCGCGTCGCGCTGCAGCATGTGGAAATGCTGGCGAATCTGCAGCAGGTAGCGTCCGTGAGCGACACTGGCGAGGCTCTGCTGGACATCCTCGAAAATCTGTTCGACCCGGCGGGTGATGGTCTGACCGCGATTGCGGGCGAAGCAGAAGACTTGCAGCAGCGGTGCCTGCGCGGCCTGCTCGAGGCTATCCAGGTAATCGCGCATGCATAGTGGCAGCGCTTTCGGCCCTTCGTAGCGCGTCACCAGCATCTCGTTCCAGCTGTTGAGCGTGACCTGATCCACGCTCAGCACCAGATTTTCCGGCGCCGCGCTCAGTATCGACTGCTCGCCGATGGCAGATGCTGTCGGGGTTTGCAGAGTAGGGTCCAGGCCGACGTTGATCAGTAGCAGCACCCGGCTGGGTTTGCAGGCTGCCAGCAGCGCCTCTTCGTCCACCGGGCACAGGGGCATCGGCAGCGCACGGCGCAGGCCGTTGAACAGGGCGAACAGTTCCGCTTCGCTCAGGCCGCTGTCGCCAGGGAACAGGGAGAGATGGGTGCCGACATCCACCACGCCGTTGCGGTGACACCAGGCCAGCAGCGCGACCAGCTCGCGAGAGCGCTTCAACGGGGCGAAATTGCTCAGTTCCGGCGCGGTGAGCTGGCCCTGATAGAGCGACCAGCGCTCGTCGCCCGCTGCGTCGTAATCCTGCACCAGGGTCAAACTGTGTTCGGCCATATCCGGAGAGATACCGAGATTGACCACCTCCACCTTGCCGGCCTTGCGTTCGATCGCTGCGTACAGGCGCCGACCGAGCACGCCGAGATCGCGACTGGTGAGCGGACTAGTCGCCTGCAGGCGTCGGGTGAAGTCGCTGAGAAAGCGGTAGCCGTAGGTCAGTTCGTTAACCAGCACGCGGCGTTCCTGGCTGACCTGCCGCACTTTCCAGTGGCTGCGGTTGTCGAGCAGCGCGAGCTGCCGCTCGTCCCAATGCCAGTCGTGCGTGAGGCGCTCAAGCAGGCTGCGTTGCCAGCTCTTGTTACGGTTGATCGGCGGTCGGCTAAGCGGGCGGTTGACCTTCAGATACAGACAGCGCCGCGCTAGCTCCAGACGCTCTCGATCGCCGCGCTCGCTCAGGTAGCGCTCAATGGTGTGGTAGGCGGCGATATAAGGGTCGAGTTCGTCGAGCTCGATTCGGCCGTGATAGATGGCCTGTTTGAAATCCAGTGCCAGGCAGCGCAGCTGTGGGTACTGGCTGGCATACACCTCTACCAGCAGCAGCTTGAACAGGGACTTGTACGGCGCGGCGATGGCCTTGTACAGCTGCCAGAGCCCGGCACCGACAAACTCACCGGGTGGCACCTGGCCAAGATGACCGAGGTCGAGCACCTCGTCGGCACGCACGAAGCGCTTGGCCAGCAACGTCGCCACGTACTCGTCGTAGCGGTGCTCCTCGTAGTCAGGCACCAGCCACCAGAGCGGGGTGCGCCCGCCGAGCCAGAGCGCGGTGCGGTAGAACTCGTCGAGCAGCAGGTAGTGCTGGGTGGTGCCGCAGTCATCGGAGGTCAGCCTGGCTTCGCGCTGGCCCTGGGGGAAGCGTTGTGGATCGACCAGGAAGAAGTGCGCTTCGCTGCCCTGGCTGGCCGCCCAGGCCTGCAGCAGGTCGCACTTACGTCGCAGTTCTTCAAGTTGCCGGGCATCCAGTGCCGGGTCGTGGCAGACCCAGACATCCAGATCGCTGTGCTCGTCCTGAGCCACGGTGCCTAGGCTGCCCATGAGGAAAAGGCCGAGAATCGGCTGGGGTGATTTTCCGCGCACCGGCTTGTAGGCGAAGGAGCGGCTTAGGCGCTGCGCCTCGGCGAGCTGTTCGGCATCTGGCACGAAGTGGGCGAGCCCGGCCGGGGTGGTCGCCGAAACATAGCCAGGGAGAATCGGGTGGTTGACGTGAAACAGCAGTGGCAACAACTTGAGCACTTGTTGCTGGCGCGTCGACATCGCCTGCAGAGCCCGTTCCAGCCGTGCGGCGTTGACTGCTAGAAAGCGCGCACGCAGTGTCGCCAGCACCTTGCGGTCGATGCCTTCTTCGAGAATCGGGTTGATGTGCTGAATGCGGGTCATGGAGATTCGTGCAGGCCAGACTAACCCCTGTTCATCGGCCAATTCGCGCGTGGCTTGAGGCAGGGGATGCGTTTGCCTGTCGCGGGCGACCAGCGGACAGGGCCGGCGTCATCCGGGCCCTGAGCTGGTGAAGCGGAACCACAGCGGTTTGTCAGGCCGTGACAGTTTCCGAAAGGATGGTGAGCAGCGTTTGCGCCTGTTCGGCCGCGTCACGGCCCAGGCTGGTGAGGTAGCCGCCGTCGGCCTGGGTGATCAGGCCCTTGGCGTGGAGACGGCCAAAAGCAGCGATGGTGGCGGGGCTGGCTTCGTGATGCACCTTCAGGCCTTCCTGCAGGTTTTCCAGATTGAACTGTCGGAGTACGTCCAGTTCGGCGACCAACTCAGGGGTGTACGACATGCTCGCTCCTCGGATGGTGGGCTCGTGCCCTGTTTGCTGAGTGTAGATGCTGTCAGTGGCCCTGCCTTGATCCAGGTCTTATTCGGTGGCTTCCGGCAACTCCGGCAGCTTGCGCAGCATCGCCTCGTAGACGGCGCCGTCGAACGGGCGGTCTTCGGCCAGCATGCTGCGGATTTCATGTGCCAGGACCAGCGCCATCATCTGCAGGCATTCGTCGCGCTCGTAGCCGACGAGGGTGAGTTTGTTCAGCGTGGCCTGAACGGCGGCTGGCTCGCCAGCTTCGAGCTGATTTTCGATCGCCTGGATCAGGGTGGACTCGGCAAAGGCTTCGTTTTCTTCGTTACTGGGGTCGTCTTGCGCCATGGCGGGATTCTCGTCGAGCGGTGCCGGATTTTCCTCGTCGAGCTGACAAAGCGTGCAGCTGCCGTCGTCCGGTCGGTTGGTTTCGACGTAGCGTACCCGTCGATGGGCGGTCTGGCGATCGGCATCGACGCGATAGCGGGGGCGATCTGAATCGGCCATGGCGGGCTCCTGGACGGTTGAGGAGTCCTTAATAACCCCGTCAGACGGAGGCGGCAAGGCATTCCTGGATTGTCGGTATGAGCGGGGCATGCAGGCGAAACTACGTGGTGGTGCTGTGGCGAGAGGAGGGTAGAGAGCGGGTCATAGTCGTCGCAGGACGCGTCTGCCGGTGAAGGATGGCCGGGCCGGAAGTTCAGCTCGGCCCGGTTACCGGTTGGTCAGCGACCTGGTCCCTTGCCCATGCCTCCACCCATGCCGCCGCCCATGCCGCGCGCGGGTGGATCGTCGGGCAGGGTCACGCCACGCTCTTTGGCGCGCATACGCATCTGTTCATGATGCTGGGCTCGAATCTGCTCGCGTTGTTCGTTTGTCGTGGCTTCGCGTATGCGATTGCGATATTCCAGGCGCTCCTGCTGGGTCATTATTTGCGAGCCGTAGACTTGTTCGTCGCCGCCCGTGCCCTTGCCGGTAGTGGACTGCGCCAGCGCTGCACTAGATAGCAGGGCCAGCGAAAGGCCGATGGCGAATTTGATGCTTTTCATGGGTATCTCCTCATCAGGATGTGCGCGGCGACGCGTCAATGCTCGTGCTCTTCGTCGTCGGAGTGGTGGGATGATTCCTCGTCCCTGGGCTGACCGCCCATGTACTTCGGACCCTTGCCGCGACCACTGTCGAACACTTTGCCTTCCAGTGCCTTGCTGCCGCCTGGCCCGCCGGTATGCCCTGAGTGGCTCCCTTCTTCGTGGGTCTGATCGCTGTGGCTACTGCCGTGGTCCCGGCCGCCGCCATACTTTGGGCCTTTGCCCTTGCCGCCGGAACTGTGGCTGCTGTCATGGCTTGAATGGTCGTCAGCCGCCACCACCGGGCCAGTTATCCCGGCCAGCACTAGCGCCATGATTGCCGCCAACAAACCGGACTTGTAGCGAATGTACATAGTGCTCTCCCGGCATGGAGCTGGCTGGCCTGGGGGCCAGCCAGTCCAGCCTTACCTGACTTCGTTGTCGTGCACAAACTCGATGACCCGCAGGTAGTCGTTGGCGGCTGCGGCAAAATCGTCGGCGCCGCCGTCGCTGGTCGGGTCGGTCCAGTTGGTGTTGTTGAACACGGCGTCATAGAGGTTCACCAGCGTCGGCCGGTAGACGTCATCGGCAGGATCGGCTGGGTCGCCTGCGTCCAACACCAGCACGGTGGCGGTTGCATCAGACCAGGTAGTGGCGCGGTCGTACTGGTAGTCCGAGAAGTCGTAGTAATTCGCTCCCTTGTTGATGCCGAGGATCGAGTTCACGTAGACGACGGTATCGATTGAGATCGACCCGGTCTTGTCGCCTGCGGCGGCGAGCAGGGCTGCAGGATCGAAGCCCTCCGGCAGGGTGGTGACGCCTGGCAGTGTGCCGGTGGTCATGTACGCCACGTACAGCGCCAGGTTTTCCAGCGGTGAGTCGATGGTGGTGCCGTCGACCGTCAGCCGACCGGTGGAGTCGAGGGTAATCACTGCTCCATCTGCGGTCAGCTTGGACAGTGCTTCTTCCAGGCGGTGATCGAATACCTTGGACGGCGAACGACTGACGCTCAGGCGACCCAGTTCGACTTCGCCGGGCACAACCTCGTAGGTGGTTGCGCCTACGGTGACTGATGTCAGCAGATCGCCTTCCTCGTTGCGCGGAATGGCGACCAGTTTGCCGTCGGCGTCCGTTACGGGAACCAGCGCGCCAGTGCTGTCGTAGTAGAACGCCACGACCAGCTCAGCGCCATTAGCATCCTCCAGCGGGACGCCATTCACGTCGCGCAGCACGATGTACATTTCGCCGAATAGGTCGCCCTTCTTGGTGCCGGCGCCGAACGGCTTGCCACCGCCGCCAGACTTTCCGCCTTTAACACCGGCCCATTCGGGGC
This sequence comes from Stutzerimonas decontaminans, assembly GCF_000661915.1. Lineage (NCBI taxonomy): Bacteria > Pseudomonadati > Pseudomonadota > Gammaproteobacteria > Pseudomonadales > Pseudomonadaceae > Stutzerimonas > Stutzerimonas decontaminans. The sequence goes on along the minus strand of NZ_CP007509.1, from coordinate 4,009,276 downwards.
GGTCGCTATCTTCTTCCACCGAGGCGTCAACGCGAAAAATCTTGTCGACCGCGCCATGGCCGCCGCTCGAGCGCGAACTGCCCTGGCCTTTCTCGCCGACGCCACCCTTGCCACCCTGACCGCCACGGCTGCCGTGGCTATCGCTGCCACCCTTGCCGGAGCTGCTGTGCTCGGCAGCAAGGCTCGGTGAGACAAAGCTCAGCGACAGTGCGCCTGCGACCATGAGCGGGGCCGCGAGTGCGACCAGAAGTGCCCCGCCGGCAGGTCCGAACTTGTTGCGCTTGAACTGATTGTTTGACATGACATTGCTCCTTTGCTTGCGGGGCCGGTCTTCCAGGGCGATTGCACAAAGAAGGCACCGGTTCTGCGGTTGACGATGGCTCATTTGCGCGCCGTCGCCGATGTGCTTAAAAGCGGAAGCCGAGTCCCATGCGGAACAGGCTTTCGCGGTTGTCGAAGTTCATTTCGTCCGGGTTGCCATGCCCGGTTCTGAAGCCGTAGCTGTCGTAGTCGGTACGGGTGTAGTCCAGGCGGGCGAAGGCCTGCTGGGTGAGCGGAACTTCTGCGCCGACGCCGTAACGCATGCCATCGGCGTCGTAACTGCGGTCAATATTGGCGTCGGCGTTGCCGCCCTTGGCCCAGGTGGTATTGAAGCGAGCCCGTACCGGGCCAACGCGCCCGTAGAGCAGGGTGCCGTTGGGCAGGCTGTAGCCCAGGCGCAGTGCCAGGCCGTAATCGCTTTTCTTCTCAACGGAGAAGTCGCGACCGCCTTCGCCGCTAGTCTCGCGGCTGTGCGACCACTCTGTCCGACCGGTATCGACTTCCGCTTCGAGGCCGACATACCAGCGATCGAAGCTGTGGCCATAGCCGACGAAGACACCGTAGATTCCACCCATGCCGCTGAAGTCGCCGGTGTAGGCCTGCGATAGCGGCGGGGCCCCATCCTCGGAGTGGTAGCCGTCGAGGTGCGAGTCCAGGCTGCCATGTCCAGCATGAGCGCCGATATAGAAGCCCTGCACCGACGGCTGTAGTGAGACTGGCGACGTTTCCGCAGCAAAGCGCCAGCCGACACCGAGCCGGAACTGGCCCTCCTCGTTGGCGAAGCGTTCTGTGGCGCGGCCTTCACCATCGACATAGTCCACGTCGTAGGCGTCGTAATCGGTGTAGGCGTATTCCATGCGCAGAAACAAGCGGTCACCGGCCGGCAGGTCGGCGCCGACGCCCAGACGGGAGCCATCTTGTCGGTCGTCCTGCGCGCGGGTTGCTGCCGCTTGATCGTTGATCGTGTAGTAAGAGTCGAACCGGGTGCGCACCCGACCGACGCGCAGATACAGCAGCGAGCCGTTGTTCACTACGTAGCCGCCACGCAGGCTAAGCCCGTAGCCGTCATCCTTGTCCAGCGACGTGGTGCGCGCGTCCGCCTTGTCCTTGCTGAGCGACCAGTGCGCGCGGCTCTGCTCGACTTCGGCTTCGATACCGGCATACCAGCGGTCAAGCTGCCAGCCATAGCCGAGAAACAGTGCCTCGCCGAGCCCTGAGGCGCCGAATTGGCTGACGTCGCTGCCGCCATCCTCGCGAGGGCCGGAAGTCGTACTGGTCAGCGGGCCGTGGCTCAGCGCGGCTCCAGCGTAGGGGCCGGCAAACAGACCATCGAGCGGTAGGGCGGCCAGCAGCAGGTCACCGGTGGAGCGTTGCAGCGCCTGAGCCGGTAACTGATAGGTCTTCGAGCGTCCGGGCGTGTAGCCGACGCTGAATGTCACCTGGCTGCGGCTGTACTCGCCGTCCAGGTCATCCGAGTTGCGGTCGATGACGCGCATGTCGCCGCCGACGTAGACGGTGGACGAGACGTAGTAGCGCAGCCCCGCGCCGGCATCAATGATCTTGTCGCGCCGGTCGTAGCTCTGATACTCGCTGTCGGTGTAGTTCGCATGGCCGAGTACCGACAGGCGACTGGTCAGTGCCCGCTCGATTTCGAGGCCGTAGGTGGTATCCAGCGATGCCGCGGCGTACACGCCATCGTCACTGACGGTGGTTTCCTCCAGTGAGCGATCAATGTAACCGGTGACGCGTGTGGTAGGTGTCGGTCGCCAGCTGGCCAGTGCGCCGAAGTAAGGCTTGTGGATGTCTGAGAACGTCGAATAGTCAAAGCGCTGTTGCAGCGTGCCGGCAAAGACTTCCCCGACGAAGCGCTGCTGCGGATAGCTCACACGCAAACCGAGCGCCGCGCGGTAGCCATCCGAATCACGATTGAACGTCGTTCCGTTGATGTTATTGGCGTAGCGCCGACGGTCGGTCGCGTACTGAATGAACGGCTCGTGGTTCGGCGTTAGGGCATAGCCGGCACGTAGTCCGAGCGAGCTCAGGTCATGCTTGCGGTCGCCGTTGTCGATGCGTGCGCCGGCGAGGGTCTGTGCGCTGTAGTAATCGTAGCGGTCGTAGGTACCACCACCGCGCAGGCGCAGGCGGCCGATTTCGCTGGCGACCCCCAGGTAAGCTTCATCGTGCTCGTAACGGGTGGGTTCGCGCTGCAGCTCCGGTCCGGCCGCACCAGGGACGTAGCGATCCTCATGGTCGCGGGTGTGGCGTAGACCGCCGAATACGCGCGCGTGCTCGGTCAACTCACGGGTGCCGTCGAGGCCCAGCCAAAAGTCCTCTACGTCTTCGGAGTTCGCATCCTGATAACGGTCAAGGTCGGCACCTACATCCACGCTCAGTTCGTGCCGTTCCCAATCCGATTGCAGCACCAACGAAGGTGACAGGGTGAAGACGGTGTCTTCGGTTTCATCGGTGCGCTGGGCGTATATGTTGTCGTCGCGAGTCGCCGACAGAATTACCTGCGGTAGCGCGACGAACGTTCCGATGGGCAGACCGGGAAACTCGCGTGTGTCGGTTTTCTTGAGTGTCGCGCTGGTGGGAGGTGTGCTGGGCGCCGGCTCCGGCGCTGCGTCGACATGCGCAGTCGAGCCTGCTCCGAGCGCCGCCAGCGCCATTACTAACTTTCTTCCCATTGATCGCTTCCCTACGTCCGTACGACAAAAACTGCGCTCCCCAGGACGCTCCTTGGCTGATAGCCGGCGGACAAGCCCCCGGACTATGTGGCTTAAGCCATTCGGCTGAAACCCGCAGTGTTTTTAGACAGTAGTGGAGGAAGTGAAAAAAATTTGATCTTGATCACGTTGGAAGCGCGATTGCCGGTGATCAGGAAATAAAGATTCGGACTGTGGAAAATCGGCTATAAGCGCCGTGGTGCAGGGCCTGAGAGTTGAGCGCCGCTCAGTCCATGAAGCTCAGTGCCAGGCACAGTAGGCCGAATGCGCTCCAGACCATAGAGAAGATGATCGGTGTGCGCAGTGAGAACAGCAGGGTGCGCTTGTAGCGCCGTCCGCCGACCGGGCTGTTGCCCTCGCCGAACAGCGCCGACTCGTTGTTTGGCAGCATCCCCACCCGCCCTTCGAGCTGTAGCAGTTCGGCCTGCTTCTCGTGCCAGCGCTCGATGACTTCGAAATTGGACTTGATGCCGGGCATGGCGTGAATGGACGTGATCAGCCCCAGTACCGAGAGAATTGCCGGTACTACGAGGCGGAAGAGGTCGCCCCATTCGGGGTTGCTGTTGGCCATCGAGGAGGCGAAGGCGATCATCAGAAACGACTGCGATGACAGGTAGGCGCTGGTGCGTTCGGCCAGCAGCGAGGATTCGAAGTGGATTTCGGAGCGGTAGAAGATCAGGCGCTCCTTGGGCGAGTCGAAGAGCTCGGCGCCCTGGGTGTCCTGGTTCAGCAGCAGGGTGCGCAGGTCAGTCATGCGGGCCTCGATGAGTGGGGAGGCGCGGCTGGGATTCGCCGCTTGCTGCATGTAGGTCAAGCGTAACGTCCGAGAGTTCCTGTCGATGAGTCAGTGTTCAGGGCTGCCGCGCGAGCTATCCGGATGCGCATCACGGCAGCGCCAGAGCAATAGCGTCAACGCCAGAAAGGCCAGCGACCAGCAACCCGCGGCGAGCAGTAGCCAGGCCGGGCGAGGCCGATCGAGCAGAGCGGGCAGTACCCGAGCCAGCGCCGCCAGGCTGATCAGCAGGGCCGCAGGTTGAGCCCATGCTTGCGCGCCGGCATCGCGAAAACGATAGATCAGTCGTGTGCGGGCCATGACCGCGAAGGTCAGGCTGCCCAGCGCGCCAACACTTAATGCGTGCAGCATTGCGCTGAGCGGCAGCCACGGCAGCAGTGTGCCTAGCCCGAACAGCAGCAGCCCGAACGCGAGCCAGGCATAGCCGAGCAGTAGGTTCAGCAGGTCCGGGCGAGCGCAACGCCAGGGCTGCCAGCGCAGGAGGCGGATGCTCGTGAGCACGCCGGCGGTGATCATGATGGCTCCGGCCAGTTGCCGGGCCAGTGGCCAAGACAGCAGATTCAGCAGCAGGGCGAGCCCCAGCAGAATCAGCACGGCGCCCTCGATATGTGGCTGGACCCGGCTGTCCAGCCGCCAGCCCTGGCTCTGCGCGTATCCCGCAATTGCCGGTGCGATGATTCGTCCACCCATGAAGAACATCAGCGTGGCGAGCAGCAGCAGGGTTTGCGACAGCATGAGACGGTCGACCGCCTCGCCGAAGCCGCTGCTGGCGACTGCACTGAGCAGGCCGAGCCCGGCTACCACCGGTGCTACGGTTTGGTTGCGCCACTTTTTCGCTGCGCCAAGAAAGCGCGGCAGCACCCTCCAGGCAAGGCCGACGGCAAAGGCGGCGGCGCTGCCCAGAGCCAGCCAGGACCCCGGCCACAACAGAAAACTCATGCGCGCCAATGCCCAGCAGCCAAGCAATGTGAGGGTAAAGCGCAGCGGTTGCGGGCCGAGCAGGTAGCCGGCAACCACGGCCAGGGCGAAGCCGAACAGCATTTCATGAGCGTGACCGACGGACGTCGCCAGCCCTGGTAGAGCGGGGACCAGCCCGAGCAGGGTGAGAACCGACCACGGCAGCAAAAACGCCGCATACAGCGCCGCCGCGGGAAAGAACCAGGCATTGGCAAAGGGCAGGCGGGGGCTGCGCGGCTGCATCATATCTCCGGGATCTGGGGCAGACGCGCTTGAGCGGCCGATCAACCTGCTGCGAAATCTGTCAGTGCGTCGCCAGTAAGACGGTAGCCGATCCATTCGTTCTGGGGCTTGGCGCCAATGGATTCGTAGAAGTCGATAGCTGGTTGATTCCAGTCCAGCACCGACCATTCGAAGCGCCCACAGCCACGCGCCACCGCCAGTTTGGCCAGATGGCGCAGCAGCGCCTTGCCGGCGCCGACGCCGCGCTGCTGCGGAGTGACGTAAAGGTCTTCCAAATACAGGCCGTGCTTGCCCAGCCAGGTCGAGTAGTTGAAGAAATACACCGCATAGCCGATCGGCTCGCCGTCCAGCTCGCAGATCAGGCCGTGGGCGGTGCTGCCTTCGGCGAACAGGCTGTTCTCGATGCCAGCGACATCGGTCTTCACCTCGTGTTCGGCCTTTTCGTAGATGGCCAGGTCGGTGATGAAGCGCAGGATCAGTGCGGCGTCTTCGCGTACCGCAGGGCGAATGTTGAGTGGCATCTCGATCTTCCTGAGCGGGAGAGGGTGAGCGGGTTGTTGCGCCAGTTGGCAGGTAGGTGAGGACTTTCAATCTGCCGGCAGCGAACTGCTACTCGATCCGCGCATCCAGCGATATGACGATCACCGAGCTGTTGCGCCAGGCGACGCGACAGCCCGGTCCTGCCGGGACCTGAGCGGCCGATCAGCGAACTGATCGGCCGAGTGCGATCAACGGGAAGCCAGCAGCGCCTGGCCACGCTTGACCGAGGCGCGTACCTGATTCGGTGCGGTGCCGCCGATGTGATCACGCGCATTCACCGAGCCTTCCAGGGTCAGCACGGCGAACACGTCGTCAGTGATCTGATCGCTGAACTGGCGCAGCTCGTCGAGGCTCATTTCGGCCAGGTCCTTGCCGGTCTGCACGCCGTACTTCACCGCGTGCCCGACGATCTCGTGGCAGTCGCGGAAGGGCAGGCCCTTGCGCACCAGATAGTCGGCGAGATCGGTAGCAGTGGAGAAGCCGCGCAGCGCCGCCTCACGCATGATTTCGCGCTTGGGTTTGATCGCCGGAACCATGTCGGCAAAGGCGCGCAGGCTGTCGCGCAGGGTGTCGGCGGCGTCGAACAGCGGCTCCTTGTCTTCCTGATTGTCCTTGTTGTAGGCCAGCGGCTGGCCCTTCATCAGCACCAGGAGGCCGGCCAGCGCGCCGAACACGCGGCCGGTCTTGCCGCGCACCAGTTCCGGCACATCGGGATTCTTCTTCTGCGGCATGATTGAGGAGCCGGTGCAGAAGCGGTCGGGCAGGTCGATGAACTGGAACTGTGCGCTGGTCCAGAGCACCAGCTCTTCGGAGAAGCGCGACAGGTGCATCATCGCCAGCGAGGCGGCGGCACAGAACTCGATGGCGAAGTCGCGATCGGATACGCCATCGAGCGAGTTGCCGGAGATCGCTTCGAAACCCAGCAGTTCGCAGGTGATCTCCCGCTGGATCGGATAGGTGGTGCCAGCCAGGGCAGCGGAGCCCAACGGCATGCGGTTGGTGCGCTTGCGGCAGTCGACCAAGCGCTCGTAGTCGCGGCTGAGCATCTCGAACCAGGCCAGCAGGTGATGGCCGAAGGTCACCGGCTGTGCGGTCTGCAGATGGGTGAAGCCGGGCATGATGGTGTCCGCTTCGGCTTCGGCCAGGCCCAGCAGACCCTGCTGCAGACGGGTGATCTCGGCGAGGATGATGTCGATCTCGTCGCGCAGCCAGAGGCGGATGTCGGTGGCTACCTGGTCGTTGCGCGAGCGGCCGGTGTGTAGCTTCTTGCCGGTGACGCCGATGCGGTCGGTAAGGCGCGCCTCGATGTTCATGTGCACGTCTTCCAGATCGACGCGCCAGTCGAAGGTGCCCGCCTCGATCTCGTTCTGGATGTCCTTCAGATTGGCGATGATCTGCTCGCGCTCATCGGCGCTCAGCACACCAGCCTTTTCCAGCATGGTGGCGTGGGCGATCGAGCCCATGATGTCGTGGCGGTAGAGGCGCTTGTCGAACTCGACGGAGGCGGTGAATCGGGCGACGAAGGCGTCGACGGGCTCGCTGAAACGGCCGCCCCAGGACTGGTTGGTCTTGTCGGTGCTCATGAATGCGCTCGCTGAAATCCGAAGGCTGAGGAAAGGCGGCGATGATAACAGGGATGGCGCTGCGATCGGGCACGTCGGAACCTCGTCGTGAAGGGTGAGCTGGCTGGCAAATCCCGACTAATCCCAGCATGGCGACGAGCGATCGTCTTGCCGTTGCCGGGGCGGCCAAGGAAACTCGCCCACCAGATAACCAACAGGCCGAATCGCGTGAAATCCACTGCCCTAACCGACGACTTCTTCGTGCCCGAGCTGTGCCAGCCCGAGGCCCTGCTCGGTCTCGTCCTGCTCGCCGAGCTGCTGGTGTTCGTGCTGGTCCTGGCCGAGCCGATGCAGCCCAGCTTCAACTGGATGCGCCTGGCGCTGACCTCGCTGTTCGTGCAGTGGATCGTGCTGCTCTCGGCCGGCACCATGTGCCTGCTGCGGCCTCTGCTGGCGCGGCTGCGCGCGGCCTTCGCGGGGCTTGCCTGCTGCGCGCTGGTGGTCGGCTTGACCCTGGCTTGCACGGCGGTTGCCGATATCTACCAGCTCGGCGGGCCGCTTTCACGCGACGGCGAGGTCAATCTCTACCTGCGACATGCGTTGATCAGCCTGATCATGTCGGGGCTGCTGCTACGCTATTTCTATCTGCAGAGCCAGTGGCGGCGTCAGGAGCAGGCCGAACTGCGGGCACGGATCGAATCGCTGCAGGCGCGTATCCGGCCGCATTTCCTGTTCAACAGCCTCAACAGCATCGCCGCACTGGTGGCCAGCGACCCCGCGAAGGCCGAGCAGGCGGTGCTGGATCTGTCAGATCTGTTCCGCGCGAGCCTGGCGCGCCCCGGCACGCTGGTGGCCTGGCGCGACGAGCTGGAGCTGTCGCGACGCTACCTGTCGATCGAACAGTATCGGCTGGGCGACCGTCTGCAGATGGACTGGCAGGTCGACGGCGTACCGGACGATCTGCCGATACCGCAGCTCACGCTGCAGCCACTGCTGGAAAACGCACTGGTGTATGGCATCCAGCCACGTATCGAGGGAGGAGTGGTGAGCGTAACCGCCGAATATGCCAATGGCATGTTTCAGTTGGTGGTCAGCAACCCGTTCGATGAAACCGCTCAAGCGCAGGCTTCACGCGGGACGCGCCAGGGGTTGCAGAACATCGACGCACGATTAGCGGCACTTTTCGGTCCGCTAGCGAGTCTCAGCGTGGAGCGCCGTGAAGGCCGCCATTACACATGTCTACGCTATCCATGTGCGAGACAAACGCAGGAAGCCAGATCTATATGAATGTCCTGATTGTCGATGACGAACCTCTAGCCCGCGAGCGCCTCAGCCGACTGGTAGGTGACCTCGACGGCTATCGTGTCCTCGAGCCTGCTGCCAGCAATGGCGAAGAAGCACTGACGCTGATCGAGGAACTGCGCCCTGATGTCGTGCTGCTGGATATCCGCATGCCCGGGCTCGATGGCCTGCAAGTTGCCGCCAAGCTCTGTGAGACGGATGCGCCGCCAGCGGTGATTTTCTGTACTGCCCATGATGAATTCGCCCTGGAGGCTTTCCAGGTCAGCGCGGTTGGCTATCTGGTCAAGCCGGTGCGCCCGGAACACCTCACCGAGGCCCTGAAGAAGGCGGAGCGGCCCAACCGTGTACAGCTCGCTGCGTTGACCCGTCCGGCGGCGGTATCCGGTGCCGGGCCGCGCAGCCATATCAGCGCACGTACCCGCAAGGGCATCGAGCTGATTCCGCTGGATCACGTGATCTACTTCATCGCCGACCACAAGTACGTCACGCTGCGCCACGTCGGTGGCGAGGTGCTGCTGGACGAGCCGTTGAAGTCCCTGGAAGACGAGTTTGGCGAGCGCTTCGTGCGCATCCACCGTAATGCGCTGGTCTACCGCGATCGCATAGAGCGTCTGCAACGCACGCCGCTCGGGCATTTCCAGCTGTTCCTCAAGGGGCTCGAGGGCGAAGCATTGACTGTGAGCCGGCGCCATGTGGCCGGTGTGCGCAAGCTGATGCAGAACCTCTGAACCAGTACGGTTCGCCGCGTCGGTGGCCGTCAGCTCCTGCAGCTGGCGGCCTCCGGCGCGATGGCGTGACACCAACTTTTACTTGATTCCGGCCAACCCAGGCTGGTTGTCCGGCCTGTTATCATCGCCGGCAATTCACTGTTCTGGAATTGCCCATGTCTCGCGAAATCCGCATCGCCACCCGCAAGAGTGCCCTGGCCCTGTGGCAGGCCGAATACGTCAAGGCGCGCCTGGAAGCGTCGCATCCGGGGCTGAAGGTCAGCCTGGTGCCGATGGTCAGCCGCGGCGACAAGCTGCTCGATGCACCGCTGGCAAAAATCGGCGGCAAGGGGTTGTTCGTCAAGGAGCTGGAAACGGCGCTGATGGAGAACGAAGCGGATATCGCCGTGCACTCCATGAAGGACGTGCCGATGGAGTTTCCCGAGGGGCTCGGTCTGTACTGCATCTGCGAACGCGAAGACCCGCGCGACGCCTTCGTCTCCAACCATTTCGACAGTCTCGATGCACTGCCGCCCGGCAGTGTCGTCGGCACCTCGTCGCTGCGCCGCCAGGCCCAGCTGCTGGCCCGTCGACCGGACCTGAAAATCCAGTTCTTGCGCGGCAACGTCAACACCCGTCTGGCCAAGCTCGATGCTGGCGAGTACGACGCCATCATCCTCGCCGCGGCCGGACTGATCCGTCTTGGCTTCGGTGAGCGCATCCGCTCCAGTATCGGCGTTGACGAGAGTCTGCCGGCCGGCGGTCAGGGTGCGGTCGGCATCGAGTGCCGTACGACCGACAGCGAATTGCATGCGTTATTGGAATGCCTGAACCACGCACCGACCGCGACCCGTGTTGTCGCTGAGCGTGCCCTGAACAAGCGCTTGAACGGTGGCTGCCAGGTGCCGATCGCCTGTTACGCGGTGCTCGAAGGCGAGCAGCTGTGGCTGCGCGGGCTGGTCGGGCAGCCGGACGGCACCTTGCTGCTGCGCGCCGAGGGGCGTGCGCCGGCTGCCGACGCCGAGGCGTTGGGCGTGCGGGTTGCCGAACGGTTGCTGGACCAGGGCGCCGAGCAGATCCTCCAGGCGGTTTACGGTGAGGCTGGTCACGAGTGAATGACTGGCGTCTGCTGCTGACCCGGCCGGCCGAGGAATGCGGCGCGGTCGCGGCGTCATTGGCCGAAGTTGGGATTCACAGTGCAAGCCTGCCGCTGCTGGCAATCGACCCCTTGCCGGAAACCGCCGAGCAGCGCGTGACGATTCTCGAGTTGGATCGCTACTGCGCGGTCATCGTGGTGAGCAAGCCGGCGGCGCGGCTGGGTGTTGAGTTGCTCGACCGCTACTGGCCGCAGCCACCGTTCGCCCAGGCCTGGTTCAGCGTCGGTGCCGCCACTGGCGCGATACTCGCCGACTACGGGCTGGACACCAGCTGGCCGGAGCGTGGCGACGACAGCGAGGCGCTGCTGGCGCTGCCGCGCCTCGACGAGGCGCTGGCCAGGCCTGACCCGAGGGTGCTGATCCTGCGTGGCGAAGGTGGGCGTGAGTTGCTCGCCGAGACGTTGCGCGGGCGTGGGGTGCAGGTGGACATCCTCGAACTGTACCGGCGCTCGCTGCCCGACTACCCGCCGGGCACGCTGGCCGCTACGGTCCGTTCGGAACGGCTCAACGGCCTGGTGGTCAGCAGTGGGCAGGGTTTGCTGTCGCTGCATGAGCTGGCGGCCGATACCTGGCCTGAATTGCTTGAGCTAACCTTGTTCGTACCCAGTCCGCGGGTGGCGGAGATGGCGCGGCAGTTGGGCGTCAAACGAATTGTGGATTGCCGCGGCGCCAGCGCCGCGGCCTTGCTGGCGGCCTTGCGGGAAACCGCGGTGACTGCCTCCTGAAGCAAAGGATGGAAACGTGAGCGAAGCAGATTCCAAGAAAGAACCGCTGCAACCCCCCGCCAGTGAGCCGACTCCAACCGTAGAGTCTGCTAAGCCCGCCAAGCCTGCTCCATCCAAGCCAGCTGCCAGCGCCAATGGCGGCGGCAAGTCCCTGGCCGCGCTAGCACTGCTGGTCGGCCTTGGCGGCGTAGCACTCGGCGGCTATGGCCTCTGGCAGTTACAACAGCTTGGCGCCAGCGAGGATCGCCAGCTCGAAGCGCTGCAGAGCACCGGCGAGCAGACTCGCCAGCTCGCTGAACGCGAGCGCGAGCTGGCGGCACGCCTGGGCCGCCTGGAGCAACTGCCGTCGGCCAGCGAGCTGGAGGAGCGGCGTCGATTGCTGGCTGCATTGCAGAGCGACCAACAGCGCCTTTCCGGGCGTGTCGAGCAGGTACTCGGGGCCAGTCGCGAAGAATGGCGTCTGGCCGAGGCCGAACATCTGTTGCGTATGGCCATGTTGCAGCTGTCGGCGATGCAGGACGTCAAGAGCGCCGAAATGCTGGTGCACGAAGCCGATCTGATTCTGCAGCAGCAGGATGACCCTGGTGCCTACGGGACGCGGCAGAAGCTGCTGGAGGGCCTGGAAGCGCTGCGCAGCTTGCCGGAACTCGATCGTACCGGGCTGTTTTTGCAGCTCGGCGCGCTGCGCGGGCAGACCGGTCAGCTCAGCGCGCTTGCGCCAGAGTTCGTCAATGGTGAGACGCTGCCAGAAAACGTTCAGGACAGCCGCTGGCAGCGCTGGCTTAACGAGCTGACGCGCTACGTGCGGGTGGACTTCGATGCCAGCGGCGACGTCAAACCGCTCCTTGCGGGACAGACGCTGGGACAGGTGCGGCTAGCCCTGTCGCTGGCTATAGAGCAGGCGCAATGGGCCGTGCTCAACGGCAATACCGAGGTTTATCGGCAGTCGCTGGAGCAGGCGAGCGCGGTCCTCAAGGACCACTTCAGCGAAGACAACGGCCAGGCCCGCGGTCTGCGCGAGCGCCTCGAAGCGCTGTCCCGGCGTGAAGTTGAGGTTACGCTGCCTGATCTCGCCCCGGCGTTGCAGGCGTTGCAGGTGTATGTGCAGAAGCGTGAGCGTCGCGAAGACGGCCAAGCGCCCGAATCTTCGGCTCAGCCCGAGCCGGAGAAAGAGGCGCAGGAGGCTCAGCGCACATGAAACGTCTGGCCCTGGTATTCATCCTTCTGCTTGCGGTCGCAGGCTTTCTCGGTTGGGCGATCAGTCAGAGCGCCGGCTACGTGCTGATCACCTACGACCAGTTCCGTTACGAATCGAGCTTCTGGGTATTCCTTGCCCTGGTCGCCTGCCTATGGCTCCTGGCATTGGCGGTGCACTGGCTGCTCGGGCTGCTGCAGGTCTCCGGGGCGCTGGTTAACCCGTGGTCGCGCCGGCACCGTGCGCGGCGCGCGGAAAAGGCCTCCCGCAGGGGGCTGCGGGAACTCGCGGAAGGGCAGTGGGGGCCGGCGCTGACTCACCTGCAACTGGCTGCCGAAAAGGACCGCCAGCCACTGGTGCATTATCTGGGTGCGGCGCGTGCAGCCAACGAGCTGGGCGAGTATGCGCAGAGCGACGAGCTGCTGCAAAAGGCGCGCGAGCGCGAGCCCGAGGCGGCGCTGGCGATCGGCCTGACGCAGGCACAGCTGCAGATCGCCCGCGGCCAGTATGTCGAAGCGCGTGCTTCGCTTAGCGAATTGCAGAGTGAGCACCCGCGCCACCCTTACGTTCTTACCTTGCTCCAACAACTCTACGTGCAACTGGAGGACTGGTCGGCGCTGTGCCGGTTGCTGCCGGAGCTGCGCAAGCACCGCGTGCTGCCACCGGCGCGCCTGAGCGAACTCGAAGTGCTGGCCTGGACCGCTGCGGTCGAGCAGGCCGGTCAGCCTTCCGAGCTGCCGGTCGAGTCGGGCATTGAAACGCTGAATCAGCGCTGGCAGACGGTCCCGAGTTCCCTGCGCGGCGAGCCGCTGGTGGTACGCGCTTACGCCGACGGGCTAGCCCGGCTGGGGGCGCAGCCCAAGGCGGAGGAAGTGCTGTATGCAGCGATCAAGCGTCAGTTCGATGATCGCCTGGTCGAGCGCTATGGGCGGATACATGGCCGTGATCCGGCCCGCCAGCTGGCGCACGCCGAGGGCTGGCTCAAGGAGCATCCGCAAAACCCGGTGCTGCTGCTCGCTCTGGGCCGCCTGAGCCTACGCAACGAGTTGTGGGGCAAGGCGCGCGATTATCTCGAGGCAAGCCTGCGTTTCGATCATCGGCCGGAGACCTGCGCCGAGCTGGCTCGCCTGCTGGCCCAGTTGGGCGATACCGAAAGCAGCAACCGCTTGTTTCAGCAAGGCGTCGGCTTGCTCGATCGCAATCTTCCAGCCACCTTGTGATCGGCTCGTCAGGTCCGCCATGGCGCGGGCCTGACGCATCCCCACGGCTATCCCGCCGCTTGTAAGGCTGTCGCGGTTTCCACTACCGTAGCGAACTTTTCCAGCTAGTGGAGCCACCATGCGCCTGGCCAGCCCTCGTCCCGTGTTCGTCATCGCCTTCCTGGGCAGTGCTCTGTTGATCGCCATTGCGCTCTACATGGAGCACGTGATGGGGCTTGCGCCGTGTCCGCTGTGCATCGTCCAGCGTGTCTGCGTGATCGGCTTCGGCCTGATCTGCCTCGCCGCGGCAATTCACGGGCCGGCGCGGACAGGTCGTCGCGTCTATTCAGGCTTCGCCCTGTTGTTCGTGCTTGCCGGCGCAGCCACGGCGATACGGCAGATCTGGTTGCAGAGCGTGCCGGCCGATCAGCTGCCGAGCTGCCTGCCGAGCCTCGAATACATGATGGAGGCACTACCATTCCAGGAGATTGCCCGTCTGGTACTGCATGGCACCGCCGAGTGCGCCGAAGTGAGCTGGACGATGCTGGGCCTGAGCATTCCGGAATGGAGCCTGCTGGGCTTCATAGGCATGGCCATCCTCTGCTTCTGGCAGCTGCTCCGTCGCGATTGAGCAGATATTTATCCTTCTTTGTCGAACTCCCGTTGCGTTTGTACGGTCTTCTCATGGACGCGCGGCACCGCTGGATGCCGGTGCGCGCTGGCAAGATTCATCGGCATTTTGCTTGATGCTTCGAGCAGCGCGGCATAGTCTGCTCGTGCGGTGACGGATTCCTGCCATTCGTCGCCGCCACTCACCCAAGGCCGATACCGAAAGACAAAAAACCGTCTCGGAATGGCTAACAAGCATCATCGATTAGGGAAGTGAGGTCATCATGCTCGAGAGCTGTCGAAATGCCCAGGAACGCTGGGGTGGTGTACATCTGCTGATCGACCGTTGGTTGAACGAGCGCCACGCGCTGATCAATGCGTACGACGGGCTGCATGCCGAGCGCGACGATGCTGCTGCTCGCCAGGGCCTGCAGCGGTTCTGCGAATATCTGGTCGACTACGTCTCGGCCGGCCATTTCGAAATCTACGAACAGTTGCTCGCCGAGGCTGAGGCTTTCGGCGATGTGCGAGCCATCGAGCTTGCCAAGCAGATCTACCCGCGTATCGAAACCATCACTCAGGTCGCGCTGGGCTTCAATGATCGCTGCGAGAAGGGCGACTGCCTGGGGAGTCCGGGCCTGGCCGATGAGCTGAAGAAGCTAGGCCAGCTGCTGCATGAGCGTTTTGAGCTGGAAGATTGCCTGATCGAAGTGTTGCATAACGCGCACAAGCAAGCTGCTACTCCGGCCTGAGCATCGGGCGAACCGTCTCCTGCGTATTGCGCGCCTCCTGGCCTCTGGCGGCTACCTTGCGGGCCGTCTAGTATGGCTGCATCGTTCCTGCCAGGAGGCACTTATATGCCCGCCAAGAAGAAGTCGGTCACCACTCCGCTGCATCTGCTGCAACAGCTTTCGCACAGCCTCATCGAGCATTTGGAAAAGGCCTGCAATCAGGCGGTCAAGGATGCCGAGAGCGCGCTCGCCAAGCTGCAGAAGCAGCGCGGCAAGGCCCAGGACAAGCTGACCAAGGCCCGTGCCAAGCTGGACGAGGCCGGTAGCGCGGGCAAGACGAAGGCGCAGAGCAAGGCGCGAACACGGCTTACCGAGCTCGAAGATTCCCTCGCGCTGTTGCAGAGCCGTCAGAGCGAAACCCTGACCTACCTGGCCGCACTCAAACGGGACGCCGAACAGAGCCTGAAGCTGACTCAGGGCATCCGGAAGGTCGCCGATGACGCCGACAAGGCCTTGCGCAGTCAGCAGCAGGCGAATGTCGCCAAGCCCGCTGCAGCTCCCCGTCCGGCAGTGCGCAAGCCTGCCAGCAAGGCCGCCCCGGTTGCAGCCAAGCCGGCAGTCGCATCCGCCAAAGCTCAGACCGCCAAAGCAGCGGTAACGCCGGTGGCTAAAACTCCAACCAAGGCCCCGGCGAAAGCACCGGCCAAGACATCAGCTAGTGGTGCTGCGGCCAAGCCTGCAGCTCCACGCCCTGCAACGGTCAAGACACCGACTCGCACCCGCTCGGCCACTGCCGGCAAACCCGCTTCAGTCCCGCAATCAGCAGGCAGCGCAGCACCCGCCGCGGCTGAGACAATCGCCAAGCCCGCGCCAGCCAAGCCGGCCGCCAAGGCCGCAGCGAAAAAACCTGCCGCCCGTAAGCCTGCCGCCAAGCGCACCGCAACTCAGACGCCCGTCAGCTCCAGCTGAGTCTGATAGGCCGCGTTGCGCAGGGTTTCCAGCGCAGCGCGGCAACCGCCTTTCGGGGCAAGAGCGCTCAGCCACTGATTGGCGCTAGCGCTTGCGCTCCATTCGCGGCTTGCCGTCTGTAGTCGTTCCAGCAGGCTGCGCTCGGCTTGTAGTTCCAGCCCCTTGAGCGCTTCGCGCAGTTCTCGCAGCGCTTCGTCCTCTTCCGCCAGCGGGCGCCATGCCTGGCGCAGTGCGCGCAGCGGCTCCACCACCCTGTGTCGCCAGGGGGCGGCAACTTCTTCCAGCGCACGCATCCGCTCCTGATTGCAGGCTATCCCACGTACCTCCAGCCAGGCTGCGCAGATCAGCACGCAGACATCCGTGCCCTGACGTTGCAGTTCCAGGCAGGCAGTCTCGACTCCCGCTCGTGCGTAGCAGTTCAGGGCGAACGTCCAGAGATCCGGGTTGGGCATAAGTGGTACGCCTTTTTTTGCGGGTGGCCCGGCTGGCTTTCCAGGCGAACTGATAAACTCGCCGGCATTATGATCCGACTCCAGAACCTCACTCTACAGCGTGGCCCTCAGCGTTTGCTCGAAGGCGCCGAGCTGACCCTGCACCCCGGCCAGAAGGCCGGCCTGATCGGCGCCAATGGCGCCGGCAAATCCACCCTTTTCGCACTGCTGCGCGGCGAGCTGGTGCCCGACGGCGGCGATTGCCAGTTGCCGCCGGACTGGCGCATCGCGCACATGCGCCAGGAGATCGATACCCTCGATCGCCTGGCCGTGGACTATGTGCTCGATGGCGACGTAGAGCTGCGGCGCATTCAGCGGGAGCTTGCCGCCGCCGAGCAGGCGCACGATGGCAATGCTCTGGCGCGCCTGCATACCGAACTGGACAACGTCGACGGCTACAGCGCCGACGCCCGCGCGCGCAAGCTGCTCGCTGGGCTGGGCTTTGCCAACGAGCAGATGACGCTGCCGGTCAGCAGCTTTTCCGGTGGCTGGCGCATGCGTCTCAACCTCGCCCAGGCACTGATGTGCCCGTCCGACCTGTTGCTGCTGGACGAACCGACCAACCACCTGGATCTCGATGCGATCCTCTGGCTCGAGGACTGGCTCAAGGGCTACCCCGGCACCTTGCTGCTGATTTCCCACGACCGTGACTTCCTCGACTCGGTGGTCGATCACGTCATCCATCTGGAGCAGCGCAAGCTGACCCTGTATCGCGGCGGCTACTCGGCCTTCGAACGGACACGTGCCGAGCGGTTGGCACAACAGCAGCAGGCCTTCGAGAAGCAGCAGGCGCAGCGCGCGCACATGGAAAGCTATATCCGCCGCTTCAAGGCCCAGGCGACCAAGGCGCGCCAGGCCCAGAGCCGGATCAAGGCGTTGGAGCGTCTCGAAGAACTGGCGCCGGCGCACGTGGATTCGCCGTTCGACTTCCGCTTCCGCGAGGCGGACAAGGTTTCCAGCCCGTTGCTGGACCTCGCCGAAGGGCGTCTCGGTTATGGCGAAAAGGTGGTGCTGGACAAGGTCAAACTGCAGCTGGTGCCCGGCGCGCGTATTGGTTTGCTGGGACCGAACGGAGCGGGCAAGTCGACCCTGATCAAAACACTCGCTGCCGAGCTCGTCCCGCTCGGTGGTCGCTTGCAACGCGGCGAGAACCTGGCGGTCGGCTATTTCGCCCAGCATCAGCTGGATTCGCTCGATCCCAAGGCCAGCCCCTTGCTGCACATGCAGCGCATCGCTCCGGCCGAGCGCGAGCAGACGCTGCGTGATTTTCTCGGCGGCTTCGATTTCCGCGGCGCGCGCTGCGACGAGCCGGTGCTGAATTTTTCCGGCGGCGAGAAAGCGCGCCTGGCGTTGGCGCTGATCGCCTGGGGCAAGCCCAACCTGTTGCTGCTCGATGAGCCGACCAACCACCTCGATCTGGAGATGCGCCTGGCGCTGACCCTGGCCCTGCAGGATTTCGAGGGCGCGGTGCTGGTGGTATCCCACGACCGTCATCTGCTCAAGAGCACCACCGACGAGTTCCTGTTGGTCGCCGACGGCCAGGTGCAGAGTTTCGACGGCGATCTGGAGGACTACGCACGCTGGTTGGTGGACTACCGCGCCCGTCAGCAACCCGCCGTCAGCGGCGAGCCCTCGGCGGACAAAACTGACAAGCGCGCCCAGCGTCAGGCCGCGGCCGCTTTGCGCCAGCAGTTGGCGCCGCACAAGCGTCAGGCGGACAAGCTGGAGAAGGACCTGGCGACGGTGCACGAGAAATTGGCCGAGCTGGAAATGAACCTGGGTGACAGCGCGCTTTACGAAGCGGCACGCAAGGATGAGCTGCGCCAGCTGCTGGCCAAACAGGCCGAGCTGAAGGTTCGCGAAGGTGAGCTGGAGGAAGCCTGGTTGGAGGCGCTGGAAATACTGGAGAGTCTGCAGGCGCAACTGGAGGCCAGTGCATGAGCGAACCCTGGCTGACATTGGTCGAAGAGTGGCGACTGCAGTGGATGCTGGGTTTGCAGGTGCTGTTGATTCTGCTGGTGGCCTATGTGCTGCAAAGGGTGCTCGCCCGCGGCCTGACCCGGCTGTCGTCGCGCTACCCGTTGCCGCCGGAATTGCTGATCCCGGTGCGCGGCGGTATTCGCTGGTTCATCATCGGCGGCGCGCTGATCATGGTACTGGAGCGCTTCGGCGTCTCCGCCACCGTGCTGTGGACAGCCATCTCCGGGTTCGTCGCAGTGGCGGCCATCGCGTTCTTCGCGATCTGGAGCGTGCTGTCCAACCTGCTCTGTGCGGTGCTCATCCTCACTGTCGGCCCGTTCCGGCTGGGTGATGTGGTGGAAATCGTCGAGGCGTTCGACAAGCCGATCGTCAAGGGGCGGGTGATCGACATCAATCTGGTCTACACCACCCTGGAAGAGGTGGCCGAAGCCGGCACCGGTGCCATCGTGCAGGTGCCCAACAGCCTGTTTTTCCAGAAGGCCGTGCGCCGCTGGCGTGGCAGTGAAGTTCAGCTCCACAACCGTAACCCCAACGAGTAACAACCCTCATGGAGTGCCGTGTTGGTGATGACACTGGCGACGGGCACCATCAGCGACTTCATTGGTAAGCACCCGACGCTGAAGGTTCTCGCGCTATCGTTCCTCACCGTCGTTGGTACGCTGCTGATCGCTGAAGTATTCGCACGTACCCAAGGGGCTACGTCTACTTCGCCATGGCCGTCTCGCTGGGCGTTGAGGCGCTGAACATCCGCATGCGCAAGGTCATGAAGCGCAAGCTCAAGGAACCGGTGAAGCTGGGCAAAGGCTTACCGGACTGAATCGAAGCGCCGGGCGACCGGCGCGACCGCCTGAACGGAGGGACTCACATGTCACTGGAAACCTGGCTCGCTTTCTTCGTTGCCTGTTGGGTGATCAGCCTGTCGCCGGGTGCCGGTGCGATCGCATCGATGTCCTGCGGCTTGCAGTACGGCTTCTGGCGCGGCTACTGGAATGCCATCGGCCTGCAACTGGCGCTGGTGCTGCAGATCGCCGTGGTCGCCGCGGGTGTCGGCGCCGTGCTGGCTACCTCGGAACTGGCGTTCAGCCTGATCAAGTGGTTCGGCGTCGGCTATCTGCTGTGGCTGGCCTGGAAGCAATGGCAGGCACAACCGCAGGCGCTGGATGATTCCGCCGCGCCGCGGCCCATCGGCAGGCCGCTGAGCCTGGTACTACGCGGGTTCGTGGTGAATGCCAGCAACCCCAAGGCAATCGTCTTCATCCTGGCGGTTCTGCCGCAGTTCCTCGACCCGCAGCGGCCGTTGCTGCTGCAGTACAGCGAGATGGCCGCGACCATGGTGGTGGTCGACCTGATCGTCATGGCTGCATACACCGGGCTGGCGGCGAAAGTGCTGCGGCTGTTGCGCACGCCGCGTCAGCAGCGTCTGGTCAATCGCAGTTTTGCTGCGGCGTTCGCTGGTGCGGCGGCGCTGCTGGCAACGGTACGGCGCGCTGTCGTATGAGCGAGGCGACCCCCATGCGCGTTTGGATCGATGCCGATGCCTGTCCGCGGGCGGCAAAAGATCAGGTGATCAAGTTCGCCCTCAAGCGCAAGTTCGAGGTGCTGCTGGTCGCCGGACAGAGCCAGGTCAAACCGACGTTCGCCTGCGTGCGGCTGATCGTGGTGCCGAGCGGGCCGGACGCAGCCGACGACTATCTGGTCGAACATGCCGAGCCTGGTGATCTGGTGATCTGCAGCGATGTTCCGTTAGCCGACCGGCTGGTGAAGAAGGGCGTTGCGGCGCTCGATCCGCGCGGCCGCGAGTTCGACGAGCGCAACATGGGCGAGCGGCTGGCAGTGCGCAATCTGTTCACCGATCTGCGTGACCAGGGCCAGATGGGGGGCGGCCAGGCGGCCTACGGCGAGCGTGATCGGCAGGCCTTCGCCAATGCACTGGACCGCTTGCTGACGCAGCTCTCCAGAGCCCGCTGAACGGTATCAGCCGCACAGGTAAGTCCCGGTGCCCACGGCCACCAGCACGCCGAGTTCGTTGTGCAGCTCCGAGCGGACCACCGCGACCTTGTTGCCGGAACGCAGCAGCATGGCGCTGGCGCTGAACCGGGTGCCGCGGCCCGGACGCAGATAATCGATGCGCAGGTCGATGGTGCCCAGCCGGGACAGGCGCTCGGCGCGCTCCTGGGTGGTCAGGTGGCGGTGTTTGTCGAAGGCGCCGAGCATCGCCATTGCGCCACCGGCCACGTCCAGCAGCGAGGCGATGACGCCACCATGCAGAATGCCGTGGACGAAATTGCCGACCAGCTCCGGCTTCATCGGCAGGTGCATGACCACCTGTGTCGTTGAAACTTCGTCGAGTTCGATACCCAACGCCTGATTGAAAGGGATGCGCTCGAACATCTGGCGTACCGCCTGGGCCTGTTCGGCGAGCAGTGCATCATCTTGATTCATGGTCGGCGCTCCTGTGGATGAGCAAGCAAACTGCCCGAGGATGTTTGCCCTGAACAGTGTGGCGGCACGAGCAGCCGCGGCTTTGGCGCCTTTCGCGCAAAAAAAATCCCGGGCAGGCCCGGGATTCTCTATGGCGTTCGAATCAGTCCTCGGTGGTCATCTCCAGCACTCGGTCGACCAGCTTGTAGATACCCGAAGCGGCCTCGCTGATGGACTGTGCCAACATGTAAGCCGGGGTGGTGACCAGCCGATGCTGCTTGTCCACAACGATGTCACTGACTTCGCATGCTTGGTGTTCGGCGCCCATCTGGCCAACCGCCTTGGCCGCATCGGCGTCGTCGCTGCCCAGGGTGCAGACCACGCCGGCGCCGAAAATCTGCGCGGCCATGGTCGGTGCGATGCACATCATGCCGATCGGCTTGCGTGCTTCGGCAAAGGCCTGGGCCAGTGCGATCACCTCGGGCAGCGCCTTGCTGCTAGCGCCCTCTGTGGCAAAGGTCGACAGGTTCTTTGCGGCACCGAAACCGCCAGGAATGATCAGCGCATCGAAATCCTCGGCGCGGGCTTCGCGCAGATCCTTGATCTCACCGCGTGCCAGGCGGGCCGACTCGGTCAGTACGTTGCGCGACTCCGGCATCTCTTCGCCGGTCAGGTGGTTGATCACATGCATCTGTGGGATGTTGGGTGCGAAGCACTGAACCTTGACGCCACGCTGATCGAGGCGCAGCAGGGTGATGACGCTCTCGTAGATCTCCGAGCCGTCGTAGACGCCACAGCCGGATAGGATCACGGCGACTTTCTTGTTCATAGCGATACTCCTGGTCAGTTCAACGGCCCAGCGGTGGGCGCTGTGATGCATTCGATGCTAATACCTGAGACGGCTCCAGGTAAGCCCCGCATGTTTCTTCGATCCGCAGGATGCGCCGGTGTTCATTGCCGCAGGTCTGGCACGCCGCTTTGCGCTTGATCAAAGCACTGGCAGTCGTCGGCATGGCTGGCGACAATGGAGGCGATTTCCCAGGCCCGGCAGCGTGTGTTGTCATCATTTCGTCATGTGCCAGGCCTATAAACGTCATATTCGCCCGTTCTGCGGGCCAGGAGTCCGTCGTGAGTTTCGTTCCTGCCAGCCGGCTGTTCCCCGCTACTCGTCTGCGTCGCAACCGTCGTGACGATTTTTCCCGCCGCCTGGTGCGCGAGAATGTGCTGACGGTCGATGACCTGATCCTGCCGGTGTTCGTGCTCGATGGCGAGAATCGCCGCGAGCCAGTGCCGTCGATGCCCGGCGTGGAGCGGCTGTCCATCGATCTGCTGCTCGAGGAAGCCGAGGAGCTGGTGGCGCTGGGCATTCCGGCGCTGGCGCTATTCCCGGTGACGCCGCTGGAGAAGAAGTCTCTGGACGCTGCCGAGGCGTGGAATCCCGACGGCATTGCCCAGCGCGCCACCCGTGCCCTGCGTGCGCGTTTCCCAGAGCTGGGAATCATCACCGATGTCGCGCTCGATCCCTTCACCACTCACGGCCAGGACGGCATCCTCGACGACAACGGCTACGTGCAGAACGACGTCACCGTCGATGCGCTGGTCAAGCAGGCGCTTTCGCATGCCGAGGCCGGCGCCCAGGTGGTCGCGCCATCGGACATGATGGACGGTCGCATCCAGGCGATCCGTGAGGCGCTTGAAGTGGCCGAGCACCATAACGTGCGCATCATGGCCTACTCGGCGAAGTACGCCAGTGCCTACTACGGCCCCTTCCGCGATGCGGTCGGTTCGGCGGCCAACCTCGGCAAGAGCAACAAGAACACCTACCAGATGGACCCGGCCAACGGTGACGAGGCCCTGCATGAAGTCGCCGCCGACCTGGCCGAAGGCGCTGACATGGTGATGGTCAAACCGGGGCTGCCCTATCTGGACATCGTCTGGCGGGTCAAAGATGCCTTCAAGGCGCCGACCTTCGTCTATCAGGTCAGTGGCGAGTACGCCATGCACATGGCGGCCATCCAGAACGGCTGGCTGAGCGAGGCAGTCATCCTCGAGTCTTTGGTCGGCTTCAAGCGTGCCGGGGCCGATGGCATCCTGACTTACTTCGCCAAACACGCGGCACAACAATTAAAACGGGGCCAGTGAGCCCTTTCGAGGCAAAGCGATGAACAACCAGGGACTCAGCGAAATGGAACTGCAGGACGCCGTTGTCAGCGAGGTGCTGGAGCCGGTGGTGCCTGAGACGGTGGTGCCCGCAGCGCCGGAGGTCGTCGAGGAAGCGCCGGCGGCGCTGGTGACCAATCTGGATGACAGTGCGCTGTATATCCACCGCGAGCTTTCGCAGCTGCAGTTCAACATTCGGGTGCTGGAGCAGGCGCTGGATGAGTCCTACCCGTTGCTGGAGCGGCTGAAGTTCCTGCTGATCTTCTCCAGCAACCTCGATGAGTTCTTTGAGATTCGCGTTGCCGGGCTGAAAAAGCGCGTCACTTTCGCCCGCGAACAGGCCGGCGCCGACGGCCTGCAGCCGCATCAGGCGCTGGCACGTATTTCCGAGCTGGTGCATGAACAGGTCGACCGGCAGTACGCGATCCTCAACGACGTGCTATTGCCGGCACTGGCCGAACATCAGATTCGCTTCATTCGCCGTCGGCACTGGACGGCCAAGCTCAAGACCTGGGTGCGCCGCTATTTCCGTGACGAGATCGCGCCGATCGTCACGCCGATCGGTCTCGACCCGACCCATCCGTTCCCGTTGCTGGTGAACAAGAGCCTGAACTTCATCGTCGAGCTGGAGGGCGTGGATGCCTTCGGCCGCGATTCCGGTCTGGCGATCATTCCGGCGCCGCGGCTGTTGCCGCGAGTCATCCGCGTGCCGGAGTCGGTAGGCGGACCGGGCGACAACTTCGTCTTCCTCTCCTCAATGATCCATGCCCATGCCGACGACCTGTTCCACGGCATGCGGGTCAAGGGCTGCTATCAGTTCCGTCTCACCCGTAACGCCGACCTTTCGGTGGACACCGAGGACGTCGAAGACCTGGCCCGTGCGTTGCGCGGCGAGCTGATCTCGCGCCGCTATGGCGATGCCGTGCGCCTGGAGGTGGCTGACACCTGTCCGCAGCACCTGGCCGACTTCCTACTCAAGCAGTTCAGCCTCAGCGAGGGTGAAATGTATCGGGTCAATGGCCCGGTCAACCTGACTCGGCTGTTCAGCATCACCGGTCTGGACAGTCACCCAGAGCTGCAATACAGCCCGTTCACGCCATCGATCCCCAAGTTGCTGCAGAACAGCGACAAGATCTTCAGTGTGATCAACAAACAGGACATTTTGCTGCTGCACCCGTTCGAGTCCTTCACGCCGGTAGTTGACCTGCTGCGGGAAGCGGCCAAGGACCCCTGCGTGCTGGCGATCAAGCAGACGCTGTATCGCTCGGGTGCCAATTCGGAGATCGTCGATGCGCTGGTCGATGCGGCGCGCAGCGGCAAGGAGGTCACCGTGGTGATCGAACTGCGCGCCCGCTTCGACGAGGAGTCCAATCTGCAACTCGCCAGTCGCCTGCAGCAGGCCGGCGCGGTGGTGATCTACGGTGTGGTCGGCTACAAGACCCACGCCAAGATGATGCTGATCCTGCGTCGAGAGAACGGCGAGCTGTGCCGCTACGCGCACCTTGGCACCGGCAACTACCACGCCGCCAACGCCCGGCTGTATACCGACTACAGCCTGCTGACCTCTGACGACGCGCTGTGCGAGGACGTCTCCAAACTGTTCAGTCAGCTGATCGGCATGGGCAAGACCATGCGCATGAAGAAGCTGCTGCATGCGCCGTTCACGCTGAAGAAAACGCTGCTCGACCTGATCGCACAAGAGACGCAGCACGCGGCCGAGGGCCGGCCCGCGCATATCATCCTGAAGATCAACGCACTGACCGATCCGAAAATGATCAAGGCGCTGTACAAGGCTAGCCAAACCGGTGTGCGCGTTGATCTCATCGTGCGCGGCATGTGCTGCCTGCGTCCGGGTATAGCCGGGGTCTCGCACAACATCCACGTGCGCTCGATCATCGGCCGCTTCCTCGAGCACAGCCGGGTGTTCTATTTCCAGAACGATGGCGACGAGAAGCTCTATCTGTCGAGCGCCGACTGGATGGAGCGCAACCTCGATCGGCGGGTGGAAACCTGCTTCCCGGTCGAGGGCAAGAAACTGGTGATGCGGGTGAAGAAGGAGCTCGAAGGCTTCCTCAGCGACAACACCCAGAGCTGGATTTTGCAGCCTGATGGCAGCTACCTGCGCAACAGCCCCACCGGCAACCAGAACGCACGCAATGTGCAGAGCACGCTACTGGAGCGTCTGACCGGTCCGCAAATCGTCACGCGCTGAGAAACCCGGCCGGCAGTACAGCAGAGATCCAGTTGATCGCTGCTGCGCTGCCAAGGGCGTCGGGCAGGCTCGAAAGTGGTCGTCCGACGGGCTGGGGCCGATTTCTGATCCGGCCGCTTTATTTCATCCGTAGTTCGTAACCAACCCGCGCGAGCCAGGCGGCCTCGGCCTCGAAGTCGGCGTGGGTCAGCGGGTTGGCGCTGAGCCAGCCGTCCGGGAAGATCAGCTCCAGGCTGCGCTCGACGGCCTTCAGCTGTACCTCGGAGACGGCATTGGCGCCGCGGATGTGGTGAAACAGGATGGCAAAGCGCAGCAGGATGCACAGGCGAACCAATGCATCGGCGTCGGCTCCGGTCTCGCCAAACTTGTCCTGCGGGATATTACGACGGTGGCCGCGTACCAGCAGCGCCAGCATCAGCTGGTCCTGACGCGAGAAACCCGGAAGATCGGAGTGTTCGATCAGATAGGCGCCGTGCTTGTGGTAGTGGTAATGGGCGATGTCCAGGCCCACCTCATGTACGCGCGCAGCCCAGGCGAGCAGTTCGCGGTGCCAGTCCTGGTCGAGGTTCCAGGCTTCGGCGACCTGGTCGAACGCTTCCAGTGCCTTGGCTTCGACCCGTGCGGCCTGCTCCATGTCGACGTGGTAGCGCTCCATCAGGAAGCTCAGCGAGCGGTCGCGAATGTCCTCGTCGTGGTGGCGGCCGAGCAGGTCGTAGAGTACGCCTTCGCGCAGCGCGCCTTCGGAGTGGGTCATGCTGCTGATTTCCAGCGCGTCGAAGATCGCCTCAAGAATCGCCAGGCCCGCCGGAAACACGCCGCGGCGGTCCGGCTTGACGCCGTCGATGTCGATCTTCTCTACGTCGCCGAGCTTGAACAGCTTGCGTTTGAGCCAGCCCAGCCCTTCGACGTTGACCTCGCCACTGCCAAAACCGCCGCTCTTGATGGCCAGCCCTACGGCACGGATGGTACCGGACGCGCCGATGGATTCCTGCCAGCCAAGCCGGCGCAGGCCATGCTCGATTCCCATCAGCTCGACCCGTGCCGCGGTGTAAGCCTGGGCATAGCGTGCCGGGGTGATCTTGCCGTCACGGAAGAAACGTTGGGTGTAGCTCACGCAGCCCATCTGCAGGCTTTCGCGCAGTTGCGACTCGAAGCCTTCGCCAATGATGAATTCGGTGCTGCCACCGCCGATGTCTGCGACCAGGCGGCGACCCTGGCTAGCGGGAATGGTGTGCGATACGCCGAGGTAGATCAGGCGGGCCTCTTCACGGCCGGAGATGACTTCGACCTGATGATTGACGATCTCTTCGGCGCGACGAATGAACGTGGCGCGATTGCGTGCTTCGCGTAGGGCGTTGGTGCCGACAATACGCACGGCGCCCTGCGGCAGATGATTGACCAGTTGGGCGAAGCGCCGCAGGCAGTCCAGTCCGCGCTGCATGGCAGCTTCGTCGAGCAGGCGATTGTCGTCGATGCCTGCGGCCAGCTGGACCTTTTCGCCGAGGCGTTCGAGGATGCGCATTTCGCCGTTGGCGGTGCGGGCGAGCACCATATGAAAACTGTTCGAGCCCAGATCCAGGGCGGCGATCATGGGAAAGGTCTCAGCGGTGTTCTGGCGCATTAGGCGGTCTCGATGCAAAACCCCGACATCCTGACATGATCATCTCCATCCGCCAACGCAGTCGTCGCCGCACCTCGCGGCCAGGAGCGGGTGCTCGTCGCTCGCTGGCGGGTCTGCGGCTTTCGGTCCGCTCCCAGTAGGGCTATGATGGCGACCTTTCCGTTCCGACCCTGGAGAAAATCCATGAGCGAATACATCAACAATGTCAGCGACAGCAGTTTCGAGCAGGACGTCCTCCAGGCCGACGGTCCCGTACTGGTCGACTACTGGGCTGAATGGTGTGGCCCCTGCAAGATGATCGCGCCGGTACTCGACGAGATCGCCAAGGACTACGAAGGCCGTCTGAAGGTTTGCAAACTCAATATCGACGAAAACCAGGAGACCCCGCCCAAGTATGGCGTGCGTGGTATTCCGACGCTGATGCTGTTCAAGAACGGCAACGTCGAGGCCACCAAGGTCGGCGCGCTGTCCAAGTCGCAGCTGGCAGCGTTCCTCGACAGCAACATCTGAGTTCGCCGTCGTTCCTTGCAAAGCCCCCGCAGACGCGGGGGCTTTTTTTATCGGCAGGGTGGACGCTTCGTCTGCGCGGTGCTAAATTCGGCCTCGCGACGCATTCTTCCGTCGCCCTCTGCACGCCGTCGCCGACGCACTTCAGCCTCATAAAGCACAACGAACCTGTTCGTCTCTTGCTGCGCGGCTTCTCAAGCTAATCGCTTTCTACATCCTTCCTGACTCTTTCTATGAATCTGACTGAACTCAAGCAAAAGCCCATCACCGAACTGCTGGAAATGGCCGAACAGATGGGCATCGACAACATGGCCCGTTCGCGCAAGCAGGACGTGATTTTCTCCCTGCTCAAGAAGCACGCTAAAAGCGGCGAGGAAATCTCCGGTGATGGCGTGCTGGAGATTCTCCAGGACGGCTTCGGCTTCCTGCGCTCCGCGGATTCCTCGTATCTGGCGGGCCCGGACGACATCTATGTCTCGCCGAGCCAGATTCGTCGCTTCAACCTGCGCACCGGTGACACCATCATCGGCAAAATTCGCCCTCCCAAGGAAGGCGAGCGCTACTTCGCCCTGCTCAAGGTCGACTCGATCAACTACGACCGACCGGAGAACGCGAAGAACAAGATTCTCTTCGAGAACCTGACGCCGCTGTTCGCCAACCAGCGTCTGAAGATGGAAGCCGGCAACGGTTCCACCGAAGACCTCACTGGTCGCGTGATTGACCTCTGTGCGCCGATCGGCAAGGGCCAGCGTGGCCTGATCGTCGCACCGCCGAAAGCGGGCAAGACGATCATGCTGCAGAACATCGCCAGCAACATCACCCGCAACAATCCCGAATGCCACCTGATCGTCCTGCTGATCGACGAGCGCCCGGAAGAAGTGACCGAGATGCAGCGCACCGTGCGCGGCGAAGTGGTCGCCTCGACCTTCGACGAGCCGCCAACCCGTCACGTGCAGGTTGCCGAAATGGTCATCGAGAAGGCCAAGCGCCTGGTCGAGCACAAGAAGGACGTGGTCATCCTGCTCGACTCCATCACCCGTCTGGCGCGTGCCTACAACACCGTGATTCCAAGCTCCGGCAAAGTGCTCACTGGTGGTGTCGATGCCCACGCCCTGGAGAAGCCCAAGCGTTTCTTCGGTGCCGCCCGCAACATCGAGGAAGGCGGTTCGCTGACCATTCTCGCCACCGCGCTGGTGGAAACCGGCTCGAAGATGGACGAGGTGATCTACGAGGAATTCAAGGGCACCGGCAACCTCGAGCTTCAGCTCGATCGCCGCATCGCTGAGAAGCGCGTATTCCCGGCCATCAACATCAACCGTTCGGGTACTCGTCGCGAAGAGCTGCTGACCAGCGAAGAAGAGCTGCAGCGCATCTGGATTCTGCGCAAGCTGCTGCACCCGATGGACGAGAGCGCCGCCATCGAGTTCCTGCTCGACAAGCTCAAGGACACCAAGACCAACGACGAATTCTTCATGTCCATGAAGCGTAAGTAAGCGACTCGTCGTTGCCAACAAGGCCGGGGAAACCCGGCCTTTGTCTGTCTGCAGGTTTTGGAAAACCCGACGCGGGCGCTAAACTTTGCGCCCCGACCTGCCGGCCCATGCGAGGCTCAAGCATGCAGTATCGCGATCTGCGCGACTTTATCAGCGGCCTGGAAAAACGTGGTGAGCTCAAGCGCGTTACCGCCGCCGTTTCTCCTGTTCTGGAAATGACCGAAATCTGCGACCGAACGCTGCGCAAGCAAGGCCCGGCGCTGTTGTTCGAAAACCCTACCGGTTTCGACATGCCGGTGCTCGGCAACCTGTTTGGCACGCCACAGCGGGTTGCCCTCGGCATGGGCGCGGAAGACGTCTCCGAACTGCGTGAGATCGGCAAGCTGTTGGCGTTCCTCAAGGAGCCGGAGCCACCGAAGGGGCTGAAGGATGCCTGGAGCAAGCTGCCGATCTACAAGAAGGTCATCAGCATGGCACCCAAGGTGCTCAAGGATGCGCCCTGCCAGGAAGTGATCATCGAAGGCGATGACGTCGACCTGGGGACAATCCCCGTACAGCACTGCTGGCCGGGTGACGCGGCGCCGCTGATCACCTGGGGCCTGACCATCACCAAGGGGCCGAACAAGGAACGGCAGAACCTCGGCATCTACCGCCAGCAGGTTATCGGTCGCAATAAAGTGATCATGCGCTGGCTCAGCCATCGCGGCGGGGCGCTGGATTTTCGTGAGTGGTGCGAGAAGTACCCGGATCGCCCGTATCCGGTGGCAGTGGCCCTGGGTGCCGATCCGGCGACGATTCTCGGCGCGGTCACGCCGGTACCCGATACGCTCTCCGAATATGCCTTCGCCGGTCTTTTGCGTGGCTCGCGCACCGAACTGGTCAAGGCGATCGGCTCCGGTCTGCAGGTGCCGGCGTACGCGGAAATCGTCCTCGAGGGGCATATCCATCCGGGCGAGATGGCCGACGAGGGGCCTTACGGCGACCATACCGGCTACTACAACGAGGTCGACCGTTTTCCGGTGTTCACGGTCGAGCGCATTACCCATCGCAAGAATCCGATCTACCACAGCACCTATACCGGTCGACCGCCAGACGAGCCGGCGATTCTCGGCGTGGCGCTGAACGAGGTGTTCGTGCCGATCCTGCAGAAGCAGTTCCCGGAAATCGTCGACTTCTATCTGCCGCCGGAAGGCTGCTCCTACCGTATGGCTGTGGTGACGATGAAGAAGCAGTATCCCGGTCACGCCAAGCGGGTCATGCTGGGGGTGTGGAGCTTCCTGCGCCAGTTCATGTACACCAAGTTCGTCATCGTCACCGATGACGACATCAATGCCCGCGACTGGAACGACGTGATCTGGGCCATCACCACGCGCATGGATCCCAAACGCGACACGGTGATGATCGACAATACACCGATCGACTATCTGGATTTCGCCTCGCCAATCTCAGGGCTGGGCTCGAAGATGGGCCTGGATGCCACCCACAAATGGCCGGGCGAGACTAACCGCGAGTGGGGGCGAGCCATCGTCCAGGATTCGGCGGTGAAGCAGCGGGTCGATGAACTCTGGTCGCAGCTGGGTATCGACTGACATAACCGAAGAGGCGGGCCCGAGCCCGCCCGAAGCCTTGGCGGGTCATCCCGTTCACTGATAAGACGTGCACATGAAAGTTACCTTGCAGCCATCCGGCGCCGTGCTCGACGTGCGGCCCGGCGAACGATTCCTCGACGCCGCCCGGCGTCTGGGCTACGAATGCCCGCAGAGCTGTCGCAACGGCAATTGCCATATCTGCGCTTCGCTGTTGGTCGAAGGACGTGTGCGGCAGGCCGGCGAAGTGCGCGATCACGGCGAGCTGCTCGCCTGCTTGGCCGAGCCGCTGGAAGACTGCGTGCTGCTCTGGGATGGCGTGCTGGCGCCCGGCGAACTGCCAGTGCGCGAGCTGAGCTGCCAGCTGAGCGGCTACGAAGAGGTCGGCGGCGATGTAGTGCGCCTGCGTCTGCGTCTGCCTGCCGGCCGACAGCCGCGCTATCACGCCGGCCAGTACCTGTTGCTGCAACGGGAGGATGGCGAGTGGTCGGCGTTTTCCCTCGCCTCGGCGCCCGGCAGTGGTCGAGAGCTCGAGCTGCATGTGCTGGCTCGCGAGGAGTCCGCTATCGAGCTACTGGCGTTCCTGCGGCGACAGGGCTTTGCCCGGATCCAAATGCCCTTCGGCGATACGCACCTGGCCGAGCTGCCGGACGGCCCGCTGGTGCTGATCGCCGCTGGCACCGGCATGGCGCAGATGCACAGCCTGATCGAATATTGCCGCGCCGCCGGCTTTGTCCATCCGGTGCATCTGTACTGGGGAGTTCGGCGGCCGGAAGACTTCTACCAGCTGCCGCATTGGGACGAGTGGCAGGGCATGAGCAATTTGCACCTGCATCGGGTGGTCAGCGATGTCTGCGGTTGGGAGGGGCGCTGCGGCCTGCTGCACGAAGCGATCCGTGAGGATTTCAGCGATCTCAAACCGCTGCATATCTATGCCAGCGGTTCGCCGTCGATGGTCTATGGCACGCTGGATGCGCTGGTGGAGGCAGGGATGGACCCGCATCAGATGCGCGCGGACGTCTTCGCCTACGCACCGCGTGAAGCCTGATACAGGTTGGCTTTCTGCGATAAAGAAAACGCCGGGTCGAAACCCGGCGTTTTTCGTTCAGCGCGTTTGCCGCTGTTGCAGCAGCAGATTCTTGTAACCGCTGGCGGCCAGCGTCTTCTGCGCGGCGTTCAGTTGCTCGCGACTGCCGAAGGGCCCGACCAGTACGCGATACCAGGGCTCGTCGCGCACCTTGACGCTTTCCACGCGCACATCCTGGCCAAGCAGGATGATTTGCGCGCGTACCCGATCGGCCTCCGCCTGCTGGCGGAACGAGCCGGCCTGCAGGAAGAATTGGGTGACCGGTGCCTTGGCCACGGTGGGCGGTGGCGGCGGCACCTGGCCGTTGAGTGCGGCCTGCGCGCGGGCTTCGTCGATCTTTGCCGCTTCCTCAGGCGTTACCGGCTTGGCGGGCGGCTCCGGCTGCTTGGCTTCCGGCGGCAGAATCACTTCCGACTCGGGCAGCAGCGTATAGAAGTCATACTTCGGACGTGGCGGCTGTTCGCTGGTCGGTGTGCGCTTGGGCTGCTCCTTTATCGCCGTCTTGGGGGCTTCCTTGGTGCGTTTGACCTCTTCGCCGCCTGGCTCGAGGCTCATCAAAAACATGATGAAGCCGCCGATCACCAGGCCGCAGACCAGCCAGACCCAGCCCGGCACGGCCTGTTTGGCTGGCGCCTGATAACGGCTGGCGCCCCGCTTGGGCGCGGCTTTCTTCCTTGCAGCCACTTACATGCGCTCCAGAGTTTCCAGGCCAAGAAGTTCCAGGCCCTGCTTGAGGGTCTTGCCGGTCAGGGCGGCCAGGCGCAGACGGCTCTGCTTCTGTTCCTCCTGCTCGGCACTGAGAATGGGGCAGTGTTCGTAGAAGCTGGAGAACAACCCGGCCAGATCGTACAGGTACGCGCACAGTAGGTGCGGTTCGCCTTTTTCGCCAACGCTGTTGAGCACCTCGCCGAACTGCGCGAGCTTGGCAGCCAGGGCGAGCTCTTGGTCGGCCTGCAGCTGAATCTGCCCGCTGATCTCGTCGATGCCTTGACCCAGCTTGCGGAACACACTGGCCACGCGGGTGTAGGCGTACAGCAGATAAGGTGCGGTGTTGCCTTCGAAGCTCAGCATCAGCTCGAAGTTGAAGCGGTAATCGCTGGTGCGGTGCTTGGACAGGTCGGCGTATTTGACTGCGCTGATACCAACGGCGCGGGCGATCTGGCGCAGCTCGGTTTCGTCGAGGTCCGGATTCTTGCCTTTAACCAAGGCGTAAGCGCGCTGCTCGGCTTCGTCGAGTAGGTCGATCAGCTTCACCGTGCCGCCATCGCGAGTCTTGAATGGGCGACCGTCGGCGCCGTTCATGGTGCCGAAGCCCATGTGCTCCAGTTGCATGCCTTCATGAACGAAGCCGGCGCGGCGCGCCACTTCGAAGGCCATCTGGAAGTGCAGCGCCTGGCGCTGATCGACGAAGTACAGTGCGCGGTCGGCATGCAGGACCTGGCTGCGGTAACGCATGGCGGCCAGGTCGGTGGTGGCATAGAGATAACCGCCGCCGGCCTTTTGCACGATTACCGGCAACGGATTGCCTTCGGCGTTCTTGAATTCGTCGAGGAAAACGCATTGGGCGCCGTTGTCCTCGGTGAGCAGTCCCTTCTCGCGCAGCGCATCGACGATGCCTGCCAGCTCAGCGTTATAGGCGCTTTCACCCTTCACGTCGGCAGGAGTCAGTTTGACGTTGAGGCGATCGTAGATCTTCTGGCAGTGCGACAGGGATATGTCGTTGAAGCGCGCCCACAGGCTTAGGCACTGTGCGTCCCCGGCTTGCAGCTTGACCACCAGTTCGCGGGCGCGGTCGGCGAACTCGGCGGACTCGTCGAAACGCTGTTTGGCGGCGCGATAGAACTGTTCCAGGTCGGACAGCTCGCTTTCCGCGGCGGCCGGCTTTTCCTCGAGGTAGGCCAGTAGCATGCCGAACTGGGTGCCCCAGTCGCCGACATGGTTCTGCCGGATCACCTCGTCGCCGAGGAATTCCAGCACGCGGCCGACCGCATCGCCGATGATGGTCGAGCGCAGATGGCCGACGTGCATCTCCTTGGCGAGGTTCGGCGACGACAGATCGATCACCACGCGCTGCGTGGCGTTGACCTTGCGTACCGCAAGTTGTGGGTCGGCCAGGGCCGTCTCGAGGCGCTCGGCGAGTGCGGCGCTGTTCTGGAAAAAATTCAGAAAGCCCGGCCCGGCGATTTCCACTTTGCTGACCTGCGCATCCTGCGGCAGCGCGGCGATCAACTTCTCGGCCAGGTCGCGCGGCTTCAGGCCGGCCGGTTTGGCCAGCATGAGGGCGATATTGCTGGCGAAATCACCGTGACTCTTGTCCTTGGTGTTTTCCACCTGGATAGCAGGTGTCAGCCCTTCGGGCAGCACGCCTTCGCTAGTCAGACGAACAAGGGCTTGCTGGATCAGGTGGCGAATGCTGTCTTTCATGGTCGGCTCGGTCCGCAAGAGTGCGCGAAAACCCGGCATTATCGGGGCGCAAAGGGGCTCGCTTCAAGCTGCGTGGCGCTTAGTACCGGAAAAGTCGACATTTCGAGTCCTGGTCAGAACAGATCGATCGGATCGACATCCACACTCCAGCGTACGGCGCGGCCACCGGGTAGCTGTTCGAGCATGGGCACCCAGGCGCCCATCAGGCGGTGCAGGGACGCCCTGGCGTTGCCCTGCAACAGCAACTGAGCCCGATAGCGCCCGGCACGCCGCTCCATCGGAGCAGGTATCGGACCGAGCAGTTCGACTCCGTTGAGTTGCAGTTGCTCGAGCAGCTGTTCGGCAAGGCTGCAGGCATCATCAAGGAAGGCTTCGGCCTGCCCGGGTTTCTGTGCTTCCGCGCGTAGCAGCGCCAGATGGCTGAAAGGTGGCAGCCCCGCTGCACGGCGTTCGGACAGCGCCTGCTCGGCAAAGGCGAAGTAGCCCTGCTCGGTTAGCTGTACCAGCAGAGGGTGGTCGGCCAGGTGCGTCTGGATGATCACCTTGCCCGGTTCATCCGCCCGCCCAGCACGTCCGGCGACCTGGACGATGAGCTGGGCCATGCGTTCGCTGGCGCGAAAGTCCGCGGAAAACAGTCCTCCGTCTGCATCGAGAATTGCCACCAGCGTGACGCGCGGAAAATGGTGGCCCTTGGCGAGCATCTGCGTGCCGACCAGCAGGCAGGGCTCGCCGCGGTTGATGGTGCCGATCATCTGCTCCATCGCACCCTTGCGTGCGGTGCTGTCACGGTCGATGCGCAGCACCGGATAGTCCGGAAAGAGGATGCCCAGGCGCTCCTCGGCACGTTCCGTTCCGGCACCCACTGGGCGCAGGTCCACCTTCCCGCAGTCCGGGCAATTGCGCGGGGGCCGTTCGACATGGCCGCAATGGTGGCAGCGCAGTTCGTTGTGGCGTTGGTGCAACGTCATTCGTGCGTCGCAACGCGGGCATTGGCTGAGCCAGCCGCAGTCGTGGCAGAGCAGGGTGGGGGCGAAGCCGCGCCGGTTGAGGTAGACCAGCACCTGTTGGCCGGCCGCAAGCGTTTGGCCGATGGCCTGTTGCAGTGGGCCGGAAATGCCGGCATCCAGTGGGCGACTCTTCACATCCAGGCGCATGAATCGCGGTGACTGGGCGTTGCCGGCGCGTTGCGTCAGTTTGAGCAATGCGTAGCGCCCGCTGTGGGCGTTGTGCAGGCTTTCCAGTGACGGCGTGGCGGAACCGAGCAAGATCGGCAGATTTTCCTGGCGTGCGCGCAGCAGGGCCAGGTCGCGGGCGTGATAGCGCAGGCCCTCCTGCTGTTTATAGGAGGCGTCGTGCTCCTCGTCGATGATGATCAGTCCCGGATTCTTCATCGGCGTGAACAGCGCCGAGCGGGTGCCGATGATGATGTCAGCTTCGCCGTCGCGGGCCGCGAGCCAGGCATCGAGCCGCTCACGGTCGTTGACATTGGAGTGCAGCAGGGCGATCCGTGCGTTGAAGCGCTGTTCGAAGCGGGCGAGCGTCTGCGGTCCGAGGTTGATCTCCGGGATCAGCACCAGCGCCTGCTTGCCAGCCTCGAGCACGCGATGGATCAGCTGCAGATAGACTTCTGTCTTGCCGCTGCCGGTCACGCCCGCCAGAAGGAACGCCTGAAAACCACCAAGGCCGGCGTTGACGGCCTCGAACGCTGCACGTTGCTGCGCGTTGAGTGTCAGCTCGGCCTGCAGCAGCCAGCTCCCGCTGTGCTCGCGCGACGGTCTGCTGCGGCGGGACTCTATACGCACCAAGCCCTTTTCCAGCAGCAGGTCGAGGCTGTCCTTGTTCAACTGCAACTTGCTGAGCAGTGCATGCGGCAAGCCGTGGGCATGCTGGGCGATGGCCTTCAGCGCTTCGCGCTGCCTGGGTGCACGAGCCAACCGCGGATCGTCAGGGCTCGCGCCATCGACCAAACGCCAGTAGCGCTCCTGGCGCGCCTCCGCGGGTTCGCCCTGGCGCAGCAGCACCGGCAGCGCCCAGCTGAGGGTGTCACCAAGACTGTGCTGATAATACTGCGCGGTCCACAGGCAAAGCTTGAACAGTGGGGCAGGTAGGGGCGGTTTGCTATCCAGCAGTTCCAGAGCAGGCTTGAGCTTCTCCATCGGCACCTCGCTCTGGTCAGTTACCTCCACCAGAATGCCGATCACTTCGCGCCTGCCGAACGGTACGCGCAGACGCATGCCCGGTAGCAGGGCGGCGCGCGCGATGCCAATCGGCGGCAAGTAATCGAACAGGCGGCGCAGGGGCGAGGGCAGCGCCAGGCGGAGAATGCTGGAAGACACGCGATGATCCTTGGCAGTGAGCGGCGATGGTAAACGATCGTAACGTCCGCTGCCGGCGATAAGCGCATCCGCTCCGGGGCTGCACACCGGTCGCCTGTGCTTGCATCACCCTAGCGCTCTGGTATGATTCGCGCCCTACTTCGTGCGGTACTCGACATAGGGTCGGGTGGCGGCACACAATCCTAGAGGATTCACCATGAAAGCCGATATCCATCCTAATTACGTCGAAATCGAGGCCACCTGCAGCTGTGGCAACGTCATCAAGACCCGCTCCACGCTGGGCAAGAACCTGAGCCTCGACGTGTGCTCCGAGTGCCACCCGTTCTACACCGGCAAGCAGAAGGTGCTGGATACCGGCGGCCGTATCGATCGCTTCAAACAGCGTTTCGGTGTGTTCGGCGCCAAGTAAGCTGGCGTACTGGGAATCCGATGAGGTTTTCCGAGCACATAAAAAAGGCGTCCCTGGTGGGCGCCTTTTTCGTTTCCGTCTTCTGGCAAGTTCAAGCGCTGGCTTTTTGCCCATCGCCTGGGCGCTTGCCTACGGTGGAGGTCGCGCGAGTAGTAGATGGTGACACGCTGCGCTTGGTCGATGGGCGCAACGTCCGCCTGATCGGTATCAACACGCCGGAGCTGGGTCGTGACGGTCGCAGCGCGGAGCCCTATGCCATAGCGGCGCAGCGGCGGCTGCAGGCACTGGTGAAGGCCAGTGATGGGCGGGTGGGGCTGGTTATGGGGCGCGAGCGCCAGGACCGCTACGGGCGTACCCTGGCCCATGCCTACGACGCCCGAGGTCGCAACCTTGAGGCTGCGCTGCTCGCTGAAGGTCTCGGCTTTATGGTCGCCATTGCGCCGAACACGGCATTGGTAGGCTGTCATCAGCGAGCAGAGCAGCAGGGCCGACAGGATCGTCTTGGCATCTGGCGCAAGCTGACGCCACGCTCGCCGCAGTCGCTGAGGCAGGGCGGCTTCACGCTGATCGCTGCCAAAGTCGAGCGGGTCGAGCGCAATCGCGGCGGTTATTGGCTGGAAATGGACGGGCCGCTGGTGGTGCATATTCCGCCCCAGGCGTTCGAAGCATTCGATCTTCGCGCACTGGATGCCCTCGCGGGGCAGCGACTTGAGCCGCGAGGCTGGGTGGTTGATCGTCGTGGGCGGGCTGGCTCGAGCCGGGCTCGCTGGATGTTGCGCGTTACCCATCCGGCCATGCTGGGCCTGTCTCGCTGAGCGATTTCCTGATTGCTGACCGGGCTCCATCTACCCGGAAAGTCTTACTGGCTCGGGCTTGACAGTCTGCTTGGCGACTGGCTTGTGAGTCCGCTTGTTCTTGGCGTATGCTCGACCGCCTGTCTGTCCCAGTAAAATAAGCGGAAATGCCACATGACTGACCTGAAAACTGCCGCGCTCGAATACCATGCCCAACCCCGTCCGGGAAAACTGAGCGTCGAGCTGACCAAGCCCACCGCCACCGCTCGTGACCTGTCCCTGGCCTACAGTCCGGGCGTCGCCGAGCCTGTTCGTGAGATCGCTCGCGATGCGGAGCTGGCTTACCGTTACACAGGTAAAGGCAACCTGGTTGCGGTTATCTCCGATGGCACCGCTATTCTGGGCCTGGGTAACCTCGGTCCTCTGGCATCCAAGCCGGTGATGGAAGGCAAGGGCGTGCTGTTCAAGCGATTCGCCGGCGTCGACGTATTCGACATCGAAGTCGATGCCGAAAGCCCTCAGGCTTTCATCGATACCGTCAAACGCATCTCCATCACCTTCGGTGGTATCAACCTTGAGGACATCAAGGCACCCGAGTGCTTCGAGATCGAACGTGCATTGATCGAGCAGTGCGACATTCCAGTTTTCCATGATGATCAGCATGGAACGGCCATCGTCACAGCGGCAGGCATGCTGAACGCGCTGGAAATCGCCGGCAAGACGCTTGAGCAGGCCAAGATTGTCTGCCTCGGCGCCGGTGCGGCTGCGACGTCGTGCATGAAGCTGCTGGTCAGCATGGGAGCAAAGATCGAGAACATCTTCATGATCGACCGCAAGGGCGTGATCCACGCTGGTCGTGACGATCTGAATCAGTACAAGGCTGTATTCGCTCATGAGACCGACAAGCGCACGCTGGACGACGCCCTCGAAGGCGCCGACGTTTTCGTCGGCCTGTCAGGCGCCAACCTGCTGAGCGCTGAGGGTCTAAAGCGCATGGCAGCCAATCCGGTGGTCTTCGCCTGTTCCAATCCTGATCCGGAAATCAGCCCTGAGCTCGCACATGCAACGCGCTCCGATGTCATCATGGCCACCGGTCGTTCGGACTATCCGAACCAGGTCAATAATGTGCTCGGCTTCCCGTTCATCTTCCGCGGTGCGCTGGACGTTCGTGCCAAGCGCATCAACGAGGAAATGAAGATCGCCGCCGCCAATGCGCTGCGTGAGCTCGCTAAGTTGCCAGTGCCGGCTGAAGTGGCAGCTGCTTATGGAGTGGATAGCCTGGAGTTCGGGCGCGAGTACATCATCCCGAAACCGATGGATCCGCGCTTGATCACGCTGGTATCTGATGCTGTCGCCAAGGCGGCGATCGAAAGCGGTGTGGCGACGCTGCCTTACCCCTCGCACTACCCGCTGCAGTCGGTACACGACGTATTCAACGGCTGATCGTCATTGAATAAACAGAAACCCCGCCTAGGCGGGGTTTTTTGTTCCTCGAAAAATGCTTCGGCAATCAGAACAGGTCGAGCGGTGCTGCTTCATCAGCGGGCAGTGGGCTGCCGGGCGCTTGGTAGCCAGGGTCGAACTCGCCCATCGGGGGCGGCGAATCTTCGCTTTTGAACACCTCGAAATAGGCGTCGGGCGTGCTCGGCGTCGCCGCCCGGCCGCTGACCGGGTCAATGCGCAGTTTGAGCAGCCCGTCCGGTTCCGCCGGTGGATGCTCGGGGGTGTCCTTGAGTACGGCACTCATGTAGCTCATCCAGATCGGCAGCGCGACCGTGCCGCCATACTCGTTGCGACCAAGGCTTTGCGGCTGATCGAAGCCCGCCCACACCGTGGTAACAATGTCAGCGTTATAGCCGGAGAACCAGCTGTCTATGGAGTCGTTGGTAGTGCCGGTCTTACCGGCGATGTCATTTCGGCCCATGGCCAGCGCACGACGGCCTGTGCCGCGTTTGATAACGTCCTGCAGCATGCTGGTCATGATGTAGGCAGTGCGCTCGTCCAGCACTTGCTCGGCGAGTCGCGGCTCCGTCTCTGTCGATTCGTCTGCGCCAGATACATGACTTGCGGGCGCGGCATCGGCCTCTGCATGCTGGGCATCGCGTTGCGGGACCCGTGCCGGGTTGGCTTCAAAGACCAGATTGCCCTCCCGATCTTCGATCCTTTGAATAAGGTACGGCTCGATCTTGTAGCCACCGTTAGCGAAGGTCGTCCAGCCGGTGGCAATTTCCATTGGTGTCAGCGTGGCCGTGCCCAGCGCCAGTGATAGGTTGCGAGGCAGGTCTTGCGGGTTGAAGCCGAAGCGGCTGATGTAGTCGACCGTATGATCGATACCCATCGTCTGCAGCAGGCGGATCGAAACCAGGTTTCTCGATTTGTACAATGCCTCCCGCATGCGGATCGGTCCGAGAAAGGTATTGTTGTCATTCTTGGGGCGCCAGATTCGATCCATGCCCTGCTCAACAAAAACGATGGGGGAGTCGTTGACCAGGCTCGCTGCGGTGTAGCCCGCGTCCAGTGCCGCGCTATAAATGAAGGGCTTGAAGCTCGAGCCGGGCTGACGCTTGGCTTGGATGGCGCGGTTGTAGTTGCTTTGGCCAAAGGAGAAGCCACCCGCCAGTGCTTCGATCGATCCGTCTTGCGGGTCAAGGGAGACCAAGGCTGCTTGTGCCAGCGGGACTTGGCTGAACGCAGCGGTCTCTTCCTGCCAACGAATGCGCACGATATCGCCAACCTTCACCACGTCCGCAGGGCGTTGGGGCCTGGGCCCCATGCTATTGACGCCCAGGAATGGGCGGGCCCATTTCATGCTCTCCCAACTCACGGGCTGCTCTTTGCCGTCGCGGGTGAGAACAAGGATGCCGCTGTTCTCGACTTGCGTAACTACGGCAGGTTGTAAGCCGCCCAAGCCTCTGTACTTGGCAAGCTCCTGCATCCAGCTATCGCGGGGTAGCTCAGCGAGGCGAGCCTCGGGCCCGCGATAGCCGTGTCGTTGGTCGTATTCGATAAGGCCGCTGTTAAGTGCAGCGTTAGCCGCTATCTGCCGCTCGCTGGACACTGTGGTATGCACCCTGAAGCCATCGGTGTACGCCGCGCTACCGAACCGGCCGACCATCTCGGCTCGGGCCATCTCGGCTATATAGGACG
Source organism: Stutzerimonas decontaminans (assembly GCF_000661915.1). Lineage (NCBI taxonomy): Bacteria > Pseudomonadati > Pseudomonadota > Gammaproteobacteria > Pseudomonadales > Pseudomonadaceae > Stutzerimonas > Stutzerimonas decontaminans. Next base: position 3,968,872 of record NZ_CP007509.1, on the reverse strand, counting down.
CATCCAGTTCAGGTGCGGCGCCGTGATAGCGGGCGGTCTCAGGTTCGGCCAGCGCCTGCCGATAAGCTAAGTCATCGAGTGAGCCAAGTCTGTACATTCGGCCCAGAATCCAATCACGGCGTTCCTTGCTGCGGCTTGGGTTGACCAATGGGTTAAAGGCCGAGGGTGCCTTCGGCAAGCCCGCGATCATGGCGAGTTGTGCGATGCTTAGTTCGGCGATGGGCTTGCCGTAATACACCTGGGAGGCCGCCTCGATCCCATAGGCCCGATTGCCTAGGTAAATCTTGTTGACGTACAGCTCAAGGATCTCGTTTTTACTGAGCTCGCGCTCGATCTGCAGGGCCAGCAGAATTTCATTGATCTTGCGCGAGAAGCTGCGTTCGCTGGTGAGGAAGTAGTTCTTTGCCACCTGCATGGTGATCGTGCTGCCGCCGGTCTGAATCTGTCCGCTTTTCAATAATTGCGTGGCAGCGCGCATCAGGCCGGTTATGTCGACGCCATAATGATTGGCGAAATTGTCATCCTCTGCGGCAAGTAGCGCCTGGATGAATTCTTGGGGGATTTCTTCGAAACGAATAGGCGAGCGTCGCATCTCGCCGAACTCCGCAATCAGCTTGTCATCGGCGCTGTAGACCCGCAGCGGAATCTGCAGCTGTATGCTGCGAAGCGAGTCGACCGAAGGCAGGTTGGGGCTGAGGTAGAGAAATGCACCGCTGACGCTGAGCAACAGGGCGCAAAAAACTGCGAAGCACGACCAGAGAAGAAATTTCAAAAAACGCATCGGGGTTCTTGGAATCCAGGATTTTGGGGGGAGGAGCGGCGGCGATGCTGAAAGGGAAAACCGTTCACATTATATGCGCTTTTTTTGCCAGGTAGCCATTTGCGCTTCTGTCAAGGCTGTTATCTAATGTGGATAAACATAATTAATCCGTAAGTTGCGGATAAAGATAGGAAATCGGTCGTGCTAGGGCTCTTCACTAAGAAAGCGAACACGCTGCTTGGGATCGATATCAGTTCGACCTCAGTCAAGCTCCTCGAATTAAGTCGCTCGGGTAGTCGGTACCGCGTCGAGGCTTATGCCGTCGAGCCGCTTCCGCCAAACGCCGTGGTCGAAAAGAATATCGCCGAGCTCGAAGGGGTCGGTCAGGCTTTGCAGCGCGTGGTTGCCAAGGCCAAAACTGGGTGCAAATCGGCTGTTGTGGCTGTCTCGGGGTCTGCGGTCATCACCAAGATGATCGAGATGGATGCCGGGTTGTCGGATGAAGAGCTCGAGAACCAGTTGAAGATCGAGGCCGATCAGTACATTCCCTACCCGCTTGAAGAAGTTGCAATCGACTTTGAGGTCCAGGGAGCAGCGCCTCGTGCCCCGGGCCGGGTTGAAGTCCTGCTTGCGGCGTGCCGTAAAGAGAACGTCGAAATTCGCGAGGCAGCGCTGGCGCTGGCTGGACTCACCGCTAAAGTAGTCGACGTTGAAGCATATGCGCTGGAACGGTCATATGGGCTGCTAGCGTCCCAGTTGGGGGCGGGGCATGGCGAGCTGACCGTCGCGGTTGTGGATATCGGCGCGACGATGACAACGCTCAGCGTGCTGCATAACGGCCGTACGATCTATACCCGCGAGCAGTTGTTCGGTGGGCGCCAGCTGACTGAAGAAATACAGAGGCGTTACGGCCTATCACAAGAAGAGGCCGGCCTCGCCAAGAAGCAGGGCGGTCTCCCAGATGACTACGACAGTGAGGTTTTGCTTCCGTTCAAGGAAGCTGTCGTCCAGCAAGTTTCCCGCTCGCTGCAGTTTTTCTTTGCCGCTGGGCAATTTCACGATGTCGATTGCATTCTGCTTGCCGGGGGAACGGCATCTATTCCCGGTCTTGATCACATGATCCAACAGAAGATTGGCACGCAGACTCTAGTGGCGAACCCCTTTGCTGATATGGCCTTAAGTAGCAAGGTCAACGCCGGGGCGCTGGCCAGTGATGCGCCAGCATTGATGATCGCCTGTGGCTTGGCGCTGAGGAGCTTCGACTGATGGCGCAGATCAATTTACTTCCGTGGCGTGAACAGCTACGCGAAGAGCGAAAGCAGCGTTTTCTCGCCTCTCTTGTCGGCGTGCTGGTTGTGGCCGTGGGCCTGGTTTTCCTTGGTGACCGTTATTTTCAGGGGGCTATTGAGCATCAAAATGCCCGTAACGAGTTCGTCAAGAAAGAGATCGCGGTCCTTGATGCGCGCATTAAAGAGATCAAGGAGTTGAAAGAGCGTAGGCAGCAGCTCTTGGAGCGAATGAAGATCATTCAGGATCTCCAAGGAAATCGGCCAATTATTGGTCGCGTCTTCGATCAGCTCGTCAGAACCTTGCCGGACGGTGTTTATTTCACGTCGCTTAAAATGAACGGAAAGAACATCGCGATCGTTGGGGCTGCCGAGTCCAACAACCGTGTTTCAAATCTCATGCGCAATCTTGATAGCTCCGACTGGCTCCAGTCGCCCAATCTGAATGAGGTTAAGGCTGTCACTGCGGGCGCCGTAGATCAGGAGAACGTGTTCCAGTTGACGGTGCAGCAGACGCAGCCGGTCGTTGCCACGGAAGGAGCAAAGCCATGAGCCTGGCTGAATCGTTAGATAGTCTTCGTAAGGTCGATTTTGCGGATCTCGATTTAAATAATCTTGGATCTTGGCCCGGTCCGGTCAAGTTCATAGCAGGTGCCTTTTTGCTCGCGGCGGTGCTCGGTCTGGGTTATTACTTCCATTTGCAAGACATGCAGATCCAGTTGGAGCAGCAGCAAGCTCAGGAAGTAACGCTAAAACAGCAGTTTTCAACCAAGGCATTTCAGGCGGCTAATTTAGAAGCCTATAAAGACCAGATGGCAGAGATGGAAACTTCCTTCGGTGCGTTGCTCCGGCAGTTGCCCAGTGATACCGAGGTTCCTGGTCTACTGGAGGACATTACCCGTACGGGCTTGGGTAGTGGCTTGGAGTTTGAGGAAATAAAACTCCAGCCAGAGGTTGCGCAGCAGTTTTACATCGAGTTGCCGATAAATATAAAAGTCGTAGGTGGTTATCACGATTTGGCTACCTTTGTTAGCGGTGTTTCGAGCCTTCCTCGAATCGTTACGCTGCATGATTTCGAGATCATCCCGGAGAAGAATGACACGACATCGAAGTTGCGGATGAGCATCGTTGCCAAGACTTACCGCTATAACGACAAGGGGCTGCAGAAATGAAGGGGGGGCGACTCACTGCGCTGGGTTTAAGCTTGGCGGTCCTTACGGGCTGCGGGGGCAATGCAGACTTCAGCGATCTGCAGCGATACTTGGATGAAGTTAGGGCTAAGCCGAAAGGCACAATCGAGCCGCTTCCTGCATTTATACCTTATGAGGCCTTTACCTATAGCGCGGCAGCCCTGCGTCATCCGTTCCAGCCGCCAGTTAAGCTCGATCTGGCGCAGCGGCAAAGGGGGTCGAAGGACATCAAGCCCGATGAGTCGCGTGTCAAGCAGTTCCTTGAAGGTTTCAATATCGAGAACTTCACCATGGTCGGTACGCTAACCAATGGGGGAGGGCGATACGCGTTGATCAAAGGCGGGGATGGCGTTCATCGAGTCAAGATCGGTGACTATCTGGGACGTAACCACGGCCGCATAGTTGAAATAAGCGAAGCCGGGGTGGATGTAGTGGAAATCGTTCCTGATGGAGAGGGTGGGTGGCTTGAACGCCCGCGCAGTCTGACTTTGAAAGAGCGCGCCTAGCGCGGGGCAAAAGCATGGAAAACCTTTACCGGTCTGCACAACGGAAGCAATTTATGAACACTACCCTTTCACGCCTAGGCGTTGCTCTGCTGGCGGCATTTCTCTCGCCTGCTCTGCTGGCGGCCAAACTTAATGCTCTTGATGTTGCGGCGCTGCCTGGCGATCGCGTCGAGCTGAAACTCGCTTTTGACGAGCCGGTTGCGTCGCCGCGTGGATACACGTTGGACCAGCCTGCGCGCATCGCGCTCGATCTTCCTGGTGTCTCGAACAACCTCGGGGCTAAGAATCGCGAGCTTGGAGTTGGCAACGCGCGAAGCGTAACCGTTGTTGAGGCTCAAGGGCGCACACGGCTCATAGTCAACTTGACCTCTCTTGTGCCTTACTCCACGCGAGTAGATGGCAATAATCTGTTTGTAGTGCTGGGCGAGAGTGGGGGGGCTGGCAGTTCTGCGGTTTCTTCAGCAGCGGCTGTAGCTCCCTCAGTAGTCTCAGCGCCTGCAAAATCTGCACTGGTTGGTAAGGCGGTCGAGAATATTGATTTTCGTCGTGGTGATGATGGTGCTGGTAATGTGGTTATCAGCCTGTCTGACCCTTCGATAAGTCCTACCATTGAAGAGCAGGGCGGCAAGATTCGCGTCATTTTCGACAAGACGCAGCTGCCCGAGTCTCTGCGGGTTCGCCTCGACGTTCAGGATTTTGCTACACCCGTACGGTTCGTCGATGCCACTGCGCAGGCAGATAAGACCAGCATTGCAATCGAGCCGACAGGGCGCTATGACTACTTGGCTTATCAAACTGATAATAAGCTGACGATCAGCGTTAAGCCTCTAGCCGAGGATGAAGCGGACAAGCGCAAGGCTGACCGTTTCGCCTATTCAGGCGAAAAGCTCTCGCTTAACTTTCAAGACATCGATGTTCGTTCTGTGCTGCAGCTGATCGCTGACTTCACTGATCTGAACTTGGTAGCGAGCGACACAGTCAGTGGCAATATCACACTGCGACTACAGAATGTGCCCTGGGATCAGGCCCTTGATCTGGTATTGAAAACCAAGGGGTTGGACAAACGGCAGGTTGGCAATGTGCTGCTAGTCGCCCCGGCCGACGAGATCGCTGCTCGTGAGCGGCAGGAGCTGGAATCGCAACGCCAGATTGCCGAGCTCGCCCCGCTGCGTCGGGAGGTTGTACAGGTCAATTATGCCAAGGCGGCAGATATTGCTCGGTTGTTTCAATCGGTGACTAGTGCCAATGCGGTCGCAGAGGATCGCGGCTCGATTGCGGTTGATGATCGGACGAACAATATCATTGCTTATCAGACGCAAGAGCGGCTCGATGAGCTCCGCCGGATCGTAGCTCAGCTGGATATTCCGGTAAGGCAGGTGATGATCGAGGCGAGGATCGTCGAGGCTAACGTTGGGTACGACAAGGCGCTTGGAGTGCGTTGGGGTGGCAGCTATACCAATGATAATTGGGGCTTCTACGGTAAGGATGGCGCGATCGGTGTTGACGAAGATACCGGGCGAGCGGGTTTGCCTGGTACTGACAAGGTCGGTAACTTCACCTTAAAGGATGCTTTAGCCCCGGTTCCATTTGTCGACCTGGGTGTTGCGAATAGTACTGCTGGTATAGGGATTGGGTACGTATCGGACTACGGCATCTTGGATCTTCAGCTGTCTGCAATGGAAAAGACAGGAAATGGAGAGATTGTTTCTCAGCCGAAGGTCGTAACCGCGGATAAAGAAACAGCCAAGATCCTTAAAGGGTCGGAGATTCCATATCAGGAGGCAAGCTCAAGCGGTGCGACGTCGACCTCGTTCAAGGAGGCAGCTCTGTCGCTTGAAGTGACTCCGCAGATAACACCCGACAACCGCATCATCATGGAGGTCAAGGTCACCAAGGATGCTCCTGATTTCGCTAACGCCCTGAATGGCGTGCCGCCAATCAACAAGAATGAAGTCAATGCCAAGGTGCTCGTGACGGATGGAGAAACAATCGTCATCGGTGGTGTATTCTCCAACAGTCAGATCAGCAGCATCGAGAAAGTCCCGTTCTTGGGTGATGTTCCTTTCGTGGGTCGTTTGTTCCGCCGGGATATCGTTGAGGATAAAAAATCCGAGCTTCTGGTCTTTCTGACGCCTAGAATCCTCAACTATAGAGCGGTCGCAGTAGGCCAATAATCGTTTGCACAATTTGATCCTCGTAGGCCCGATGGGAGCTGGAAAAAGCACCATCGGGCGTTTGCTTGCCAAAGAATTGCGTCTGCCGTTCAAGGACTCCGACAAGGAGATCGAGCAGCGGACCGGAGCCAGCATTCCTCTGATTTTTGATGTCGAAGGGGAGGCCGGCTTTCGCGAGCGTGAACGCGCGGCAATCGCAGATATGTGTAAGCTCGAGGGCGTAGTGCTTGCCACTGGTGGTGGTGCGGTGTTGCGGGAGGACAATCGACAGGCGCTTCGTGCGGGCGGCCGTGTCATCTATCTGTGTACATCGGTCGATCAGCAGCTTGAGCGTACTTCTCGTGATCGCAACCGGCCGCTATTGCAGGCTAGCGACCCGCGCAGCGTTCTGACCGCTCTTATGTCCGTTCGCGATCCTTTGTATCGTTCAATTGCGGACATCATCATCGAGACTGACGAGCGCCCGCCGAGACTGGTGGTTATGGAGATTCTCGACAGGCTTGCCTCGCTGCCGCCCCGTGAAAGCTTGGATGAATCTGCGCTATCCTAAGCCCCTTTATTGTTGGGGGCACCATGCAGACTCTTCAGGTCGATCTCGGCGAGCGTAGCTATCCCATCCATATTGGTGAGCGGTTGATTGATCGCGCCGAGCTTCTTGCTGACCGGATTCGGGGTCGTCAGGTGGCAATAGTCACTAATGAGACCGTTGCGCCGCTATATCTTGATCGGCTGACCCAGACGCTTTCCGGCTACGCCGTTACTCCGGTGATTCTCCCCGATGGGGAGGAGCACAAGAATTGGCAGACTCTGCAGCTCATCTTCGATGCGTTACTCGGTGCCAGGCATGACCGCAACACCACGGTGATCGCGTTGGGTGGTGGCGTTATCGGTGATATGGCAGGTTACGCGGCGGCTAGCTATCAGCGCGGCGTCGATTTCATTCAGATGCCAACCACATTGTTGTCGCAGGTTGACTCCTCGGTAGGCGGCAAGACGGGCATCAACCACCCGTTAGGCAAGAATATGATCGGTGCCTTCTATCAGCCACGCGCGGTCATTATTGATACGACGACTCTGGCAACCCTGCCGCCGCGCGAGCTGTCGGCGGGCCTTGCAGAGGTCATCAAATACGGGTTGATCTGCGACGAGCCGTTCCTTGGCTGGCTTGAGAGAAATATCGATAGGATTCGGGCGCTGGATTCGGCGGCGCTGACCGAGTCAATTCATCGTTCCTGTGCTGCAAAGGCCAAGGTTGTGAATGCCGACGAGCGCGAGTCCGGGGTGCGGGCGATTCTCAATTTGGGTCACACTTTCGGCCATGCGATCGAGACGCATATGGGCTACGGCGTGTGGCTGCATGGTGAGGCAGTCTCGGCGGGAACCGTGATGGCATTAGAGATGTCATGTCAGCTTGGCTGGATTAGCCCGCCGGAGCGTGACCGCGCTATTCGGCTGCTGCGCCGCGCGGCTTTGCCCGTGGTTCCCCCTGCGCAGATGAAGCCACAGGAGTTCCTTAAGCACATGGCCGTCGATAAGAAGGTTTTGGATGGCCGGCTGCGTCTTGTCCTGTTGCGACAGATCGGCGAGGCGGTTGTGACCGGCGACTTTCCGTACGACGTGCTAGAGGCCACCTTGAGCGCCGATTACGGTGCAATGACCGAACATTTGGGAGCATAAGAAGATTTCCATGACCAGTTTGTCTGCGGACGACGCGTTTCTGAATCACTATGGCTTCAGCCATGATCCATTCGCCGCTCGCGTTCCCGGCTTCAAGTTCTTCCCTGCCCAACGCAAGCCGGTGCTTGGGCAGCTTCATCATCTGGCACGGTACAGCCAGTTGTTGCTGTTGGTGACCGGGCCGGAAGGCAGTGGCAAGACGCTCCTGCGTCAGGCTCTTGTGGCCAGCAGCAACAAGCAGTCGGTACAGAGCGTGGTCATTACACCGCAGGGCACAATGGATGCTAGTGCCTTGCTCGTGCAGATCGCACAGGCATTAAACAGTCCTGCTGCGGATTTCGATGGGGTCATGGCGCAAGTGACCCAGCTGGCCCTCACCGGGCAGGAAGTCTATCTGCTGGTGGATGATGCCGAATGTTTGACCGGCGCCGCGGTTGAAACCTTGCTGCGCCTGGCTGCGGGCAGCCCCGAGGCGCGCCCGCATATCTTCCTGTTTGGCGAGTCCGCGCTGGCCGGGCGCCTTGAAGCTTTGAGCGAGGGCGAAGAGCGCTATCACGCCATCGCGCTGCAGCCGTACGAGGAAGACGAAACGCGGGAATACCTTGCGTTGCGTCTCGAGGGTGCCGGCAGCGGTATCGAGTGCTTAAGTGACGAGCAAATTGTCCGCATCCATGAGCAGTCTGGCGGCTGGCCTGGTTCGATCAATCAGGTGGCGCGCGACGAGCTGCTTGCTGCGATACAAAGCCGCCGCGGCCGTCGCAAGGCGAGCGGGATCATGTTACCGCTGCCCAAAAAACATTTGCTGGCGGCTGCTGCAGTCATTGCGGTTGTCGCGGTTGGTTTCCTGGCGCTGCGTGGCGGCGACAGTCAGCCTCCAGCTGCTCCGGCCGTCACGAATTTGCCACTCGATAACGCGCCGGGTGATGGCTCCTCGTCTCAGGATCGTCAGACTGCCATCGAGTTCGATGGACAAGACCGTCCTCTGTCGCTGCCGTTGGGGGGCGCTGCCCAGCCGGTGATCCGCGAGCCGCTTGCGGCGGCGGCCGGTAACGAAGACGACGGCGAGGCTTCCTTCCCAGGCTCGAACGACCCAACGATACCAGCACCAGCACCAGCACCAGCACCAGCACCAGCACCAGCGCCAGCACCAGCACCGGTGGAACGTATTCAGCCAGCTCCTGCGCCGCCGGCTGTTGCTCCTGCTCCTGTGGCGCCGCCCGTGCGACCGAGTGTCGCTGAGCGCGCTCCGGTGCCTGCGGCGCCAGCTGCGAGCTCGGGTCATGGCGCGTGGTATGCGAGCCAGCCGGGGAGCAACTATCTGGTTCAGATCCTGGGTACGCGCGTCGAAAAGAATGCCCAGGCACTCGTTCAACAGCATGGTGGTAACTACCGATATTTTGCCAAGACGCACGAAGGTAAGCCGCTCTATGTCGTCACGTACGGCAATTTCGCGAGTCGTGCTGCTGCGGTTGCAGCGGTCAAGTCGTTGCCCGCTTCGCTGCAGGCTGGCAAGCCTTGGGTGCGAAGCCTGGCGAGCATTCAGCAGGAAATGAAACAGCCGTAGCATTAAAGTGCCCCAAAAAAGTGCGCAATGCACCTTTTTGGGGCTTGCAAAAATAAATTGTGCCGATCTAGCGGGATTTGTAAACTGCTCCCCCTTTTGCCCACGTGAATGACGGGGTGATTTTCTGCCCGTCAATAAGGGGTTGATTTACAACGCATTTAGCTGGTGGAGTGCCTATGAGAGCAGGTCTGTTTCGTCCTGAAGAGTTCAAGGATAACTGCGGCTTCGGCCTGATTGCCCACATGCAGGGCGAGGCAAGCCATCACCTGCTAAAGACTGCCATTCAGTCCCTGACCTGCATGACTCACCGCGGCGGCATCAACGCCGATGGAAAAACTGGCGACGGCTGCGGTCTGCTGATGCAGAAGCCCGATGCCTTCCTGCGCGCCAAAGCGTTGGAGCATTTCGGTGCCGAGCTGCCGATGCAGTATGCCGTTGGGATGATCTTTCTGGATCCGGACGCCAGCAAGGCGGATCACGCCCGTGCTCGACTGAGCGAAGAGATCGTCGCGCAAGGCTTGACTCTGGTTGGCTGGCGTGAAGTGCCGATCGATACCAGCGTGCTGGGCCAGCTGGCCCTCGAGCGGCTGCCGCGAATCGAGCAGGTGTTCGTCTCCGGCGATGGGCTGGGCGAGCGCGAGTTCGGTATCAAGCTTTTCTTCGCGCGGCGCCGCGCCGAAGTCGCTCTCGCTGACGACAGCGCCTTCTACGTCTGCAGTCTCTCCGACAAGGACATCATCTACAAAGGTCTGATGATGCCCGCCGACTTGGCGCAGTTCTACCCGGACTTGGGTGATGAGCGCCTCGCGACGGCCATCTGCGTGTTCCACCAGCGCTTCTCCACCAACACCATGCCGCAGTGGCGGCTGGCTCAGCCGTTCCGCTTTCTTGCCCACAACGGCGAAATCAACACCATCACCGGCAACCGCAATTGGGCACAGGCGCGTCGCCTGAAATTCGCCAACGAGTTGCTGCCTGATCTGGAAAGCCTGTCACCGCTGATCAATCGCACCGGCTCGGACTCCTCCAGCATGGACAACATGCTTGAGCTCTTGGTCACCGGCGGAATGGATCTGTTCCGTGGCCTGCGTATGATCATTCCGCCGGCGTGGCAGAACGTCGAGACCATGGACCCCGATCTGCGGGCGTTCTATGAATTCAACTCCATGCACATGGAGCCCTGGGATGGCCCGGCTGGCGTGGTGTTGACCGACGGTCGCCATGCAGTCTGCCTGCTCGACCGCAACGGCCTGCGCCCGGCGCGCTGGGTGACCACCAAGAACGGCTACATCACCCTCGCCTCCGAAGTTGGCGTCTGGGATTACAAGCCGGAAGACGTCCTGGCCAAGGGCCGCGTCGGTCCGGGGCAGATCCTCGCCGTTGATACCCACACCGGCAAGGTGCTGCACACCGATGACATCGATAACCGCCTGAAGGCCCAGCAGCCCTACAAGAAGTGGCTGCGCCAGAACGCCCTGCGCATCCAGTCGACCCTGGACGACAACGATCACGGCTCGGCCTTCTACGATGCCGACCAGCTCAAGCAGTACATGAAGATGTACCAGGTCACCTTCGAGGAGCGTGATCAGGTGCTGCGCCCGCTGGCCGAGCAGGGCCAGGAAGCGGTCGGCTCGATGGGTGACGATACGCCGATGGCGGTGCTGTCGCGTCGCGTGCGCTCGCCCTACGACTACTTCCGTCAGCAGTTCGCGCAGGTCACCAACCCTCCGATCGACCCGCTGCGCGAAGCCATCGTCATGTCGCTGGAAACCTGCCTGGGTGCCGAGCGCAATGTCTTCGAGGAAACTGCCGAGCACGCCAACCGCGCGATTCTGACCACGCCGGTGATTTCACCGGCGAAGTGGCGCACGATCATGCACCTGGAGCGTCCGGGTTTCGAGCGTCTGGTCATCGACCTAAATTACGACGAAACCATCGGCCTCGAGGCGGCGATTCGCAATATTGCCGACCAGGCCGAGGAAGCCGTACGCGGCGGCAAGGTCCTGCTGGTACTCAGCGATCGTCATATCGCCCCGGGCAAGCTGCCGGTGCATGCTTCGCTGGCTGTGGGTGCGGTTCACCACCGCCTGGTCGAAACTGGCCTGCGCTGCAGCTGCAATATCCTGGTGGAAACCGCCACCGCCCGTGATCCGCACCACTTCGCGGTGCTGATCGGCTTCGGCGCGACTGCGGTCTACCCGTTCCTTGCCTTCGAGGTGCTGGGTGACTTGATTCGCACTGGCGAAGTGCTGGGCGACCTCTACGAGGTGTTCAAGCACTATCGCAAGGGCATCTCCAAGGGGCTGATGAAAATCATCTCCAAGATGGGCATCTCGACCATCGCCTCCTACCGCGGTGCGCAGCTGTTCGAAGCAGTCGGCCTGTCCGACGAAGTCGTCGAGCTCAGCTTCCGTGGCGTCGCCAGCCGTATCAAGGGCGCGCGCTTCGAGGATCTCGAGGCCGAACAGAAGGCGCTGGCCGCCGAAGCCTGGAGCAGCCGCAAGCCGATTCAGCAGGGTGGCCTGTTGAAGTTCGTCTACGGCGGTGAGTACCACGCCTACAACCCTGACGTGGTGAGTGCGCTGCAGATGGCGGTTCAGAGCGGTGATTACAGCCGCTTCAAGGAGTACACCGCGCTGGTCGACCAGCGTCCGGTGGCCATGCTACGCGACCTGCTCAAGGTCAAGGTGGCTGACCAGCCGCTGGCCCTGGAAGAGGTCGAGCCGCTGGATGCGATCCTCAAGCGCTTCGACTCCGCCGGAATCTCGTTGGGCGCCCTGTCGCCGGAAGCCCACGAAGCCATCGCTGCGGCGATGAATCGCATCGGTGCTCGTTCGAACTCCGGTGAGGGCGGTGAAGATCCGGCCCGTTACGGCACCGAGCGCAGTTCGAAGATCAAGCAGGTCGCGACTGGTCGCTTCGGCGTCACGCCGGAATACCTGGTCAATGCTGAGGTGCTGCAGATCAAGGTCGCCCAGGGTGCCAAGCCTGGTGAGGGCGGCCAGCTGCCCGGTGGCAAGGTCAACGGCCTGATCGCGCGGCTGCGTTACGCAGTACCGGGCGTGACGCTGATCTCCCCACCGCCGCACCATGACATCTACTCCATCGAGGATCTGGCGCAGCTGATCTTCGACCTCAAGCAGGTCAACCCGCAGGCGCTGGTTTCGGTCAAGCTGGTGGCTGAGCCGGGTGTCGGCACCATCGCCGCAGGTGTGGCCAAGGCCTACGCCGACCTGATCACCATCTCCGGCTACGACGGCGGTACCGGTGCTTCGCCGCTTACCTCGATCCGTTACGCCGGTTCGCCGTGGGAGCTCGGCCTCGCCGAAACCCACCAGACCCTGCGCGGCAACGACCTGCGCGGCAAGGTCCGGGTGCAGACCGATGGCGGCCTGAAGACCGGCCTCGATGTGATCAAGGCTGCGATCCTGGGCGCCGAGAGCTTCGGCTTCGGTACCGCGCCGATGATCGCCCTGGGCTGCAAATACCTGCGCATCTGTCACCTGAACAACTGCGCAACTGGCGTTGCCACGCAGAACGAGCAGCTGCGCAAGGATCACTTCATCGGCACGGTCGACATGGTAGTCAACTTCTTCCAGTTCGTAGCCGAGGAAACCCGTGAGTGGCTGGCCAAGCTGGGCGTGCGCAGCCTCGGCGAGCTGATCGGCCGCACCGATCTGCTCGAGCTGCTGCCAGGCGAAACGGCCAAGCAAAACAATCTCGATCTGTCGCCGCTGCTTGGAAGCAGCAACATCCCGGCCGACAAGCCGCAGTTCTGTCTGGTCGAGAAAAACCCGCCCTTTGACCAGGGCCTGCTGGCCGAAGAGATGGTCAAGCTGGCCAAAGGCGCCGTCGATACCAAGAGCGGTGGCGAGTTCGAGCTGGAGATCTGCAACTGCGACCGCTCCATTGGTGCCCGTGTTTCTGGCGAGATCGCTCGTCAGCATGGTAACCAGGGCATGGCTGGCGCGCCGATCACCTTCCGCTTCAAGGGTACTGCCGGCCAGAGCTTCGGCGTCTGGAACGCCGGTGGTCTCAATCTGTACCTAGAAGGCGATGCCAACGATTACGTCGGCAAGGGTATGACCGGCGGCAAGCTGGTGGTCACGCCGCCGCAGGGCGCCAGCTATCGGTCCCAGGATTCGGCGATCATTGGCAACACCTGCCTATACGGCGCTACCGGCGGCAAGCTGTTCGCTGCAGGTACCGCGGGCGAGCGTTTCGCGGTGCGCAACTCTGGCGCCCATGCGGTGGTCGAGGGCACTGGCGACCATTGCTGCGAGTACATGACCGGTGGCTTCGTCTGCGTGCTCGGCAAGACCGGACACAACTTCGGTTCGGGCATGACCGGTGGTTTCGCCTATGTGCTGGATATGGATAACAGCTTCGTTGATCGCGTGAACAATGAACTGGTCAACCTGCAGCGCATCACCGGCGAGGCGATGGAAGCCTATCGCAGCCATCTGCAGGACGTGCTGCGCGAATACGTTGCTGAAACCGCCAGTGAGTGGGGGGCTGAACTGCTGGATAATCTCGACGACTACCTGCGTCGGTTCTGGCTGGTCAAGCCCAAGGCGGCCAACCTGGCTTCGCTGCTTTCGAGCACCCGGGCCAACCCGCAATAACAATAAGCCGCTTCAGGCAGCGGCCCCAGCCAACGCGGGGCCGCTGCTCACCCTGATTGTCTTGCAGCCGTATGTATTGCCTACGGTTGCTGTTGAGAGGTTTTGAAATGACTGAACGTCTGAATAACGACTTCCAGTTCATCGAGGTCGGGCGCAAGGATCCGAAGAAGAAGCTGCTGCGCCAGCGCAAGAAGGAGTTCGTCGAGATCTACGAACCCTTCAAGCCGCAGCAGGCGTGCGAACAGGCCCACCGCTGCCTGGGTTGTGGCAACCCCTATTGCGAGTGGAAGTGCCCGGTCCACAACTACATTCCCAACTGGCTCAAGCTGGTCTCCGAGGGCAACATCCTCGCGGCCGCCGAGCTGGCGCACCAGACCAATACCCTGCCGGAAGTCTGCGGCCGCGTCTGCCCGCAGGATCGCCTCTGCGAGGGCGCCTGCACCCTGAATGATGGCTTTGGTGCAGTGACCATCGGCTCGGTGGAGAAGTACATCGCCGATACTGCCTTCGCCATGGGCTGGCGGCCCGACATGTCCAAGGTCAAGCCGACCGGCAAGAAGGTCGCGATCATCGGTGCCGGCCCAGCAGGACTGGGCTGTGCCGATATTCTCGTGCGCAACGGCGTGACCCCGGTGGTGTTCGACAAGAACCCCGAGATTGGTGGCCTGCTGACCTTCGGTATTCCCGAATTCAAGCTGGAAAAGACCGTACTCAGCCGTCGTCGCGAAATCTTCGGTGGTATGGGCATCGAGTTCCGTCTGAACACCGAAGTGGGCAAGGACATCACGATCGACCAGCTGCTGGCCGATTACGACGCCGTGTTCATGGGTATGGGCACCTACACCTACATGAAGGGCGGTTTCCCCGGTGAGGACCTGCCGGGCGTCTACGACGCGCTGGATTTCCTCATCGCCAACGTCAACCGCAACCTCGGCTTCGAGAAGTCCGCCGAAGACTTCATCGACATGAAGGGCAAGAAGGTCGTGGTGCTGGGCGGCGGTGATACCGCGATGGACTGCAACCGCACCTCCATTCGCCAGGGTGCGAAGAGCGTGACCTGCGCCTACCGTCGTGATGCGGCGAACATGCCGGGCTCGCGCCGCGAAGTGAAGAACGCCAAGGAAGAGGGCGTGAAGTTCCTCTTCAACCGCCAACCCATCGCCATCGTCGGCGAAGGCAAGGTTGAGGGTGTAAAGGTGGTCGAGACACGTCTCGGCGCACCAGACGCCCGCGGTCGCCGCAGCCCGGAGCCGATTCCGGGTTCCGAGCAGGTGCTGCCGGCCGATGCCGTGGTCATCGCCTTTGGTTTCCGTCCGAGCCCGGCGCCGTGGTTCGAAGCCCAGGGCATCCAGATCGACAACCAGGGCCGCGTCGTGGCACCTGAGGTGGGTCAGTTCAAGCACCAGACCAGCAACCCGAAGATCTTTGCCGGCGGCGACATGGTCCGCGGCTCCGATCTGGTGGTGACGGCGATCTTCGAAGGTCGTCAGGCTGCCGAAGGCATCATGGATTATCTCGGCGTCTGATCGGGCGTTGCCGGGCATCGAAGGGCGCCCGGAGTGGCCTGATTTGAATCAAGCCCATAGCTAAATGGCACGGCGCTCGCCGTGCCTTTTTTTTTCTGCTTTGCGACAATGCACGGCACTTTTACGCTGGAACCCTGCCATGACCGCCTTGAAGAACGACCGCTTCCTTCGTGCCCTGCTCAAGCAGCCTGTCGACGTCACCCCGGTGTGGATGATGCGCCAGGCCGGCCGCTATCTGCCCGAGTACCGGGCCAGCCGCGCCAAGGCCGGTGACTTCATGAGCCTGTGCATGAATCCCGAACTCGCTTGCGAGGTGACGCTGCAGCCGCTGGATCGCTATCCGCTGGATGCCGCGATCCTCTTCTCCGACATCCTCACCGTGCCGGACGCCATGGGTTTGGGGCTGTACTTCGAGACCGGCGAGGGACCGCGCTTCAAGAAGGTGGTGAGCACCGCTGCGGACATCGAGGCGCTGCCGATTCCCGATCCGGAGAAGGACCTGGGCTATGTGATGGACGCAGTGCGTACCATTCGCCGTGAACTCAATGGCCGCGTGCCGCTGATCGGGTTCTCCGGCAGCCCCTGGACCCTGGCGACCTACATGGTCGAGGGCGGCTCGTCGAAGGATTTCCGCAAGTCCAAGGCGATGCTCTACGAGAACCCGCAGGCGATGCACGCCCTGCTGGACAAGCTGGCGCAGTCGGTCACCAGCTACCTCAATGGCCAGATCCTCGCCGGTGCCCAGGCGGTGCAGATCTTCGATTCCTGGGGTGGCAGCCTGTCGGCCGCGGCCTATCAGGAG
Organism: Stutzerimonas decontaminans; assembly: GCF_000661915.1. Lineage (NCBI taxonomy): Bacteria > Pseudomonadati > Pseudomonadota > Gammaproteobacteria > Pseudomonadales > Pseudomonadaceae > Stutzerimonas > Stutzerimonas decontaminans. The sequence goes on along the minus strand of NZ_CP007509.1, from coordinate 3,952,762 downwards.
TTCTCCCTGGCCTACATGCGCAAGATCGTCGATGGCCTGATTCGCGAACATGACGGCCGCCGCGTGCCGGTCATCATGTTCACCAAGGGCGGCGGCCTCTGGCTGGAATCGATGGCCGACTCGGGCGTCGAAGCGCTGGGGCTGGACTGGACCTGCGATATCGGCGAGGCACGCCGCCGCGTCGGCGGCAAGGTCGCACTGCAGGGCAACATGGACCCGAGCGTGCTCTATGCCAAGCCCGATGCCATCCGCGCGGAGGTGGCGCGCATTCTGGCCAGTTTCGGCCATGGCGAAGGCCACGTGTTCAACCTGGGCCACGGCATCACGCCGGAAGTCGATCCCGCTCATGCCGGCGCCTTCATCGAGTCGGTCCACGAGCTGTCGGCGCAGTACCACGGCTGATTTGCCAGCGGCTCCAGGAAAACGCCCCGCATTTGCGGGGCGTTTTGCTTTACCGGCTCAGTGAGCCGCTTGCGGCTCCGGCAGTGGGCGCAGGCGCGCTAGGTGCAGGGCTACAGCGAGGGCGATCAGCAACAGCGAGGCGATGAACAGACCTACGCCGTCCCAGCCGGCAGCGTGCCAGAAGACCCCGCCCAGCGTGCCGGCGATGCTCGAGCCCAGGTAGTAGCTGAACAGATAGAGCGACGACGCCTGGCCGCGAGCCTGTTGCGCGCGGCGGCCGATCCAGCTGCTGGCCACCGAATGGGCGCCAAAGAAACCGAAGGTGAACAGCAGCATGCCCAGCAGTACCAGCGGCAGTCGGTCGAACAGGGTCAGGGCCACGCCTGCCAACATGAGGGCGATTACCAGCCAGAACACCCGGCGACGGCCGAAGCGATCGGCGAGCGCCCCCACCTGTGCCGAACTGTAGATGCCCGACAGATAGAGCACCGCCAGCAGGCCGATCATGGTCTGGCTGAGGTGGAACGGCTCGGCAATCAGCCGATAGCCGATGTAGTTGTACAGCGTGACGAAGCTGCCCATCAGCAGGAACCCCTGCAGGAACAGCCACGGCAGGACGGCATCGCGAAAATGCAGCGTGTAGCCCTGCAGCAAGCCGCGTAGGCGCAACGGGCGTGGGTGGAAGTGCCGCGACTCCGGCAGGAAGCGCCAGAGCAACAGCGCCGCCAGTAGCGCCAGACCGCCCATCACTCCGAGCACGCTGTGCCACGACAGGTAGTCCACCAGCACGCCGCTCAGCAAGCGTCCGCTCATGCCGCCGATGGCATTGCCGCCGATATACAGCCCCATCGCCAGGCCGAGGTGGTGCGGGTGGATCTCTTCGCTCAAGTAGGTCATGGCCACCGCAGCCACCCCGCTGAGCGCCAAGCCGACCAGCGCGCGCATCAGCAGTACGCCTTCCCAGCTGGGTGCGAGTGCACTGCCGACGGTGAACATGGCGGCAGCGAGCAGGGAGACGACCAGCACCTGCTTGCGGCCGATGGCATCGGAGATCGGTCCGGTGATCAGCAATCCGACGGCCAGTGTCAGGGTCGAGAGCGAAAGGATCAGGCTGCTCTGCGCTGCGTTGATACCGAACGCCTGCGACAGCATGGGCATCATCGGCTGCACGCAGTACAGCAGGGCGAAGGTGGCGAAGCCGCCAGCGAACAGGGCCAGGGCAGTGCGCGCGAAGCGCTGCGTGCCTTTCTCGGTATGGCTGATGGGCGCGCCAGGCGCAGGTATCTCTGCTGACGCGCCACTGGCGCCGTGCGTACTGCTCACGATGGAGACCTCTGTCCGATTCGCTTTTTCCGGCCAAAAGCAGCCCGTTACGCCTGTGATCCCTTTTCGATCAAGGGGCGCGACTGCTGTTGTTCGGGTTTATGGGCGAAATGATAGGAAGCTTTGTTTAAGCTATCCAATATATTATTCGACCTTATTGATATGTTTTACGAATCGTTTGGAGCGCACGTGGAACTGAGACATCTACGCTATTTCGTGGCAGTGGCCGAAGAGCTGCACTTCGGTCGAGCAGCCGAACTGCTGCGCATCTCTCAGCCGCCGCTTAGCCAGCAGATCCAGGCCCTTGAACAGGAACTGGGCGTGCGCCTGTTCGATCGCACCAACCGCCGGGTTTCTTTGACCGACGCGGGGCGGCTGTTTCTCGACGAGACCCGGCGCACGCTGGCTCAGGTGGACAAGTCGGTCGATGTGGTGCGGCGTGCCGAGCAGGGTGAGATCGGCGAGTTGCAGGTCGGCTTCACCTCGTCAGCGCCCTTTACGTCAATTCTGCCGCGGGCGATTCTGGCCTTTCGCCAGGCCTTCCCAGCGGTGCACCTTGCGCTGCAGGAGATGACCAGCAAGCAGGTGATCGACGCGGTGCAGGACGAGACGCTGCAGGTCGGCATGATCCGTCCCTTTGCCTTGCCGCCGGGCCTGCAAACCGTCGAGCTGTTCAGCGAGCCACTAGTCGCGCTGATGCATACGGGGCATCCGCTTGCCGAAGCTGGGGAGGAGGGCCTGGCGCTGGCGGAGCTGGCTGATGAACCCTTCGTGTTCTTTCCGCGCAGCTACGGCACCGGGCTCTACGACCAGTTGCTGAACCTGGCGCGGCAGGCGGGATTCAGCCCGCGCATCGCCCAAGAAGCGAACGAGGCGCTGACCATCATCGGACTGGTCGCGGCGGGACTGGGGGTGTCGGTGCTGCCAGCATCGTTTCGCCGTATCCGTATCGACGGAGTACGCTTTCGCACCCTGTCGGATCAGGATGCCACCACGGCCGTGTGGCTGGTCAAACGCCGCCAGGAGCAGTCGCCCCTGGCGCAGGCCTTCATGGATCTGGTGACGCGCGAGGCGCTGAGCCAGCGTTAACGCTGTAACCGCAACGGTGGTTCAGGGCTGCTTGTAATGAGCGGGCGTTTCGCCCTTTTCCTGTTTCGGAACACGGGTGACGCGGATGTCGGTGATGCCCATGACCTCGGCCTGTTCCAGCAGTCGCGCCTCGTCGGCATCGGCCTTCGGCATCACCAGGCTGTTCTCGGCATCTGCATTGTGCAACTGGATGAGGTGGCGCGCGGCTTCGCCCTGGGACAGGCTGTCGACATCGGCGTCGTAGGTCTCGGCGCGTGGGTCGTTCTGGTAGATGTAGTTGATTTCGAAGGTATGCGAGGGCTTGCCGAACATGGTGGGCTCCTGTCGAGTTCACTGATGTTCAGTGGACTCGACGGCGCCGCCAATCGTTCCAGTAGGCTATCGCGCAGCGATTGAAGTGGCGGAGGCCTGCACCGACGCATCCGTCTGTGGCGCTTACTTGACGTCTGCCAGATCGCCTTTGATCGCGACGCCAGCCATGATGGCACCGGCATGGCATTCGTACTTGGCGCTGTCCTTGTACTCGACGTGCTTGTAGTTGCTGGCGATGTTCACCACCGCATTGGCGCCGGCGGCCTTGGCGGCTTGCTGCATGGCGATCAGCGCCGATTGCAGGGCCCAGCTGCAGGCGCCTTCGTCGGTCTTGTTGAAGGCGTTGGTCTTCTTGCTGGTGGTAACACCGCTACGCACGACCTTGGCATTGCCCGGCGTCTTGCCGGCCAGGTAGAACTTGACGCTGCCGTCCAGGCGGCCGGCTTGGGTGGCTTCGGCTACAACGGCGTCAAAAGGCAGGTAGTGAGTGGTGTCGCGGGCTTGGCTGATACCGGGTACAGCCAGAAGCGCTAGTGCAGCGCCGATCCATGCGGTTGTTTTCATCTGCTTTTCCTTGCGGTGTGGTGAGTAAAGCGCTCAGGCCCAGCGGCGGAAGATGAGCGAAGTGTTGATCCCGCCAAAGGCGAAATTGTTGTTCATGACGTATTCATGCTGCATGGCACGCGGCGCACCCCGCAGGTAGTCGAGTTCGCCGCAGCGCGGGTCGACGTCGTCCAAGTTGAGCGTGTGGATGTAGTGGTCGCGGTTCATCATCTCGATGCTGAACCAGGACTCCAGCGCCCCGCACGCGCCCAGTGTGTGGCCGAGGAAAGACTTCTGCGAGCTGATCGGCATGCTGTTGCTGAACAGCGCCTGGGTCGCCTGGGTTTCGGCGATGTCGCCCTGCTCGGTGGCGGTGCCGTGGCCATTGACGTAGCCGATGGCAGCCGGTGTGAGGCCGGCATCTTCCAGGGCCAGCTCCATGGCCCGGCGCATGGTCAGCTGCTCGGGTTTGGTCGCGTGTTGGCCGTCGGCATTACTGCCGAAGCCGACCAGCTCGGCGTGGATCGTCGCACCGCGCGCCAGTGCGTGTTCCAGCTCCTCAAGCACCAGCATGCCGGCGCCTTCGCCGATCACCAGTCCATCACGGCCGCTGTCGTAGGGGCGCGGCGAAGTATGCGGTGCGTCGTTCTTCAGGCTGGTGGCATAGAGGGCATCGAAGACCATGGCCTCGGTGGCGCACAGCTCCTCGGCGCCGCCGGCGAGCATCAGCGGCAAGCGGCCGAACTTGATCGCCTCGTAGGCGTAGCCGATGCCCTGGCTGCCACTGGTACAGGCGCTGGAGGTGGGGATTACCCGGCCAGTGAGGCCGAAGAAGATGCTGATGTTGGCCGCCGTGGTGTGCGGCATCATGCGGATATAGGAGTTGGCATTGAGCCCATCGGCCACCGAGTTCAGCAGCATATTGCCGAAGGCCTTGATTTCTTCGGTGCTGCCGGTGGAGGAGCCGCAAGCGACGCCCATGCGACCATCGCGGATCGAAGCATCGTCTAGCAGGCCGGCATCGGCCAGTGCCCGCACGGCGGCCAGCACCGACAGCCGCGACACGCGGCCCATGCTGCGCAGCTGCTTGCGCGTCCAGTGCGTCGGCACGGCGAAATCATCCACAGGACCCGCCAGGCGGGTGTTCAGCTCGGTGAAGCGATCCCATTCATGCATGCGGCGAATACCGCTGCGGTTGGCGCTGAAATTGGCCTCGATGCTTGCCCAGTCGCTGCCCAGCGAGGTAATGCCAGCCATGCCGGTGACGACCACACGTCTGCCGCTCATCAGCACAGCCCTCCGTTGACGGCGATGACCTGCCGGGTGATATATGCCGCCTCGGCGGACATGAGGAAATTAACCGCACCGGCGACCTCTTCCGGCGTGCCCATGCGCTGTGCCGGAACCATCTTCAGCATTTCTTCGATGGGCAGTTCGGCGTCGAGCATCTCGGTATCGATCAACCCCGGCGCAACGCAGTTGACGGTGATTCTGCGCTTGCCCAGCTCCACCGCCAGCGCTTTCGCGGCGCCGATGACGCCGGCCTTGGACGCGCTGTAGTTGACCTGGCCGCGGTTGCCGATCAGGCCAGATACGGAGGTGATGCAGACGATTCGCCCCGGCTGGCGACGGCGAATCATCGGCATGGTCAGGGGGTGCAGCACGTTGTAGAAGCCGTCCAGGTTGGTGCGCAGCACCTGATCCCAGTCGTCGTCGCTCAGCGCCGGGAAGGCACCGTCGCGGGTCAGACCAGCGTTGCAGACCACGCCGTAATAGGCACCATGGGTTTCGACATCGGCTTCCAACTCGTGACGGCAGGCGGCACGGTCGGCGATATCGAACTGCAGGATGCGTGCGCTGCGACCCATCCCCTGTATTTCGGCCTGGACCGCTTCGGCCTGGTCGCGGCGTGAGCGGCAGTGCAGCACGATGTCATGGCCGGCACGGGCCAGGCGCAGCGCGATGGCGCGGCCAATGCCGCGGCTGGAGCCGGTGACGAGGACGGTTTCACTCATGGGGCAGACTCTTGTAGGTAGCTCGCCACTTCGGGCGGGCGGAACACGTTCAGACGCGCTTCGGCATGGATGCCGGGGCCGTCGAGATGACATTCGAAGACGCCCATGCCGTTGTCGTCCTGCAGCGACCGGGTGGCACGGACGCGTAGCCGGGCGCCGACCGGGAAGGTTTCGACATTGCACTGGTAGTTGCGCGTACCGAGCAGGAAGCCGAGGGCGACCGGCTCGCCGGCCTGGCGTGCATGGCAGCCGGCGAAGGCCGCGACGCTTTGCGCCATGATCTCGACACCGACCCAGGCCGGCAGGCTGCCGTCGGCCGCGCTGAGCAGGCCGTCGGCGCGTACCAGCAGGTGAGCGTCCACGCTGTCTTCATCGAAGCGCTCGACAGCGTCGAGCAGGATCATGTCGCCAGCGTGGGGTAGCAGTTCGGCGAGGGGCCAATCGATCACGGCGCGTCTCCCAGGATCAGGCTGATATTGTTGCCACCGAAGGCGAAGGAGTTGCTCATCAGCCGTCGCGGCGCGGCTCTATCCATCCGCAGCTCGGCCGTGACCAGGCGCAGCGGCGGCAGGTCCGGGTCCGGCTGGCCGTCCCAGCGGTGCGGTGGCAGCTGCTGGTCGGCGTTGAAGCGCGACAGCGCCAGCCAGCAGAATGCCGCCTCCAGCGCGCCGGCGGCGCCGAGGGTATGGCCGGTCAGCGGCTTGCTCGAAGAGCAGGCGACGCCCTGGGGAAACAGCGTGGCGACGGCCAGGCTTTCCATGGCGTCGTTGTGCGCGGTGGCGGTGCCGTGCAGGTTGACGTAGTCGATCTGTTCGGGCGTGCAGTCGGCAGTGGCCAGTGCCTGGCGCATGGCGGCCAGCGCGCCGCGGCCCTGTGGTTCGGGGGCGGAGATATGGTAGGCGTCGGAACTGGCGCCGCCGCCTAGCAGGGCGATGGCGCCATTACCGGGCTCGCGGGTCATCAGAAACAGCGCCGCCGCTTCACCGATGTTGATGCCGTTGCGGTTGCGCGAGAAGGGATTGCACAGCGACTCGCTGGTGGCTTCCAGCGCGGTGAAGCCTTGCAGGGTCAGGTCGCTCAGGCTGTCGACACCGCCGCACAGCACCGCATCGCAGAGGCCAGCATCGAGCAAGCGTTTAGCGCTGAGCAGGGCGCGGGCGCTGGAGGTGCAGGCGGTGGAGATGGCATAGCAGGGGCCGGCCAGTTGCAGCCATTCGCCGAGAAAACTCGCCGGCGCCGCCAGTTCCTGGTGCCCGTAGTGATAGTCGGGTGGAAAGGCGTCGTTTTGCAGCAGACCGGCGATACCTTGCGCGGCCTCTTGGATGCCGGTGGTACTGGTGCCCAGGACCACACCGATGCGATGCCGGCCGTGGCGGGCGATGGCCTGGCGAATATCGCCTTCGATCTCCAGTGCAGCGGCCAGCAGCAGCTGGTTGTTGCGGGTGGCATGGCGCGGATCGTCATCAGGCAATGCCGGCAACGCTGAGCGGACCGCGCCCACCGGTAAGCGTCGACCGGCGACCGGCTGGGTATGGGGCTGCATGCCGGAGGTGTCGCCGGCGAACAGCCGTAGGGCCACCTCGGCCTTGCCACTGCCAAGCGCGCAGATCACGCCAAGGGCGTCGAGGTAGGCGGTCATCGTTGGCTTCCGGTCGAGTCGGGCAAGGGGGCGACACGATAGGTCAGCCCTGGCGCTACGTCGAGTTCGAAGCTCTGTGCCGCGCGATAGCGAACCTGCCAGCGCAGGTCGTCGCCCTGACGCAGCCGGCGCTCGCCAGCACCTAGCTGTTCGGCCGCGGCGCCATACAGCGCGGCCAGCTGGTCGCGGTCGGTCAGGGCGAACAGCAGGGCGGCGAACAGCTCGCGCGCCTCCGGATTGGGTCGCAGCAGCCCATCAGCCTGCCAGGCGCCGGCGCGCAACTGCTGCCGCGCCAGTGGAATGCCCAGCGGGTCGAGCAGCGACCAGCGCAGCGACGTCCCTTCGCGCTGGATCACCAGCAACCAATCGGCCGGCTCGCTGCCCTGGCGTTGCACATGCAGCTGCAGCGGTACCTGCAATGCGGGTGTGCTGGCAGGCAGCGGCAGGCGCGCCGCGCAACCGGCCAGCAAGACCAGACACAGGCCCAGCAGGAGTCGCCTCATCGCCGCGCGCTCACGCGTCGGCACCGGCCGAGCAGAGTTCGGCCAGGACGCGCAAGCGGCGTTTGGGTTCGGCGACATAGGGGTTCTTTTCGTCCCAGGCATAGCCGGCGAGGATCGAGCTGATCATCCGGCGGATCTCCGGCTGGGCGTGTTCGTAGTAGATCACGTCCTGGAAGCTGCAATCGTACCAACCCTCCACGTAGGTCCGGAAGGTATCGACGCCGCGCTTGAGCGGCGCGGCGAACTCGCGCTCCCAATCCACCGGTTCGCCGCTCAGCTGGCGATGCAGCACGGCGGCGGCCATGTGCGCCGAGCGCATGGCGATGGTCACGCCGGAGGAGAACACCGGGTCGAGGAACTCGGCGGCGTTGCCCAGCAGGGCGAAGCCTGGACCGTGCAGGCTCTTGACGTTGGCCGAGTAACCGCCGATCAGTCGCGCCGGGGTATCCCATTCGGCATTTGCGAGAATGCGCCTAAGGTTCGGTGCCTCCTGGACGAACTCGCGCAGGCAGGCATCGAGGTTCACCGGCCGGCCTTCGTAGCGCTCGGCACTGGCGACCACGCCCAGCGAGCAGCGGCCGTTGCTGAAGGGAATGGTCCAGTACCAGACGTCCCGCAGCTCGGGATGGGTGGTGATGAGGATCTTCTCGCGGTCGAAGCGCGGATCGTCGATGCGGTCCTCGATATGGGTGAAGATCGCCCGGCGCACCGGGAAGCCCGACGGCGCTTCCAGGTCCAGCAGCTGCGGCAGTACCCGGCCATAGCCGCTGGCATCGAGCACGAAGGCGGCATCGACGCGGTATTCGCTGCCATCGGCCCGACGAATCTGCAGCCAGGGCTGCGCGCCGCTGAAATCCACCGCGGTGACTTCTTCCTCGTAGCGGATTTCCACGCCCTGTAGCTCGGCCTGGTCGGCCAGCAGCTTGTCGAAGTCCGCGCGCTGGACCTGATAGGTGCTGCCATGGCCGGCGGTGAACTTGTCGCGGAAATCGAATTCCGTGTAGCGCTCACCCCAGCCGAAGGCCGCGCCGTGCTTGGTCTGGAACCCCGCCGCGCGCACCGCCTCGAGCATCCCGGCTTCCTCGATGAAGTCCAGACAGTGCGAAAGCAGGCTCTCGCCGATGGAGAAGCGCGGAAAGCGCTGTCGTTCGACGATCAGCACGTCGTGGCCCTGGCGCTTGAGCAGCGCGCCGGCGATTGCGCCGGACGGGCCGGCTCCGATGATCACGACTTCACGGTGTTGCGTCTCAAGCGGCGCCATACGGCCTCCCTGCCTGTGCTGGTGTGTCTTGCTGATGGATGGCCCAGGGGGCCAGGAAGAAACTGAATGCCAGCCCGAGGCTGACGGTGAGGCCGAAGTTGCTCACCGCCGGCGTGCTGGACACGGCCAGCAGGCCGAACGACAGCCAGGTGGTGGTGGCCGCCAGCAGGGTGCCGACCAGGCTGACCGCGGCGCCGCCGACCTGCTCGCGCATCAGAATGGCGTAATCCACGCCGATCGCGGTGACCAGCAACAGGCCGAACAGGCCGAACAGCGTCAGCGGCTGACCGAGCCAGCCGAGACTGGCCAAGCTCGCCAGGGCGGCCAGCAGCGGCACGGCTAGGCAACGCAGGGCGCCGCCCGGGCCGAAGGGAAAGCAGAGCAGGGCAAAGATCAGCAGGCTGGCGAGCAGCTTGAGTTCGCCGGCCTGCAGCTTGGTCGCGGCAAACAGCTGGTTGAGACGGGCCGGCTGGTCGACCAGTGTCGTGCCGGGCACGTCTTCAGCGATGTGTTCCAGGGCGGCTCCGTCGCGCAGGCCCTGCAGGCTGATCAGCCCGGCGACGCCGTCGTTCTGCGCGCCGAGCCAGAGTGCACGCCAGGGCTCGCCCAACGGGCCTGCCAGCGCCGCCTCGATGGTCACCGGTGGCTGTGCCTGCAGGCGCTCGATTTCGGCATGCAGGTTATTCGTCGCGGCGCCCAGCGCGGCGAGCGGCTGGCTGGCTGCGAGCAGTTGCGCCAGGGCGGCGCGCAGGCGGGTTTGTTCGGCAGTCGGTGCAACCAGCTGGCTCAGGGCGAGGTGCCCGCCCAGGCGTTGCTCGGCCTGCAGGTCGGACAGGCGGCGGCTGAGCTCGGCCTGGCGTTCGAGCAGCGCGCCGGCATCGGCGGCGCGCACGAGGAGGTATTGGCTGGTGGGCCGGAAGCCGGTGATCGTACCGATACGCTCGGCTTGCTGCTGCAGTACCGGTGCGCGGCTGACCCACTGGCGCAGGTCGTCCTCGAATGACAGCTGCAGCACGCCGCCCAGGCAGAACAGTCCGAACACCGCCAGCAGCCAGGGCGAGCCGATGCGTGCAAGCAGGGCCTGGCGCAGCTGCAGCCAGCGCTGCGCCCAACCCAATGGGCGGGGCCAGGGTTGCAGGCGACCATTGAACAGCAGCGGCAGCAGGCAGGTGGTGCAGAGGAAGGCGCCGAGCAGCCCGGCGGCGGAGAACACCGCCACCTGGGTCAGCGCCGGGAAGGGCGTGAAGGCCAGCGCCAGGTAGCCGATCAGGTTGGTCAACAGGGCCAGCGCCAGCCCGGGCAGGATCAGACGAAGTGCGCGCCGGCCGTGCCAAGGCTGCAGCGTCCAGCTCTTGGACAGGTAGTGCAGCGGGAAATCCAGGCTGACGCCGATCAGGCTGGCGCCGAGCACCAGCGTCAGTACGTGCATCTGGCCGAACAGCGCGACGCAGGCGGCCGCCCCCGCCAGCGCACCGACCAGTACCGGCAACGCGGCGAGGAGGATGCGCGGCGTGCGGAACAGCCAGAGTAACAGCAGCAGCGTGGCACCCAGCGACAGGCTGCCGATCAGGCTCGCCTCAGCGCGGGCCGAGCGTTGACCATGGGCGGCATGCAGTACACCGCCGGCAGCGAGCAGTTCGCCGCCGGCGGTTTCGACAGCACTGCGGGCGGTCTCGACGAGTGTGGCTACCTGTTGCGGCAGGCGCTCATCGAACGCATCGCCCTGCGCGCGCGCGTGCACGACGGCCCAGCGCTGGCCGGCGTGCTCGGCAATCAGACGGCCATCGCCACCGGTGCGAAGGGTGCCCAGCTGCGGCAACTGTTGCAGGGCCAGGCCGGCGATGCCGAACCAGTCCTGTTCGAGCGGCAGCGGGCTGGCGGCGAACGGGTCGTAGAGGCGCTCGACACGCTGCTGGACGAACCGCGCGGGATGTTCGATGAGCTGCTGGCGCTCGGTATCGCTAAGCAATCCGAGGGACTGCTCGCGCAGCTGGCGCGCGACCGCCGGCAGATCGGGCTGTACCCGCTCGCGCACCTGGGCGAACAGGCCGCTGCCACGCAGTTCGGCTGCCAGGCTTTCAGTCAGGCGCTGGGCTTCACGCTCGTCGTCATGCCGGATCAGCAGCATCAGGTCGTGCTTGAGCGGCACCTGCATGCGCTCGGTCGCCAGCCCTTCGAGCGCGTCGTGACTCGCGTTGGGCAGGAGCTGCAGCAGGTTGGCACTCAGCGGCGGACCATCGCGCCATTGCCAGGCGCTCAGCGCCAGCAGACCGAGCAGCGCCAGGCAGAACAGGGTGGCCAGCCAGCGCCGGGTCTGCAGGCGCTCAGTCGCCAAGATCGCGCTGCTCGCTGGCTGTGAGGGCGACGCCGGTCTGGCTGTCGAGCAGACGGATCAGCGTGCGATCACCCTGGGTTTCGTGCAGCTCGATTTGAGTCACCGTCTCGCCGCCTTGGATCTCGATGTCAGCGAAGATCTGCTTGAGCAGCGCGCCGCGTGGCGTCAGTTGCAACCGCCAGGCCGTGGCTGCACCGCTCAGCTCGAGTTGAAAGTCGCGCTGCAGGGCCTTGGTGTCCCCGCTCAGCACGGCGAGGAACAGCTGGTTCTGTCGGGCTGAACCGCCCTGCGGGTCGACCGCCTGCCAGCCATTCTCACTGCGCCGCGCGATCCCCTGAGGCGTGATGCGATAGTCCTGGCGGATCGGCTGTTGCAGCAGCCAGAGCAGGCCGTGTTCGCGGGACAGGGCGAACTGGCCGTGACTGGTCAGTGGCTGCGGCAAGGCTCTCAGGTGCTTTTCCTGAATGAAGTCGCCACGTACCACGGCCGGCCCGCTCAGTTGTTCGGCGAGTTGTGGCAGGTCGAAGGGCTGCGCCATGGCGACGCTGGTGACCATCAGCAGGACGGCGGCGGCCAGCCATTTCTTGAAGAGCGGCGTCATGCCAGTGCGCGCTCCACCGCGTCGATGAAGACTCGTGGTGAGGCCAGCAGCATCTCGCGGCTGGCGATCTCCACGGCGACCTGCACGGTGCTGCCGCGGGTCATGCGCTCGCCGGTTTCGGCATCGCGGATCAGGTAGTTGATCTTCAGGCGGTTCTCCCACTCCACCAGGTCGGCGCGTACCACGATGCGCTGGTTGAAGCGCGCGCCACGCATGTAGCGCAGCTGCACGTCGATGATCGGCCAGGCATAGCCGGCGTCGCGCATCTGCTGATAGTTGTGGCCGATACGCTCGAGCAGCGCACAGCGGGCGACCTCGAAGTACTTGACGTAATGGCCGTGCCAGACCACGTCCAAGGAGTCGACGTCGAAGAACGGCACGAGCATCTCGACCTCGGCCTGCAGTACGCCGTCCTTACGCATAAAGCCTCCAGTGCCGGTTGCGGATCTGCGCGAGACACAGGCGCAGTTCGCCTTCCAGCGCGCGGTCTTCGATCAGCGGCGGGAAGGTCTCCGACAGTTCGCTGTGCATGGCCGCCAGTGGTGCGGGCAGCGGGCGCGCGTCTTCCTGGCGCTGGCGCAGCCAGACGCCCTGCTGGGCGGCGAGCAGCGTGGCCGCGGCGACCTGCTCGCTCAGCTCCAGGCTGCGCAGCGCGTCGCGGGCGGCGATGGTGCCCATGCTCACCTTGTCCTGGTTGTGGCATTCGGTGGAGCGCGAGAAGACGCTGGCCGGCATGCTGTTCTTCAGCGCCTCGGCAGTCCAGGCGCTGGTGCCGATCTGCACCGCCTTGAAGCCATGGTTGATCATCGCCGTGGCGGCCGGCGCGCCGGAGAGGTTGCTCGGCAGGCCGTGGTTGTAGCGTGTGTCGACCAGCAGGGCGAGCTGGCGGTCGAGCAGGTCGGCGACATTGGCCACCAGATTCTTCAGGCTGTCCATGGCGAAGGCGATATGCCCGCCGTAGAAGTGTCCGCCGTGCAGTACGCGCTCGTTGTCGGCATCGATGATCGGGTTGTCGTTGGCGCTGTTCAGTTCGGTTTCGATGAACTGGCGCAGCAGGCCCAGGCTGTCGGCCAGCACGCCGAGCACATGGGGCGCGCAGCGGATGGAGTAGCGGTCCTGCAATCGATGCAGCGGCGCAGCGGGCGCGTCGATGGCTAGGTCCTGGCGAATCCAGGCGGCGACCTGGGCCTGGCCAGGATGAGGCTTGGCGGCGAACAGGCGCTCGTCGAAATGCTCCGGGTTACCTTGTAGCGCGATCACGTTCAGCGCGGTGATGCGGGTCGCCAGCTGCAGCAGGTAATCGGCACGGGCATAGGCCAGGCAGGCGAGGCCGGTCATCACCGCGGTGCCGTTCATCAGTGCCAGCGCCTCCTTGGGGCGCAGGGTCAAGGGTGTCCAGCCGAGCTGGCGATGCACTTCGGCGGCGCTGCGGCGCTCGCCGCGATACAGCACCTCGCGCTCGCCGGCGAGGGCGGCAGCGACATAGGACAGTGGGGTCAGGTCGCCGCTGGCGCCAACCGAGCCTTCCTCAGGAATCAGCGGCAGCACGTCGTGCTCGAGAAATGCCTGCATGCGTTCCAGCAGCTCGATGCGTACACCGGACATGCCATGGGTAAGCGAACGCAGGCGCGCGGCGAGCACTGCACGGGTGGCTTCGGCGTCCAGCAACTTGCCCAGCCCGCAGCCATGAAAGGTGAACAGATGCTGCGGCAACGCTTCCACCTGATGCAGCGGCACCGCCACTACGCAGGAGTCGCCATAGCCGGTGGTGACGCCGTATATCACGCCTTCGCGGTCCAGCAGGGTGTCGAGAAACTGCGCGCCGCGGGCTATGCGGCTGCGAAAGGCCTCGTCCGCCTGCAGCCGTGCCGGCGCCCGGCGCTGCGCCACGGCCAGCACGTCCTCGATGCGCAGAAGGTTTTCGCCAAAGATCACGGGCTCAGTCACGACGCGGGTCCTGTGTGTTCCAGAAGGGATAGAAGTTGAACCATTGCAGGGGGGCCTCCAGGCAGCGCGCGGCGAGGCGGTCGGCGTAGCGCTGCACCGCCTGCGCGATCACCGCGTCGCGGTCGGCGCGGCGCCAGCGGATGCGTTCGGCGAAGGGCTCGAGATGCACATGGAAGCGCTCGTCCTGCTTGAGACAGAACAGCAGATTCACCGGGCATTCCAGCAGGCCGGCGAGCAGCCAGGGGCCCTGGGGAAAGGCTGCTGGCTGACCGAGGAAGTCGGCCATGGCGGTGCGCCCGCCATGCAGTGGCACCCGATCACCGGCAATGGCCAGCCATTCGCCGCGCTCCAGGCACTGGGACAGCTGCAGCATGGTCGCCGGGTCCAGCTCGCTGACCTGGATCAGCCGCAGGTTGTCGGCGCCGGACTGGTTCAGCAGGCGATTGAACTGCTCGGCGTGACGGGTGTGCACCAGCACGTTCATCCGTACTTCACCGCCCATTTCCGCCAGTGCCCGGCAGATCTCCAGATTGCCCAGGTGCGAGCCGACCAGCAGCTGACCGCGCGCCCCGGCGAGACTGGCGTGCAGGTTGGCCGGATCGTGGATCACGAGGCGTTCCCGCCCGACGCGCCCGCTCCAGACATCCAGCTTGTCCAGCAGCGCTTCGGCGAAACTCATGAACTGGCGATAGACCGAGCGCGTGCTCGGCTGCAGTTCGGCGCGACGGCTCCAGCGCGCCAGGTTGCCCTGATACTCGCGCGCGCTGTCCCGGGCGCTGCGGCCGAAGAGGTAGAAATACAGCACGATCAGATACAGCAGCGGCGCCATGGTGCGCCGACCCAGGACCCGTACCGCCCAGGCGGTCAGGCGCATCAGCGCGAAACTGCCCCGCTCGCGCTGCGCCGCCCAATGGGAGGGTATCGGGGCTTCGCTCATCGCTGCAGGCGCCGGGCAAGCAGTTTTGGCGCGCGCAGCAGCATGCCGAAGAGCAGCCGGGCATGCATGGCGGAGATCAGTGCATTGTCCAACCAGAGGCGGAAGTGCGAGACGCCATCGGCCGGGTAATGCACCCGCGTCGGTAGCCAGACCATCGGCTGCTGCTGCCAGTGCAGACGCACCAGGATCTCGGTGTCGAAATCCATGCGCCGGCCCAAGCGCACGCGGTCGAGCAACGCCAGCGTCGGCTCCAGCGGGTAGACACGGAAGCCGCACATGGAGTCGCGGATCGCCAGCGACAGGGTGTTGATCCAGACCCAGACATGGGTCAGGTAGCGGGCATACAGACGCCCCTTGGGCACGCTGGCGTCGTATCGCGGATAGCCGCAGATCACCGCGTCCGGCGCCTGGCTGGCGCGGTCGAGGAACAGCTCGACACCGGACAGGTCGTGCTGGCCGTCGGCGTCGACCTGCAGCGCATGGCTGAAGCCCAGTCGCCGCGCCTCGCGCAGGCCGCTGATTACCGCACCGCCCTTGCCCTGGTTGCGCGGATGGCGGAGCAGGAAGACGCCGTCTTGCTCCGCCAGTCGGTCGATGACCGTTGCCGCGGCTGGGGAGGAACCGTCGTCCACCAGCACGCAGGGAAGATCCGCCGTCCGAAGCGCGGCGACCACAGCGGGCAGGCTGCGCTCGTGGTTGTAGACCGGAATCACCGCGCAGGGCTTGAACCAGTCTTCCTCCGGCTGGGCGGGAGGTGTAACCACTACGGTCGCAGTGGGCGCAACTGCCATGGGTGGCAGCTCGTTGAGGGTGCTCATGGCTTTGCTCCCAGCAGGATGCGTCCGGACGAGCAGGGCTTGCCGTCGTTGTGGTAGGTGAAGTACAGCTTGCCGCGCTCATGGTCGAATCGCAGGCTCAGCTGCAGCCGGTCGCCGGGGCGGGCGAGCTGTTGGAATTTCAACACTTCCATGCCGCCGAAGCGTGGTGGCAAGTCGCCGATCAGTTCGCGTGCAAGGCTCATTGCCCACTCGATCTGGACGACGCCGGGCAGCACCGGTGTGCGCGGAAAATGGCCGCTGAAGTGGGCCAGATCCAATGGCACTGCCAGTTCGATCTGCCAGTGATCGTCCAGCCTCTGCAGTTGCAGACGTTCTGGTTGCCGGGGACGCGGTGTCTGCAGCAGTGCATCGAGTTCGGCCTGGGGCAGCTTGCCCTGAGCATTGCTCGGCAGCTCCCGCACCAGCCGCCAGCGCCGTGGTAGGGCCAGAGCCTCGCAGTGGGCGATCAGGTGCTTGCGCAGCGCCTGAGTAATGGCGCGTCGCCCCTGATTGCGCAGCGCGAAAATCCCGGCGTCGCTCAGTGCCACCAGCGCGCCGAGATAGGCCCGGTTGTCCTGAATGACGCCAAGGCGCGCCTCACCGACCCAGAGGTGCTCGGCTAGTGCGCATTCGAGCATCGGCAGCGAGATGCGCTTTTCTTCCAGCTTGACGATGCGATCGAGCCGTCCTCGCAATACGAACCGATTGTTCGGTTCGATTTGCACGGCATCGGCGGTCTGCTCGACATGACCGCGCGGCAACCAAGGCGAGGCGACTAGCAGTGCACCTTGATCGTCTTCGCCCAGATTTACGCCCGGTAGTGGCTGCCACAGTTGTCCGCCCTGGCGCCAGGCGATGCCGCCTGTTTCCGAACTGCCGTAGATCTCCGTAGGCCACTGGCCAAGGCGCTGTTGTAGAAGCTCCGCGGCTTCGGTCGGCAATGATCCTCCGGAGGAGAACACCCGGCGCACCTGGCGCAGCGCTGGCCAGTCGAGGTTGTCGCCCATGCGCTTGAGCAGGGCGGGGCTGGCCACCCAGCAGAACGCCTGTTGTTCGCGGCTGGCCAGCTGCATGTCCTCGGCGAACGGCAGGGCGCGGCGCAGAAAAGGACGGCCGGCGCACAGCGGCCAGAGCACACGAAACAGCAGGCCGTAGATGTGCTGTGTGGCGACGCTGCCGATCACCGCGGAATCGCCAAGGTCTGCGCCCCACAGGGCCTCCAGCGCTTCGACTTCGCTGGCGAGCTGGTGCAGGCGCTTGTCGA
This sequence comes from Stutzerimonas decontaminans, assembly GCF_000661915.1. Lineage (NCBI taxonomy): Bacteria > Pseudomonadati > Pseudomonadota > Gammaproteobacteria > Pseudomonadales > Pseudomonadaceae > Stutzerimonas > Stutzerimonas decontaminans. Next base: position 3,935,773 of record NZ_CP007509.1, on the reverse strand, counting down.
TCAGCTTGGGCTCGCCACTGGAGCCGGAGGTGCAGAGCGTAAGGCCGAGCAGGTCGGGATCGAGCTCGGCTGCGGCGAGCGGGGTCGCCAGCAGATCCGTCAGGTGCAGGTCGTCCGCCTGGTCGGTCAGCCAGAGTTCTGCATGGGCGCTCAGTCGCGCGCGGCTCGCCGGCTGCAGGTCAGCAGGCAGCAGCACGCGTACATCAGCACGCCAGGCGCCGAGCAGGACGATGGCCAGCTGCGCGGCATCTTCCAGGTGCACGGCGAGCGTTTGTAAGCCGCGCTGTTGCAGGCCGCCGGCCAGTTGCAGCGCCTGCTGCTGCAGTTCGCCGAAGGATAGCTCCGGATGTGTAGTTACCGGGCGCGACCCGCTATGCACCAGGAGTTCGCACATTGCAATCCAGTTCACAGGCGACTCCTGACACGTTGACGTATCAGCCATTCACCAGCGAACAGCAGGCCCATCAGGCCGTAGGCGATCAGGCCGTTGTACAGCGTCCACCAGGCCAGCGGCGCCCAAAGCGTCAGCGCTGTAGCAATCGAGCCGTTGAAAATGAAGAAGCCTACCCAGACCCTGGTCACCTGCCGCGTATAGCGCACACCCGAGGGCGGTAGATCCGGCTCCTGTAGCCGCGCCAGACGCTCGATCACCGGCATGCCGACGAACAGGCTACCGGCGAACAGCGCGAGCATGGCGGCGTTGATCAGGACCGGATACCAGCGCAGCAGGATGGCGTTGTCGAGCAGCGCCAGCACTAGGCAGAACAGCAGCGCGACGCCCGCCGTCCAGCGGCTTGCAGAGCGTCCGCTGCTCAGTAAGCGCGCGCACCAGAGCGCCCCGAGCAGCGCAGCGAAAACGCGCGGTGAGAGGTGCTCAATGCCGAAATAGACGGCAAAGGGATACGCCAACCCGGCAAGGAGCAGCGCGAAGCCCGCCATCCGGGCCATACCGGCCGGGATGCTGGAAGAGCGTGTAAGCATCAGATGATCCGGAAAATGCCGAGGGTTGCGCTGTACGTCATCCAGTTGGTGACGCCGAGGCGCTTGTCAGGCCGTCTCCGTGTTGGTTAGACGGTAAACCGCCTCGACCACATCGCCGACGGTGCGCACAGTCTTGAATTCTTCGGCGGCGATCTTCTTGCCGGTCTGGCGCTTGATATGGTCGATCAGGTCGACAGCGTCGATGCTGTCGATTTCCAGGTCCTGATAGAGATTGGCTTCGAGGGTGATGCGCTCGGATTCGAGTTCGAACAGTTCCACCAGGGCGTCGCGCAGGGTCTGGAAAATCTCGTTACGGCTGTTCACGGCAGATGCTCCTCAGGCGATGGCGCGGCTGGCGCTGACGAAGGCTGCCAGGCTGTCGACGCTGGCGAAATGCTTGCGGGTGTCCTTGGCGTCGGCGTCGATCTTGATGCCGAAGCGCTTCTGGATCGCCAGACCTAGTTCCAGGGCGTCCACCGAGTCGAGGCCAAGGCCTTCGCCGAACAATGGCTGGTCGGCGACGATGTCATCCGGACCAAGGTCTTCAAGACCCAGAGCGTCGATGATCAGTTGTTTGATTTCACGTTGTAATTGTTGGCTCATCGAATGCGAGCTCCTTTATGAAGTGCCGGTGCAGATGGTCGTTGAGTCGTCGCGAGGCGATTGGCGCTGCGCCTAGGGCGGCGAATGTCTGTGGGTCGATATCGACGCCAACGCGTAGATGAAAGTGAAAGCGCCGCGAGGGGATGCGATACCAGGGTTCGGCCTTGGTCAGGGTAGTGGGTGTCACACTGATCACCACCGGTGTTACCAGCCGCGCGCCGCGCAGGGCGATGGCTGCCGCACCGCGGTGGAATTCAGGCGGCTGGCCTGGAGTGGTGCGGGTGCCCTCGGGAAAGATGATCAGCGTCTGGCCTTGCTGCAGGGCTTCAGCCGCTTCGTCGAGCATTTCGGCACTGCCATTGTTGCTGATGTACTGGGCGGCGCGGATCGGGCCGCGGGTAAAGGGGTTGTCCCACAGGCTCTGCTTGACCACGCAGTTGGCGTCGCGAATCAACGCAATCAGCACGACGACGTCGATGAGCGATGGGTGATTAGCGATGATCAATTGCCCCGGGCGACCGAGCCGTTCGGCACCCTCGACCTCATAGGTCAGCACACCGCTGCGGTACATGAACTGCACGAACAACCAGAACAGCCGGCTGACTGTCTGCCGCGCCCGGCGACGATGCGTGTCCGCATCGCCCGGGAGCAGCGAAAGCAGCGGGAATACGATCAGCCGCAGGCAAAGACCGCCAATGCCGAACAGAACGAACGACAGGCCGGTGGCGACGAGGCGCCATAGCCAGGGCGCGTTGGGCCGCTTTAGCGAGTCCGCTGCCAATTCCATCTGCGCGTCTTCCATTGATGCGTGAATTGGGAATGCTCGGTGAGCAGCGCCCGGATGAGCTGCAGGGCATGGGGCTGCGGCTGTTGCCGCGCGGTGTCATCGCCTGGCTGCAGTTGCAGCTGCCAGCGGTCACCGGCGGTCAGTCGCAGCGCCAGCGCATAGGGCATGCCGGTGCCGTCGATCCATGGGCGATATGCCTCGGGCGGAGTTTCTTCTGCTATCACCAGCATCACGGCGGGCGCGCCTTCGTTCAGCAGCAGGCTGGCCTCAATTACGGCGTGTTCCAGCCCATCGCCCTCTGCCGCGATAGCCGTCATCTCACTGGGGTCGCCTTGGAAAATCGACCAGAGTCCGACGATGGCGTTGTGCACGGACAGACTGAACTGAGTCGGCGACAGCGGCTGCTGGTTCGCCAGATCGCTGAGCAGGGCGAAATTGCGCGTGGTTTCGCCGTGCCGCGATGCGTACACCAGCGGCATCGGCGGTCGACCTTCTGCCAACGGGTAAGCAACGGCATACACCATCCGCGCCAGACGGCTCAGGCGGCGGCGCTGCATTGCTGGCAGAAAGGACACATCCGGTTGCGCTTCGGGGTCATCCGACCACTGGCTGGTACTCGCCCAGCGCAACCAGTCGGCCTGGCAGGCACGACCCGGGGCCCAGGCCTGCCAATGGTCGATGTCGAAGCGTGTCGTGTTCATGCTCGCGCGGCTCTCATGGCGAGACCGGCGTCTAGACGTCCGTGTAATGCTTGCATTGGAAATGCCGCTCGAAAAGTGCGCGCATTATCCAAGTGCCATTAACGCTAGGCAAACATTGCGATACATATCCTGATGGGAGGTCGCAAATACGTTAGGAACTTGCCTGCGTTTCGGTTGTCATCGAGCGGTTTGTGTCTAGCTGATGCCCTGCTGCGCCAGCCACGACATGAGTTGCGGCAGCGGCATCGCACCGCTCTGGCGGGCGACCTCGCGGCCGTTGCGAAACAGGATCAGGCTGGGAATCGAGCGGATGCCGAGTTGCGCCGACAGTTGCGCATTGGCTTCGCTGTCGAGCTTGGCCAGGCGGCAGCGGCCTTGCAGTTGGCTGGCGGCTTGAGCAAAGGTCGGGGCGAAACTGCGGCACGGCCCGCACCAGCTGGCCCAGACATCCACCAACAGTGGCAGGTCACCCTTGATCTGGTTGGCGAACTGGCTCTGCTGCAGGTCGAACGGTGCGTTCGGCAGTGCCTCGGCCTTGCAACGACCGCAGCGCGGCGCGTCTTGCAGCCGGTCGGTGGGGATGCGATTGAGACTGGCGCAGTGCGCGCAGGGGACGATCAGCGATTCGGTCATGACGAGGCTCCACGGCGGTATGCCGATAATGTGGAGCCTCGCTCGCGGATATCAAGCCGCGGATTGCCTCAACCCTTGGATGCGCTCAGTGCCTGGGCCAGGTCGGCAAGGATGTCGTCGATGTGCTCGATGCCGACGGACAGCCGGATCAGATCCTGCGATACACCGGCCCGGGCCAGCTCCTCGGCATTCAGCTGGCGATGCGTGGTGCTGGCCGGGTGGCAGGCCAGAGACTTGGCGTCGCCGATATTGACCAGGCGCACCACCAGCTTGAGCGCATCGATGAAACGCGCGCCAGCTTCCATGCCACCTTCGATACCGAAGCAGAGGATCGATGCCGGGGTGCCGCCCATGTAGCGACGCGCCAGCTCATGTTCGGGGTGATCCGGCAGTCCGGCGTACTTCACCCAGGCCACTTGCGGATGCGATTGGAGGAACTCGGCAACTTTCAGTGCATTCTCGCAGTGGCGTTCCATGCGCAGCGCCAGGGTTTCCAGGCCCTGCAGGATCAGGAACGAATTGAATGGCGAGATGGCCGCACCCATGTTGCGCAGTGGCACCACGCGGCAGCGACCGATGAATGCGGCGGGGCCGAATGCCTCGGTGTAGGTGACGCCGTGATAGGACACATCGGGCGTGTTCAGTAGTGCGAAGCGCTCCTTGTGCTGCGCCCAGGGGAACTTGCCGGAGTCGACCACGATGCCACCGATGCTGGTGCCGTGGCCGCCCATGTACTTGGTCAGCGAGTGCACCACGATGTCCGCGCCATGCTCGAACGGCCGGCAGAGCATCGGTGTGGCAACGGTGTTGTCGACGATCAGTGGTACGCCATGGCGGTGCGCGGCTTCGGCCAGCGCGGCAAGGTCGATGACGTTACCGGCTGGGTTGCCGATGGATTCGCAGAACACCGCCTTGGTGCGCTCGTCGATCAGCGACTCCAGCGCGGCGATGTCGTCATGGGCAGCGAAGCGCACCTCGATGCCCTGGCGCGGCAGGGTATGGGCGAACAGGTTGTAGGTACCGCCGTAGAGCTTGGCGACCGATACGATGTTGTCACCGACTTCAGCGATGGTCTGAATAGCGTAGGTAATCGCCGCCATTCCCGAGGCAACGGCCAGTGCCGCCACGCCGCCTTCCAGTGCCGCCACGCGCTGCTCGAGCACGTCGGTGGTGGGGTTCATGATGCGCGTATAGATGTTGCCCGGCACCTTCAGGTCGAACAAGTCCGCACCATGCTGGGTGTCGTCGAAGGCGTAGGAGGTGGTCTGGTAAATCGGCACCGCCACCGCTTTGGTGGTCGGGTCGGGGCTATAGCCGGCGTGGATGGCGAGGGTTTCCAGTTTCATGACGGGCTCCTTGTTCTTGTTCGTCGGGCAAAGGCCGCAGAGCATGAAACTGAACGCCAACCCGGTCAATGATTCAGGACAAACCTTGCTGTCAAAGTGGCGTGAGGGGCCAGAACAGCGGTATCACCAGGGTTCCGACCATCCACAGCAATAGGTTCAGCGGGATGCCGACCTTAAGGAAGTCGGCGAAGCGATAGCCACCAGCGTTGTAGACGAAGGTGTTGGTTTGATAGCCGATTGGTGTGGCGAAGCTCGCGCTGGCGGCGAACATCACCGCGACAACGAACGCTCGCGGATCGACACCCAGTTGCTGGGCTAGGCCGATGGCAATTGGGGTGATCAGTACCGCCACCGCGTTGTTCGACAGCATCTCGGTGAGCAGCGAAGTAAGCAGATAGATGAAGGAAAGCATGAACAAGGGGCCTGCCCAGGGCGTAAGCGTGGTCACGTTCTGCACGATCAGCTGCACCAGACCCACCTTGTCCATGGCGATGCTGATCGCCAGCATGCCGAAGATCAGGCTGAGGATCTTCCAGTCGACGGCCTTGTAGGCGTCTTCGACGTCCAGGCAGCGGGTCGCCAATACGGACGCCGCACCAATGATCGCCAGGCCTTCGATCGGCATCACGCCGAAGGCCGCCAATACCATGACCGCCAGCGTCGCGATGATCGCGATCGGCGCCTTGTCGCGGCGGAAGGCGCGTTCCTGCACCGCGTTGAGGCTGATCAGCTCGCCGTTGTCGGCGAAGCGCTTGATCTGCGCCGGCGTGCCTTCGACCAGCATCACATCGCCGAACTGCAGCTGGAAATCGTCGAAGTTGCCCTGGATATTCTCGTCCTGCCGGTGCACCGCGAGCACGCTGATGCCGTAACGCGCGGAAAGGTCGAGATCGCGCATCGGTCGGTGGCTGTAGCGCGAGCCGCGGCCGACGATGGCCTCGGCCAGGATCACGTCTTCGCTGCTGATGGTTTCGAAGGCGTCGCCACGGTTGAAGGTCAGGTGACCGCTTTCGCGCAGCTCCACCACGTCCTTGACCTGGCCGTGAATCATCAGCAGGTCGCCGGCGGTGAGGGTGAAGTCATGCTCCGGGCGGCTGAACAGCTGGGTGTCGCGGTTCACCTGTAACACCTGCAGGCCGCTGCCGCCGTTGAGGTTGGCCTCGGCGATGGTCTTGCCGATCACCGGCGAGTTCGACGGCACGCGCAGCTCGGTCATGAAGTTGCGGTCCAGGCGCGGGCCGAGCAGCTTGGACAGCGTGTCGCGTTCCGGCAGCAGATGCTTGCCGATGGTCAGCAGGTAGACCATGCCCGCGGCGGCCATGATCAAGCCCGCCCCGGTGATCTCGAACATGCCGAACGGCTCCAGGCCCGCCTTGCGCGCCACCCCATCGACGAGGATGTTGGTCGAGGTGCCGATCATCGTCAGCGTGCCACCGAGAATGGTCGCGTACGACAGCGGAATCAGCAGCTTGGAAGGCGTGGTGCCGGCGCGCTTGGCCAGCGAAATCGCCACAGGGGTAAGGATCGCCACCACCGGCGTGTTGTTCAGGCAGGCAGAGATCACCAGCGCAGTGATCGTCAGGCCGAACAGCACCCGCGTAGGGCTGGTGCCCACCAGATTGCCGAGCCAATTGCCCAGCGCATCGATGCAGCCGGTACGTTCGAGTGCCGCGGAAATGATGAACATGCAGGCAATGGTGACCGGCGCCGAGTTGGACAGCACACCGAGCACTTCCCCGGGCGTCAGCAACTGCGTCGCCAGCAGCACCGCCACAGCAATCGCCACGACGATATCCGGGCTCCAGCTCTCCCTTACGAACGCCACCAACACCCAGATCAGCAAGGCGCAGACGAACAACAGCGGCAGCGATTCTGGAAGCATGGACGTCCTTAAGGGTGGCGAGTAGGCAGGTCGAAACAAGGACCCCGCGGCGCACGATAGAGACGTCAGCTTAGAGAGTCCAGAAACCTTTCCTGCTGTTTATATGCGATTTGGTTATTAATGACGGTGGCATGATTACGAGCGCATGGCCGGAGGCAGAGGCCAAGCTGATTCAAGGCTCGGATCAGTGGGAGATAAACGAAAAAGCCGCGCAATGCGCGGCTTTGAAGGTGGTGGGCCCACACGGACTCGAACCGTGGACCAAAGGAGTAGGATGGCCTGCCAGAACCTTCTCCTCACAGAGTTAGGCGACCAACAGGCTTCCTCCGAACGCAGCGTGCAGGTTTCCAAGCACTGCGCTCTCCAGATGTAATCAGGCCGCTGCCACATGAGGTAGGGCGAATTGGTTGAGGGAGATGCCGTCGTACTTCCCACTGTGTATCTTGTGGTGGCATTCGTGGCATACCGGTATTTGCTTTCTGTTTAGGATTGCCATTACCCGGTTGAACCCTTTTACCTCTTTACCCAGCTTCCTTATGTGTTTCACGTGGTGCATGGCCACACGGTCGCCACTTCCGCAGATGACGCATAGTGATCCCAGTTTAGACCTCGTTCGAAGCCTGAGGTTGCGTTCGAGGAAGTTGATGTCAACTTCGTTCGTTTTAAACCTATCTGGCGATGATTTCCACGATTTTACAAGCGGGAAGCTCACCGTTTTAACCACTTCGCCAGCCTCATTTCTGACCCTAAATCGAAGGTTTGCACCGTGTTTAGAGAAGACCTTGCTACGCGACGACCGATGTTTGGCCGCCAAGGTCTTAGCTACTGCGTGTTGGAGAATGAACTGGATTCTTGAAAGTTTCGCGAATCCGTCAACGAAGGAGTAATAATTACAGATCCCCCTCCATACCGCTCCAACTTGCTCAACGATTTGTGTATCGTCCAGGTATATCCATTTTTTGATCGCGGTGGGGTTGCCCTTGGGGTCGCAAAACCCTTTGGCGCTTAGTCTCTTGATGATCTCGCCGATAGGCGCGTACATCAGGGGAGTCCACCCAGCTACCCTTTTCTTGAATATCCTACCCCCACGGCTGACTTTCATGATCTTGGGTGTTGCGGAACCGACCCTGAAGGTGGTTCCTAGGAAGGTTGCGGATTCGGTCTTTGCATGACGGATGTGTGTCTTTTCCATGCTGAGTTCGAGACCCATTGTGGAAAGAGTGTCTCCGATGTCTGCGCGGATCGTTTCAGCTAGTTTCCTCGGCCCGTTGACCCCAATTACCCAGTCGTCGGCGTATCGGACATACTTAACCCTGATGAAACCATTACTCGTGATCAGATTAGGGGACATGGTGAGGGACTGGTTGTTCAACGCTCGAATTTCGGCGATGGCAGCCTCTCGTTCCGTACCTTCTTTCCGTTCCAGAGTTTTCTGGAGGTAGGCTCTTCTCTTCACGACCTTTCTGTACTCGGGGTTCAAGGCTTTCTTATCCTCTTCGCCGATCTCGTTTTCCTCGATGATCTTCTCGGCCTTGCGGTCGAGTTGATGCAGGAAGATGTTCGCCAGTATGGGGGAGATGATGCTTCCCTGTGGCGTCCCGAGATCACCGCTGAAGAATGCCCCGTCCTCGAAGTAGCCCGCGTTGAGCGCCTTCCTTACAAGGTTAATAAATCGCTCATCCGTGATTCGCTTAGCCAGTTCCCTGATTAGTTTCTCGTGGTTGATATTGTCGAAGCAGCCTTTAATGTCTCCTTCGATGATCCACGTTACTCCTGACCAGTTCTTCCGGATCTGCTTCAGAGCTGTGTGGCAACTCCTCCCTGACCTGAACCCGTGACTGTTGGAACTGAACGTGGGCTCGAAAATGGCTTCCAAGATCATTCTCATGACCTCTTGCACAACCTTGTCAGTGGGTGGCGCTACCGATAGTGCTCTGGTTTTGCCGTTTGCCTTGGGGATAAGAACCTTTCTGGCACCTCTGAATGAAAAGCTTTCGCTCTTCATCTTTTCGATGATGTTCTTGATTGTTCTGATCGAGAATTCATCTAGGGTTGTACCATCCGCACCCGCTGTCATATTTCCGGGTTTGCTCTTGATCTTCTCGTATGCGGCTATGTACAAGTCTTCCTTGAACATAAGTCGATAGATGCGATCATTCACGTAGGTCGGGTCGGCGTTGGCCTTCCTGATTGCCTCTATTCTGGTGAAGCTTTTATTTTGCATCGCGCATACCCCCACCGTCCTAGAAGCGTTACATCCTAGGTTCCTTCCCTTTCACCGGGGATTAGCCGGTCGTATATGCGGAGGGTGGCGATAGATGACGGGCACAGCCCCTCACCTCGAAAGATGGTGGGCCGGGCGGGATTCGAACCCGCACTCAACGGCTTATGAGGCCGCTGCATTAACCGTTATGCTACCGGCCCTTGCAAATAGGTACTACGAACCTTCCGTCACCATGGGGATTACTCCCGTTAGGTGATCCCGCAGTTAACGCAACAACGTGCTCAGGTTTTAGGTCGCCCTTTCGGTTGTTTTTCACGCTACTAGCGCTAGTGCCTTTGTAGTGACTTGAGGGAAACTCATAATCGTTTTCCCTCACACAAAGGAAGTGGCGTCAATCTCATGCCACCCCGGTGCCGACCTACCCACACTTCACCTAGGCTTCAAGCAATACAGCCTTGACCATGACCTGCACTAACTGACTCTCTCTATTGGTAGTGAGATTCCACCGCAGAAAGCCTTTTCACGGCATGCTCTGTTCCCTTACGGGGTTTCCCCCTCCGGTAAGCCGCTGTTTTACTCCCGATGTCACAGGGAGGTGGCTATTAACCACAACGTTGTTGCGCCATCTTACGGCGCACTTATGAGTCCTCTGCTCTAACCAACTGAGCTATAGGCCCCCAGAAGGCCGGCGGATTATACCGGCGGTGTAGCGGCTGCGCCAATTGAAGCTGGTGCTTGATAGCCATTAGCACAAAAAAGAACCCCCGGCATGCCGGGGGTTCTGGTCTTACTCGTCAAGGAAGGAGCGCAGGTGCTCGCTTCTCGTCGGGTGGCGTAGCTTGCGCAGCGCCTTGGCTTCGATCTGACGAATCCGCTCGCGGGTGACATCGAACTGTTTGCCGACTTCCTCGAGGGTATGGTCGGTATTCATGTCGATGCCGAAGCGCATCCGCAGTACCTTGGCTTCACGAGCCGTTAGGCCGGAAAGGACTTCGCGGGTGGCTTCCTTGAGGCTTTCCACGGTGGCTACATCGATCGGCGACTGCATGGCCGAATCTTCGATGAAATCACCCAGGTGCGAGTCTTCGTCGTCACCGATTGGCGTTTCCATGGAGATCGGCTCTTTGGCGATCTTCAGCACCTTGCGGATCTTGTCCTCGGGCATTTCCATGCGCTCGCCAAGCTCCTCAGGTGTGGGTTCGCGACCCATTTCCTGCAGCATCTGACGGGAGATGCGGTTGAGCTTGTTGATCGTCTCGATCATATGCACCGGGATACGGATGGTCCGTGCCTGGTCGGCAATGGAGCGAGTGATCGCCTGGCGAATCCACCAGGTAGCGTAGGTCGAGAACTTGTAGCCGCGGCGGTATTCGAACTTGTCTACCGCCTTCATCAGGCCGATGTTGCCTTCCTGAATCAGGTCGAGGAATTGCAGGCCGCGGTTGGTGTACTTCTTGGCGATGGAGATCACCAGGCGCAGGTTGGCCTCGACCATCTCTTTCTTCGCCCGGCGTGCCTTGGCCTCACCGATGGACATGCGACGGTTGATGTCCTTGATGTCGGCAATTGCCAGGTCGCATTCCTGTTCCAGCTCGATCAGTTTCTGCTGGCAGCGCTGGATGTCTTCCTTGCGGTTGCCGATGGCTTCGGCATATTTGCCCTTGCCGGAGGCCAGCTGCTCGGCCCAGTCGAGATTGGTCTCGTTACTCGGGAACTGACGCAGGAAGTCGGCGCGCGGCATGCGGGCGTCACGCACGCATAGCTGCATGATGGCGCGTTCCTGGGCGCGAATCTGGCCCAGTGCACTGCGTACGCGTTCGACCAATGCTTCGTACTGCTTGGGTACGAGCTTGATTGGCATGAACAGGATGGCGAGGGCTTCGAGTTCCTCGACGGCCTGCTGGCTGGCGCGACCATGCTTCTTCAGCGCCTTGTTGGCCTTTTCCAGCTGCTCCGCGACTGCGCCAAAACGCAGGCGTGCAACCTCTGGGTCGGGACCGCCGTCGCCTTCTTCTTCCTCGGTGTCGGAGTCGTCCTCGTCCTCGTCGTCCTTCTCGTCGGCTGCCGCTTTCGCGGTGGTCTGCGGGGCTTCAGGTTCGACTTCCTGAGGGGCGGCGGCACCGTCGTCGTCAGGGTCGATGTAACCACTGAGGATGTCGGACAGGCGGCCACCTTCGGTCGTTACACGCTCGTAGTCTGCGAGGATGCTGTCGACGGTACCGGGGAAGTGAGCGATGGCGCTCATCACTTCGCGAATGCCTTCCTCTATGCGTTTGGCGATTTCGATCTCGCCTTCGCGGGTCAGCAGTTCAACGGTGCCCATTTCGCGCATGTACATGCGCACAGGGTCGGTAGTGCGACCGATGTCGGTTTCGACCGCAGCGAGTGCGGCCGCGGCCTCCTCGGCAGCGGCTTCATCGGTATCGGCTTCGGCCAACAACAGGGCATCGGCATCCGGGGCAACCTCGAATACATTGATGCCCATGTCGTTGATCATGCGAATGATGTCTTCCACCTGTTCCGGATCGGAAATATCCTCCGGTAGGTGGTCGTTGACCTCGGCGTAAGTCAGGTAACCCTGCTCACGGCCACGCTGGATCAACTCTTTGAGGCGAGACTGCTGTTGCGCTTTTCCGGACATATAACCCTATCCACTGAAGGTTCTGGCGGGCTGAAAACAAGCTGAGCATTATAGCTGAGCTAGGACCTCAGGCGCCAGTTGAGGTCGGTGTTGCGGGTATTGCGTTACGGCTCAATAGGTTACGCAGTTGGTCTTTTTCCTCTGCGCTGAGTTCACCTTGGCGAGCCTTGCGCAGCAGACTTTCGAGTCGGCGTTCCCGCTGTCGGGTGGCAAGGCTATTAATGGTGTCGAAAAACTGCTGTTCAAGGTTATCGGCAGAGATCAGCCATTCTTTCTCTGCAAGTGCACGTAAAAGTCGCCCTTGGTCGGTTCCGTGCCAGCGTGCGATCAGCTGCAGGCTGCGCAGCTTGGGGTTCTTCTGCAGCGTGCCGAGCAGGGCAACAAGCAATTGCGCGTATGTATCGTCTTCTGCTGCGAAATGACTGACATCTTCCACTTTCTGCGCGAGCCCGGGATGGTGCAGCAGGGTGCGCAGGGTAGTCAGGGTCGGTGGCTCGACTGTTGCTGGTGTGCGGGGGGCGCGAGGTTTGAAGTCTGGCCGTTGTCCGGATTTTTTCCAGTCTTTCTTCCATTCTTTCTTGGTGCTGCGTTGTTGCTTCGCGGCTTCGGGAGGCTCGAAGTAATCCGTCTCAGTGTAGTGCGCGCCGGTGTCGTAGTAGGCCGAGTCGTCATATTCGGGCGTGCTGCTGCCGGTGTTCGGCGCGGGCGCGGTTGCCATGTGTTGCAGGGCTTCACCGTTCAGCCCGGTGATCTCGGCGAGGCGCTGGCGCATTAAGGCGCGCAGGTTGCTGCCGGGAATCTTTTCGATGAGCGGCGCCGCGAGCGTGGCTAAATGGGCCTTGCCTTCCAGTGACCGCGGATCGGCTTCATCGCTCAGCTGCTGGAAGAAATAGTCGGCCAGCGGCTGCGAATGCTGCTGAATGCGCGCGCGAAATGCATCGGTGCCCTCTGAGCGGACCAGTGTGTCAGGGTCTTCGCCATCCGGCAGGAACAGAAAGCGGGCGCGGCGGCCGTCCTGCAGGTTCGGTAGCGTGGCTTCCAATGCACGCCAGGCGGCTTTGCGTCCGGCGGCGTCGCCGTCGAAGCAGAACAGCACGCTGGGCACTATGCGGAATAGCCGCTTGAGGTGTTCTTCGCTGGTTGCGGTGCCGAGGGTGGCGACGGCGTTGCGCAAGCCTTGCTGGGCCAGGGCGATGACATCCATGTAGCCTTCGACCACCATGATTTCGTCGAGGTCGCGGTTGGCCTGGCGGGCTTCGTAGAGGCCGTAGAGTTCCTGGCCCTTGTGGAATACCGGGGTTTCCGGCGAGTTCAGGTATTTGGGCTTGTCGTCGCCTAGGACGCGGCCGCCAAAGGCAATGACTCGGCCGCGGCTGTCGCGGATGGGAAACATCACGCGGTCGCGGAAGCGGTCGTAGCGTTTGCCGTTCTCGGCGTTCTCGATCAGCAGGCCGGCATCGATCAGGGCTTTCTGCTGCAGTGCATCGCCACCGAGATGCTTCATCAGGTTGTCCCAGCCGGGCGGCGCGAAGCCAAGTCCGAAATCTCGCGCGATAACGCCGGACAGGCCGCGGCCCTTGAGGTATTCCACCGCTGATTTGCGGGTCGGGTGGCTCTTCAGGGCTTGGCGATAGTAATCGGCGGCGGCAGCCAGCAGCGGGTAGAGCGGCGAGTCGACTGGTTGACGTGGCTTGTGCTTGCGGCCGCTTTCCTCGTGGGGGACTTCCATTCCTGCGCGCTTGGCCAGTTCCTCGACCGCCTGGGGGAAATCCAGTTGGTCGTGGTCCATAACGAAGCCGAGCGCGTTGCCGCCAGCGCCGCAGCCGAAGCAATAGTAGAACTGCTTGTCAGGACTGACGCTGAACGAAGGTGTCTTTTCTTTGTGAAAAGGGCAGAGGGCGCTGTAGTTCTTGCCAGCCTTTTTCAGCTGGATGCGCGAGCCGACCACTTCGACGATGTCGGAGCGATTGAGCAAATCATCGATGAAGGATTGCGGGATCAGGCCGGCCATAGGGGTGTCAGATTACGCTCGCATTGCATGGGCCAGAAATGAAAAAACTCCGGCCTTTCGCCGGCTGGCGAAGCGGAGTATGCATGCAATGCAAAGCCCGGCCTGAGCCGGGCTTGATGCGGCGTCAGCTGTACTGGATTAGTACAGGCGAACGCTGCGGCGCTGCTCGCGCTGCACTTTCTTGGCGTGACGCTTGACTGCGGCAGCAGCTTTACGCTTGCGCTCAGCAGTAGGCTTCTCGTAGAACTCACGGCTGCGGACTTCGGCCAGAACACCGGCCTTTTCGCAAGAACGCTTGAAGCGACGCAGAGCTACGTCGAATGGTTCGTTCTCTTTGACTTTAACGTTGGGCATCCAGGACGTACCTTCACTTGTTTACCGGTTACAACGCGCTTCGGCAAATATCGCGAGCACGCTGGTTTTAAGGGTTGCGGATGTTAACGCCTTGCCGCGCGGAATGCAAAGCCCCTGAACGAAAAGCGCTGGTCGGTCGCTGGCCCCGGCGATTAATATGCGCGGCTTCATTCGCTTCTTTGAAAGGGTCGTGCCCATGCTGGTGCTAGGGCTGGAAACTTCATGTGATGAAACCGGCGTCGCGTTGTATGACAGCGAACAGGGCCTGCTGGCGGACGCGCTATTCAGCCAGATTGACCTGCATCGCGTCTACGGCGGCGTGGTGCCCGAGCTGGCCTCGCGCGATCACGTGAAACGCATGCTGCCGCTGATTCGCCAAGTGCTGGAGGAGGCGGGGCGCGAGGCTGGCCAGATCGATGCTGTAGCCTACACGGCCGGCCCCGGGCTCGTTGGTGCGCTACTGGTTGGCGCCTCCTGTGCCCAGGCGCTGGCATTGGCCTGGGGTGTGCCGGCTGTCGGCGTACATCATATGGAAGGCCATCTGTTGGCGCCGATGCTCGAAGCGCAGCCGCCGCAATTTCCGTTCGTCGCCTTGCTGGTGTCGGGTGGTCATACGCAGCTTGTTCGCGTGGATGGGATCGGCCAGTACGAGCTGCTCGGCGAGTCGGTGGACGATGCCGCTGGCGAGGCCTTCGACAAGACCGCCAAGCTGATGGGCCTGCGTTATCCCGGCGGGCCGGAAATCGCCCTCCTGGCCGAGCAGGGCACTCCAGGTCGCTTCGTCTTTCCGCGACCTATGACCGACCGGCCGGGCCTGGATTTCAGTTTCAGCGGCCTGAAGACATTCACCCTCAACACCTGGCAGCAATGCCGCGCCGCGGGTGACGAATCCGAGCAGACCCGCTGCGACATCGCGCTGGCATTTCAGCAGGCGGTGGTCGAAACCCTGACCATCAAGTGTCGCCGAGCGCTCAAGCAGACCGGCCTGAAGTCACTGGTGATCGCCGGAGGGGTGAGCGCCAATCAGTCGCTGCGCCAGTCGCTGGAGCGGATGCTCGGCGAGCTCAAGGGCCAGGTGTTCTATGCGCGACCACGTTTCTGCACCGACAATGGCGCGATGATCGCCTACGCTGGCTGTCAACGGCTGCTTGCCGGCCAGCATGATGGTCCGGCGATCAGCGTGCAGCCGCGTTGGTCGATGGACACACTGCCGGCGATCTGATGAGCGCCAGTGCGGTCAGAAATGTCGTTCCCGGCCGGCGAACAGGTCGCGCACGTTGCTGCGATGGCGCCAGACGATCAGTGTGGCGAGCACGCTCATTGGCAGCAGCGCGCCGGGTTGCTGCCAGGCCAGCAATGGCAGACATAGTGGCAGGGCGATAAGGGCGGCCAGTGAGCTGGTGCGGGTCAGGCGGAATACCAGCAGCCAGGCGACGATGGCTAGCAGGGCGGCCGGTGGATAGAGCGCCAGCAGGGTGCCGGCAGCAGTGGCGACACCCTTGCCGCCGCGGAAGCGGAAATACAACGGATAGAGGTGGCCGCAGACCGCTGCCAGACCGATCCAGGCCTGTTGCTGGACGGACATGTCCAGCGCGGAGGCCAGCAGCACGGGCAGCAGGCCCTTGAGCAGATCGCCGAACAACGTGCAGATCGCCAGTCGCTTGCCTGCCAGACGAAGCATATTGGTGGCGCCGGGGTTGCCGGAGCCGCCGGCACGCGGGTCGGGCATTCCGGCCAGGCGGCTGAGCAGTATGGCGAATGACAGCGAGCCGATCAGGTACGCGAGCAATGTCAGCAGCCAGAACATGGAATCCATCCGGGGCAGGGAGCCCTTGAGTCTAACGGCGCGTATCGAGCTTGTCGTGCCGCAGGAGAACGTTGCGTGGACACAGTCTTCATCGAAGGCCTGGAAGTGGATACGGTAATTGGCGCGTATGACTGGGAGCGTGGCATTCGACAATGCCTGCACTTGGACCTGACGCTGGGCTGGGACATTCGTCCCGCCGCCGAGAATGATGAGTTGGACAAGGCCCTGGACTATGCCAAGGTCGCTGCCGCCATCGATCAGTTCGCCTCCGAGGCACGCTTCGAGCTGGTCGAAACTTTTGCCGAGCGCCTGGCACAGCGCCTGATGAGCGAGTTCGGCATCGTCTGGCTGCGCCTGCGCGTAACCAAGCCCGGCGTCAATGCGCGCGCCCGTGCGTTGGGCGTGGAGATCGAACGCGGATGTCGCTGACCCCCGTCATGCTCGGCCTGGGCAGCAATGTTCAGCGCGAACTGCGTCTGCAGGCCGGGCTCGATGCTCTAGCCGATTTGTTGCAGGACATGCGTTGCTCGCCGGTGTTCGAGAGCCTGGCGGTGGGCTACAAGGGCGACAACTTCTATAACCTGGTGGTGGGCGGCTATACCGATCTGCCGTTGACTGAACTGGACCGCCGGCTCAAGTTCATCGAGGCGGACAACGGTCGCTACGCGCCGGATCGTAAAGGCCTGCCGTTGGATATCGACGTGCTGCTGTATGACGAGTTGGTCGGCAATTTCCATGGTTTGCTGCTGCCGCGCGCGGAAATTCTGAAGAATGCCTTCGTGCTCTGGCCGTTGGCCCTATTGGCTCCGGCCCTGCGGCATCCGGCAGTTGGGAAAAGCTTTGCTGACCTATGGGCGCATGCCTCAATCGACCAGCAACTCTGGCCGGTCCCGTTTCAGTGGCGTGGCAGCGAGCTCACGCCTGCCGAACTAGTCCGTAGCCATCCCTCTCAGCGCGCCTGAGTCCGCGTTATTTCGCATTTCGCTGGCAGTAGCCGCGTAGAGTTTCGAGCCGCGCGGCACTGAGTGCCTTACCTAGCTCGGCGCCTTTGTATCCCTGATCCAGCAGCGGTTTGACCGCGACGGCCCGCGCCGCGCTCGCCGCGCCGCGGAGATAATCCGCTTGAGAAAACAGTCCGTGCTCCGGCCCTGTCCAGGCGTCCATCTCACAAGCCGCTATGAACTGCTCGAAACGCTCGGGACGGCGGTAGATGTCGAAGTGCTGCAACATGTCGAGCAGTGTCTCTGCCGGCAGTGTTCGCGCAGCGGAAGCAGCCTGATGAAATCGACCGAGCAGCATTGCCAGCTCCTGACAGTCTCTCGGCGCCTTACAACGCTGGTTGAGCGCATCGATGGCGGCCAAGCGCTCCTCTCCGTCCTCCCGGGTTGCGCAGCCAAGCAACAGGCACGCCCAGCGTACCGGCAGCGGCTGGCCATGCCTGGCGCACTGCCGAAGCGCGCCCAGCAGGTGCTCACCGGCAGCGTTGCCCATGGCGAAGGTCGCAGCCAGTTCCGGGAACAGCTCGGCCAGCGCGTCGCTGGCCTGCAGCACCTGAACGAACACGTCCGGGCGCGGCTCCATCAGCGCACGCGAAATCTCTTTCCAGCTGCGCTCCGCCGTCAGCGCCGACAACTCGCCGGAGCGCGCCAGTTGGCGCATCAGCTCCAGCGTTTCATCGGCGATCTGGAAGCCAAGCTCTGCGTAGCGTGCGGCGAAGCGCGCCACACGCAGCACGCGGAGCGGGTCTTCGGCGAAGGCCGGGGAAACGTGGCGTAGCAGGCGCGCTTGCAGGTCGTGCTGACCGCCGTAGGGATCAATCAGCTGGCCATCGTGGTCTTCGGCGATGGCATTGATGGTGAGATCGCGGCGTTGCAGATCTTCTTCTAGTGTGACGTCGGGGCTGGCATGGAAGGTGAAGCCACCATAGCCGCGGCCGCTTTTGCGCTCGGTGCGTGCCAGGGCATATTCGTCACCGGTCTGCGGATGCAGGAACACGGGAAAGTCGGCACCGACCGGGCGAAAGCCGCGCGCCAGCATCTCCTCCGGCGTGGCGCCGACCACCAGCCAATCGACTTCAGTTACCGGGCGCCCCAACAGGCGATCGCGCACCGCGCCGCCGACTTTATAGATCTGCATGTCCACCTCCGTTGGCGCGGAGGATAAAGGATATCCATGCTGAGGCTACAGCACGGTGAGGCAGACAGGGCCGCGGAGGATGTCCGCGGCCCGGGGTCATGCGAAGTTCATGCCGGGAAAACGGCTGTCGCTTTCCGGCTCGCTGCTGGGGCGTGGCGGCATGTGGTGGGTATTGACCAACTTGTCGTCCTGCATTGACTGCAGGTGTACGTCGAAGCCCCACAGCCGGTGCAGGTGCTTGAGCACTTCCTCGGTGGAGCCTCCCAGTGGCTTGCGGTCGTGCTGTGTATGACGCAGGGTCAGCGAGCGGTCGCCACGCCGGTCGACGTTCCATACCTGCACGTTGGGCTCGCGGTTGCCGAGGTTGTATTGCGCGGCAAGCAGTTCGCGAATGGTGTGGTAGCCACTTTCATCATGGATCGCCGGGACTAGCAATTCATCCTTGCGATCGTCGTCGAGAATGCTGAACAGCTTGAGGTCGCGGATCACCTTGGGTGAGAGAAACTGCAGGATAAAGCTCTCGTCCTTGAAGTTGTTCATGGCGAATTTCACCGTGGTCAACCAGTCGCTGCCGGCGATCTCGGGGAACCAGCGCTTGTCTTCCTCCGTCGGGTTCTCGCAGATCCGGCGGATGTCCTGGTACATGGCGAAGCCGAGGGTGTAGGGGTTGATGCCGCTGTAGTAGGGACTGTCGAAACCCGGCTGGTAGATGACGCTGGTGTGCGATTGCAGGAACTCCATCATGAAGCCGTCGGTGACGAGGCCCTCGTCGTACAGGTCGTTGAGCAGGGTGTAGTGCCAGAAGGTGGCCCAGCCTTCGTTCATGACCTGGGTCTGGCGCTGTGGATAGAAGTACTGCGCGATCTTGCGCACGATACGCACCACCTCGCGCTGCCACGGCTCCAACAAAGGGGCGTGCTTCTCGATGAAATAGAGAATGTTCTCCTGCGGTTCGGCCGGGAAACGCTGGCTGTCGGCCTGCCCGTCGCCCTTGTCCGCGCCCTTGGGAATGGTGCGCCAGAGGTCGTTGATCTGCCGTTGCAGGTGCTCTTCGCGATCCTTCTGTCGGCGTCGCTCTTCTTCGGCGGAGATGGGGTAGGGCCGCTTGTAGCGGTCGACGCCGTAGTTCATCAGCGCGTGGCAGGAGTCGAGCAGGTCTTCCACCGCATCAATGCCGTGGCGCTCTTCGCATTGCATGATGTACTGCTTGGCGAACACCAGGTAATCGATGATCGAGCTGGCGTCAGTCCAGGTGCGGAACAGGTAGTTGCCCTTGAAGAAGCTGTTGTGGCCGTAGCTGGCATGAGCGATCACCAGCGCCTGCATGCACATGGTGTTCTCTTCCATCAGGTAGGCGATGCAGGGATCGGAGTTGATGACGATCTCGTAGGCCAGGCCCATCTGGCCACGCTTGTAATGCTTCTCGGTGTGCAGGAACTGCTTGCCGTACGACCAGTGGTGGTAACCCAGCGGCATGCCGACCGAGGCGTAGGCGTCCATCATCTGCTCGGCGGTGATCACCTCGATCTGGTTCGGGTAGGTGTCTAGCGCGTAGCGTTCGGCGATGCGGCCGATCTCTCGGTCGTACTGCCGAATCAGGTCGAAGGTCCATTCCGAGCCGGTGGAAATGGGCTGTCGTTTCATGCTGCACACCTCAGCTGGTCATTCGCCGCTGGAACAGTTCGCGGAACACCGGGTAGATGTCCGCGGGGCCGACCAGTTGCTGTTGGGCAAACGCGTCGGAAAAGGCTTCTGCCACCTGGTTGTACTCATACCAGAGCGCCTGGTGCTCGCGCGGGGTGATTTCGACGTAGGTGAAGTACTGCACGAACGGCATGATCTGGTTGATCAGGATGTCGCGGCACAGCGGCGAGTCGTCGTTCCAGTTGTCGCCGTCGGAGGCTTGGGCGGCGTAGATGTTCCACTCGTTGGCCGGGTAACGCTCGGCCATGATCTCCTGCATCATCTTCAGCGCGCTGGAAACGATGGTGCCGCCGGTTTCCCGCGAATAGAAGAACTCCTCCTCGTCGACTTCCTTGGCACTGGTGTGGTGACGGATGAAAACCACGTCGATCTTGTCGTAGTTCCGCTTGAGGAACAGGTACAGCAGGATGAAGAAGCGCTTGGCGATGTCCTTGGTGGCCTGGGTCATGGAGCCGGAAACATCCATCAGGCAGAACATCACCGCCTTCGAGCTGGGGTTGGGGTGCTTGACCAGCAGGTTGTACTTGAGGTCGAAGGTGTCGAGAAACGGTACGCGGTTGATACGCGCCTTCAGCTTTTCGATCTCTTCTTCGGTGGCCTTGATATCGCCGAAGTTGTTCGGTTCCTCCAGGCGCAGTCGCTCCAGTTCCGTCTTCAGCGCGCGGAGCTGGGCGCGGCTGCTGCCGGACAGCGCGATGCTCCGGGCATGAGCCGAGCGCAGCGTGCGCACGATGTTGATGCGCGAAGGGTTGCCTTCGTTGCTGATGCCGGCGCGCACGGTCTTGAAGGTATCAGTGCCGGTGAGGTGGCGCTTGACCAGATTGGGCAACTCAAGGTCCTCGAACATGAAGTCGAGGAACTCCTCCTGGGTGATCTGGAAGACGAAGTCATCCATGCCTTCGCCGCTGTTGCTGGCCTGGCCAGCGCCCTGACCACCTCCGCCGCCCTGCGGCCTGGGAATGCGTTCGCCGGCGACGAACTCCTTGTTGCCGGGATGGACGATGGTCTGGCGGCCACCGCGGCCGTGGTGAAGCACCGGTTCGTCGATATCACGCCCGGGAATGCTGATCTGCTCGCCATGCTCCATGTCAGTGATGGAACGCCGGCCGACGGCTTCCTCCACCGCTTTTTTGATATGTCCACGGTATCGTTGCAGGAAGCGCTGGCGGTTCACCGTGCTCTTGTTCTTGCCATTCAGGCGACGATCGATCACGTAGCTCATAGGCCCTCCGGGCTAGGCTGAAACCATAGGCCTGAAGCTGGAGCGTGGCGCAGTGCTTCCAGCTTCAGGCGTCCAGCCACTTACTGCGATTTACGCACCCGCAGATACCATTCGGACAGCAGGCGAACCTGCTTCTCGGTGTAGCCACGCTCGACCATGCGCACGACGAAGTCGTTGTGCTTCTTCTGGTCTTCCTTGCTCGCCTTGGCGTTGAAGCTGATGACCGGCAGCAGGTCCTCGGTGTTGGAGAACATCTTCTTCTCGATCACCACGCGCAGCTTCTCGTAGGACAGCCACGACGGATTCTTGCCGTTGTTGTTGGCCCGCGCGCGCAGCACAAAGTTGACGATCTCGTTGCGGAAATCCTTCGGGTTGCTGATGCCGGCCGGCTTCTCGATCTTTTCCAGCTCCTCGTTGAGCGCCACGCGATTGAGGATCTCGCCGGTCTCCGGATCGCGATATTCCTGATCCTGAATCCAGAAGTCCGCGTACAGCACGTAGCGGTCGAAGATGTTCTGCCCATACTCGCTGTAGGACTCGAGGTAGGCGGTCTGGATCTCCTTGCCGATGAACTCGATGTAGCGCGGCGCCAGATACTCCTTGATGAAGCGCAGGTAGCGCTCACGCACCTCGGCCGGGAACTGTTCCTGCTCGATCTGCTGCTCCAGCACGTAGAGCAGGTGCACCGGGTTGGCAGCGATCTCGTGCGGGTCGAAGTTGAAGACCTTCGACAGGATCTTGAAGGCGAAGCGGGTGGAAAGGCCGTTCATGCCTTCGTCGACGCCGGCGGTGTCGCGGTATTCCTGGATCGACTTGGCCTTGGGATCGGTGTCCTTCAGATTCTCGCCGTCGTACACGCGCATCTTCGAGTAGATGTTCGAGTTTTCCGGCTCCTTCAGGCGCGACAGCACGGAGAACTGCGCGAGCATCTTAAGGGTGTCCGGCGCGCAATGGGCATGGGCCAGCGAGCTGTTGGTCAGCAGCTTGTCGTAGATCTTGATCTCGTCACTGACGCGCAGGCAGTAGGGCACCTTGACGATGTAGATGCGGTCGATGAAGGCCTCGTTGTTCTTGTTGTTGCGGAAGCTGTGCCATTCCGACTCGTTGGAGTGAGCCAGCAGGATGCCGCTGTAAGGAATCGCGCCAAGGCCTTCGGTGCTGTTGTAGTTGCCTTCTTGTGTCGCCGTCAGCAGTGGATGCAGCACCTTGATCGGCGCCTTGAACATCTCGACGAACTCCATCAGGCCCTGGTTCGCCCGGCACAGCGCACCCGAATAGCTGTAGGCGTCCGCGTCGTTCTGCGGGAATTCTTCCAGCTTACGGATATCCACCTTGCCCACCAGCGAAGAGATGTCCTGGTTGTTTTCGTCACCCGGTTCGGTCTTGGCCACGGCGATCTGGTTGAGGATCGACGGGTACAGCTTGACCACGCGGAACTTGGAAATGTCACCGCCGAATTCCTGCAGACGCTTGGTGGCCCATGGCGACATGATCGAGTTCAGATAGCGGCGCGGGATGCCGTAATCCTCCTCGAGAATCTGCGCGTCCTCGACCGGGTTGAACAGCCCCAGCGGTGACTCGAACACGGGGGATCCCTTGATCGCGTAAAAAGGCACACGCTCCATCAGCTGCTTCAGCTTCTCCGCCAAGGATGACTTGCCGCCACCCACCGGACCGAGGAGATAGAGGATCTGCTTCTTCTCTTCCAGCCCCTGCGCGGCGTGGCGGAAGTAGGAAACGATCTGGTCGATGCACTCCTCCATGCCGTGGAAATCCTCGAAGGCGGGATAACGGCGGATCACCTTGTTGGAAAAGATGCGCGACAGTCGCGAGTCAACGGATGTGTCGACCAGTTCGGGCTCACCGATCGCCATCAGCAGGCGCTCGGCGGCGCTGGCATAGGTGCCTGGGTCCGCCTTGCACAGATCGAGATATTCCTGGAGGGAATACTCCTCCTGGCGGGTCGCTTCGAAACGTTGTTGGAAGTGGCTGAAAATGCTCATGACTTCACCTCGATCGATGCACGAATAGGCGCGTCATCAGGCACTCTGGGCCCGGCCGAAGTGGCGGCCAGTGGAGTTCCCCCGAACACCTAATGGTCGAAACCCTGAAATCCGTCAGCCGTTTGCCGGCTTCGTTTATTTGGATGGCCTGAACTCAAGGATAGTTCGGATTCGGCAAGGTCAAGGGCGGGGAGGGGATTTCGGCGCTGCCGTTCGGCTGTTGACAGCGCCTAGCCCGCGGAGGGCGGGCGATCGGGGGGAAATAATTTTTTACGCTTGTTCGTCGTGCTCGACATCGGCCGGATAGGTGTGGCGCCAGAGTTCGAAGCCGCCGTCGAGGCTGTAGACGTCCGAAAAGCCCTGATTGACCAGATAGGCCGCTGCGCTCTGGCTGGAGTGGCCGTGATAGCAGGTGACGATCAGCGGCTGGTCGAGATCGGCGGCGGCAATGAAATCCGGCAGCGAGTGGTTGTCCAGATGCAGCGAGCCACTGATGTGGCCGTTGGCATAGCTGTGCGAGTCGCGGATGTCCACGATCACGGCGCCGCTGCTGCGCATGGTCTGCGCCTGTTCCGGTGGGATGCGTTTGAAGTCTGTCATGCGGGTTTACCGTGTTCACATTCGCAGCGAAGCATTTCGCCGCTGTCGAGGTTCATCAAGGTCATGGCGTTGCCCCAGACGCAGCCGGTGTCTAGCGCGAAGACGTTCGGCTCTTCGCACTGGCCTTCCAGCGCGGCCCAGTGGCCAAAGATCAGCTTGACGTTGCGGGTCTTGCGATTGGGATGGCTGAACCAGGGTGCGTAGCCGGCGGGTGCGCTGTCGGCGCCTTCTTTCGCTTCAAGATCGAGGGTGCCGTCGGCCTTGCAGAAGCGCATGCGGGTGAAGTAGTTGGTGATCAGGCGCAGCCGCGGTACCCCGTGCAGATCCTTGTTCCATTTCGCTGGTTGATTGCCGTACATGCCATCGAGGAACGGCAGCAGCAAAGCGTCGTCCTGCAGCGCCTGCTCCACTTCCGCGGCACGCTTGAGGGCTTTTTCCAGCGACCATTGCGGTGGAATGCCGGCGTGCACCATGGCGGTATGGCGTGTGGCCTCGTAATGGATAAGCTTTTGCTGACGCAGCCAGTCGATCAGATCGGTCCGATCCGGGGCGTCCAGGATTGATTGCAGGGTATCGGATTTGCGCAGGCGCTCGATGTTGTGGGCGGTCGCGAGCAGATGCAGGTCGTGATTGCCGAGTACGGTGATTGCGGAAGACTCGAGGTCGCGCACGAAGCGCAGCGCTTCCAGCGATTGCGGGCCGCGGTTAACCAGGTCGCCGGCCAGCCACAGGCAGTCGCGCGAAGGACTGAAGTCGACGCGCTCCAGGAGGCAGATCAGCGGTTCGAGGCAACCTTGCAGGTCGCCGACGGCATAGGTCGTCAATGCAATGCTCCGGGTACGGCAAGGCGGAACGGCGCAATGAGCGCATCGAATTTGTGACCATCCTCGGCCAACATCTCATAGCTGCCCTGCATGCTGCCGACGCAGGTCGCCAGCAGTGTTCCGCTGGTGTAAACGTGGTATTCGCCAGGAGCGATCAGCGGCTGCTCGCCAATGACGCCGGCGCCACGCACTTCCTGCACTTGGCCATCACCATCGGTGATGATCCAGTGTCTCGACAGCAGCTGCGCCGCCACCTCGCCATTGTTTTCAATGGTTACGGTGTAGGCAAAGGCATAACGGTTTTGTTCCGGCTCCGATTGCGCGGCCAGATAGCGAGGCGTGACGCTGACGTCGATGCGGTAGCGGTTATCGTCGGACATGAGTCTGCTCGCTGTTGAAGGCAGGTTCCAGGCCGAAGCCTTAGCTGCGTTCTGTCAGTTGATCGGACAGGCGAACAAAGGCCGCCAGGTCCAGTTGCTCGGGGCGCAGGCTGCCATCTACATCTGCAGCTGCGATGGCGTCGGCGTCCAGCAGCCCCTTGAGGGTATTGCGCAAGGTCTTGCGCCGTTGGTTGAACGCCTCGCGCACTACGCGCTCCAGTTGATGGTGATCGCGGGCCGGATGCGGCAGCGTCTCATGCGGCACCAGGCGCACGATCGCCGAATCAACCTTTGGCGCCGGGTTGAACGCGCCCGGCCCGACGTTGAACAGGTGCTCCACGCGACAGTGATACTGCACCATGATCGAAAGGCGGCCCCAATCACCACCGCCTGGCGTGGCCGCAAGGCGCTCAACTACTTCCTTCTGCAGCATGAAATGCATGTCGCGAATGAGGTGCGCATGGGCGAGCAGGTGAAAGATCAGCGGGGTAGAGATGTTGTAGGGCAGGTTGCCGACGATGCGCAGGCTGTTTGGCTCCGTACTCAGGCGGCTGAAGTCGAACTTCAAAGCGTCGCCCTGGTGCAGGTTGAAGTTTTCGCGTTCGGCAAATTTGCTCTGCAGGATGGGGATCAGATCCAGGTCGAGCTCGACGACATCCAAATGTGCGCCGCTGTCGAGCAGACCTTCGGTCAGTGCGCCCTGGCCCGGTCCGATCTCCACCAGCCGCTCACCCTGCTTGGCATGAATTGCCCGCAGGATACGGTGGATGACGCCGGCGTCATGCAGGAAGTTCTGGCCAAAGCGCTTGCGCGCGCGGTGCTGATAATCGGACATCGGGGCTCCAGGGAGCAGCTTGAAGCCTGAAGCTCGAAGCTGAAAAACGAATAAGGCGCCTATTTTAGCAGGCAAGGACGGCAAGAAGATCGCTCGAGCCGCGCGCACTGCTCGCTAGCTGCGGCTGCGTGCCATCTGATAAGCCGTCTCCAGCGCAACCCGCAGGCTGCCGGTGTCGATCCTGCCGCTGCCGGCCAGATCCAGCGCGGTGCCGTGGTCGACCGACGTGCGGATGATCGGCAAGCCGAGCGTGACATTGACTGCTGCACCGAAACCCTTGTACTTGAGTACCGGCAGGCCCTGGTCGTGGTACATCGCCAGCACCGCGTCGCAATGCTCGAGGTTCTTCGGGGTGAACAGCGTGTCGGCAGGCAGTGGGCCGATCAGGTCGAGGCCTGCTTCGCGGAGCCTGGCAAGCGTCGGCTCGATGATCTCGATTTCCTCACGGCCCAGGTGTCCGCCTTCGCCAGCATGCGGGTTTAACCCGCATACCAGAATGCGCGGCTGAGCGATGCCGAACTTGCTGACCAGATCGTTGTGCAGGATCCGCGTAACCCGCTCCAGTCGCTCCGGGGTAATCGCCGCGGCGACATCCTTGAGCGGCAGATGGGTGGTCACCAGTGCCACCCGCAGGCCGTGCGTTGCAAGCATCATGACCACCTGCTCGGTGTGGGTCAGCTCGGCGAGGAACTCAGTGTGGCCGGAAAAGGGGACGCCGGCTTCATTGATCACGCCCTTGTGCACAGGCGCGGTGATCATGCCGGCGAAGCTGCCATTCAGACAGCCGCGTCCGGCGCGGGTCAGTGTCTCCAACACGTAGCGGCCATTGCGTGGATCAAGTTGGCCCGCCAGCACCGGCGCATCGAGTGGTGTGTCCCAGACGTACAGGCTGTTGGCGGGTGCTGGTTCGCTTGGCCAGTTGTCTGGGCCGACATCATGTAGTTCGATCGCAAGCCCTAGCTGCGCGGCGCGCTCGGCCAGCAGCGAATGACTGGCAATGGCTATCAGGGGCTGGGGCTGGGCCTCGCGCGCCAGCAACAGGCAGAGATCCGGGCCAATGCCGGCTGGCTCGCCGGGCGTGAGAACGAAGGGGCGGGAAACAGACATCGAGGCACTCTCGGCTTGGAGGCGGCGGATGCCCCCTTAAATGAAAACGGGGTGGCGGCCCTTCGGCCAACACCCCGCGTTCCTGTCTTGCTAGTAACTTGCTACCTACTGCTTAGAGCTTGATCTCGACGTAGGCTTCGTCGCGAATCTGGCGTAACCAGGCCTGCAGCTCTTCGTCGTACTTGCGGTTGCGCAGCAGGGTCAGCGCCTGTTGCTCGCGGAATTGCTCGCTGGCATCGGTCGCGCGGCGGCCGAGCACTTCGAGGATGTGCCAGCCGTAGGGGGACTTGAATACCGGGGAGAGTTCACCGCTCGCGGTGTTCGCCATGACTTCACGGAACTCGGGTACCAGCGAAGCCGGGTCGATCCAGTTCAGGTCGCCACCGTTGAGCGCCGAACCGGGATCTTCGGAAAAGCTCTTCGCCAGCTGGGCGAAATCTTCGCCGGCACTGATGCGGTCACGCAGGCGCTGCACCAGCAGGCGTGCTTCCTCTTCGCTACGGATCGCGCTGGGTTTGATCAGGATATGACGGACATGCACTTCGTCACGCACCTGCGTCTCGCCGCCGCGCTTGTCCAGCAGCTTGAGCATGATGAAGCCCGGCGGTGTGCGGACCGGCTCGGTTACTTCACCGACCGCTAGTTCGCGTACCGCAGTATCGAAGGGCGGCGGCAGCTGAGCAGCCTTGCGCCAGCCCATGTCGCCGCCTTCCAGCGCGTTCTCGCTGCCGGAGCGCGATACGGCGAGACGTGCGAAATCAGCACCCTGTTGAAGCTGCTGGTAGGTTTCCATGGCCGTACGTTCGGCAGCTTGGATGGTTGCCGAATCGGCAGCTTCCGGCACGGCGATCAGGATATTGGCGAGGTGGTACTCCTCGGACAGCTGAAGCTTGCCCAGATCGGAGGCCAGGAAGTTCTGCACTTCCTGATTGGACACCTGGATGCGCTCGGCGACGCGACGCTGACGCACGCGGCTGATGACCATCTCCCGACGGATCTGCTCGCGGGCGCTCTCCAGGCTAAGGCCGTCACGCGACAATGCTTCGCGGAACTGCTCCAGCGACATGTTGTTGCGCTGGGCGATGGTACCCATAGCCTGGTTGAGTTCTTCGTCGGCGATGCGAATGCCGGAACGATCGCCGATCTGCAGCTGCAGGTTTTCGGTGATCAGGCGCTCCAGCACCTGTTGTTGCAGCACATCCATCGGCGGCGCGTCGGCGCCACGCTTCTCGATGGTTTGCTGGACTTCACGAATCCGCTGCTGCAGCTGGCTCTGCATGATGACGTCGTTATCAACGATCGCCACCACGCGATCCAGTGGTTGAACCTGGGCCAGGGCCGCAGGCGCGAGAGTCGCACCGCTCAGCAGCAGAGCGCCGAGCGCGAGCGGGCGCAGTACTTCAGAAAGCTTGATCTTCACGTTCACGGTAGCCTTGGATGCCTTCGTCGAGGAAAGTTTCGGTCGCATTGCCGACTACGCCGCCGAGTCCCTTGAGGACGATCTGCAGGAAGATGCCGCGGTCCGGCTCGTCGTTGCGGTCGGGGTTGAGGCTGGTCTCGTCGTAGTCGATCCAATAGCGATTGATCAGGCGCAGTTTCCAACAGCAGCTGTCGTACTCGAAGCCACCGAAGGCCTCCAGCGTGCGGCTGCGGCTGTAATCATGCTGCCAGCGGGCGATGACGCTCCACTGCGGGACGACCGGCCAGATGACCGAGAAGTCATGCTGGTTGATCTTGTAGTAGTCCTTTATGTATTCCGGCGTGCCAGGGGTGCCGTAATCGCCACCATAGGTCCACTCGCCGCTAGCCTGGTCGAATCGCATGGTGTCGTTGCGATAGCGATAGCCGAGGTTGACGATCTTCCCTGGGTTTTCTTCCGGCTGGTAATGCCACATGGCGCTGCCGGAGCGAGTGCTGTGGCTGTCTGGATCCCAGTTGAAGGTCGAGGTGAAGCGCCAGTCGCGGTTGTAGCGATACATGTATTCCAGTGCATACGGCGACACATCGGAAGTGGCGCTGGCGCGTGTGCGGTAATCGATGCCACGCAGTTGCACCTTGCGATCTTCGAAGTAGAACGCCTGGCCGATACTGAAGCGCTGACGCTCAAAGCCATTGGGCTCTACCCAGCGATTGGTCACGCCGAGCGAAACCTGATTGGCATCGCCGATGCGGTCCTTGCCGGAGAAACGGTTCTCGCGCCAGAGCGAGGAATAGCTGAAGCTGCTCTCGCCGGTATCGAAGATCGGGATGTCGTCCTGATCTTCCTCGGGTACGTAGAGATAGAACAGGCGCGGTTCGAGCGTCTGGCGATAATTCTTGCCGAACCACTGGGTGTCGCGGTCGAAGTACAGGCCGCTGTCGACACTCAAGATCGGCACGCTGCGGTTCTGGCTGCTGTCGAACGATTCGTAGCTGGCCAGTGTGCTCTGGCCGCGGCCGTCCAAGTCGAGGTCGTACTGGGTGTACGCATATTTCAGCGAAGGCTTGAGGAAGCCCCACGACCAGTTCAGAGGGAGGCTGACGCCCGGCTCAAGATGCAGACGCTCGCCTTCGGCGCGGGTCAGACCGCGCAAACGATCGTCATACCACTGCTCAGGATTGCCGTCTTCGTTGATGAAGTTGCCGCTGCGCAGGCTGCGCTGGAAGCTGACGAACTCGGTCTTGTAGGCGAAGTTCAGGCCGCCTGGCTGGAAAGGCAGGCGCCCATCCAGGGTCAGCTGCGGCAGTCGCTCGTAAGGCGTGATGTCTGTAACCGTGGCGCGCTCATAGGCGTGCATGTTCAGGCGCGCCGTATAGGTGTTGCCGCGGTAGGTGAGCGTGCCGCGCTGATCAAGGTGATCAGGTTGGCTGATATTCAGGTTGGTATCCAGATCCTGAAAGTAATAAGGATCGCTGATATCGGTGTAGTCCACCTCGGCGAGCCAGCGCGAATCCAGCCCGGTGCGGTTCTGCCAGCTGTACATCCAGCGCTGGTCTTCGTACTCGGACTGCAGCTTGCGATCGTCGTTGCTGTCGTCCAGATAGGCCGCGCCGAACTGGCCCTCGCTGCTACGCGTCAGGTAGCGGAATTCGCCTTCCATCAGCAGGCCACGATCGGTCATCAGGTGCGGATACAGCGTGGCGTCGAAGTTCGGCGCCAGGTTGAAGTAGTAGGGCGTCTGCAGAGAGAAGCCGTTGTCGCTGGACGAGCCGATGCTCGGTGCGAGGAAGCCCGATTGGCGACGGTCATCGATGGGGAAGTGGATATAGGGGGTGTAGAACACCGGGATATCCTTGACCCGCAGCGTGACGTTGGTTGCCGAACCGAAGCCAGTGGCCGGGTTCAGCGTGACGTTGTTGCCCTTCAGGTGCCAGGTGTTTTCACCCGGTTCGCAGCTGGTGTAGGTGCCGTCCTTGAGGCGGATGATCGCGGTTTCTTCGCGCTTGGCGTATTGCGCGCTGCCGCGGACCTTGCCGGAGTGCACGACGTACTCGGCGTTTTCCACCTTGGCTTCGCCGCTGTCGAGGAATATCTCGGCACGGTCACCGACGAGCAATGCGTCACGGTCGCGGAAGCGAACGTTGCCGGTCAGTTCGCCGCGATTTTCCAGCTGGTGCAGGCTGGCTTCGTCCGCCTCGACCTGGATGCTGCCTTGGCGCAGGATCACGTCGCCGGCGAGGGTAGCGATTTCCTGCGCCTGTTCGTAGCGCGTCGCCTTGGCCGACACATAGGTCGGCGCTTCGCTCATCGGTGTGGTGTCGAATTTGCCGGGACGGTCGGGCTCGACATAGGTGCCGGCGCAGTACGGGCCGGTTTCGGCGAGCTGGGCGGGCGTCAGCTGATCGCGAGGCACCCAGTCGAGGTGGCTGAAATCGGCGCTGCGCGATGCTAGGGCGCGGCCTTTGCTTTCGGTGACCAGCTTGGTGGTTGCGGTCGGCGCCTGCGCCTTGGCAGTCGTCGACTTGCTGGTGCTCGGCGTGCTTGCAACGCTACCGCTTTGTGTCGGGCGCGGCGGCAGCGCTTGGCTTGGCGCGCTGGACGCGCAATTCCAGCCACCGGAAGCGTCCGGCTGGCAGGCAAACTGTTCGGCTGCGAAAACAAAAGGTACCGCTACCGGTTGCAATGCAAGCAGGCCGCCAGTAACCAGTAGAGGGAATTTTTTACGAAACGCGGGGTATTTGACTGCCATCTTGTTTTTTGGTCCGTGCTTGCGGCGAGCCATCGGCCGGCTGGGCCGCACGCCTCTCGATGGGCTGAGAAAGATGCAGGATAATAAAGCATGACCCGCCTATCGGCTAGCGCCGTGGAGACCCCCTGGATGCCGCATCAAGATCAACGTCTGCTGGACCTGAGCGCCTGGCTGGAACAGCAATTACCCGAAGTCTTCGCCCGTTGCGGCTGGGGCGAAGTGCCGGCGGCGCAGCTCACTGCCGCCAGCAGTGATGCCAGTTTCCGCCGTTACTTCCGCTGGCAAGGGGGCGAGCGCAGCCTGATCGTGATGGATGCGCCGCCGCCCCAGGAAGACTGCCGGCCCTTCGTCAAGGTCGCACAGATGCTGGATGACGCCGGTGTTCATGTGCCGCAGATACTGGCCTCCGATCTCGAGCGTGGCTTCCTGCTGCTGACCGACCTGGGCCGCCAGACCTATCTGGATGTGATCGATCAGAGCAATGCCGAGCAGCTGTTCGAAGACGCCGTCCAGGCGTTGCTCAAGTTCCAGCTGCATCCGGTGACGCAGCCGATGCCAGCCTACGACGAGGCCTTGCTGCGCCGCGAACTGCAGCTCTTCCCCGAGTGGTATGTGCAGCGCCATCTCGGCCATACGTTAACTGAAGCGCAGCAGGCTGCGTGGGAGCGTATCTGTCGGCAACTGATCGATTCGGCGCTGGCGCAGCCGCGGGTGCTGGTGCATCGCGATTACATGCCGCGCAATCTAATGATCAGCGAGCCGAACCCCGGCGTGCTGGACTTTCAGGACGCGGTGCTCGGTCCGGTCAGCTACGACATCACCTCGCTGTTCAAGGATGCCTTTCTCAGCTGGCCAGAGGCGCAGGTGCAGGTCTGGCTGGAAGGTTACTGGCACAAGGCGCGTGCCGCCGGCGTGGCCCTACCCGAATCGCTTGACGAGTTCCTGCGGGCCAGTGACCTGATGGGTATGCAGCGGCACTTGAAGGTGATCGGCATTTTCGCCCGAATCTGCCACCGCGACGGCAAGCCACGTTACCTGGCCGACGTTCCGCGCTTCTTTGCCTATATCGAGGCCGTGCTGGCGCGGCGGCCAGAGCTAGCCGAGCTGCAGCAGCTGCTGGCCGAACTGCCGCAGGCGCCGCAAGCATGAAGGCGATGATTCTGGCTGCCGGCAAGGGTGAGCGGTTGCGCCCGCTGACACTGCATACGCCCAAACCGTTGGTTCGCGCCGCTGGCGTGCCGCTGATCGAGTATCACGTTCGTGCCCTGGCGACCGCCGGCTTCGACGAGCTGGTGATCAACCATGCCTGGCTCGGGCAGCAGATCGAGGACTATCTCGGTGATGGCAGCCGCTTCGGCGTGGCGATCCGCTATTCGGCCGAAGGTGAGCCGCTGGAGACCGGCGGCGGCATTCATCGGGCGTTGGGACTGCTGGGCGGTGAGCCGTTCCTCGTAGTCAACGGCGATATCTGGACCGACTACGACTTCGCCCAACTGCGGCGCCCTCTGTCGGGGCTCGCGCATCTGGTGCTGGTGAACAACCCGCCGCATCACCCGGGCGGTGATTTCAGTCTGGTGGATGCGGCCGTCAAAGAGCCTGAGGGCAATGGTGAGGCGCTGACCTACAGCGGCATCTCCGTTCTGCATCCGGCGCTGTTCGAAGGCTGCCAGCCGGGGGCCTTCAAGCTGGCGCCATTGCTGCGACGAGCCATGGCTGATGGACAGGTGAGTGGTGAGTGCCATGCCGGGCTCTGGGTGGACGTAGGCACCCACGAGCGCCTGGCCGAAGTCGAGCAACTACTGGAGGCGCGACGCTGACATGTTCTGGCCCATCACGCTGTTGGGGCTGCTGATCGGCTGGTTGCTGGCCAGCATTCCGGGCGCTTTGCTCGGCGGTCTGCTGGGGCAGGTGCTGGATCGCCGGCTAGGGCTCGATTCCTGGGCCAGCCTGCGTGCGCGCCTGGCCGGCAAACCGGTGCTGCAAGGCCAGGATTTGCTGTTCTTTCTGTTGGGGCGTTTGGCCAAGAGTGGCGGACGCGTGAGCCCGGCACATATCCAGGCCGCCCGTGACGAAATGCGCCGGCAGGGTCTTGATGCTGCGGCGCAGCGGCAGGCCATCGCTGCGTTCAATCGCGGCAAGGCCAGCGGTGATGGCCTGCGTGACACCCTGCAGCGACTGCGAAGCCAGCGCGAAGAGAATCGTCGTCTGATCCAGGCCTGCTGGCGTATGGCGCGTGCGCAGGGTCAAATCGGCGCTTGCGAACATGAGCTGGTGCTGCTCTGGGGCAAGTGGCTGGGTTGGGATGCGGCCGAGGTGGCGGCGTTGGACCCGGGCGCGACTCGACGCAAGGAGGCACCGGCTGGTCGGGGTGGCGCTTATGAACAGGCCATGCAGTTGCTGGGTGTGCGTCCGGATACCGATCCGCAGCTGATCAAGCGCGCCTATCGCCGCCTGCTGAGTAAGCATCATCCCGATAAGCAGGCCGGAGCCGGTGCGAACGCCGCTCAGGTGCGCGACGCCACCGAGCGCACCCGCGAGCTGCATAGCGCCTACGCATTGATCCGCGAGCGCCGCGGCTTTCGTTGATACGGACTTACCGGGCTGGCTTACGGTCCAGCCAGCCCCGTACGCGGCGCACCAGTTGTTCCTGTTCGTAGTGCCGGTCGCCGGTCAGATTGGTCAGTGCGACCTGTCGGTAATCCCTGTGGCCGGCACGGCGCGCCGCGTTGCGTCGTTGCATGGCCTGCTCCTGTGCAGCCGGCCGATCATTCATATAGAAGTCGCCTACGCCGATGGCGAGCGCCGCAAGATAGGCCTCCAACGGCTGCTCCGGCATCGGCGGCGTACGTGGATCGACCACCACCAGTTGCCCGACATCCTTTGGCTGAAGCTGTGCCAGGTACTGGCTCGCCCAGTAGGCGCCGGTGCCATGGCCGATCAGAACAATCGTCGACGCCTGCAGTGTGCGCGCATGCTCGATGGCAGCATCCAGGCGCGCCAGCATGCGCTCGGCATGAGTTGGGGGCGGCGTGTCCTGCTCGGCTTGTGGCGGCGTCGATTCGTCGTTGTCCGTGGCTGCCGTCTGCTCAGGCAGGTAGCCCGCCGAAGTGGTTTGCGCCGCGGCCGGCTGGGTATCGGTGGTGTCAGGCTCAGCGTTTTCTTCCGTTTCGGGCTTCTCTTCCGCAGCCGGGGCTTCTGGCGTTGGCGGGCGCGGGCCAGGGCTAAGCGCCGGATCAGCGGGTGTCAGGCTGAGGGTATGCCAGCCATGCTCGGGAAGGCCGCGCCGTAGCGGGCCGACTGCACGTGGCCAGTCGGCGGTTTCGCCTTCGCTGGGCACGATGACCAACACGCCGCGGGCCTTTGCCGTGTTCGCCGGGTGCCAGAGCGCAAGGAACTTGTCCTCCTCGCCCAGCTGCAGCTGGGCAGCGGCTTCGAGCTGCCGTTGCAGCCCTGCGGCCAACGCTTCGCTGCGTGTTTGAGGCGATGGCCGGGACGTTGCAGCTGGCTCGTCCGGTGGTGTTTCCTGAGCCGCCTCCGGTTCCTGCGCCGCGGCCATGTACGGCACGCCGCCGCCAAGCGCGACGCCGAACAAAAGCACTAGAGCAGGCAGGCAGCGCATGGATTATCTCCGCTATGGGTGTCGGCACCACGCTGGCGCCGGCAGGGGTTATGCATTACAACAGCGTGTCGGCACGCCCATCAATTGCGTGAATATATGCTCGCCTTATCCCTGCGCTTCCTTCTTCTCATCAGCCTGGCGCTGCCGTTCGCGGCCGGTGCCGTGACGCTCGACGACGACAGCCGTGCCTGGCTGGAGCAGCATCCGGAGTGGCGCGTCGGCGTGGTGATGGGCGCGCCCTACGCCGAGTATGACCAGCGCCAGCGGCGCCTGTCAGGCTTTCATGTGCAGCTGATGGAGCGTCTGGCGGACGACCTCGGGGTGCGCCTGCAATGGCGCCGCTTCAGTGACGAGGCTGCGCTGGAGAAGGCCGCCCGCGAAGGCCTGATCGATGTGGCGCCGGGCCTGCGGCAGACGCCGGCCGGTTTGCGGCTGTGGCGCTACAGCGATCCCTTTCTGCGCATCCCGCGCTTGTTGGTCGGAGATCGCGGCGGTCCGCGCGCCATCGACCTGGAGTATCTGCACCCGAGCGAACTGGTTTCCGCCGTCGGGCCGGGTCCAGTCAGCGAGTTTCTTGCCAGCAACTATCCCAATATCACCGTGCTGACGGCGACCAGCCAGGCCGATGCGCTGCGTCAGGTGCTGGAGGCCAAGGCCAGCTATGCCGTGATCGACGAACCGGTGTTCGCGCGGCTGTCGCAGCAGGTGGAGTATGACTCGCTGGCGGTGGTCGGTGATCTGGGCAACCCGCAGCTGCTGCGTATCGCTTCGCGGCGTGACAGCGCCGAACTCGCTGCCGTGCTCGATACGGCGCTGCGGCAATTTCCGGCGCGGGAATTCAGTCAGTTGCAGGAACAGTGGCTCAAGACCCGCAGCATTGATCTCGGCCGCGAGGTCAGCTACTGGCGCAGTCTCAGCCTGCTGCTCGGCGTTCTGCTCCTGGCCTGCCTGCTGATGCTCGCCTGGCAGCGGCGCCAGCATGGACTGCTGGAGAGCCGGCTGAAGACCGCCCGCCGCGACATCGAGCTGCGCGAGGCGGCCGAAGAAGCGCAGCGGCTAACGCAGTTCTGTCTCGATCACAGCACCGTCGGCATCCTCTGGCTCAACTGGGACAGTCGCGTGCGCTACGCCAACCAGGCCGCCGAGATGTTGCTCGGGCATGCCTCCGGCGGTTTGCTCGATCAGCCGTTGGAAACATTCGACCCGGCGCTGGGCATGGATGCCTGGCTGGCGCGTTGGCGGGCCGCGCGCACGGGCGAAGACGACCGCCAGGTGCACGAATGCGAGTGGCAGCGCGCCGACGGCCAGCGCTTTCCGGCGGCGGTCACCTACAGCTTTCTGCGCTTCGGCAGCCGCGAATACCTGGTGGTGTTTCTTGCCGACATCACCGAGCGGCGCCGCGCCAGCGCCCAGCTGCAGGAGAGCGAGGCGCGGCTCAAGGCCATGGCCGGCAACGTGCCGGGGCTGGTGTTCCGCCTGGAGCGCGACGGGCCGCAGGCCCCGGTACGGGTGGCTTATATCAGCGAAGCCAGCCAGCGCCTGGTGGGCTATTCCGCCGAGCGCCTGCTACAGCCCGGACTGGGCATTCGCAGCCTGGTGCATGCCGATGACGAGGCCGGCTACTGGGCCAGTCAGCAGCTGGCATTGGAGAAAAGCCAGGACTGGCGCTGGCAAGGGCGCATTCTCAATCGCGATGGCGAGGTGCGCTGGGCCGATATCCGTGCCTCCGTGCGCGGCCAGCCGGATGGCCGCCAGGTGTGGGACGGTATCGTCTGGGACATCACCGACAACAAGCGCATCGAGCTGGAGCTGGATGCCTCGCGCGCGCAATTGCGCGAGTTGGCCGCGCACCTGGAGACGGTGCGCGAGGAGGAGAAGGCGCATATCGCCCGCGAGGTGCACGACGAGCTGGGCCAGGTGCTGACCGTGCTCAAGCTGGAAACCTCGATGTGCGAGCTGGGCTTCGCCGACCTCGATCCGGCCCTGGCGCAGCGGCTGGAAAGCATGAAGCGGTTGATCGCCCAGCTGTTCCATCGGGTGCGCGACGTGGCCACCGCGCTGCGCCCGCCGATTCTCGACGCCGGCATCGCCTCGGCCGTGGAGTGGCAGGCGCGGCGCTTCGAAGAACGCAGCGGCGTGGCCTGTTTGGTCGAAGTGCCGGAATGCCCGCCGTTGCTGGGTAACGCCAAGGCCATCGGCCTGTTCCGCATTCTTCAGGAATCGCTGACCAATGTGATGCGTCACGCTCAGGCGCAGACGGTAAGCGTGCAGTTACTGCTCGAAGGCAACATGCTCTGTCTGCGCGTCAGCGACGATGGTTGCGGTTTTCCTGTGGCCGCGCGCGGCGCCGGCAGTTCGTTCGGTCTGGTCGGCATGCGCGAGCGGGTGCAGATGCTCGGCGGGCAACTGATAATCGACAGTCAGCCCGGCGAGGGCACCACCATCACGGCGCGGGTTCCACTGGACCCGGTGCCGCTTCCATCAGCCGCAAGCACTGGAGCATTGCCGTCATGATCAGGGTCATGGTCGCCGAAGATCACACCATCGTCCGCGAGGGCATCAAGCAGCTGATCGGCATGGCGCGTGACATGCAGGTAGTCGGCGAGGCCGCCAATGGCCAACAGCTGCTCGACCAGTTGCGCCAGATCAGTTGCGATGTGGTCCTGCTGGACATCTCCATGCCCGGCGTCAACGGCCTCGAGGCGATTCCACGGATCCGCGCGCTGAACCAGCCGCCGGCGGTACTGGTGCTGTCGATGCACGACGAAGCGCAGATGGCGGCGCGGGCGCTGAAGATCGGCGCGGCCGGCTACGCGACCAAGGATAGCGAGCCAGCGCTACTGCTGACCGCCCTGCGCAAGGTCGCCGGTGGCGGGCGCTACATTGATCCGGCGTTGGCCGACCGCATGGTCTTCGAGGTTGGCCTGACCGATTCGCGGCCGCCGCATGCGCTGCTTTCCGAACGGGAATACTCAGTATTCGAACGGCTGGTGCAGGGCGATTCGGTGAACGACATCGCCGGCAAGCTGGCGCTGAGCAGCAAGACCATCAGCACCCACAAGGCCCGCCTGATGCAGAAGCTGGCAGCGCATTCGGTGGCCGATCTGGTGCGCTACGCCATGGAACACAAGCTGGTCTGAGCGCCAGCCACCGACCCGTCGTGTAGGGCGTTCCCTACACGCGACTCTCCCTCACGCCTAGGCCAATCGCTCCGCTGTACCGATTTTTCCGCCGCCGCTGCGCTTCTACGCTGTGGCCACGGTTCAACGGTTCAACGGTTACGCAGGTGCAGCAGCATGGTCGAGTCAACGGCGAACGATATCCTGGTGAGCTTTCGCGGCATCCAGAAGAGCTATGACGGTGAGTCGCTGATCGTCAGGGATCTGAATCTGGACATCCGCCGCGGCGAATTCCTCACCCTGCTCGGGCCGTCCGGCTCGGGCAAAACCACCAGCCTGATGATGCTGGCCGGCTTCGAAACGCCCACGGCGGGGGAAATCCTTCTCGATGGCCGGGCGATCAACAACGTGCCGCCGCACAAGCGCGACATGGGCATGGTGTTCCAGAACTACGCGCTATTCCCACACATGACCGTGTCGGAGAATCTGGCGTTTCCGCTCAGCGTGCGCGGCATGGCCAAGCCGGACATCAAGGAGCGGGTCAAGCGCGCGCTGGCGATGGTCCAGCTGGAGGGTTTCCGCAATCGCTATCCGGCGCAGCTCTCCGGCGG
This sequence comes from Stutzerimonas decontaminans, assembly GCF_000661915.1. NCBI lineage: Bacteria > Pseudomonadati > Pseudomonadota > Gammaproteobacteria > Pseudomonadales > Pseudomonadaceae > Stutzerimonas > Stutzerimonas decontaminans. The sequence continues at coordinate 3,897,474 of NZ_CP007509.1, read as the reverse complement.
CCAGCAACAGCGCGTGGCACTGGCTCGGGCGCTGGTCTTCGAGCCGCAGCTGGTGCTGATGGACGAACCCCTGGGCGCGCTGGACAAGCAGTTGCGCGAGCAGATGCAGATGGAGATCAAGCATCTGCACGAACGCCTCGGCGTCACCGTGGTGTACGTCACCCACGATCAGGGCGAAGCGCTGACCATGTCTGATCGGGTAGCGGTATTCCATCAGGGCCAGATCCAGCAGATCGAAGACCCGCGCACCCTCTACGAAAAGCCAGTGAACACCTTCGTCGCCAACTTCCTTGGCGAGAACAACCGCCTGCCGGCGCATCTGCTCGACCGGCGTGGCGATAGCTGTACGGTCAAGCTCGGCCGCGGCGAAACCGTCGAGGCGCTGGCGGTCAACGTCGGTGCGGCGGGGACGCCGGTCAGCCTGTCGATCCGTCCGGAGCGGGTGCTGCTCAACGGTGCCAGTGCCAACTGCCCGAACCGCTTCACCGGGCGCGTTGCCGAGTTCATCTACCTCGGCGACCACATCCGCATCCGTCTCGAGGTCTGCGGGGTCAACAACTTCTTCGTAAAGCAGCCGATCGCCGAGTTCGACAGCGCCCTGCGCGTCGGCGACGTGGTGCCGATCGGCTGGCATGTCGAGCACGTTCGCGCGCTCGATCCACTGCAGGCGGCTTGAAGCGAAGCGAACAAGAAACCCAAACAACTGCATCAAGGAGCGAACTGGTATGAGCAACTACCTGAAACTGTCCGCGCTGGCGCTCGGGCTCGTCTGTGCCGGTCAAGCCACTGCCAACAGCCTCACCGCGGTGAGCTTCGGCGGCGCCAACAAGCAGGCCCAGGTCAAGGCCTTCTATCAGCCTTGGGAAGCCGCCGGGCATGGTCGCATCGTCGCGGGTGAGTACAACGGCGAAATGGCCAAGGTCAAAGCGATGGTCGACACCAACAGCGTGTCGTGGAACCTGGTGGAAGTGGAGTCGCCGGAACTGTCCCGCGGCTGCGACGAAGGGCTCTTCGAGGAACTCGACCCGAGCATCGTCGGCAACCCGGACGATTTCGTCGAAGGCGCGATCCAGCCGTGCGGCGTTGGTTTCTTCGTCTGGTCGACGGTGCTGGCCTACAACGCCGACAAGCTGAAAAGCGCGCCAGCCAGCTGGGCAGATTTCTGGGATACCGAGAAATTCCCCGGCAAGCGCGGCCTGCGCAAGGGCGCCAAGTACACCCTCGAATTCGCGCTGATGGCCGACGGCGTGCCGGTCAAGGACGTCTATCAGGTGCTGGCCACCAAGGACGGCCAGAACCGCGCCTTCAGGAAGCTCGACCAGCTCAAGCCGCACATCCAGTGGTGGGAAGCCGGCGCGCAGCCGCCGCAGTTTCTCGCTTCCGGCGACGTGGTGATGAGCAGCGCCTACAACGGCCGCATCGCCGCCGTGCAGAACGAGAGCAACCTGCAGATCGTCTGGAGTGGCGGCATCTACGACTTCGATTCCTGGGCCATCCCCAAGGGCGCGAAGAGTCAGGAGCAGGCGCGCAAGTTCATCGCCTTCACCGTCGAGCCGCAGCAGCAGAAGGCTTACTCCGAGAATATCGCCTACGGCCCGGCGAATACCCAGGCCGTGTCGTTGCTGGATCAAAAGCGCCTGGCGCAGATGCCCACCGCGCCGGAGAACATCGCCGACCAGGTGGCGATGGACGTGACCTTCTGGGCCGACTACGGCGAGCAGCTCGAACAGCGCTTCAACGCCTGGGCGGCACGCTGACCTGAGCGCCCCGCCGCATTGGCGGGGCCGGTCCCAGCTATCGGAACGAATCGCGGAGTCTTCATGGCCACAGCAATATCCCTGCCGGCGAACGAGATCGCCGAGCCCAATCTGAAACAGCGACTGGCACGGGCCGAACGGGTGAACAAGCTCAAGTCGCAGGCGCTGATCCTGCCGCTGCTGCTGTTCGTGCTGCTGACCTTTCTGGTTCCCATCGCCTCGCTGCTCTGGCGCAGCGTCGAAAACCCTGAGGTGGTGAACACGCTGCCACGCACGCTGGCAGCGCTGGCTGAATGGGATGGTCGTGGCTTGCCAGCCGAGCCGGCCTATCAGGCGCTGGCCGAGGATCTGTATCAGGCGCGCCGTGAACAGAGCCTGGGCGATCTGTCCAAGCGGTTGAACATGGAGCTGGCCGGCTACCGCAGCCTGCTGACCAAGACTGCGCGGGCGCTGCCGTTTCGCGAGGTGCCTGCCTCCTATCAGGATGCGCTGGAAGCGCTCGACGAGCGCTGGGGTGATCCGGCGTTCTGGCAGGTGATCCAGCGCAACGACAGCGCTGTCACTGGCTATTACCTGCTGGCAGCGCTTGATCACCGTATTGACGAGCTGGGCGAGCTGGCCAAGGTCTCGCCGGATCAGGCGGTGTATCTGGACATCTTCGCCCGCACGTTCTGGATGGGCCTGGTGATCACGGTGATCTGCCTGCTGCTGGCCTATCCGCTGGCGTATCTGCTGGCCAACCTGCCGGCGCGGCAGAGCAACCTGCTGATGATCCTGGTGCTGCTGCCGTTCTGGACCTCGATCCTGGTGCGCGTGGCGGCGTGGATCGTGTTGCTGCAGTCCGGCGGTCTCATTAATGGTGCGTTGCTGAAGATGGGCCTGATCGACGAGCCGCTGCAGCTGGTGTTCAACCGCACCGGCGTGTACATCGCCATGGTGCACATCCTGCTGCCGTTCATGATCCTGCCGATCTACAGCGTGATGAAGAACATCTCGCCGAGCTACATGCGCGCCGCGGTGTCGCTGGGCTGTCATCCGTTCGCCAGTTTCTGGCGGGTGTACTTCCCGCAGACCCTTGCCGGTGTCGGTGCGGGCTGCCTGTTGGTGTTCATCATCGCCATCGGCTACTACATCACCCCGGCGCTGCTCGGCAGCCCGAACGACCAGATGGTCAGCTACTTCGTCGCTTTCTACACCAACACCACCATCAACTGGGGCATGGCCACGGCGCTGGGCGGTTTGCTGTTGCTCGCCACCATGCTGCTGTACGTCATCTACAGCTGGCTGGTCGGTGCCAGCCGTCTGCGGCTGGGTTGAGATGAACCACGTCGCGGCGTGGCCGCCTTTCCAGAGTCTTCATGCCGGGCAGGAGAACCTTTCATGCTGAGCCCCTACATGTCGCCCGTCGAACGGGCCTGGTACTACGCACTGCGCATCCTTTGTGCGCTGGTGCTGCTGTTTCTGATCGTGCCGGTGCTGGTGATCGTGCCGCTGTCGTTCAACTCCGGCTCGTTCCTGGTCTATCCGCTGCAGGGCTTCTCGCTGCGCTGGTACGAGGCGTTGTTCACCTCGGCAGACTGGATGCGCTCGCTGAAGAACAGCTTGCTCATCGCACCGGCGGCGACCTTTCTCGCCGTGGTGCTCGGCACCCTGGCGGCGGTCGGCCTGACCCGCGCGGAGTTCCGCGGCAAGGCGCTGCTGATGACGGTGCTGATCTCGCCGATGGTGGTGCCGGTGGTGATCATCGGTGTCGCCAGCTACCTGTTCTTTGCCCCGCTGGGCCTGGGCAACAGCTACCTGTCGCTGATCCTGGTGCACGCGGTGCTCGGCGTGCCCTTCGTGATCATCACGGTGTCGGCGACGCTGCAGGGCTTCAACTACAACCTGGTGCGCGCCGCGGCCAGCCTTGGCGCCTCGCCGCTGACGGCGTTCTTCCGGGTGACCCTGCCGCTGATCGCACCGGGGGTGATTTCCGGCGCGCTGTTCGCCTTCGCTACCTCGTTCGATGAAGTGGTGGTGACGCTGTTCCTCGCCGGCCCCGAGCAGATCACCTTGCCACGGCAGATGTTCAGCGGCATCCGCGAGAACCTCAGCCCGACCATCGCCGCCGCGGCGACGTTGCTGATCGGCTTCTCCATCGCTCTGCTGCTGACCCTGGAGTGGCTGCGAGGCCGCGCCGAAAAGCTACGCACCCAACAACCTGCCTGACGGAATACGCACATGACTCTGCAACTTGGGCAACCCGATCTGTTGCGCCAAACGGCCTATCTCAACGGTGAGTGGTGCGAGGCCGACAGTGGCGCGCGCACCGAGATCTTCAACCCGGCCACCGGCGAGCTGATTGGCGCCGTGCCGAACATGGGCCGCGGCGAAACCCGCCGCGCCATCGAAGCCGCGCAGGCAGCCCAACCGGCCTGGCGCGCGCTGACCGCGAAGGAGCGCGCGGCGCGCCTGCGGCGCTGGTACGAGCTGATGCTGGAGAACCAGGAAGACCTGGCGCGCATCATGACCGCCGAACAGGGCAAGCCGCTGGCCGAGGCCCGGGGCGAGGTGGCTTATGCTGCTTCCTTTCTCGAGTGGTTCGCCGAGGAGGGCAAGCGCCTCTACGGCGATGTGATTCCTGCCCATGCCGGCGACAAGCGCATCCTGGTGCAGAAGGAGCCGGTCGGCGTCACCGCGGCGATTACGCCGTGGAATTTTCCCAGCGCCATGATCACCCGCAAGGCCGGGCCGGCGCTGGCGGCCGGTTGTGCCATGGTCCTCAAACCGGCACCGCAGACACCGTTTTCCGCACTGGCGCTGGCTGCACTGGCCGAGCGTGCGGGCATTCCGGCTGGGCTGTTTAGTGTGATTACCGCCGATGCGGCAACGTCCCGCGAAGTGGGCGCCGAACTTTGCGAAAACCCAATCGTACGCAAGCTGTCCTTCACCGGCTCGACGGCGGTGGGCATCAAGCTGATGCAGCAGTGCGCGCCGACGCTGAAGAAGCTCTCGCTGGAGCTGGGCGGCAACGCACCCTTCATCGTCTTCGACGACGCCGATCTGGATGCGGCGGTGGAAGGCGCGATGATCTCCAAATACCGTAACGCCGGGCAGACCTGCGTCTGTGCCAACCGCATCTACGTACAGGACGGCATCTACGACGCCTTCGTCGACAAACTCTCCGCGGCGGTGGCGCGGCTGAAGGTCGGCAATGGTGCGGAGGAGGGCGTGACCACCGGTCCGCTGATCGATGCCGCGGCGGTGGCTAAGGTGCAGCGCCATTTGCAGGACGCCCTCGCCAAGGGCGCCACCCTGCTGACCGGCGGCAAACCCCATGCGCTGGGCGGCAACTTCTTCGAACCGACGCTGGTGGGCGGCGTCACTGCCGAGATGGCCGTGGCGCGCGAGGAAACCTTCGGTCCGCTGGCGCCGCTGTTCCGCTTCCGCGACGAGGCCGAGGTGATCCGCCAGGCCAACGACACCGAGTTCGGCCTCGCCGCCTACTTCTACGCCCGCGACCTGAGCCGGGTGTTCCGTGTCGCCGAGGCGCTGGAGTACGGCATGGTCGGCATCAACACCGGAGTGATCTCTACCGAGGTGGCGCCGTTCGGCGGCATGAAGGCCTCCGGCCTGGGCCGTGAAGGCTCGAAGTACGGCCTGAATGAATACGTGGAAATCAAATACCTGTGCCTGGGCGGCATCTGACCAAGCGGCTCAAATCAGGCGTGCAAAATAATGCACGGAGTTTTACTGTAATCCGAACGCTTTGGATGGTGCGGCAGTCGATCATCGTATGCTGCCGCGCCCGCTTCCTGGCGTTCTTTCCGACCCGTGCCGACGATGAGCGGCTACCGAGGAGCTTATGAGCAAGACCAATGAATCCCTGATGCAACGCCGTGTCGCCGCCGTCCCCCGTGGCGTCGGCCAGATCCATCCAATCTTTGCCGACCACGCCAAGAACAGCAGCGTAGTCGACGTCGAAGGCCGCGAGTTCATCGATTTCGCCGGTGGCATCGCCGTGCTGAATACTGGCCACCTGCACCCGAAGATCATCAAGGCAGTGGAAGACCAGCTGCACAAGCTGACCCACACCTGCTTCCAGGTGCTGGCCTACGAGCCCTACGTCGAGCTGTGCGAGAAGATCAACGCGCGGGTGCCGGGTGATTTCGCCAAGAAGACCCTGCTTGTCACTACCGGCTCCGAGGCTGTGGAAAACGCGGTGAAGATCGCCCGCGCCGCCACCGGGCGTGCCGGCGTGATCGCCTTCACCGGTGCCTATCACGGCCGCACCATGATGACCCTCGGGCTGACCGGTAAGGTCGCGCCGTACTCGGCCGGTATGGGCCTGATGCCGGGCGGTATCTTCCGTGCGCTGTACCCCTGCGCCATTCATGGCGTCAGCGTCGATGACTCGATCGCCAGCATCGAGCGCATCTTCAAGAACGACGCCGAGCCGCGCGACATCGCCGCGATCATCATCGAGCCGGTGCAGGGCGAGGGCGGCTTCAACGTCGCGCCGAAGGACTTCATGGCCCGCCTGCGCACACTGTGCGACGAACACGGCATCCTGCTGATCGCCGACGAAGTGCAGACCGGCGCCGGGCGTACCGGCACCTTCTTCGCTATGGAGCAGATGGGCGTGGTCGCCGACCTGACCACCTTCGCCAAGTCGGTCGGCGGTGGTTTCCCGATTGCCGGTGTCTGCGGCAAGGCCGAGATAATGGATGCCATCGCCCCCGGCGGGCTGGGCGGCACCTACGCAGGCAATCCGCTGTCCTGCGCAGCCGCCCTGGCGGTATTGGAAGTCTTCGAGGAAGAGAAGCTGCTCGACCGCTGCAAGGCGGTAGCTGAGAGGCTGACCACGGGCCTCAAGGCAATCCAGGCCAAGCACAAGGAAATCGGCGAGGTGCGCGGGCTCGGCGCGATGATCGCCATCGAGCTATTCGACGATGGTGATCATGCGCGACCGGCTGCCGCCCTTACCTCGCAGATCGTTGCCCGTGCGCGAGACAAGGGGCTGATCCTGCTGTCCTGTGGCACCTACTACAACGTGCTGCGGGTGTTGGTGCCGCTGACTGCCGAAGACGAACTGCTCGACCGTGGTCTGGCCATCATCGGCGAGTGCTTCGATGAACTGACCTGATCCAACGGCGGCGCGCCGGCATCCGCAATGGATGTCAGGCGCGCCGCAACCCTGACCCCTCGGGTACAATGCGCGGCATCTTGCCGTGCTACCCGAGGTCGTCATGCAGTCGTTCGCCATCGCCCCTTCGATTCTTTCCGCCAATTTCGCCCGCCTGGGCGAGGAAGTGGACAACGTGCTGGCCGCCGGCGCCGACATCGTCCATTTCGATGTGATGGACAACCACTACGTGCCCAACCTCACCATCGGCCCGATGGTCTGCTCGGCCCTGCGCAAGCATGGCGTCACCGCGCCCATCGACGTGCACCTGATGGTCAAACCGGTGGATCGCATGATCGGCGACTTCCTCGAAGCCGGCGCCAGCTACATCACCTTTCACCCGGAAGCCTCCGAGCACATCGATCGTTCGCTGCAGCTGATCAAGGACGGCGGCGCCAAGGCCGGCCTGGTGTTCAACCCGGCGACACCGCTGGACGTGCTCAAGTACGTCATGGACAAGGTCGACCTGGTCCTGTTGATGAGCGTCAACCCGGGCTTCGGCGGGCAGAAGTTCATCCCTGGCACGCTGGACAAGCTGCGCGAGGCGCGCGCGCTGATCGATGCCAGCGGCCGCGAGATTCGCTTGGAGATCGATGGCGGCGTCAATCCAAAGAACATCCGCGAGATCGCCGCAGCCGGTGCCGACACCTTCGTCGCAGGCTCGGCCATCTTCAACCAGCCGGACTACAAGGCGGTGATCGACCAGATGCGCGCCGAGCTGGCGCTGGCTCGTCCATGAGTCGTCTGGAACAACTGTTCGACGGCACGTTGCCACGGCTGGTGATGTTCGATCTCGATGGCACCCTGATGGATTCGGTACCGGACCTGGCCGCCGCGGTGGACAAGATGCTGATGTTGCTCGGCCGCGAGCCTGCCGGCATCGAGCGGGTACGCGACTGGGTCGGCAATGGCTCGCGGGTGCTGGTGCGTCGCGCATTGGCCGGGCAGCTGGACCATGATGGTGTAAGCGACGAGCTGGCCGACGAGGCGCTGGCGCTGTTCATGCAGGCCTACGCCGGCGGCCACGAGCTGACGGCTGTCTATCCGGGCGTTCTTGAATGCCTGGACTGGCTGCGCGAGCGTGAGGTGAAGCTCGCGATCATCACCAACAAGCCGGCGCAGTTCATCGAACCGCTGCTGGAGGAGAAGGGGCTGGCCGGTTACTTCGATTGGCTGGTCGGCGGCGATACCTTGCCGCAGCAGAAGCCCGATCCGGCGGCGCTGTTCTGGGTGATGGACAAGGCGGGCGTTGCGTCTGACGAATCGCTGTTCGTGGGGGACTCGCGCAACGACGTACGGGCTGCGAAGGCCGCGACAGTTCGCTGTGTCGCCCTTACCTACGGCTACAACCACGGCGAGCCCATCGCGGATGAGCAGCCAGCGCTGGTGCTCGACGACCTGCGCGAGCTGGTTGCTTCGGCTCCGGGCCTGCGCTAGTGTGGCCGGACTCTTTTTGACCCACCGAAGAGATCAGCTCGTGGTGCTCACCCGCAGACAATGGATGAAAGTCATCAAGGCCTTGGCCCGTTGGCGCTGGCGCGCCTGACTTTTCCTGCCGGCCAGGCCGGCGCGTTTGCCGTTGTTCGTTCGAATCCTCCTCAGACCACGAGGCTGACATGACCCGCGAAGAATTCCTGCGTTTGGCCGCCGAAGGCCATAACCGCATCCCTCTGTCGTTCGAAACCCTTGCCGACTTTGACACGCCACTGTCGCTGTACCTGAAATTGGCCGATGCGCCGAATTCCTATCTGCTTGAATCCGTTCAGGGCGGCGAGAAGTGGGGGCGCTATTCGATCATCGGTCTGCCGTGCCGCACCGTGCTGCGCGTGCAGGATCACCGCATCAGCGTGGCCACCGATGGCATCGAGACCGAGGCCTGCGAGGTCGAGGATCCGCTGACCTTCGTCGAATCCTTCCAGCAGCGCTACCGCGTCGCGCCGGTCGAAGGCCTGCCGCGCTTCAATGGCGGGCTGGTCGGCTATTTCGGCTATGACAGCGTGCGCTATGTCGAGCGCAAGCTGGGCAACTGCCCCAATCCGGATCCGTTGGGCACGCCGGATATCCTGCTGATGGTTTCCGACGCCGTGGTGGTGTTCGACAACCTTGCCGGCAAGTTGCACTGCATCGTGCTGGTCGACCCGTCGCAGCCGGACGCCTACGAGGCAGGTCAGGCTCGCTTGCAAGCGCTGCGGGCGAAGCTGCGCCAGTCGATCACGCCGCGGCTGGGCCTGGATTTCGAAAGGAGCAACGGTGCCGAACCGACCTTCCGCTCCAGCTTCAGCGACGAGGATTACGAGCAGGCCGTCAACCGCATCAAGGACTACATCCTCGCCGGCGACTGCATGCAGGTGGTGATTTCCCAGCGCATGTCGATCCCGTTCAAGGCCGCACCCATCGATCTCTACCGCGCGCTGCGCTGCTTCAACCCGACGCCCTACATGTACTTCTTCAACTTCGGTGACTTCCACGTGGTGGGGTCGTCGCCGGAAGTGCTGGTGCGGGTTGAGGAGGGTCTGGTCACGGTTCGTCCGATCGCCGGCACGCGTCCGCGCGGTGCCAACGAGGAAGCTGATCTGGCGCTGGAGCAGGACCTGCTCAGCGATGCCAAGGAGCTTGCCGAACACCTGATGCTGATCGACCTGGGCCGCAATGATGTCGGGCGCGTCGCCGAGACCGGTACCGTGCGCCTAACCGAGAAGATGGTCATCGAGCGCTATTCGAATGTCATGCACATCGTCTCCAACGTCACCGGTCAGCTCAAGGCACCGTTGACGGCGATGGACGCGCTGCGCGCGATCCTGCCGGCCGGCACGCTCTCCGGGGCACCGAAGATCCGCGCTATGGAAATCATCGACGAGCTGGAACCGGTCAAGCGTGGTGTCTATGGCGGCGCCGTCGGCTATCTGGCCTGGAACGGCAACATGGACACCGCCATCGCTATTCGCACCGCGGTAATCAAGGACGGCGAGCTGCACGTGCAGGCTGGTGCAGGCATCGTCGCCGACTCGCAGCCGGCGCTCGAATGGGAAGAGACGCTGAACAAGCGCCGCGCCATGTTCCGCGCAGTGGCCCTGGCCGAACGCGACCAGCAGGAGAACTGATCATGCTGTTGATGCTCGATAACTACGATTCCTTTACCTACAACGTCGTGCAATACCTTGGCGAGCTTGGTGCTGACGTCAAGGTGGTGCGCAACGACGAGCTGAGCGTGGCTGAGATCGAAGCGCTGAATCCGGAGCGCATCGTCGTCTCGCCGGGCCCGTGCACGCCGAACGAGGCGGGTGTGTCGCTGGAGCTGATCCGTCATTTCGCCGGCAAGTTGCCCATTCTCGGCGTTTGTCTCGGCCACCAGAGCATCGGTCAGGCCTTCGGTGGCGATGTGGTGCGCGCTCGGCAGGCCATGCATGGCAAGACCAGTCCGGTGTTTCACCATGATCAGGGTGTGTTCGCAGGGCTCAACAATCCGCTGACCGTCACCCGGTACCACTCGCTGGTGGTCAAGCGCGAGACGTTGCCCGAGTCCCTGGAGATCACCGCCTGGACCCAGCTGGACGATGGCTCGGTCGACGAGATCATGGGCTTGCGCCACAAGACGCTGAACATCGAGGGCGTACAGTTCCACCCCGAATCGATCCTCACCGAACAGGGCCATGAGCTGTTCGCGAATTTTCTGAAGCAGACCGGAGGCGTGCGCTGATGGATATCAAGGAAGCCCTCAACCGCATCGTCGGCCAGCTCGACCTGACCACTGAAGAGATGCAGGCGGTGATGCGCCAGATCATGACCGGTCAATGCACTGATGCGCAGGTCGGTGCGTTCCTCATGGGCATGCGCATGAAGAGCGAAACCATCGACGAGATCGTCGGCGCGGTGCAGGTCATGCGTGAGCTGGCCGCTCCGGTGCGTTTCGACACCGATAAGCTGGTCGATACCTGCGGCACCGGTGGCGACGGCATGAATATCTTCAATGTGTCCACCGCTGCCTCGTTCGTTGTTGCCGCGGCTGGCGGCAAGGTCGCCAAGCACGGTAACCGCGCAGTATCCGGCAAGAGCGGCAGCGCCGATCTGCTCGAGGCGGCCGGGGTCTTTCTCGACCTGACGCCCGAACAGGTGGCGCGTAGCGTCGATACGGTCGGTGTCGGCTTTATGTTCGCCCCGGCACATCATGGCGCCATGAAGCATGCAGCCGGCCCTCGCCGCGAACTCGGTTTGCGTACCTTGTTCAACATCCTCGGCCCCATGGCCAACCCGGCCGGCGTCCGCCATCAGGTGCTTGGCGTGTTCAGCAAAGCGTTGTGCCGGCCGATGGCCGAGGTGCTGTCGCGTCTGGGCAGCAAGCATGTACTGGTGGTGCATGCGCAGGATGGCCTGGATGAAATCAGCCTGGCGGCGCCGACCCATGTCGCTGAGCTGAAGGATGGTGAGATCCGCGAATACAGCATTCAGCCCGAGGATTTCGGCATCAAGAGTCAGAGTCTGATCGGCCTGAATGTCGAGGACGCACAGGCCTCGTTGGCCTTGATCCGTGATGCGCTGGGACGACGACAGAGCGAAAACGGCCAGAAAGCTGCTGACATGATCGTGCTCAATGCCGGTGCCGCGCTGTATGCCGCCGACCTGGCGAGCAACCTGAAGCAAGGCGTCGAGATGGCGCACGACGCGCTCAGCACTGGACTGGCGCGTGACAAGCTGGAGGAACTGGTGTCCTTCACCGCAGTGTTCAAGCAGGAGAATCAGAAATGAGCGTGCCGACCGTGCTCGAAAAGATCATCGCGCGCAAGTTCGAGGAGATCGCCCAGCGTAGTCGTGAAGTTGGCCTAGGCGAGCTTGAGCAGCGGGCAGCCGTGGCCGATCCGGTGCGGGGTTTTGCCGCTGCGATCGAGCGGCGTGTGCGCAGCAAGGAGCCGGCCGTCATCGCCGAGGTGAAGAAAGCGTCGCCGAGCAAGGGCGTCATTCGTGACCCGTTCCTGCCCGCCGAAATTGCCGCCAGCTACGAGGCGGGTGGCGCAGCTTGCCTTTCGGTGCTGACCGACATCGATTTCTTCCAGGGGGCCGACGCGTACCTGCAGCAGGCGCGTGCGGCCTGCTCACTGCCGGTAATCCGCAAGGATTTCATGATCGACCCGTATCAGGTGGTCGAAGCGCGAGCGCTTGGCGCCGACTGCATTCTGCTGATCGTCGCGGCACTGGACGATGCGCGTATGCACGAGCTGGCCGCGGTAGCCAAGGACCATGGGCTGGATGTGTTGGTCGAGGTGCACGATGCTGTCGAGCTGGAGCGTGCTCTGCGCTTGGAAACACCGCTGGTGGGCATCAACAACCGCAACCTGCATACCTTCGAGGTCAATCTGGAAACCACACTGGATCTGCTGCCGCGGATTCCGAAGGATCGGGTGGTGGTGACCGAGAGCGGGATCTTCAATCGAGCCGATGTCGAGCTGATGGAGATCAACCAGGTCTATGCGTTCCTGGTTGGCGAGGCGTTCATGCGCGCCGAGCAACCTGGTGTCGAACTGCAGCGCCTGTTCTACCCTGATCGTTCGCGCGGCCGCGTGGCCCCTGTGGCTGCCGATCCGGAGTGACCGCCTGCCAGCGCGTGTTGCGCCGGCAGGTAGCGGTCTGAATGATCAGCGAGTACCGAACACCACCATGGTCTTGCCTTTAACGTAGACAAGCCCCTGGGCTTCCAGGCTCTTGAGTACGCGGCCGACCATTTCGCGGGAGCAGCCGACGATACGGCCGATTTCCTGGCGAGTGATCTTGATCTGCATGCCATCAGGATGGGTCATGGCGTCGGGCTGCTTGCACAGGTCCAGCAATGTACGCGCCACGCGGCCAGTAACGTCGAGGAAGGCCAAATCTCCGACTTTGCGTGTGGTATTGCGCAGCCGCTCGGCCATCTGGCTGCCGAGGGCGTAGAGAATGTCCGGGTCCTGCTGGGTCAGCTCGCGAAACTTCGCATAGCTCAGTTCGGCAACTTCGCATTCGGTCTTTGCGCGGACCCAGGCACTGCGTTCCTTTTCCGTCCCTTCCTTCTCGAAAAGCCCCATCTCTCCGAAAAAGTCACCCGCATTCAGGTAGGCGATGATCATCTCGCGGCCATCGTCATCCTCGATAAGAATGGTGACTGAGCCTTTGACGATGAAAAAAAGCGACTCGCACCGGTCGCCTGCGTAAATGATCGTGCTTTTCGCCGTGTACCGCCGTCTATGGCAGTGCGCGAGCAACTTGTCGATATTCTTTATCTTGGGCGTAAGAGAGATAGCTACCATGCTGTGGGTCCCGGATAAGTATTCAATAAAGACTGATTATTGTTATATGTGGCTGTCATTCAGCTTTCGTGAGCTTAACAGACCAAGGCGGAGCAGTTGTTAAGTTGCGACAGGCGAAACGTGTGGGTCAACGCACCTTTAGTCGCGTATGTGACGCTGTCGATTTAAAGGCCCATGCTAAGCTACCCGCCCTGTTTTTATTGGAGTTGGCGATGAAAGCGCGCATTCAATGGGTCGACGGTGCGATGTTCCTTGGCGAGTCCGGCAGTGGCCATGTCGTCGTGATGGATGGCCCACCCGAAAACGGCGGACGTAACCTTGGCGTGCGCCCCATGGAGATGCTGCTACTTGGCTTGGGTGGTTGCAGTAACTTCGATGTAGTGAGCATCCTGAAAAAATCGCGGCAGGCGGTGGATAGTTGCGAAGTCTTCGTTGAGGCCGACCGCGCATCCGAAGACCCAAAGGTGTTTACCAAGATTCATCTGCGTTTCGTCGTCAAGGGTCGCTCGCTGAAGGACGCCCAGGTCAAGCGCGCGGTCGAGCTTTCGGCAGAGAAGTATTGCTCGGCCTCCATCATGCTTGGTCGTGCCGGCGTCGAGATCAGCCATGCTTACGAGATCGTCGAGCTCGACTGACTGCCAACTGCCCCACCCGTCGGGGGAAGTCGACCTCCGACAACGCCGACGGCCTCACTCTGCATCATGCGTGCCCTGATTGACTCGGGCGTTCGTTCCCGCGCGGAAAGGCCTCACCGTCTACGCCGATACTTCGGCCTATGGCGGGGATAAATCCCGGCAAGGGTGTTCTTCAATGGTAAAAGCAAACTGCAAGCTCCACGGGTCCAGTAACTCGACCAGGGCCTGAAACATCTAGGACATCCGTTATGTCGGGACGTCTGAAGACCCGCAAGCATGTGTGGTACATCAATGGAGAATACGACGCCAAGTGGCTTGACCATGTTCTGGCCGAGGTTGTAGGCATCATTGGCGCCAACATACTGAATATTGCCGGCCGGTATTACGAGCCGCAGGTCGCCGGCGAGACTATCCCGTTCTGGTGACGCCCGCCGCTAGTCAGATTAAGAAGTCGCCTGCCCCCTGCTCCCTGTCAGAAACCATACTTGCGCTGCTCCTCTTGTCGGAGCAGCGCAAGCATATCGAAGAGCGGTTGCGTCACGGGATGCTGGAAGTCTTCGCTGCGTTCAGCATGCCGCGTCCTGCGTAGGCTTCAGCAGCCTTGTCATTGATAAGGGCGATTCTGCGCCCTTCTTCGTGGCAAACGTCAGATGCGATAAGTCGCCTTGGTCATGACCTTGGAAACCAGGCTCATGCCGAACTTTATGGGGGCCGGGAAGCGCAGGCCGCCTGCTTCGATGGCTGCCGTGGAATGCTGTGCTTCATCCTCGCGCATCTGTTCGAGAATGGCGCGGGATTTTTCGTCGCTTGCCGGCAACTGGCCTAAATGCTCGTCCAGGTGTTTGCAGACCTGATCCTCCGTCGCGGCAACGAAGCCCAGGCTGATGCGGTCGCTGATCAGGCCAGCCGTAGCTCCAATACCGAACGACAGCCCGTAGAACAGTGGATTGAGCACGCTGGTGTGGCTGCCTAACTGACGGATGCGTTGTTCACACCAGGCCAAATGATCGATCTCCTCATCAGCGGCCTGTTCCATTGCTTGGCGCACCTGCGGGAGGCGGGCCGTTAAGGCCTGGCCTTGATACAACGCCTGGGCGCAGACTTCGCCTGTGTGGTTGATGCGCATCAGGCCGGCGATGTGTCGAGTTTCGCTCTCGCTCAGCTCCGCCTCGTCCTTCAGTACGGCCGGAGACGGGCGTGCTGGCTGGCCACTGAAAGGCAGCAGCGTCCGCAGTGCTGAATCGGCCTGCATCAACAGACGGTCAGCTGGAGAATAGTGGCGTTGGCTGGTCATATGTCCTCCGGGACAAGTTGAAACCGCGGGTGAGGCTGCAGCGCTTGACTGTCAGCCCGGCGGCCAATGCATCTGCCGCTGACCGAGTACATGCATGTGAATATGGTTGACCGTTTGCCCGCCCAGGTCGTTGCAATTCATCACCACGCGAAAACCGTCCTGGCAACCTTGTTCTTTCGCCAGGCGCTGCGCAGTCAAGAGGATATGTCCGGCGAGCGCCTTGTCGTGCTCCTCGCTCAGGTCGTGCAAGGTGGCGATATGTTTCTTCGGAATCACCAGAAAGTGCACCGGGGCCTGAGCCGCGATGTCGTGGAAGGCGATAACCTGATCGTCTTCGTAAAGCTTGCGTGCGGGAATTTCCCCGGCCACGATCTTGCAAAACAGACAATCCATGGCGGTTCTCCGGAAGAGCGTCGGCCACACAGTGTATCAGGGCATATGCGCCATGGTGAGACGGTACAGGGAGGTGATATGAAGAACGATATTCATGATTTGGGCCTAGTGTTGGATTCGAGAGTCCGTCTAGTGCTGGTCGAGTCGTGGGACGAGCGCAGGGTGCTGGAGACGCTGACGGGGCTTGCTGTGCGGCAGGGGTTGGGCTTCTACCTGTGGTCGGCGACTGAGGGGCTACGTCACCTGTCCTTTGGCGGCGAGCTGCAGGGGGGCGAGGAAAGCTGTGCGCCTGAGCTAGCGCTGAAACTGGTCAAGCACGACTCCCAGCCGAATTTGTACGTCTTCTGCGACCTGCACCCGTACCTCGACGAGCCGAAGTTGGTGCGGCTGCTTAAGGACATTGCGATGAGTGAAGCGCCTGTCGCGCCGACGCTGGTGCTGGTCTCGCACGCGCTGAAACTACCGCCTGAAGTGCAACGCTATGCGGCACGGTTCAGTCTTTCGCTACCGGCCGAGGAGGAGCTGCTCGCCATCGTCCGTGAAGAGGCCACGCGCTGGAGCGAGCGTAATCGCGGCGCTCGAGTTCGCACCGACAACCGCACCTTGCAGCAGGTGGTGAAAAATCTACGTGGGCTAAGCCATGCGGAGGCGCGGGCGTTGGCGCGCAATGTTATCTGTGATGACGGTGCGATCACGCAGGAAGACCTGCCTGAGCTCAATCGCAGCAAGTTTCAGCTGCTGGATCTCGATGGGGTGCTGGGTTTCGAGTACGAGACAGCGCGTTTCGCGGAGGTGGCTGGGCTGGCCAATTTCAAACGTTGGTTGGCGGAGCGGCAGGGTGCCTTTCTGGGGGGGCAGGGCGATGATCTGCCGCGCGGCGTGATGCTCGTAGGGGTGCAAGGTGGAGGCAAAAGCCTTGCCGCCAAAGCGGTCGCCGGGTTGTGGGGCTTGCCTTTGCTGCGGCTGGATTTCGCGTGCTTGTACAACAAGTACTTTGGCGAAACGGAGCGTAATTTGCGCGAAGCGCTGAGCCTTGCGGAACAGATGGCGCCCTGTGTGCTGTGGATGGATGAGATAGAAAAAGGCCTGGCGACCGGCGATATGGATGGCGGGGTAAGCCAGCGGGTACTGGGTACGTTGCTGACATGGATGGCCGAACGCTCGGCGCCAGTGTTCATGGTCGCTACGGCAAATGCTATTGATCGGTTGCCGGCAGAGCTGTTGCGAAAGGGGCGCTTCGACGAGCTTTTCTTCGTTGATCTGCCGGATCTCGCGACGCGCGCGGAGATCTTCCGCATCCATCTCGCGCGACGTGAGCTGAAACCTGATGAATTGGGCCTGATGGTGCTGGCCGACGCCAGCGACGGCTTCTCGGGGGCGGAGATCGAGCAGGTCGTGGTCAGTGCGGTCTATGCCGGCCAAGCCCAGCAACGACATGTCGATCAGGCGATGCTGCTCGAAGGCATACGCGCAACATCACCGTTGTCGGTGGTCATGGCCGAGCGTCTCGATGCACTGCGGGAGTGGGCAAGGGGGCGTACGGTACAAGCCGATTGAGGCTCGCTTCCGGTAGCTAGAAGCCGGCTCCCTGACGCATTGCTACCAGTGCTGGGACAGTCAACGCAGCCACCAGACCGGAGATGATCAGCAACAGCCACAGCGCGGCGAGGATTTTCACCGGTCGGCTGTTAGGCGGTGGTGGCGAACCATAGCGATTGGCCTCGCGGTTTCCAGGCATCAATAGCATGACGAAGGGGAACAGGCTGCCCAGCACGGGAACCAGATTGAGCAGGATCAGCCAGCCGGACCACCCGAAGTCATGCAGGCGCTGAACACCGATCTGCACGCTGACCACGAGCATGCCGACGCCGATCAAACCCATGCAGATAAGCCCCATTGTGCTGGAGATTGCCATGATGATTGCGGCGACACCGAACAGCCCCGTTGCCACAAACATGATGACCAGAGACCACGCCAGATAGCGCAGGCGGCCGATCCGGCCGGTGACGGATAATGGCTTGAGCTCGCCATGCAGCGGCATTGCTTCGCTGACGTTGGCAGAAGGCGGCGTGTAAGGGGAAATGGTCGTGCTTGCCACCTGAGTCGCAGCGCTCTCGCGAAGCTGCGCCTGACGCGCCAGATACTTCTCGATGACGATGCCGCACGCACTGCATTCGCTGGCCTGGCTTTGTGCGTGCCCGCATTTGGGGCACGTCATTACTGCGGCTGGCGGGTTGTCGGCCTGGGCAGCCGCGAGCTCTTCGTCCGTCTGAACAAGGCTCAAGGCGGGAACGGGGCGATCGAGCTCTTTGTGTGCTTTGGCGCCAGCGCGGTGCAGTGCGCCGAGATACTTGTCGGCTTCTTGGCTATTGAGTTTGCTTTTGATCACGGCCGCCTGGCCGCTGAACAGTCGATCGACCTTGCTTGGGTCGGTCTTGAACAGCGCGGCCAGGTTCGCCTTGACTGCCTCGAGCGGCATGTTGGGCATCAACTCGCCAGTGAAGACGATCTTGAATTGAGCTTCTTGCATGTGGCGTCCATGTCACAACTAAATGGTGGGGGCAGATTAGAGGGGTGGAACGGCCGAAACAATAATGTTTGCTCCGGATTCCGAGTCAGGTAACACAATGCTCATCAGAGGTCAGTCGTCTCAGAAGGGTTTAACGACGACGAGAATCACGATGGCCAGCAGAAATAGAACCGGAACCTCATTGAACCAGCGATAGAACACGTGCCCGCGCATGTTCTCGTCACGAGCGAACCGCTTCAGCTGTGCGCCGCATACGTGGTGATAGCCGACCAACATAAGCACCAGCGCCAGCTTGGCGTGAAGCCAGCCCCCCGTACCGAACAAGCCCGGATTCAGAATGACCATCCAGATGCCGAACACCAGCGTGGCGATCATCGATGGAAGCATAATGCCGCGGTATAACTTGCGTTCCATGACTTTGAAGCGCTCCCGACTGGGTTGATCGTCACTCATCGCGTGATAGACGAACAGGCGGGGCAGATAGAACAGGCCAGCGAACCAGCAGACAACGGCAATGATGTGCAGCGCTTTTAGCCAGAGGTAGAGCATCGATTGAATCCTGTGAAGGCGAATGCGTCGATAGTAGTGGCTGTGTTCGCCCTCGTCACCCCGACTGTTGGCCCGCGACTAAAGCAGCTTTATCATCGCGCTTTTACGTTTTCAGTTGAGGGCAGGTCATGATCAAGGTCGGTATCGTTGGCGGCACAGGCTATACGGGTGTCGAATTGCTGCGCCTGCTTGCTCAGCATCCCCAGGCGGAAGTGGCTGTCATCACATCTCGCTCCGAAGATGGGGTGAAGGTCACCGACATGTATCCCAATCTTCGAGGCCACTATGACGATCTCGCTTTCAGCGTTCCAGATGCCGCGACGCTGGGTGGGTGCGACGTTGTGTTCTTCGCAACCCCCCACGGCGTCGCCCACGCATTGGCCGGCGAATTGTTGGCGGCCGGTACACGGGTTATCGACCTGTCCGCCGATTTCCGTCTGCAGGATGCCGAAGAGTGGGCGAAGTGGTACGGTCAGGCTCACGGTGCACCCGAGCTGCTTTCCGAGGCCGTGTACGGTCTACCTGAGGTCAATCGCGAGCAGATCAGAAAGGCACGCCTGATTGCTGTTCCTGGGTGCTATCCGACGGCCACCCAGTTGGGCTTTTTACCGTTACTTGAAAACGGTCTTGCTGATAATTCGCGCCTGATTGCCGACTGTAAATCCGGCGTAAGCGGTGCCGGTCGTGCGGCCAAGATAGGCTCTCTGTTCACCGAGGCTGGCGAAAGCATGATGGCGTACGCGGTAAAAGGGCATCGCCATCTACCGGAGATTAGCCAAGGTCTGCGCCGAGCAGCGGGGGGCGGCGTCGGGCTGACTTTCGTACCACATCTGACGCCAATGATTCGTGGTATTCACGCGACGCTGTACGCCACCGTCGCTGACACGTCCGTGGACCTTCAAAGCCTCTACGAGCAGCGTTACGCCAACGAGCCTTTCGTCGATGTCATGCCGGCCGGAAGTCACCCGGAAACACGTAGCGTACGCGGCGCCAACGTCTGCCGCATCGCCGTGCATCGCCCTCAAGGCGGAGATCTCGTGGTCGTACTGTCCGTGATCGACAACCTGGTGAAAGGCGCGTCTGGCCAAGCGATCCAGAATATGAATATCTTGTTCGATCTGAACGAGAAGCTGGGGCTCGGCAACGTTGCATTGCTGCCATAAGGTTTACAGCTCGTTCGTCGTGAATGGTCGAATAGTTGACCGGTTTTGTCAGGAAAGCCGATAATGCGCCGTCAATGCAGTAGGGCATTTCACGCCAGGAGAAACCAATGAGTGTCGAATCCTTCACGCCCACCGCCATCCAGTTCAGTCAGGGGGCCGCGAGCAAGGTGAAGAGCTTGGTCGATGAGGAGGGCAATCCGCGCTTGAAGTTGCGAGTCTTCGTCACAGGTGGTGGCTGCTCGGGTTTCCAGTACGGTTTCACCTTCGATGAAGATGTGGCCGACGACGATACGATCATCGAGCGAGAAGGTGTGAGTCTCGTGGTCGACCCCATGAGTTACCAGTACCTGGCTGGTGCAGAAGTGGATTATCAGGAAGGGCTGGAAGGCTCGCGTTTCGTGATCAAAAATCCAAACGCTACGACCACCTGTGGATGTGGCCAGTCGTTTTCTATCTGACTTTTTCTGGCTCGAAGCGCCGTGCACTGCACGGCGTTTTCGTTTCAAGCATCAAGCAGGGTAGATAGCGCCAAGGACTCGAGTGCCCCGTGCGCCGGTGACCGCAGGGCGATTTGCGGGTATGCGCTCCAGGCAGCAGTGGGCCAGCCAGGCAAAGGCCATTGCTTCCACCCAGTCCGGCGGCACCCCCTCGCTGTCTGTGCTTTTGACCTCGCAGGTCGGCAGCAGCATCTGTAGCCTCTGCATCAGCGCAGCGTTATGCGCCCCTCCGCCACAAACAAGCAGCTCCTGCACTTGTCGCTGAGTTCCGATGAGCGACTCAGCAATGCTCCTGGCCGTCAATTCCAGCAGTGTCGCCTGGACGTCCTCAGTCCGCAGATAATCACGTCCTTTGAGATGCGTATCTAGCCAGGCCAGGTTGAAAAGTTCGCGTCCGGTACTCTTTGGGCCGAGGGTCTTGAAAAACGCTTCGCCGAGCATCGACGTAAGTAAGTCCTCATCCACGATGCCGGTCGCGGCCCAGGCGCCATTGCGGTCAAATGCCAATCCCTTGTGGCGCTGAATCCAGGCGTCCATCAGGACATTGCCAGGTCCGCAATCGAAACCATGGGTCGGGTTGCCCGGATACAGGATGCTGAGATTGCTGAATCCTCCGACGTTTAGAACCGCACGAACTCGTTGGGAGCTGCCGAAGATTGATTCGTGGAAAGCAGGCACGAGCGGCGCGCCATGACCGCCGGCCGCGACATCGCGTCGGCGGAAATCGCTAACGACGGTTATGCCGGTCAATTCCGCTAGTAGGGCAGGGTTGCCAATCTGGATTGTGAACCCAAGATGGGGCTCATGCCTAACAGTCTGGCCATGGCTGCCAATAGCGCGTATTGACTGCGGGGTAAGCTGCTGTTCGATGAGCAACTGAGCGATTGTTTCGGCTGCCAGCGTAGCCCATTGATTCTCCGCCATGGCTGCGCGTGCCAGCTCGTCGTCGCCGGAGGAACACAAAGTCAGTAGCTCGTGGCGGAGTTGCGCAGGCATTTCCTGGAAGCGGGTGGCTATCAGCCGAGTTCGAGTGCTCTGCTCGATGAGTGCGACGTCCAGGCCGTCAAGGCTGGTGCCGGACATCACTCCCAGATAAAAAGACATGCTTATTGCTGGTTGAGCGCCAAAACGGTGGCCTTCTCTTCATCCATCCGCGCCATCAAAGGCTGGCTCAGTTGCATGAATCGCTGTTTCTCGTTTTGAGCGATTGGATCGGCCATCGGCAGCTTCAGGCCAAGCGGGTCGACATGGACGCCATCGACCTGAAACTCATAATGCAGATGTGGGCCGGTAGAAAGGCCAGTGGTGCCGATGTAGCCAATGATCTGACCTTGCTTGACAGTGGATCCGTTACGCACACCTTTGGCAAATCCTTGCATATGTGCATAAAGGGTGCGGTAGCGCTGCCCGTGCTGGATGATCACCGTGTTGCCATAACCGCCCTTGCGCCCGGCAAGCAACACCTTGCCGTCACCAGCGCTTTTGATTGGCGTTCCGTGCGGAGCTGCATAATCAACCCCTTTGTGTGCTCGGATCTTGTTCAGGATCGGATGCTTGCGACCGTTGGAGAAGCGAGAGCTGATACGGGCAAAATCAACTGGCGTTCGGATGAACGCTTTGCGCATGCTGGTACCGTCAGCATTGTAGTAGCTGGTCACGCCATCTTTATTGGTGTAGCGAACGGCGGAATAGGTTTTGCCTCGATTGGTAAAGCGCGCCGC
This sequence comes from Stutzerimonas decontaminans, assembly GCF_000661915.1. Lineage (NCBI taxonomy): Bacteria > Pseudomonadati > Pseudomonadota > Gammaproteobacteria > Pseudomonadales > Pseudomonadaceae > Stutzerimonas > Stutzerimonas decontaminans. The sequence continues at coordinate 3,875,499 of NZ_CP007509.1, read as the reverse complement.
GAGGATGTTGCCGGTTCCGACGCGCCGCCCTTCTACTGTCTTCTCTTCGTAAATGACTTCGAAACTGTCGCCTTTACGAATATCGAGTGCGAAGTCGATGTCGTAACCAAATACGTTGGCTAAATCCATCGTCAGGTTATGGCTGAGGCCAGCACGCTTCGCTGCGAGAAAAAGGCTGCTATCGATCTCGCCACGAGCATATGTGGGGGTGACGTCGGGCCTGACCTGTTCCTTTTTGAACGTATAGCCATCGGAGGTCTTCTCAAGCGCAAGCGTTTCCAAGCTGCTGAGTTTGCTACGTAGACTCGCCAGCTCGCCCAGCTCGGTCAGCTGGAACTCAAGTGACTGACCAATCCTCAAGCGAGAGAACTCCTTAGCGTCCTTGCTGCTCGAGAGTACGGCATGCATCACCGATGGAGAAAGGCCCACCTTGGCGAATACCGTTGATAGCGTATCTCCATTGGCCACTACTACGGTCTTCGTCAGAGGGTCTGGCGTTGGAGCGGGCACCTGAGCGGATTGCTCTTCCGGTAGCTCAGCAGTCTTGGCGGCGGACGAAATGCTCGGTGTGGTGGCGAACGGAGACTCAGCCAGGCCCGGTTCGCTGTCGCCAGGCTCCACAACTATCTGTCCAGATGAAGACTGAAGCTGCAGATCAATGAAGGTCTTCTTCGCCTCCACTTCACGCGATGGAAATACAAGCAGCGCCAGGCTCAGCAGCGCAGCTACACCACTGGCAGCCAGAAGGTGGCTCTTGGGGTAGTTCGGAGCTTTTGATTTGGAAGGCATCATTGGGCTTCTGGCATATTTTTGTACGGGAAATAACTGTCTAAAATATAAGCAAAGTGCCGTGGAGGCAACCCTTGTGGCGGCTGCCCTGCCGGCCGGTCGAGGCGTGCGGCTTGTAATCGGCCGGCGATCTTGTAAGGTTGTTGCCCTTTAACAATGGTACGGGGCTTGCGATGAAGTCGGTTGAAGAGCAACTGTCGGTGATCAAACGGGGTGCTGATGAGGTACTCGTTGAGTCGGAGTTGATCGCTAAGCTTGAGCGGGGCGAGCCGCTGCGCGTTAAAGCGGGATTCGACCCAACCGCTCCCGATCTTCATCTCGGGCATACCGTCCTCATCAATAAAATGCGCCAGCTTCAGGAGCTGGGGCATCAGGTGATCTTCCTTATAGGGGATTTCACCGGGATGATTGGTGACCCAAGTGGCAAAAGCGCTACGCGGCCACCGTTGACGCGGGATCAGGTTCTAGAGAACGCCGAAACGTACAAGGCTCAGGTTTTCAAGATTCTCGATCCGGCGAAAACCGAAGTGGCGTTCAATTCGACCTGGATGGATCAGCTTACTCCTGCCGACTTCATTCGTCTGGCCTCTCAGTACACTGTCGCGCGCATGCTTGAGCGTGATGATTTCAACAAGCGCTACTCGACCAATCAACCAATCGCCATCCATGAGTTTTTGTATCCGCTGGTGCAGGGCTACGACTCTGTAGCGTTGAGGGCTGACATCGAGCTGGGCGGGACGGATCAGAAATTCAACCTTCTGATGGGGCGCGAGTTGCAGCGGGCCTACGGTCAGGCATCTCAGTGCGTAGTGACGATGCCGTTGCTAGAGGGGTTGGATGGCGTGAAGAAAATGTCGAAGTCCCTCGGGAATTATGTCGGCATCCAAGAGTCTCCGGGAGTCATGTATAGCAAGCTGGTGTCGATTCCCGATGCTCTGATGTGGCGGTACTTTGAGCTGCTCAGTTTTCGTTCGCAGGCCGAAATCGATCAGCTCCGTGCGGATGTTGAGCGCGGGGCCAACCCGCGGGATATTAAGATCAAGCTGGCAGAGGAGATTGTCTCGCGCTTCCATGGTGACGAAGCTGCCGCGGCGGCACATCGCTCCGCTGGCAATCGCATGAAAGATGGCGAGCTTCCTGACGATCTGCCGGAGGTCGAGCTGTTATCTGATCAGGATATGCCTATTGCATCAGTGCTTAATAAGGCCGCTCTTGTTAAGAATGCAGCGATGGCGCGCGATCTGTTGGGTGCGGGCGGGGTGCGTGTTGATGGAGAAGTCGTGGATCGTACCTTTGTATTCAAGTGCGGGGCGACCCATGTTTGCCAGGCTGGCAAGAAGGCCTTTGCGCGTGTTTCGCTGAAACTGGAGAAAACTGAAATAACCGGTTGACGCTGAATTTCAGGCCCCTATAATGCGCACCACTTCCGGCGCAGTCCTTAAGCAAAACCTCTTGTAAATCAAAAGGTTAGCGAGATAAAAAGGTTGCACGGATGGCGGATTCGAGTAGAATGCGCTGGGCTGGCAGGGTGGTGGTTGAGTCCTGTTGGTGGCTTCGGTCAGGTTGATCGGAAGCGGATGAAAGAGGTGGTTGACAGCGGTTTTGAACGCTGTATGATTCGCCTCCCGCTGACGAGAGATGAGAATTGATCGGAAGCGCAAGCGGTTGAGAAGAAACGAAAAATTCTTCAAAAACAGCTTGACAGGTAACAAGGCTGCTGTAGAATGCGTGGCCTCGGTTGAGACGAAAGACTTGATCGAAACGCTCTTTAACAACTGAATCAAGCAATTCGTGTGGGTGCTTGTGAATGTAAGACTGATGGTCAGATAGATTATCAGCATCACAAAGCAACACTCGTTTATTCGAGAGTTACTCTTTACTTGTAAAGAGATTTGCGATTGCTGAGCCAAGTTTAGGGTTTTCTCAAAACCCAAGCAGTATTGAACTGAAGAGTTTGATCATGGCTCAGATTGAACGCTGGCGGCAGGCCTAACACATGCAAGTCGAGCGGATGAAGGGAGCTTGCTCTCTGATTCAGCGGCGGACGGGTGAGTAATGCCTAGGAATCTGCCTATTAGTGGGGGACAACGTTTCGAAAGGAACGCTAATACCGCATACGTCCTACGGGAGAAAGCAGGGGACCTTCGGGCCTTGCGCTAATAGATGAGCCTAGGTCGGATTAGCTAGTTGGTGAGGTAAAGGCTCACCAAGGCAACGATCCGTAACTGGTCTGAGAGGATGATCAGTCACACTGGAACTGAGACACGGTCCAGACTCCTACGGGAGGCAGCAGTGGGGAATATTGGACAATGGGCGAAAGCCTGATCCAGCCATGCCGCGTGTGTGAAGAAGGTCTTCGGATTGTAAAGCACTTTAAGTTGGGAGGAAGGGCAGTAAGTTAATACCTTGCTGTTTTGACGTTACCGACAGAATAAGCACCGGCTAACTTCGTGCCAGCAGCCGCGGTAATACGAAGGGTGCAAGCGTTAATCGGAATTACTGGGCGTAAAGCGCGCGTAGGTGGTTCGTTAAGTTGGATGTGAAAGCCCCGGGCTCAACCTGGGAACTGCATCCAAAACTGGCGAGCTAGAGTATGGCAGAGGGTGGTGGAATTTCCTGTGTAGCGGTGAAATGCGTAGATATAGGAAGGAACACCAGTGGCGAAGGCGACCACCTGGGCTAATACTGACACTGAGGTGCGAAAGCGTGGGGAGCAAACAGGATTAGATACCCTGGTAGTCCACGCCGTAAACGATGTCGACTAGCCGTTGGGATCCTTGAGATCTTAGTGGCGCAGCTAACGCATTAAGTCGACCGCCTGGGGAGTACGGCCGCAAGGTTAAAACTCAAATGAATTGACGGGGGCCCGCACAAGCGGTGGAGCATGTGGTTTAATTCGAAGCAACGCGAAGAACCTTACCAGGCCTTGACATGCAGAGAACTTTCCAGAGATGGATTGGTGCCTTCGGGAACTCTGACACAGGTGCTGCATGGCTGTCGTCAGCTCGTGTCGTGAGATGTTGGGTTAAGTCCCGTAACGAGCGCAACCCTTGTCCTTAGTTACCAGCACGTTATGGTGGGCACTCTAAGGAGACTGCCGGTGACAAACCGGAGGAAGGTGGGGATGACGTCAAGTCATCATGGCCCTTACGGCCTGGGCTACACACGTGCTACAATGGTCGGTACAAAGGGTTGCCAAGCCGCGAGGTGGAGCTAATCCCATAAAACCGATCGTAGTCCGGATCGCAGTCTGCAACTCGACTGCGTGAAGTCGGAATCGCTAGTAATCGTGAATCAGAATGTCACGGTGAATACGTTCCCGGGCCTTGTACACACCGCCCGTCACACCATGGGAGTGGGTTGCTCCAGAAGTAGCTAGTCTAACCTTCGGGGGGACGGTTACCACGGAGTGATTCATGACTGGGGTGAAGTCGTAACAAGGTAGCCGTAGGGGAACCTGCGGCTGGATCACCTCCTTAATCGAAGACTTCAGCTTCTTCATAAGCTCCCACACGAATTGCTTGATTCACTAGCGAAAAGCGATTGGGTTTCGACCCGAGAGAGACGATTGGGTCTGTAGCTCAGTTGGTTAGAGCGCACCCCTGATAAGGGTGAGGTCGGCAGTTCGAATCTGCCCAGACCCACCAATTGTCATGGGATGTGGCCGATCTGTAGATGGGGCCATAGCTCAGCTGGGAGAGCGCCTGCTTTGCACGCAGGAGGTCAGGAGTTCGATCCTCCTTGGCTCCACCATTAACTCGATAATCGCTGAAAGCTCAGAAATGAGTGCTGCTTGGGCATCCTGCCGGATGTTTGAGGGTATTGATTTCTGGTCTTTGCGCCAGAAGTGTTCTTTAAAAATTTGGGTATGTGATAGAAGTAGATTTGAGTGATCACTTTCACTGGTGGTTATTCAAGTCAAGGTAAAATTTGCGAGTAAAATTGCGGATTTTCGGCGAATGTCGTCTTCACGTTATTAGACAGTAACCAGATTGCTTGGGGTTATATGGTCAAGTGAAGAAGCGCATACGGTGGATGCCTTGGCAGTCAGAGGCGATGAAAGACGTGGTAGCCTGCGAAAAGCTTCGGGGAGTCGGCAAACAGACTTTGATCCGGAGATGTCTGAATGGGGGAACCCAGCCATCATAAGATGGTTATCACACACTGAATACATAGGTGTGTGAGGCGAACCAGGGGAACTGAAACATCTAAGTACCCTGAGGAAAAGAAATCAACCGAGATTCCCTTAGTAGTGGCGAGCGAACGGGGATTAGCCCTTAAGCTTCTTTGATTTTAGCGGAACGCTCTGGAAAGTGCGGCCATAGTGGGTGATAGCCCTGTACGCGAAAGGATCTTAGAAGTGAAATCGAGTAGGACGGAGCACGAGAAACTTTGTCTGAATATGGGGGGACCATCCTCCAAGGCTAAATACTACTGACTGACCGATAGTGAACCAGTACCGTGAGGGAAAGGCGAAAAGAACCCCGGAGAGGGGAGTGAAATAGAACCTGAAACCGTATGCGTACAAGCAGTGGGAGCCTACTTTGTTAGGTGACTGCGTACCTTTTGTATAATGGGTCAGCGACTTATTTTCAGTGGCGAGCTTAACCGAATAGGGGAGGCGTAGCGAAAGCGAGTCTTAATAGGGCGTTTAGTCGCTGGGAATAGACCCGAAACCGGGCGATCTATCCATGGGCAGGTTGAAGGTTAGGTAACACTGACTGGAGGACCGAACCGACTACCGTTGAAAAGTTAGCGGATGACCTGTGGATCGGAGTGAAAGGCTAATCAAGCTCGGAGATAGCTGGTTCTCCTCGAAAGCTATTTAGGTAGCGCCTCGTGTATCACTGCTGGGGGTAGAGCACTGTTTCGGCTAGGGGGTCATCCCGACTTACCAAACCGATGCAAACTCCGAATACCAGCAAGTGTCAGCACGGGAGACACACGGCGGGTGCTAACGTCCGTCGTGAAAAGGGAAACAACCCAGACCGTCAGCTAAGGTCCCAAAATCCTGGTTAAGTGGGAAACGATGTGGGAAGGCTTAGACAGCTAGGAGGTTGGCTTAGAAGCAGCCACCCTTTAAAGAAAGCGTAATAGCTCACTAGTCGAGTCGGCCTGCGCGGAAGATGTAACGGGGCTCAAACCAGGTACCGAAGCTACGGGTTCAACGCAAGTTGAGCGGTAGAGGAGCGTTCTGTAAGCCTGTGAAGGTCAGTTGAGAAGCTGGCTGGAGGTATCAGAAGTGCGAATGCTGACATGAGTAACGACAATGCGAGTGAAAAACTCGCACGCCGAAAGACCAAGGGTTCCTGCGCAACGTTAATCGACGCAGGGTGAGTCGGTCCCTAAGGCGAGGCTGAAGAGCGTAGTCGATGGGAAACGGGTTAATATTCCCGTACTTCTAGTTACTGCGATGGGGGGACGGAGAAGGCTAGGCCAGCAAGGCGTTGGTTGTCCTTGTTTAAGGTGGTAGGCAGAGATCTTAGGTAAATCCGGGATCTTAATGCCGAGAGCTGATGACGAGCTTTCTTTTAGAAAGCGAAGTGGTTGATGCCATGCTTCCAGGAAAAGCCTCTAAGCTTCAGGTAACTAGGAACCGTACCCCAAACCGACACAGGTGGTTGGGTAGAGAATACCAAGGCGCTTGAGAGAACTCGGGTGAAGGAACTAGGCAAAATGGCACCGTAACTTCGGGAGAAGGTGCGCCGGTGAGGGTGAAGTATTTACTACGTAAGCCCATGCCGGTCGAAGATACCAGGCCGCTGCGACTGTTTATTAAAAACACAGCACTCTGCAAACACGAAAGTGGACGTATAGGGTGTGACGCCTGCCCGGTGCCGGAAGGTTAATTGATGGGGTTAGCGCAAGCGAAGCTCTTGATCGAAGCCCCGGTAAACGGCGGCCGTAACTATAACGGTCCTAAGGTAGCGAAATTCCTTGTCGGGTAAGTTCCGACCTGCACGAATGGCGTAACGATGGCGGCGCTGTCTCCACCCGAGACTCAGTGAAATTGAAATCGCTGTGAAGATGCAGTGTATCCGCGGCTAGACGGAAAGACCCCGTGAACCTTTACTATAGCTTTGCACTGGACTTTGAATTTGCTTGTGTAGGATAGGTGGGAGGCTTTGAAGCGTGGACGCCAGTTCGCGTGGAGCCATCCTTGAAATACCACCCTGGCAACTTTGAGGTTCTAACTCTGGTCCGTTATCCGGATCGAGGACAGTGTATGGTGGGTAGTTTGACTGGGGCGGTCTCCTCCTAAAGAGTAACGGAGGAGTACGAAGGTGCGCTCAGACCGGTCGGAAATCGGTCGTAGAGTATAAAGGCAAAAGCGCGCTTGACTGCGAGACAGACACGTCGAGCAGGTACGAAAGTAGGTCTTAGTGATCCGGTGGTTCTGTATGGAAGGGCCATCGCTCAACGGATAAAAGGTACTCCGGGGATAACAGGCTGATACCGCCCAAGAGTTCATATCGACGGCGGTGTTTGGCACCTCGATGTCGGCTCATCACATCCTGGGGCTGAAGCCGGTCCCAAGGGTATGGCTGTTCGCCATTTAAAGTGGTACGCGAGCTGGGTTTAGAACGTCGTGAGACAGTTCGGTCCCTATCTGCCGTGGACGTTTGAGATTTGAGAGGGGCTGCTCCTAGTACGAGAGGACCGGAGTGGACGAACCTCTGGTGTTCCGGTTGTCACGCCAGTGGCATTGCCGGGTAGCTACGTTCGGAAGAGATAACCGCTGAAAGCATCTAAGCGGGAAACTTGCCTCAAGATGAGATCTCACTGGAGCCTTGAGCTCCCTGAAGGGCCGTCGAAGACTACGACGTTGATAGGTTGGGTGTGTAAGCGCTGTGAGGCGTTGAGCTAACCAATACTAATTGCCCGTGAGGCTTGACCATATAACACCCAAACAATTTGATGTTTGCGTGTCAGACGGTTGAAGTCGACAAACAAACCGAAGATCAGCAACACTCGCAAGTAACATCGAAACAGACATCACATACCCAATTAGGGGAAGCGACTCAACACCGACTCCCCAACCGAATTGCTTGACGACCATAGAGCGTTGGAACCACCTGATCCCATCCCGAACTCAGTAGTGAAACGACGCATCGCCGATGGTAGTGTGGGGTCTCCCCATGTGAGAGTAGGTCATCGTCAAGCTCTTATCCCAAACCCCCGATCGGAGTAATCCGGTCGGGGGTTTGCTTTTGCGCTGAAGAAAGCCGCTGTAGGCACTGGCTGCCGCTGCCGCTATTATTCGGACCTCGCTATTGGGGGTGGCATGAATAGGCTGTTGAGGTTGCTCCAAGATGGGCGCTTTCATTCCGGTGAGGAGTTGGGGGAGGCGCTAGGCGTTAGTCGAAGCGCTGTCTGGAAGCTTGTTCAGCGTATCCAGGCCGATGCTTTGGTTACGGTCTTTAAGGTTCCTGGGCGCGGATACCGCTTAGCCGAGTCTCTCTCATTGCTCGAGAAGGAAAAGCTTGCACCGGAATTAATGTGCTTCGGATGGTCGTTGCATCTTTGTGAATCGGTGGGTTCGACTAATGCCGAAGCCTTACGCCTTTTACAGTTAGAAGAGGTTCCGTTCCTGGTGCTTGCGGAAGCGCAGACTTCAGGGCGCGGCAGGCGTGGCCGCTCCTGGGTGAGCCCCTTCGGGCAGAACTTGTACTTCAGTCTAGCAATCAGGGTGCAGGGTGGGGCGGGGCAACTTGCCGGCATGAGTTTGGTTGTTGGGCTAGCTGTTATGCAGACTCTGCGTTTGATTGGGCTTCCGCAGGCTGGTTTGAAATGGCCAAACGACGTTTACGTTGATGGCCGTAAGATCGCGGGAATCTTGTTAGAGCTAACTGGCGACCCGGCCGACGTATGTCATGTGATCATCGGTATAGGCATCAACGTAAATATGGTTGAGGCTGCAGGTATAGATCAGCTCTGGACGTCAATCAGAGAGCACGTCGGCATGGTTGATCGGAACGAACTAGTACTGACGTTGGCAGGCACGCTAAAGCGATATTTAGAACGACATGCCGAAGCAGGTTTCTCCGCACTGAAGCAGGAGTGGGAGTCCAACCATATATGGCAGGGGCGGAGCTGTACGTTAAGCACAGGATCGCAAGATTATTCCGGCGTTGTGTTGGGTGTAGACGAAGAGGGTGGGCTTAGGCTCATGATCAACGGGGACCAGCGCTCGTTCAGTGGTGGAGAGTTAAGCTTGAGGCTGGATCAATGATTCTGGAGCTGGATTGCGGAAACAGCTTTATTAAATGGCGCGTGCTGGGCATCGACACCGGTTTGGTGGCTGCCCAAGGCGCTTCTGCCTCCGTTGTCGATCTAGTTAATGAAATTTCCGGTGTGGTGGGAGCGGACGTCATACGTGCACGGCTAGTCAGCGTTCGCGGAGACCGCGAGACGGATGAGTTATGCCTGCGCCTCTCTGAGGTCCTGGGTGTTGATGTTGAACGAGCGTCTCCATCAATCCAGCTTGGAGGTGTGATAAATGGATATGTCGATCACAGGCAACTAGGGATGGATCGTTGGCTCGCCATGGTTGGGGCGTTCCAGCTCAAGCGTAATGCAATGATGGTGATTGATTTAGGGACGGCCGTCACGGTCGATTTAGTGGATTCCCAAGGCATGCATCTGGGGGGATATATAAGCCCGGGTATTGCTCTGCTACGGCATCAGTTACATACCCATACACGTCGTATCAGCTATTCGCTGGAGGACATTACTACGTCCCGACGCGTGACTGCCCCGGGGCGGTGCACTACTGAGGCGGTGGAGAGAGGCTGCCTTCTGATGTTGCGCGGCTTCGTGAGCTCTCAAATTCTGCAGGCGGACGAGTATCTGGGGGCAGAATTCGAGATCTATGCCACCGGCGGAGATGTGGCGCTGATAAACGATATCCCTCGAATACGGTGCATACCTGATCTGGTGTTTCGGGGCTTAGCTATCGCTTGCCCATAGAGTCATGTCTATAAGGTCGAAGTTTGCATGCGTTGGCTATTCCTTTTGTTGGTGCTGTTGAATATCTTCTTCTGGGCGCAGCACCTTTACCAGTCGCCTGTACGTATTAAGGAGGTTGCGCCTCTCGATGCGTACAGTCGCCCCCAATCGAACATCACTCTGCTCAGTGAGTCGTCGCGTACGCGAAGGGCGGCGGAGGGTGCGCGTTCCGGGGCCATCGATAATAGTGGTTGCCTCTTTCTCGGCGGGTTTGATGACGAGCTGTCGGCGCAGTCGTTGGAGCAGCGGCTTCTGAGTCTGGATATCCAGTCTGAAGTCCAGCAGCTGGACGTGGCCACGGGCGTGGATTATTGGGTGTATTTGCCGCCGCTAGCTTCGAGGCAGGCGTCCCTGCGGCAATTGCGCGAACTGCAAAGCCGCAATATTGATAGCTACATTATTACGGTCGGCGACCTGGCAAACGGAATTTCGCTGGGTATATTTTCCCGTAAAGATTCGGCTGAGGGCGTGGTGGCTCGGTTGCGTGAAGTGGATTACTCGGCCTTGGTGAGAGAGTTGCCGAGAGTGCACAACAAGTACTGGGTGCGGGTAGCGCCTGCTAGCCAGCGTCAGTTAGGTGACAGCATCTTGGAGGCCCTTAAGAACGACATGCCTGCGTTGCAGCATCGTCAAATGCCTTGTGTGGGCGTTGCATCTTCCGAATAGTTTGCATAGAATGGCGCCCGCTTCGCCGTAGGGTTTGAGAGTTTCCCCGGTGAGGCGACTGTCAGTGCAGCTAACCTCAAGATTTATATGAGAAAAAGCTTGACAGTAGGGTGGCTAGTGATGAAAATGCCGCCTCACTTTGGAGGGGTTCCCGAGCGGCCAAAGGGATCAGACTGTAAATCTGACGTCATAGACTTCGAAGGTTCGAATCCTTCCCCCTCCACCAGATTCAAGCGTAGGCTTCGGCGTTCGCGGGTATAGTTTAGTGGTAGAACCTCAGCCTTCCAAGCTGATGATGCGGGTTCGATTCCCGCTACCCGCTCCAGCTTCGATGGTTACGAAATATGCTTCGCTCATGTAGCTCAGTTGGTAGAGCACACCCTTGGTAAGGGTGAGGTCAGCGGTTCAAATCCGCTCATGAGCTCCAAACTCCAAAGGCAGATATGTAAATATCTGCCTTTGTTTTAATGGTGGCGTGACTAGCTCAATTCAACGATGGGAGACGGTCTCGATGGCTAAAGAAAAGTTCGAACGTAACAAACCGCACGTCAACGTCGGCACCATTGGTCACGTCGACCATGGCAAGACCACTCTGACGGCTGCTCTGACCCGTGTGTGCTCCGAGGTTTTCGGTTCCGCTCGTGTCGACTTCGACAAGATCGATAGCGCCCCGGAAGAGAAGGCTCGCGGTATCACCATCAACACCGCTCACGTAGAGTACGATTCCAATATTCGTCACTACGCGCACGTTGATTGCCCGGGTCACGCTGACTATGTGAAGAACATGATCACCGGTGCTGCCCAGATGGACGGCGCGATCCTGGTTTGCTCGGCTGCTGACGGCCCCATGCCGCAGACTCGCGAGCACATCCTGCTGTCCCGTCAGGTAGGTGTTCCGTACATTGTCGTGTTCCTGAACAAGGCCGACATGGTTGATGACGCCGAGCTGCTCGAGCTGGTGGAAATGGAAGTGCGCGATCTGCTCAGCACTTACGACTTCCCGGGCGACGACACTCCGATCATCATCGGTTCCGCACTGATGGCTCTGAACGGTCAAGACGACAACGAGATGGGCACCACTGCCGTCAAGAAGCTGGTCGAGACCCTGGATACCTACATCCCTGAGCCGGTTCGCGCCATCGACAAGCCGTTCCTGATGCCGATCGAAGACGTATTCTCCATCTCCGGTCGCGGCACCGTGGTTACCGGTCGTGTAGAGCGCGGTATCGTCAAGATCCAGGAAGAAATCGAGATCGTTGGTCTGCGTGATACCACTAAGACCACCTGTACCGGTGTCGAGATGTTCCGCAAGCTGCTCGACGAAGGTCGTGCTGGTGAGAACTGTGGCGTCCTGCTGCGCGGCACCAAGCGTGACGACGTAGAGCGTGGTCAGGTACTGGCCAAGCCGGGCACCATCAAGCCGCACACCAAGTTCGAAGCAGAAGTGTACGTGCTGTCCAAGGAAGAAGGTGGTCGTCACACCCCGTTCTTCAAGGGCTACCGTCCGCAGTTCTACTTCCGTACCACTGACGTAACCGGTTCGTGCGAACTGCCGGAAGGCGTTGAGATGGTAATGCCGGGCGACAACGTGAAAATGGTTGTTACCCTGATCAAGCCGATCGCCATGGAAGACGGCCTGCGCTTCGCGATTCGCGAAGGTGGTCGTACCGTTGGTGCCGGCGTGGTTGCCAAGATCATCGAATAACGATTGATCTGTTTGAAGCAGGTCGGCATAATAGTCGGCCTGACTCTTTCTAGGCCAGTAGCTCAATTGGCAGAGCGGCGGTCTCCAAAACCGCAGGTTGGGGGTTCGATTCCCTCCTGGCCTGCCATTTTCAATAACGAAATTGGCAGTCTTTACAAGGTTCTAGCAGATGAATATCAAAGCTGAAGCCAATGACGCGCGCTTCGATCTGGTGAAGTGGCTTGTTGTGGCTGCTTTGGTGGTTGTTGCCGTCGTCGGTAATCAATATTACTCCGCTGAGCCGATTCTCTATCGTGTCCTTGCGGTCCTGGCGATTGGTGTTATTGCTGCGCTTGTTGCGCTGCGAACGTCCAAGGGGCGCTCGTTCGCTGTGTTGCTGAAAGAGGCGCGTGGCGAAATTCGCAAGGTCGTATGGCCGACCCGTCAGGAGACTACCCAGACTACGTTGATCGTGGTTGTTGTGGTGCTTGTGATGGCGCTGCTGCTGTGGGGGCTTGATTCCCTGCTCGGTTGGTTGGTCTCCATGGTTGTTGGTTAAGGGTGTCTCGTGGCTAAGCGTTGGTATGTTGTGCATGCTTACTCGGGTTACGAGAAGCACGTCATGCGCTCTCTGGTCGAGCGTGTCAAGCTTGCTGGCATGGAAGATGACTTCGGCGAGATTCTTGTCCCGACCGAAGAAGTGGTCGAGATGCGTAACGGGCAGAAGCGCAAGAGTGAGCGTAAATTCTTTCCGGGCTACGTTCTTGTTCAAATGGAGATGAACGAGGGTACCTGGCACCTCGTCAAGGATACTCCTCGTGTAATGGGTTTCATTGGTGGTACGGCAGACAAGCCGGCGCCCATTACCGATAAAGAGGCAGAGGCTATCCTGCGTCGCGTTGCTGACGGAACCGACAAGCCTAAGCCTAAAACGCTTTTCGAGCCGGGCGAGGTGGTCCGCGTCGCGGATGGTCCGTTCGCTGACTTCAATGGCGTAGTCGAAGAAGTTAACTACGAGAAGAGTCGGATCCAGGTGGCGGTCCTGATCTTCGGTCGCTCTACCCCGGTAGAGTTGGAGTTCAGTCAGGTCGAAAAGGTTTAACTGAACGAAGCATCCCGCCCCGCAGCTTCAAGCTGCGGGGTTTTGTCGTCACTGGGATAAAACAGCAATGGGGAGCCGCAAGGCGCTAAAACCCGTAACGGAGTTACTATGGCTAAGAAGATTCAAGCTTACATCAAGCTACAGGTAAAGGCCGGTCAGGCTAACCCGTCGCCGCCCGTTGGTCCTGCGCTGGGTCAGCATGGCGTCAATATCATGGAGTTCTGCAAGGCGTTCAATGCCCGGACCCAAGGCCAGGAGCCTGGTCTGCCGACTCCAGTGATCATCACTGTTTACAGCGATCGCAGCTTTACTTTTGAAACCAAGAGTACTCCTGCTGCTGTTCTGCTGAAGAAGGCTGCTGGTATAACCAGCGGTTCCGCTCGTCCAAACACCCAGAAGGTCGGCACCGTTACACGTGCGCAGTTGGAAGAGATCGCCAAAACCAAGCAGGCTGATCTGACTGCTGCCGAAATGGAAGCTGCCGTTCGAACCATCGCAGGTTCGGCTCGCAGCATGGGCCTGAACGTGGAGGGTGTGTAATGGCTAAGTTGACCAAGCGCCAGAAGGCTATTGCCGAGAAGATTGAAGCTGGCAAGCAGTACTCGTTCGAAGATGCCGCCAAGCTGCTGGCTGAAGTCTCTGCAGTGAAGTTTACCGAGTCGTTCGATATCGCGATCAATCTTGGCGTGGATCCGCGTAAATCCGATCAGGTTGTGCGTGGTGCTACCGTTCTGCCGAACGGCACTGGCAAGAGCGTTCGCGTCGCCGTGTTCACTCAGGGTCCGGGCGCCGAAGCTGCTTTGGCTGCTGGTGCGGATCGCGTTGGCATGGACGAGCTGGCTGCCGAAATGAAAGGTGGCGATCTGAACTACGACGTGGTGATCGCTTCGCCAGACGCCATGCGTGTCGTTGGTCAGCTGGGCCAGATCCTCGGTCCGCGCGGCCTGATGCCTAACCCGAAGGTTGGTACTGTTACTCCTGACGTCGCTACCGCCGTTAAGAACGCCAAGGCTGGTCAGGTGCGTTTCCGTACCGACAAAAACGGGATCATTCACACCTCCGTGGGTAAGGTCGGTTTCGAGGCAGGCCAGCTGAAGCAGAACGTTGAAGCGCTGCTCTCTGACCTGAAGCGTCTGAAGCCTTCCACTTCAAAAGGTATTTACGTCAAGCGCGTGACCCTGAGCACCACGATGGGTCCGGGACTGGTCATCGATCAGGCTTCCCTGGAAGCGTAAGACAGCAGCGCCTCGCTCGCGGGGCGTTTAAAAGATTGGGGTCCCTGCCTGGCGGGGGCTATCCAAGACCGTAGGCGGCGCAAGCCTTAAACCAAAAGCCTACGCAGAGGTGCTCCCGATTCGTACCGAATCAGACACCAACACCCGTCCGGTCTCGACCGGATGAAACGGTAACATCCAGGAGTGTAACCCGTGGCAATCAAACTCGAAGACAAGAAAGCCATCGTCGCTGAAGTCAACGAGGCTGCCAAAGCTGCCCTGTCCGCTGTCGTGGCTGATGCCCGTGGCGTGACCGTGGGGGCCATGACCGGACTCCGTAAAGAGGCCCGCGAAGCTGGCGTTTACGTACGCGTTGTACGTAACACCCTGCTGCGCCGCGCCGTTGATGGCACTCAGTTCGAAGTGCTCAACGACGTGTTCAAAGGCCCGACCCTGATTGCGTTCTCCAACGAACATCCGGGCGCTGCTGCTCGTATCTTCAAGGAGTTCTCCAAGGGTCAGGACAAGTTCGAGATCAAGGCCGCTGCGTTCGAGGGTCAGTTCCTCGCAGCCAATCAGATCGACGTTCTGGCAACTCTGCCGACCTACGACGAAGCCATTTCTCAGCTGATGAGCGTTATTCAAGGCGCTACCAGCAAGCTGGCTCGTACACTGGCGGCCGTTCGCGACCAGAAAGAAGCTGCTGCCGCTTAAGCGACTGGCTACTTTCGCAATCACTTTTTGAATTAGATGGCCGAAGGCCTTCACCTAAATACAGGAACTAGAGTCATGGCTCTGACCAACGAAGATATCATCAACGCCGTTTCCGAAATGTCCGTGATGCAGGTTGTTGAACTGATCAAGGCAATGGAAGAGAAGTTCGGCGTTACCGCTGCTGCCGCCACCGTTGCCGCTGCGGGCCCGGCTGCCGCTGCTGTAGAAGAGCAAACCGAGTTCACCATCGTTCTGGCTGAAGCTGGCGACAAGAAGGTCAACGTGATCAAGGCTGTTCGCGAACTGACCGGTCTGGGCCTGAAAGAAGCCAAGGCTGTCGTTGACGGCGCCCCGGGCGTAGTCAAGGAAGGCGTTTCGAAAGAAGAAGCCGAAGCAGCCAAGAAGACTCTGGAAGAAGCAGGCGCCAAAGTCGAGCTCAAGTAAGCGACGACCTTGCGTCTACAGCCCGAGCGACTCGCGAAAGGCTGATGGCTGGTGGCTCTTGCCACCGGCCTTTTTCCGTTATGAAGAGTCAGCCATGCTGGCTGTTCCGCGGAAAGCCACCTCGAGGTGGTGCGAATCAAGGGATTCGCAAGATTTTCTGGCTGCTCCCGTCGGGAGAAGCCAACAAGCAGGTGACCAAGCTGGGGAACGCTGATGGCTTACTCATACACTGAGAAAAAACGTATCCGCAAGGACTTTAGCAAGTTACCGCACGTGATGGACGTGCCGTATCTTTTGGCCATCCAGCTGGATTCGTATCGCGAATTCCTGCAGGCGGGAGCGACCAAAGATCAGTTCCGCGACATTGGCTTGCATGCAGCCTTCAAATCCGTTTTCCCGATCATTAGCTATTCTGGCAATGCAGCGCTGGAATACGTCGGCTATCGCCTGGGTGAGCCGGCTTTCGATGTCAAGGAATGTGTCTTGCGCGGCGTGACGTTTGCCGTCCCGCTACGGGTCAAGGTGCGCCTAATCATTTTCGACAAAGAATCGTCGAATAAGGCCATCAAGGATATCAAGGAGCAGGAAGTGTACATGGGGGAAATCCCCCTGATGACTGAGAACGGTACCTTTATTATCAACGGTACTGAGCGCGTCATCGTCTCCCAGTTGCACCGCTCGCCAGGCGTGTTCTTCGATCACGACCGCGGTAAGACCCACAGCTCCGGCAAGCTGTTGTACTCGGCTCGCATCATTCCTTACCGCGGATCCTGGCTTGACTTCGAGTTCGATCCGAAGGACGCCGTCTTCGTGCGTATCGACCGTCGCCGCAAGCTGCCGGCCTCGGTGCTTCTGCGCGCGCTGAACTACAGCACCGAAGAGATCCTCGATGCCTTCTACGACACCAACATTTTCCATGTGAAGGGCGAGAGCCTTGCCTTGGAATTGGTGCCGCAGCGTCTGCGTGGCGAAATTGCCAGCTTCGACATCAAGGATGAAAACGGCAAGGTCATCGTCGAGCAGGGTCGCCGTATCACTGCTCGTCACATCAATCAGCTCGACAAGTCCGGCATCAAAGAGCTCGAGATGCCGATGGACTACGTGCTGGGCCGTACCGTTGCCAAGGCGATCGTGCACCCGGCCACCGGCGAAATCATCGCTGAGTGCAACACCGAGCTGACCGTCGATGTCATGGCGAAGATCGTCAAGGCTCAGGTTGTGCGTTTCGAAACGCTATACACCAACGATATCGATTGTGGTCCGTTCATTTCCGATACGTTGAAGATCGACTCCACCACCAATCAGCTTGAAGCGCTGGTGGAAATCTATCGGATGATGCGTCCAGGCGAGCCGCCAACCAAGGACGCTGCCGAGACGCTGTTCAACAACCTGTTCTTCGCTTCGGAGCGTTACGACCTGTCCGCCGTAGGCCGGATGAAGTTCAATCGTCGTATCGGTCGTACCGAGATCGAGGGTTCCGGCGTACTGAGCCGCGAAGATATCGTTGCGGTCCTCAAGACCTTGGTCGATATTCGTAACGGTAAAGGGATCGTCGACGACATCGATCACCTGGGTAACCGTCGTGTCCGTTGTGTCGGCGAGATGGCCGAGAACCAGTTCCGTGTTGGCCTGGTGCGCGTCGAGCGTGCGGTCAAGGAACGTCTGTCGATGGCCGAAAGCGAAGGCCTGATGCCGCAGGATCTGATCAACGCCAAGCCGGTTGCGGCGGCGGTGAAGGAGTTCTTCGGTTCCAGCCAGCTCTCGCAGTTCATGGACCAGAACAACCCGCTCTCCGAGATCACCCACAAGCGCCGTGTTTCGGCCCTCGGCCCGGGTGGTCTGACCCGTGAGCGTGCCGGCTTCGAGGTTCGTGACGTACACCCGACCCACTACGGCCGCGTGTGCCCGATCGAAACGCCAGAAGGCCCTAACATCGGTCTGATCAACTCGCTGGCCGCCTACGCCCGGACCAACCAGTATGGCTTCCTGGAAAGCCCATACCGCGTGGTCAAAGAAGGCGAAGTTACCGACGAGATCGTGTTCCTCTCGGCAATCGAGGAAGCTGACCACGTTATCGCCCAGGCCAGCGCCAAGCTGGACGGCCGCAAGCTGGTCGACGAACTGGTGGCCGTGCGTCACCTGAACGAGTTCACCGTCAAGGCGCCGGAAGACGTAACCCTGATGGACGTGTCGCCAAAGCAGGTCGTCTCTGTCGCTGCCTCGCTGATTCCGTTCCTCGAGCACGACGACGCCAACCGCGCCCTGATGGGTTCGAACATGCAGCGTCAGGCCGTGCCGACTCTGCGTTCGGACAAGCCACTGGTCGGTACCGGCATGGAGCGCAACGTTGCGCGCGACTCCGGTGTCTGTGTGGTTGCTCGTCGTGGCGGTGTGATCGATTCGGTGGACGCCAGCCGTGTGGTCGTGCGTGTTCATGATGCTGAGGTCGAGACCGGCGAAGCGGGTGTCGACATCTACAACCTGACCAAGTACACACGGTCCAACCAGAATACCTGTATCAATCAGCGTCCGCTGGTTCGCAAGGGTGACGTGGTGGAGCGTGGCGATATCATGGCCGACGGTCCGTCCACCGATATGGGTGAATTGGCGCTCGGGCAGAACATGCGCGTCGCGTTCATGCCTTGGAACGGCTACAACTTCGAAGACTCCATCCTCCTCTCGGAGCGTGTGGTTCAGGAAGATCGTTTCACCACTATCCATATCCAGGAACTGACCTGCGTGTCGCGTGACACCAAGCTCGGCCCAGAGGAAATCACCGCAGACATCCCGAACGTGGGTGAGGCTGCGCTGAACAAGCTGGACGAGGCGGGCATTGTTTACGTCGGTGCCGAGGTCGGCCCGGGCGATATCCTGGTTGGCAAGGTCACGCCGAAAGGCGAAACCCAGCTGACTCCAGAAGAGAAGCTGCTGCGCGCGATCTTCGGTGAGAAGGCGTCCGATGTGAAGGACACCTCCCTGCGCGTGCCGACTGGCACCAAGGGCACCGTTATTGACGTTCAGGTGTTCATCCGTGACGGCGTCGAGCGTGATTCCCGTGCGCTGGCCATCGAGAAGATGCAACTCGACGAGATCCGCAAGGACCTCAACGAGGAGTTCCGCATCGTCGAAGGCGCTACCTTCGAACGCCTGCGCTCGGCTCTGGTGGGTGCGACTGCCGAGGGCGGTGCTGGTCTGAAGAAAGGTGCTGTGATCACCGACGAGATCCTCGACGGGCTGGAGCATGGGCAGTGGTTCAAGCTGCGCATGGCCGAAGATGCGCTGAACGAGCAGTTGGAAAAGGCCCAGGCCTACCTGTCCGATCGCCGTCAGTTGCTCGACGACAAGTTCGAAGACAAGAAGCGCAAGCTGCAGCAGGGCGATGACCTGGCGCCGGGCGTGCTGAAGATCGTCAAGGTCTACCTAGCGATCAAGCGCCGCATCCAGCCGGGTGACAAGATGGCTGGTCGTCATGGTAACAAGGGTGTCGTCTCGGTCATCATGCCGGTAGAAGACATGCCGCATGATGCCAACGGCACACCGGTCGACATCGTGCTCAACCCGCTTGGCGTACCGTCGCGTATGAACGTCGGTCAGATACTTGAAACCCACCTGGGCCTCGCGGCCAAGGGTCTGGGCGAGAAGATCAATCTGATGCTCGAAGAGCAGCGCAAGGTCGCTGAACTGCGCAAGTTCCTGCACGAGATCTACAACGAGATCGGCGGCCGTCAGGAAAACCTGGATGACCTGAGCGATCAGGAAGTGTTGGACCTGGCCAACAACCTGCGCAAGGGTGTTCCGATGGCTACTCCGGTATTCGACGGAGCCAAGGAGCGCGAGATCAAGGCCATGCTGAAGCTGGCTGATCTGCCGGAAAGCGGTCAGATGCAGCTGTTCGACGGGCGCACCGGCAACAAGTTCGAGCGCACCACCACTGTCGGCTACATGTACATGCTCAAGCTGAACCACCTGGTCGACGACAAGATGCACGCGCGTTCCACCGGTTCGTACAGCCTGGTCACCCAGCAGCCGCTGGGTGGTAAGGCGCAGTTCGGTGGTCAGCGTTTCGGGGAGATGGAGGTCTGGGCTCTGGAAGCCTATGGCGCCGCTTACACCCTGCAGGAAATGCTCACGGTCAAGTCGGACGACGTGAACGGGCGGACCAAGATGTACAAGAACATCGTGGACGGCGATCACCGCATGGAGGCCGGCATGCCGGAATCCTTCAACGTGTTGATCAAAGAGATCCGCTCGCTCGGTATCGATATCGATCTGGAAACCGAATAACCACGCACCGCCTGCGCGGCGCCCGGCACTAGCCGGGTGTCGCAGGTCCGTGAGGAGGAAAGGCCTTGAAAGACTTGCTGAATCTGCTGAAAAACCAGGGTCAAATCGAAGAGTTCGATGCCATTAAGATTGCCCTGGCTTCGCCCGAAATGATCCGTTCCTGGTCATTCGGCGAAGTAAAGAAGCCGGAAACCATCAACTACCGTACGTTCAAGCCGGAGCGTGACGGCCTGTTCTGCGCCAAGATCTTTGGCCCGGTTAAGGACTATGAGTGCCTGTGCGGTAAGTACAAGCGCCTCAAGCACCGCGGTGTTATTTGTGAGAAGTGCGGTGTTGAAGTCGCGTTGGCCAAGGTGCGTCGCGAACGCATGGCGCATATCGAACTCGCATCGCCGGTCGCCCATATCTGGTTCCTGAAGTCGCTGCCGTCCCGTATCGGTCTGCTGCTGGATATGACCCTGCGTGACATCGAGCGCGTGCTCTACTTTGAGAGCTACGTTGTCATCGATCCGGGCATGACCACCCTGGAAAAGGGTCAGCTGCTGAATGACGAGCAGTACTTCGAGGCGCTGGAAGAGTTCGGCGACGACTTCGATGCCCGCATGGGTGCCGAGGCTGTGCGCGAGCTGCTGATCCAGATCGACCTGGAGCACGAGATCGGTCGCCTGCGCGAAGAGATCCCGCAGACCAACTCGGAAACCAAGATCAAAAAGCTCTCCAAGCGGCTGAAGCTGATGGAAGCTTTCCATGGCTCGGGCAACCTGCCGGAGTGGATGATTCTGACCGTGCTACCAGTGCTGCCGCCGGATCTGCGTCCGCTGGTCCCGCTGGATGGCGGTCGCTTCGCGACTTCGGATCTGAACGATCTGTATCGCCGCGTTATCAACCGTAACAACCGTCTGAAGCGCCTGCTCGACCTGTCGGCGCCGGACATCATCGTGCGCAACGAAAAGCGCATGCTGCAGGAGGCGGTCGACGCGCTGCTGGACAACGGCCGTCGCGGCCGTGCCATCACCGGTTCGAACAAGCGCCCCTTGAAGTCCCTGGCTGACATGATCAAGGGCAAGCAGGGTCGTTTCCGTCAGAACCTGCTCGGCAAGCGTGTGGACTACTCCGGTCGTTCCGTGATCACCGTGGGCCCGACCCTGCGTCTGCATCAGTGCGGTCTGCCGAAGAAGATGGCCCTCGAGCTGTTCAAGCCGTTCATTTTCGGCAAGCTTGAAATGCGTGGCATGGCCACCACCATCAAGGCGGCCAAGAAGATGGTCGAGCGCGAACTGCCAGAGGTCTGGGACGTGCTCGCCGAAGTCATCCGCGAACATCCCGTGCTGCTCAACCGCGCGCCAACCCTGCACCGTCTGGGTATCCAGGCGTTCGAGCCGGTGTTGATCGAAGGCAAGGCGATCCAGCTGCATCCGCTGGTCTGCGCCGCGTACAACGCCGACTTCGACGGTGACCAGATGGCCGTGCACGTGCCGCTTACGCTGGAAGCTCAGCTGGAAGCGCGCGCGCTGATGATGTCGACCAACAACATCCTCTCGCCAGCAAACGGTGAGCCGATCATCGTTCCTTCGCAGGACGTCGTCTTGGGTCTGTACTACATGACCCGCGAAGCGATCAACGCCAAGGGCGAAGGTCGTGTGTTCGCCGATCTGCAGGAAGTCGATCGCGTTTTCCGTGCGGGTGAGGCATCGCTGCATGCGCGGGTAAAAGTGCGTATCAACGAAGTGATCAAGGATCGCGACGGCACCATTACCAAGAACACTCGCATCGTCGACACCACCGTTGGCCGCGCGCTGCTGTTCCAGATCGTGCCGGCCGGCCTGGCGTTCGATGTGGTCAACCAGCCGATGAAGAAGAAGGCGATCTCCAAGCTGATCAACCTGTGCTACCGCACCGTTGGTCTGAAGGACACCGTCATCTTCGCCGACCAGTTGATGTACACCGGTTTCGCTTACTCGACCATCTCCGGTGTTTCCATCGGCGTGAACGACTTTGTGATTCCGGATGAGAAGGCACGCATCATCGATGCGGCTACCGAAGAAGTTAAAGAGATCGAGAGCCAGTATGCGTCCGGCCTGGTAACCCAGGGCGAGAAGTACAACAAGGTGATCGACCTTTGGTCCAAGGCCAACGACGAAGTTTCCAAAGCGATGATGGCCAACCTCTCCAAGGAGAAGGTCATTGATCGAGATGGCAAGGAAGCCGAGCAGGACTCCTTCAACTCGATGTACATGATGGCTGACTCGGGCGCGCGGGGTTCCGCTGCCCAGATTCGCCAGCTGGCGGGTATGCGTGGCCTGATGGCCAAGCCGGATGGCTCCATCATCGAGACGCCGATTACCGCCAACTTCCGTGAAGGCCTGAACGTACTGCAGTACTTCATCTCCACTCACGGTGCTCGTAAAGGTCTGGCGGATACCGCGCTGAAAACCGCGAACTCCGGTTACCTGACTCGTCGTCTGGTCGATGTCGCGCAGGATCTGGTGGTCACCGAGGTCGATTGCGGCACCGAGCAGGGTCTGTTCATGACCCCGCACATCGAGGGTGGCGACGTGGTCGAGCCGCTCGGTGAGCGTGTTCTCGGTCGTGTGATCGCGCGCGATGTGCTCAAGCCGGGCACCGATGATGTACTGGTTCCAGCCGGTACGCTGGTTGATGAGCAGTGGGTCGACTTCATCGAGCTGAACAGCATCGACGAAGTGGTCGTGCGCTCGCCGATTTCCTGTGAAACCCGCTACGGTATCTGCGCCAAGTGCTACGGTCGCGATCTGGCTCGTGGGCATCAGGTGAACATTGGTGAGGCGGTAGGCGTGATCGCCGCGCAGTCCATCGGTGAGCCGGGTACCCAGCTGACCATGCGGACGTTCCACATTGGTGGTGCGGCCAGTCGTACTTCCGCGGTCGACAACGTCATGGTGAAGAACGGCGGCACCATTCGCTTGCACAACCTGAAGCACGTAGAGCGTGCCGACGGTGCGCTGGTCGCGGTTTCCCGTTCGGGCGAGCTGGCGGTTGCCGACGACTTCGGTCGTGAGCGCGAGCGTTACAAGCTGCCATACGGTGCGGTGATTTCGGTGAAGGAGGGCGACAAGGTTGACGCCGGTGCGGTGGTTGCCAAGTGGGATCCGCACACCCACCCGATCGTCACCGAGATGAAGGGCGTCGTGACCTTCGTCGGGATGGAAGAGAATATCACCATCAAGCGCCAGACCGATGAGCTCACCGGCCTGACCAATATTGAGGTGATGGATCCGAAAGACCGTCCGGCATCGGGCAAGGATATTCGTCCGGCGATCAAGATGGTCGATGTCAATGGCAAGGAGCTGCTGCTCCCGGGTACCGACGTTCCTGCCCAGTACTTCCTGCCGGCTAACGCACTGGTGGGCGTGGCCGACGGCGCCGAGATCAATGTGGGTGACGTTATCGCACGTATCCCACAGGAAACCTCGAAGACCCGCGACATCACCGGCGGTCTGCCGCGCGTTGCGGACTTGTTCGAAGCGCGTCGTCCGAAGGAGCCGTCCATCCTGGCGGAAATCAGCGGTACGATTTCCTTCGGTAAGGAAACCAAAGGCAAGCGCCGTCTGGTGATTACTCCGACCGATGGCAGCGATCCGTACGAAGAGCTGATTCCGAAGTGGCGTCACCTGAACGTCTTCGAAGGCGAGCAGGTGAACAAGGGTGAAGTGATCTCCGACGGTCCGAGCAATCCGCACGACATCCTGCGGCTGTTGGGTGTAAGCGCCCTGGCCAAGTACATCGTCAACGAGATTCAGGACGTGTACCGCCTGCAGGGCGTGAAGATCAACGACAAGCACATCGAGACCATCCTGCGCCAGATGTTGCGCAAGGTCGAAATTAGCGAGTCGGGTGATTCCAGCTTCATCAAGGGCGACCAGATGGAGTTGACCCAGGTGCTGGAAGAGAACGAGCGTTTGAGCGAGGAAGACAAGTTTGTCTCCAAGTACGTGCGTGTTCTGCTGGGCATTACCAAGGCATCGCTGTCGACCGAGTCGTTCATTTCGGCGGCGTCCTTCCAAGAGACCACGCGTGTACTGACCGAGGCTGCCGTTACCGGCAAGCGCGATTATCTGCGTGGCCTCAAGGAGAACGTAGTCGTAGGTCGTCTGATCCCGGCCGGTACCGGTCTGCAATACCACAGCGAGCGCAAGCGCAAGCGTGAAGCAGACAAACCCGTTCGTGTGAGTGCTGATGAGGTCGAAGCGGCTCTGACCGAGGCGCTGAACTCCAGCGGTAACTAAGTGCTGGGTCCTGGCGGTGAGCCAGGGCCTGCCTTGACGGTGGGCGAGAAGCTCTTTAAACTCTCGTACCCCTAATTTGGCGGGGCTTCGTGCCCTGCCATTTTTCGTTTGTGTCGAAAGACAACAGTGGAGCTAGTAGATGGCAACTATCAACCAGCTGGTACGTCAGCCGCGTAAGCGGGTCGTCGAGAAAAGCGACGTCCCTGCGCTGCAAAACTGCCCGCAACGTCGTGGCGTGTGCACCCGTGTGTACACCACCACGCCGAAGAAACCGAACTCTGCACTGCGTAAAGTGTGCCGTGTTCGCCTGACCAATGGCTATGAAGTCGCTTCCTATATCGGCGGTGAAGGCCACAACCTGCAAGAGCACAGCGTAGTGCTGATCCGTGGCGGTCGTGTAAAAGACCTTCCGGGTGTGCGTTACCACACCGTGCGCGGTTCGCTGGATACCTCCGGCGTTAAAGATCGTAAGCAGGGTCGTTCCAAGTACGGCGCCAAGCGCCCGAAGTAAGCAGCATTTCTATTTATTTGAGTCGATAAGAGTAAGGTCGGGCGTAACTTGAAAGTTACCGTTCCGAGCTAACCTGAAGACCGTTTGAGGGCTTATCAATGCCAAGACGTCGTGTAGCAGCCAAGCGCGAGATCCTTGACGATCCGAAGTACGGAAGTCTGATCCTGGCCAAGTTCATGAACCACGTGATGGAGAGCGGCAAGAAAGCCGTTGCCGAGCGTATCGTTTATGGTGCACTGGACAAGGTGAAGGAGCGCAAGAACAGCGATCCCCTGGAAATCTTCGAAAAAGCACTCGATGCCATCGCTCCGCTGGTCGAAGTCAAATCCCGCCGTGTTGGCGGTGCTACCTACCAGGTTCCGGTCGAAGTTCGTCCTTCCCGTCGCAATGCCCTGGCCATGCGCTGGCTCGTCGATGCTGCGCGCAAGCGTGGCGAGAAATCCATGGCGCTGCGCCTTGCTGGCGAGCTGATGGATGCTTATGAAGGTAAAGGCGCTGCAGTCAAGAAGCGCGAAGACGTGCACCGTATGGCTGAAGCCAACAAGGCCTTCTCGCACTACCGCTTCTAAATCAAGCGCAACTTTTACGAGGACCTTATTGTGGCCCGTACTACCCCTATCAACCGCTACCGTAACATCGGTATCTGTGCCCACGTCGACGCGGGCAAGACCACCACGACGGAGCGGATTCTGTTCTACACCGGCCTCAGTCATAAGATGGGTGAAGTGCACGACGGCGCAGCGACTACCGACTGGATGGTTCAGGAGCAGGAGCGTGGTATTACCATTACTTCTGCTGCTGTAACGACCTTCTGGCAGGGTTCGCGCGGTCAGTACGACAACTATCGCGTCAACGTCATCGATACTCCCGGTCACGTTGACTTCACCATTGAGGTGGAGCGCTCGCTCCGCGTTCTCGATGGTGCTGTGGTTGTATTCTGCGGTACTTCCGGCGTTGAGCCGCAGTCCGAGACCGTATGGCGTCAGGCCAACAAGTACGGTGTTCCGCGTATCGTCTACGTGAACAAGATGGACCGCCAGGGAGCAAACTTCCTGCGCGTAGTTGGTCAGATCAAGCAACGTCTGGGTCATACCCCGGTACCTGTCCAGCTTGCTATCGGCTCCGAAGAGAACTTCGAGGGTCAGATCGATCTGATCAAGATGAAGGCCATCTACTGGAACGATGAAGACAAGGGCACCAGCTACCGCGAGGAAGAGATTCCGGCTGAGCTGATGGATTTGGCTGAAGAGTATCGCTCTAACATGATCGAGGCTGCGGCCGAGGCCAACGAAGAGCTGATGAACAAGTATCTCGAGGGCGGTGAGCTTACCGTTGACGAGATCAAGGCTGGGCTGCGTCAGCGCACCATTGCTTGTGAAATCGTTCCGGCTGTCTGTGGCTCGTCGTTCAAGAACAAGGGTGTTCCCCTGGTTCTCGACGCAGTGATCGACTTCCTGCCTGCGCCGACTGAAATTCCGGCTATCCAGGGTGTCAATCCGGATAACGAGGAACAGGTCGACGAGCGCCACGCAAGCGATGAAGAGCCTTTCTCTGCGCTCGCATTCAAGATTGCGACCGACCCGTTTGTGGGTACTCTGACCTTCGCCCGCGTCTACTCCGGTGTTCTGTCGTCCGGTGACTCGGTGATGAACTCGGTCAAGGGCAAGAAGGAGCGCGTTGGTCGGATGGTGCAGATGCATGCCAACCAGCGTGAAGAGATCAAGGAATGCCGCGCCGGTGATATCGCTGCTCTGATTGGTATGAAGGATGTCACCACTGGTGACACTCTGTGCTCGATAGATAAGCCGATCATTCTCGAGCGTATGGACTTCCCGGAGCCGGTAATTTCGGTGGCTGTTGAGCCGAAGACCAAGGCTGACCAGGAGAAGATGGGTATCGCGCTGGGCAAGCTGGCTCAGGAAGACCCTTCGTTCCGTGTTCAGACCGACGAAGAGACGGGTCAGACCATCATCTCTGGTATGGGTGAGCTGCACCTCGACATCCTTGTAGACCGTATGCGTCGCGAGTTCAACGTCGAGGCGAATATCGGCAAGCCTCAGGTTTCGTATCGCGAAACCATCACCAAAGACAACGTCGAGATCGAAGGTAAGTTCGTTCGGCAGTCTGGTGGTCGTGGCCAGTTCGGTCATTGCTGGATTCGTTTCTCCACTCCGGATGTGGACGAAAAAGGCAACATCACCGAAGGTCTGGTGTTCACCAACGAGGTGGTGGGTGGTGTGGTTCCGAAGGAATACATCCCGGCGATCCAAAAAGGCATCGAAGAGCAGATGAAGAACGGCGTTGTTGCCGGCTATCCGCTGATCGGCCTGAAGGCGACCGTGTTTGATGGTTCCTACCATGACGTCGACTCCAACGAGATGGCGTTCAAGGTTGCAGCTTCGATGGCTACCAAGCAGTTGGCCAGCAAGGGCGGCGGTAAGGTGCTTGAGCCCATCATGAAGGTTGAAGTAGTGACCCCGGAAGATTACATGGGCGATGTGATGGGTGACCTGAACCGTCGTCGCGGTCTGATCCAGGGTATGGAAGACTCGGTCTCCGGCAAGGTTATCCGTGCTGAGGTTCCGCTCGGAGAGATGTTCGGTTATGCGACCGACGTTCGTTCCATGTCTCAGGGTCGCGCGAGCTACTCCATGGAATTCTCCAAATACGCTGAGGCTCCGGCGAATATCGTCGAGACACTCGTTAAAAAACAAGGTTGATTCAGCCCTTTAAGTAAGAGGTTTACTGTCGTGGCTAAGGAAAAATTCGAACGTAACAAACCGCACGTCAACGTCGGCACCATTGGTCACGTCGACCATGGCAAGACCACTCTGACGGCTGCTCTGACCCGTGTGTGCTCCGAGGTTTTCGGTTCCGCTCGTGTCGACTTCGACAAGATCGATAGCGCCCCGGAAGAGAAGGCTCGCGGTATCACCATCAACACCGCTCACGTAGAGTACGATTCCAATATTCGTCACTACGCGCACGTTGATTGCCCGGGTCACGCTGACTATGTGAAGAACATGATCACCGGTGCTGCCCAGATGGACGGCGCGATCCTGGTTTGCTCGGCTGCTGACGGCCCCATGCCGCAGACTCGCGAGCACATCCTGCTGTCCCGTCAGGTAGGTGTTCCGTACATTGTCGTGTTCCTGAACAAGGCCGACATGGTTGATGACGCCGAGCTGCTCGAGCTGGTGGAAATGGAAGTGCGCGATCTGCTCAGCACTTACGACTTCCCGGGCGACGACACTCCGATCATCATCGGTTCCGCACTGATGGCTCTGAACGGTCAAGACGACAACGAGATGGGCACCACTGCCGTCAAGAAGCTGGTCGAGACCCTGGATACCTACATCCCTGAGCCGGTTCGCGCCATCGACAAGCCGTTCCTGATGCCGATCGAAGACGTATTCTCCATCTCCGGTCGCGGCACCGTGGTTACCGGTCGTGTAGAGCGCGGTATCGTCAAGATCCAGGAAGAAATCGAGATCGTTGGTCTGCGTGATACCACTAAGACCACCTGTACCGGTGTCGAGATGTTCCGCAAGCTGCTCGACGAAGGTCGTGCTGGTGAGAACTGTGGCGTCCTGCTGCGCGGCACCAAGCGTGACGACGTAGAGCGTGGTCAGGTACTGGCCAAGCCGGGCACCATCAAGCCGCACACCAAGTTCGAAGCAGAAGTGTACGTGCTGTCCAAGGAAGAAGGTGGTCGTCACACCCCGTTCTTCAAGGGCTACCGTCCGCAGTTCTACTTCCGTACCACTGACGTAACCGGTTCGTGCGAACTGCCGGAAGGCGTTGAGATGGTAATGCCGGGCGACAACGTGAAAATGGTTGTTACCCTGATCAAGCCGATCGCCATGGAAGACGGCCTGCGCTTCGCGATTCGCGAAGGTGGTCGTACCGTTGGTGCCGGCGTGGTTGCCAAGATCATCGAGTAATATTTGTCGATGATGAAAAAGGCCCCTTCGGGGGCCTTTTTCTATTGTTGATCATTTATTGACACCCTCTGGACGCATCCGTACAATTGCGCCTCCTTTTACCGGGGGTATTGCGCCTGGTAGGGTGGCTACTTGGAGTCTGAGGTCAAAATGCAAAACCAACAAATCCGTATTCGGTTGAAGGCTTTTGACCATCGCCTGATCGATCAATCAACCCAGGAAATCGTGGAAACCGCGAAACGTACTGGTGCTCAGGTGCGTGGTCCGATTCCGCTGCCAACCCGCAAAGAGCGGTTCACTGTGCTGGTTTCTCCGCACGTCAACAAAGACGCGCGCGATCAGTATGAAATTCGAACCCATAAGCGTGTGCTGGATATTGTCCAGCCGACCGACAAAACTGTCGATGCGCTGATGAAGCTCGATCTTGCGGCTGGTGTGGAAGTGCAGATCAGCCTCGGCTAAAGCCTGAGAGTTTTAGTCGTGTAACGCTCTGAAATGGGCGGCCATAGCGGGTGAAAGCCCCGTACACTCAAGAGGTTTCAAAATGACTATTGGTGTAGTCGGTCGCAAATGCGGTATGACCCGCGTTTTCACCGAGGATGGTGTCTCTATTCCGGTTACGGTCATCGAGATCGAGCCGAATCGCGTCACTCAGTTCAAGAATGAAGAGAGCGATGGCTATCGTGCAGTGCAGGTCACTGTCGGTGAGCGTCGCGCGTCCCGTGTTACCAAGGCTCAGGCCGGTCACTTCGCGAAGGCGAATGTTGCTGCAGGTCGTGGCGTCTGGGAATTCCGCCTTGATGGCGAGGAGTTCCAGGTTGGTGACCAGATCAATGCCGAGATTTTCCAGGCTGGACAGATGGTGGATGTCACCGGTCAGTCCAAGGGTAAAGGCTTTGCCGGTACCATCAAGCGCTGGAACTTCCGTGGTCAGGACAATACCCACGGTAACTCCGTATCCCACCGCGTCCCGGGCTCTATCGGTCAGTGCCAGACTCCAGGTCGTGTATTCAAGGGCAAGAAGATGTCCGGGCACATGGGCGCCGAGCGCGTAACCGTGCAGTCTCTGGAAATCGTGCGTGTCGACGCTGAGCGGAACCTGCTGTTGGTAAAGGGCGCAGTGCCCGGCGCCACTGGCGGTGACGTGCTCGTGCGTCCGGCCGCCAAGGCTCGCGGTTAAGGGGGAGTTCACATGCAATTGAATGTAAATGGCGCACAGGCCATCGAAGTCTCCGATCGCACCTTTGGTGGCGATTACAACGAGACGCTGGTGCACCAGGCAGTCGTCGCCTACATGGCTGGCGGTCGTCAGGGTAGCAAGCAGCAGAAGACCCGTTCCGATGTGTCCGGTGGTGGCAAGCGTCCATGGCGCCAGAAGGGCACCGGTCGTGCTCGTGCTGGTACCAGTCGTGGTCCGATCTGGCGTGGCGGTGGCGTAACTTTCGCAGCTCGTCCGCAGAATCATGAGCAGAAGCTGAACAAGAAAATGTACCGCGCAGCAATGCGCTCCATTCTTGCTGAGCTGGTTCGCTCCGAGCGTCTGGTTGTCGTAGAGGATTTTGCTGTCGCTGCCCCGAAAACCAAGGAGCTCGCTAGCAAGCTCAATGGTATGGGTCTAAATGACGTGCTGATCGTTTCCGATGCTGTCGATCAGAATCTGTACCTGGCTGCACGTAACCTGCCGCACGTTGACGTGCGTGACGTCCAGGGTTCCGATCCGGTCAGCCTGATCGCCTATGACAAGGTGTTGATCACCGTGTCGGCTGTGAAGAAATTCGAGGAGCTGCTGGGATGAACCAGGAACGCGTATTCAAAGTCCTGCTTGGTCCGCACGTCTCTGAGAAGGCTACCGTGCTGGCTGACAGCAAGAAGCAATTCGTTTTCAAGGTTGCGACCGACGCAACCAAGCTGGAAATCAAGAAGGCTGTTGAAAGCCTGTTCGACGTGAAGGTTGCCGCCGTCAACACCCTGAATGTTCAGGGCAAGACCAAGCGCACCGCTCGCGGTCTGGGCAAGCGCAACGACTGGAAGAAGGCGTACATCGCGCTTCAGCCAGGCCAGGATCTCGATTTCTCCGGCAGTGCTGAGTAAGGAAGGGGTGCATCATGGCAATCGTTAAATGCAAACCGACTTCCGCGGGCCGCCGTTTTGTGGTCAAGGTGGTCAATCAGGAGCTGCACAAAGGCGCTCCTTACGCACCGCTGCTCGAGAAGAAGTCGAAGACTGGCGGCCGTAACAACAACGGTCGTATCACCACTCGTCACATCGGCGGTGGTCACAAGCAGCATTACCGTCTGGTCGATTTTCGTCGCAACAAGGATGGCATTCCTGCCATCGTCGAGCGTATCGAATACGACCCGAACCGTACTGCACACATTGCGCTGCTGAAGTATGCCGACGGCGAGCGTCGCTACATCATCGCGCCGAAGGGCGTGAGCGCTGGTGATCAGCTGGTCTCGGGCATTAACGCTCCGATCAAGGCTGGCAACAGCCTGCCACTGCGTAACATCCCGTTGGGTTCTACCGTTCACGGTGTCGAGCTCAAGCCGGGTAAGGGTGCTCAGATCGCTCGCTCCGCTGGTGCTTCGGCTCAGCTGGTTGCTCGCGAGGGTTCCTACGTGACGCTGCGTCTGCGCTCCGGCGAGATGCGCAAAGTGCTGGCCGAGTGCCGTGCGACTCTGGGCGAAGTCTCGAACTCCGAGCACAGCCTGCGTTCGCTGGGCAAAGCTGGTGCCAAGCGCTGGAAGGGCATTCGTCCTACCGTTCGTGGTGTCGCGATGAACCCGGTCGATCACCCGCACGGTGGTGGTGAAGGTCGTACCTCCGGTGGTCGTCATCCGGTGTCGCCATGGGGCTTCCCGACTAAGGGCGCGAAGACCCGCACTAACAAGCGCACCGATAACATGATTGTCCGTCGTCGCAAGTAACTAGAGGGATACGACAGTGCCGCGTTCTCTGAAAAAAGGTCCTTTTATCGATCTTCACCTATTGAAGAAGGTCGAAGCGGCGGTGGAAAAGAACGATCGTAAGCCGGTTAAAACCTGGTCGCGTCGTTCGATGATCCTGCCGCAAATGGTCGGTCTGACCATCGCTGTACATAACGGTCGTCAACATGTACCGGTCCTCGTGTCCGAAGACATGGTCGGCCACAAACTCGGCGAGTTCGCTGCTACCCGCACCTATCGCGGGCATGTGGCGGACAAGAAAGGCAAGCGCTAAGGGGTAAGGAAAGATGGAAGTAGCCGCTAAGTTGTCGGGCGCTCGCATCTCCGCCCAGAAAGCCCGCCTGGTCGCCGACCAGATCCGCGGGAAGAAGGTGGGCGAAGCGCTCAACCTCCTGGCTTTCAGTAGCAAGAAAGCCGCCGAGATCATGAAAAAAGTGCTGGAGTCGGCCGTTGCCAACGCCGAGCACAACGAAGGCGCTGATGTGGATGACCTGAAGGTCTCCACTGTCTTCGTCAACGAGGGGCGTTCGCTTAAGCGCATCATGCCGCGTGCCAAAGGCCGCGCTGATCGCATCGTCAAGCGGTCTTGCCATATCACTGTCAAGGTTGCGGACAAGTAACGGAGTCGATCAGATGGGTCAGAAAGTACATCCCACTGGCATTCGCCTGGGAATCGTCAAGGAGCACACCTCCGTCTGGTACGCAGACGGCCGTACGTATGCAGACTATCTGCTTGCAGATCTGAACGTGCGTGAGTACCTCCAAGACAAACTAAAAAGCGCGTCCGTAAGCCGTATCGATATCCATCGCCCGGCTCAAACCGCACGCATCACCATCCACACCGCTCGTCCCGGCATCGTGATCGGCAAGAAGGGTGAGGATGTTGAGAAGCTGCGTCAGGACCTGACCAAGCAAATGGGTGTGCCGGTGCACATCAATATCGAAGAGATCCGCAAGCCGGAGCTCGACGCAATGCTGGTTGCACAGAGCGTAGCTCAGCAGCTGGAGCGCCGCGTAATGTTCCGTCGTGCCATGAAGCGCGCCGTGCAGAACGCCATGCGTATTGGTGCCAAGGGCATCAAGATCCAGGTCAGTGGTCGTCTGGGTGGGGCTGAAATTGCCCGTACCGAGTGGTATCGCGAAGGTCGTGTGCCTCTGCACACCCTGCGTGCCGATATCGATTACAACACTTACGAAGCACACACCACTTACGGTGTGATCGGCGTGAAGGTGTGGATCTTCAAAGGCGAAGTGATTGGTGGTCGCCATGAAGAGCTCAAGCCTCAAGCGCCTGCGCCTCGTAAAAAAGCTGCTAAGTAAGGGGTACGCCAAATGTTGCAACCCAAGCGTACAAAATTCCGCAAGCAGATGACCGGTCACAACCGTGGTCTGGCTCAGCGCGGTAGTAAGGTCAGCTTCGGCGAGTTCGCGCTGAAGTCTGTTTCCCGTGGTCGTCTGACCGCGCGTCAGATCGAGGCTGCACGTCGTGCGCTGACCCGTCACGTTAAGCGTGGCGGCAAGATCTGGATCCGCGTGTTCCCCGACAAGCCTGTAACCAAGAAGCCTCTGGAAGTCCGGATGGGTAAAGGTAAGGGTAGCGTCGAGTACTGGGTAGCCCAGATTCAACCGGGCAAGGTGCTCTACGAGATCGAGGGTGTTTCCGAAGAGCTGGCGCGTGAGGCTTTCGCCCTGGCCGCTGCAAAGCTGCCGCTCGCCACCTCCTTTGTTAAGCGGACGGTGATGTGATGAAAGCGAATGAACTTCGTGAAAAATCCGTTGAGCAGCTGAACGAGCAACTGCTCGAGCTGCTGCGGGACCAGTTCAATCTGCGTATGCAGAAAGCGACTGGCCAGTTGGGGCAGTCTCACCTGCTCTCGCAAGTCAAGCGCGACATCGCTCGTGTCAAGACTGTGCTCAACCAGCAGGCAGGTAAGTGATCATGGCTGAAGCTCAGAAAACCGTCCGCACGCTGACCGGTCGTGTCGTCAGCGACAAGATGGACAAGACCATCACCGTTCTGATCGAGCGTCGCGTAAAGCACCCGATCTACGGTAAATACGTGAAGCGTTCGACCAAACTGCACGCCCACGACGAAACCAACCAGTGCCGTATCGGCGACAAGGTCACCATCCGCGAGACTCGTCCGCTGGCAAAGACCAAGTCCTGGATGCTGGTTGACGTCGTTGAACGCGCCGTCGAAGTCTAAGGGCTAGGGGTCGGAGAAATTATATGATTCAGACTCAATCCATGCTCGATGTGGCTGATAACAGTGGCGCTCGTCGCGTCATGTGTATCAAGGTGCTCGGCGGTTCCCACCGCCGTTACGCCGGCATCGGCGACATTATCAAGGTAACCGTCAAGGAAGCGATTCCTCGTGGCAAGGTCAAGAAAGGCCAGGTGATGACCGCTGTTGTGGTTCGCACCCGTCACGGCGTTCGTCGTCCCGATGGCTCCATCATTCGCTTCGATGGCAATGCTGCTGTTCTGCTGAACAACAAGCAGGAGCCTATCGGCACCCGTATCTTTGGGCCAGTGACGCGTGAACTTCGTACCGAGAAGTTCATGAAGATCGTCTCGCTCGCCCCTGAAGTGCTGTAAGGAGTAGCCGCATGCAAAAGATTCGTCGCAACGACGAGATCATCGTCATCGCCGGCAAAGACAAGGGCAAGCGCGGTAAGGTGCTCAAGGTTCTCGCGGACGACCGTCTGGTCGTTGGCGGGATCAACCTGGTAAAGCGCCATACCAAGCCGAACCCGATGTCCGGCGTTCAGGGCGGTATCGTCGAGAAGGAGGCGCCTTTGCACGTCTCTAACGTCGCCATTTTCAACGGTGAAACCAACAAGGCAGACCGCGTTGGCTTCAAGGTTGAAGAAGGCAAGAAAATTCGTGTCTTCAAGTCGACCCAGAAGCCGGTTGACGCTTGAGACTGCTAGGTAGATAACCATGGCACGACTAAAAGAAGTTTATCGGAAGGAAATCGCGCCGAAGCTGATGGAAGAACTTCAGCTCAAGAACGTGATGGAAGTTCCGCGCATTACCAAGATCACCCTCAACATGGGTATCGGCGAAGCGATCGGTGACAAAAAAATCATCGATAACGCTGTTGCTGATCTGGAAAAGATCACTGGTCAGAAGGTTGTTGTGACCCACGCTCGCAAGTCCATCGCAGGCTTCAAAGTCCGCGAAGGCTGGCCGATCGGCGTCAAAGTCACTCTGCGCAGCGATCGCATGTACGAATTCCTGGATCGTCTGCTTTCGATCTCCCTGCCTCGCGTGCGTGACTTCCGCGGGCTCAATGCCAAGTCCTTTGATGGGCGCGGCAACTACAGCATGGGTGTCAAAGAGCAGATCATCTTCCCGGAAATCGATTACGACAAGATCGATGCCCTGCGTGGTCTGGACATCACTCTGACCACTACTGCTCGGACGGATGACGAGGGTCGCGCGCTGCTGCGTGCCTTCCACTTCCCGTTCCGTAACTGATTGGAGTAGGCACATGGCTAAGCAAAGCATGAAGAACCGTGAGCTGAAGCGTCAGCAAACGGTCGCCAAGTTCGCCCAGAAGCGTGCTGCACTGAAGGCAATCATCGCTAGCCCGGAGTCCACTCCGGAGGCGCGTTGGGAAGCCCAGGTCGCACTTCAGAAGCAGCCCCGTGACGCGAGCGCTTCGCGTCTGCGTAACCGCTGCCGTCTGACTGGTCGTCCGCATGGCGTTTACCGCAAGTTCGGCCTTTCGCGCAATATGCTGCGTCAGGCTGCGATGCGTGGCGACGTACCGGGTCTGGTCAAAGCCAGCTGGTAAAAACCAGGCAGGACCTTCGGGTCCTGTTTGTTTTTCGATCAAGCCCCATATGGGGCTTGATTCGTTTATGGCAACTCTCTAGAATGCCCGGCTCGCCTGAGCCTCGCGTTTTTGTAGGGCTTGCCCATTGGCGACACGAGCCGTCCAAGGCTTATTTTTTTGTATTAGGAGCTAAGAGCCCATGAGTATGCAGGACCCGTTAGCGGACATGCTAACTCGTATCCGTAATGCCCAGATGGCCGAAAAGTCCGTCGTAAGCATGCCGTCTTCCACTCTGAAGGTGGCTGTGGCCAACGTTCTTCAGGGTGAAGGCTATATCGCGGGATACCAGGTCAGTGGCGACGCCAAGCCGCAACTGTCCATCGAGCTGAAGTATTTCGAAGGCCGTCCGGTCATCGAGGAACTCAAGCGCGTAAGCCGTCCTGGCCTTCGCCAGTACAAATCCGTTGATCAGTTGCCGAAAGTTCGCGGCGGTCTGGGTGTTTCGATCGTGTCCACCAATAAGGGTGTGATGACTGATCGGGCTGCTCGCGCTGCTGGCGTTGGCGGCGAAGTGCTCTGCACTGTGTTCTAAGGGGGGGATAAGCATGTCTCGCGTTGCTAAGAACCCCGTCAAGCTGCCAGCTGGCGTCGAAATCAAGATGTCCGGTCAGCAGCTTTCGGTGAAGGGCGCAAAAGGCGCTCTCGAACTGAATGTTCATCCGTCCGTGGAAGTAATCCAGGAGTCTGGTGAGCTGCGTTTTGCTGGCCGTAATGGCGATCAGCAAACTCGCGCCATGGCTGGTACTACCCGTGCTCTGGTCAATAACATGGTGATTGGCGTCAGCCAGGGCTTCGAGCGCAAGCTCCAGCTGGTTGGTGTTGGTTACAAGGCGCAAGCCAAAGGTCAAGTGCTGTCCCTGGCTCTCGGTTTCTCGCATCCGGTGGATTACGAACTGCCGCAAGGCGTTACCGCTGAGACCCCCAGCCAGACCGATATCCTGATCAAGGGTGTCGACAAGCAACTGGTCGGTCAGGTGGCTGCTGAAATCCGCGACTTCCGTCGTCCTGAGCCTTACAAGGGCAAGGGTGTGCGGTACTCGGATGAAGTAGTCCGTCGCAAAGAAGCTAAGAAGAAGTAGGGCATAGCAAATGAGCGTAAAGAAAGAAACTCGTCTGCGTCGCGCTCGCAAGGCACGCCTGAAGATGCGCGAGCTGGAAACCGTACGCCTCTGCGTGTACCGCTCTTCCCAGCACATCTACGCCCAGGTCCTTTCGGCCGACGGCGGCAAGGTCCTGGCCAGCGCCTCGACTCTGGACAAAGAACTGCGTGACGCTGCTACTGGCAACGTCGACGCTGCCAAGAAGGTCGGTCAGCTGGTCGCTGAGCGCGCGAAAGCCGCAGGTGTCACCCAGGTGGCGTTCGACCGTTCTGGCTTCAAGTACCACGGTCGTGTGAAGGCACTGGCTGATGCTGCTCGTGAAGGCGGGCTGGAGTTCTAAGTTATGGCAAATAACGAGCAAAAGCGCGACGAAGGCTACATCGAGAAGCTGGTTCAAGTTAACCGCGTCGCAAAAACTGTTAAAGGTGGTCGTATCTTCACCTTCACCGCACTGACTGTGGTGGGTGATGGCAAGGGTCGCGTCGGCTTCGGTCGTGGCAAGTCCCGTGAAGTTCCGGCTGCTATTCAGAAGGCCATGGAGGCGGCTCGCCGCAACATGATCCAGGTCGACCTTAACGGCACGACTCTGCAGTACGCTACCAAGGCTGCGCATGGCGCGTCCAAGGTCTACATGCAGCCTGCCTCTGAAGGTACTGGCGTCATCGCTGGTGGTGCCATGCGCGCCATTCTGGAAGTTGCCGGTGTGCAAAACGTCCTGGCCAAGTGCTACGGCTCTACCAACCCGGTAAACGTGGTTCACGCCACTTTCAAGGGATTGAAGGCGATGCAGTCGCCTGAGTCGATTGCTGCCAAGCGTGGCAAGAGCGTCGAGGAGATTTCCTGATCATGGCTAATACCGTAAAGGTCACGCTGATCAAGAGTGTCAGCGGTCGTATCCCCAATCACAAGCTGTGCGTCAAGGGCCTCGGCCTGCGTCGCATTGGTCACACCGTTGAGGTTCAGGATACTCCTGAGAATCGCGGCATGATCAACAAGGCTTACTACATGCTCCGTGTGGAGGGCTAAGCCATGCAACTGAACGATCTGCGTTCTGCGCCGGGTGCCCGTCGCGAAAAGCTGCGTCCTGGTCGTGGCATCGGTAGCGGCCTGGGTAAGACCGGTGGCCGTGGTCACAAGGGTCAAACTTCCCGTTCCGGCGGCAAGATTGCTCCAGGCTTCGAGGGCGGTCAGCAGCCTCTGCATCGTCGTCTACCGAAGTTCGGCTTCGTTTCGCTGAAAGCCATGGATCGCGCAGAAGTGCGTACCTCCGAACTGGCGAAGGTGGAAGGTGATGTTGTCACCGTACAGAGCCTGAAAGATGCCAACATCATCAATCAGAACGTGCAGCGTGTAAAAGTCATGCTGTCGGGCGAGGTTGGTCGTGCGGTCACTCTCAAGGGCATCGCAGCCACCAAAGGTGCGCGTGCGGCTATCGAAGCAGCTGGCGGCAAGTTCGAGGAATAAATGGCTAAGCAAGGTGCTCTCTCCGCGCTGAGTAATGGTGGTCTGTCCGAACTCTGGGCTCGTCTGCGCTTTCTGTTCATGGCGATCATCGTCTACCGGATTGGCGCGCACATCCCCGTTCCCGGGATCAATCCCGATCGGCTGGCCGAGCTGTTTCGTCAGAACGAGGGGACCATCCTTAGCTTGTTCAACATGTTTTCCGGCGGTGCGCTGGAGCGCATGAGCATTTTTGCGTTGGGGATCATGCCGTACATTTCGGCATCGATCATCATGCAGCTCATGACCGCTGTCAGCCCACAGCTGGAGCAGTTGAAGAAAGAAGGTGAGGCTGGGCGACGCAAGATCAGTCAGTACACGCGTTACGGTACGCTGGTCCTGGCAATCGTTCAGGCTGTTGGGATGTCGGTCGGGCTGGCGGGGCAAGGTGTCGCGTTCAGCAATGACTTCGGCTTCTACTTCGTAGCCATCACTACCTTCGTCTCCGGCGCGATGTTCATGATGTGGCTGGGTGAGCAGATCACCGAGCGGGGCGTCGGCAACGGTATCTCGATGTTGATCTTCGCTGGTATTGTCGCCGGCTTGCCTGGCGCGCTCGGTCAATCGTTCGAGTCGGCTCGCCAGGGTGATATTAATATCATCGCTCTGCTCGCTGTAGGGCTGTTGGCTGTTGCAATCATCGGCTTCGTGGTCTTTATCGAGCGTGGGCAGCGTCGCATTGCGGTGCACTACGCGAAGCGTCAGCAGGGTCGTAAGGTCTTCGCTGCGCAAACAAGTCACTTGCCGTTGAAGGTGAATATGGCGGGCGTGATCCCGGCCATCTTCGCCAGCAGCATCCTGTTGTTCCCTGCCTCTCTGGGGCAGTGGTTCGGTCAGTCCGAGAACATGGGGTGGTTGGCTGATATTTCGCAGTCGATCGCTCCAGGGCAGCCGTTGAATATCTTGCTGTTCAGTGCTGGGATCATTTTCTTCTGCTTCTTCTATACGGCATTGATGTTCAATCCGAAGGATGTGGCGGAGAATCTGAAGAAGTCCGGTGCGTTTATTCCCGGGATTCGTCCTGGTGAGCAGTCGGCGCGCTACATCGATGGTGTGCTGACTCGTTTGACCATGTTCGGCGCCCTGTACATGACGGCTGTCTGCCTGCTGCCACAGTTCCTTGTGGTTGCAGCCAATGTGCCGTTCTACCTTGGTGGGACCTCGTTGCTGATCGTTGTTGTGGTTGTCATGGACTTCATGTCCCAAGTGCAGTCACACCTCATGTCGCACCAGTACGATTCCCTGATGAAGAAAGCCAACCTGAAGGGCTACGGCAGCGGAATGCTCCGCTGAGGTGGTTCGTAAGGTTCTAGGAGTTGGTGATGAAAGTTCGTGCATCGGTTAAGAAGCTGTGCCGTAACTGCAAGATCATCCGTCGCGACGGTGTCGTGCGCGTGATCTGCAGCGCAGAACCGCGTCACAAGCAGCGCCAAGGCTGATTGTGTAAGGCGTTATAACCCGGCAGCTAGTGCGCTGCCGGGTTGAATATTTGTTATTACAGCGTTAATATCTCGCGCCCTTTTCTTGGCTTCCGGGGCGTAGGTAGCTGTCAATTGGAGTTTCACTGAATGGCCCGTATTGCAGGC
Organism: Stutzerimonas decontaminans; assembly: GCF_000661915.1. NCBI lineage: Bacteria > Pseudomonadati > Pseudomonadota > Gammaproteobacteria > Pseudomonadales > Pseudomonadaceae > Stutzerimonas > Stutzerimonas decontaminans. The sequence continues at coordinate 3,835,898 of NZ_CP007509.1, read as the reverse complement.
GTCAACATTCCGGATAACAAGCACACTGTTATCTCGCTGACCTACATCTACGGTGTTGGTCGCACCCGTGCGCAGGAAATCTGTGCCGCTACCGGTGTGAATCCGGCAGCAAAGATCAAGGATCTTTCCGACGAGCAGGTCGAACTGCTGCGTGGCGAAGTCGGCAAGTTCATCGTTGAGGGCGACCTGCGTCGCGAAGTCAACATGAAAATCAAGCGCTTGATGGACCTGGGTTGCTATCGCGGCCTGCGTCATCGTCGTGGTCTACCGGTTCGCGGTCAGCGTACCAAGACCAACGCACGTACCCGTAAGGGCCCGCGCAAGCCGATCCGCAAGTAATCGCGTTAGCGAATCGACAGGAATTTAGTCATGGCAAAACCTGCTGCTCGTCCTCGTAAAAAAGTCAAAAAGACAGTGGTTGATGGGATCGCCCACATCCACGCGTCTTTCAACAACACTATCGTGACCATCACCGATCGTCAGGGCAATGCGTTGTCCTGGGCTACCTCCGGTGGTTCCGGTTTCCGCGGCTCGCGTAAGAGCACTCCGTTCGCTGCCCAGATCGCTGCAGAGCGTGCAGGTCAGGCTGCTCTGGAGTATGGCCTGAAGAACCTCGACGTTAACGTCAAGGGCCCAGGTCCGGGTCGTGAGTCCGCTGTGCGTGCTTTGAACGCATGTGGTTATAAAATCGCCAGCATCACCGACGTGACGCCTATCCCGCATAACGGGTGCCGTCCGCCGAAGAAGCGTCGCGTGTAATCAGGAGACAGTGAAGAATGGCTCGTTATATTGGTCCCAAGTGCAAACTGTCTCGTCGTGAAGGCACCGATCTCTTCCTGAAGAGTGGTGCGCGCGCGCTCGAATCGAAGTGCAATATCGAAACCCCTCCGGGTGTTCACGGTCAACGTCGCGGACGTCTGTCCGACTACGGCACCCAGCTGCGTGAAAAGCAGAAAGTACGTCGCATCTACGGTGTGCTGGAGCGTCAGTTCAGCGGTTACTACAAGGAAGCAGCCAGCCGTAAGGGCGCTACCGGTGAGAACCTGCTGCAGCTGCTCGAGTGCCGTCTGGACAACGTCGTGTACCGCATGGGCTTCGGCTCTACTCGTGCCGAATCGCGTCAGCTGGTCTCGCACAAGTCAATCAGCGTCAACGGTCAGACCGTGAACATCCCGTCTTACCAGGTCAAGGCCGGTGACGTCGTGGCTGTTCGTGAGAAGTGCCGTAACCAGCTGCGTATCGCCCAGGCCCTCGAACTGTGCGCTCAGCGCGGTCGCGTTGAATGGGTCGAAGTAGATGCCGACAAGAAATCCGGTGTTTTCAAAAATGTTCCGGCTCGCAGCGATCTGTCCGCCGACATCAACGAAAACCTGATTGTCGAGCTCTACTCCAAGTAAGGGCTAGAAAATAGGTGTATCCATGCAGAGTTCGGTAAATGAGTTCCTGACCCCCCGCCATATCGATGTGCAGGTGGTCAGTCCGACCCGTGCCAAGATCACTCTCGAGCCCCTCGAGCGTGGTTTTGGCCACACCCTGGGCAACGCGCTGCGTCGTATCCTGTTGTCCTCCATGCCCGGCTGCGCTGTGGTCGAGGCTGAGATCGACGGTGTGCTCCACGAGTACAGCGCCATCGAGGGCGTGCAGGAAGATGTCATCGAAATCCTGCTCAACCTCAAAGGTATCGCCATCAAGCTGCACGGCCGTGATGAAGTGACCTTGAGCCTGGTGAAGAAGGGCGCGGGCGCTGTTACCGCTGCCGATATCCAGCTGGATCACGATGTCGAAATCGTCAATGGCGATCACCTGATCGCCAATCTGGCGGCCAACGGCTCGCTCAACATGAAGCTCAAGGTCGCTCGCGGCCGTGGTTACGAGCCTGCTGATGCGCGTCAGAGCGATGAGGACGAAAGCCGTAGCATCGGTCGTCTGCAGCTCGACGCCACCTTCAGTCCGGTTCGTCGTGTGGCTTATGTGGTCGAGAATGCTCGTGTCGAGCAGCGCACCAACCTGGACAAACTGGTCATTGACCTGGAAACCAACGGTACTCTGGATCCCGAAGAGGCGATCCGTCGTGCAGCGACCATCCTGCAACAGCAGCTGGCTGCGTTCGTCGACCTGAAGGGAGACAGCGAGCCAGTAGTTATCGAGCAGGAAGACGAGATCGATCCGATCCTGTTGCGTCCGGTTGATGACCTGGAGCTGACCGTACGTTCGGCCAACTGCCTGAAAGCGGAAAACATCTACTACATTGGTGATCTGATTCAACGCACCGAAGTAGAGCTGTTGAAAACGCCGAATCTGGGCAAGAAATCCCTGACTGAAATCAAGGATGTTCTGGCTTCGCGTGGTTTGTCCCTCGGTATGCGTCTGGATAACTGGCCGCCGGCAAGTCTCAAGAAGGACGATAAGGCCACTGCCTGATCGCCCCCAGTAACCGAACTGAACGTTTGGTAAGGAATTTCAATCATGCGTCATCGTAAAAGTGGCCGTCACCTGAGCCGCACCAGCGCCCACCGCAAGGCCATGTTCCAGAACATGGCGGTGTCACTGTTCGAGCACGAACTGATCAAGACCACCCTGCCCAAGGCCAAGGAACTGCGTCGCGTTGCCGAGCCGCTGATCACCCTGGCCAAAGAGGACAGCGTCGCCAACCGTCGTCTGGCTTTCGATCGTACTCGTTCGAAAGCTGCTGTCGGCAAGCTGTTCAACGATCTGGGCAAGCGCTACGCCACCCGCCAGGGCGGTTATCTGCGCATTCTCAAGTGCGGCTTCCGCGCTGGGGACAACGCTCCTATGGCCTACGTCGAACTGGTTGACCGTCCGGTCACCGGTGAGGTCGAAGCCGCCGAGTAAAATCGGTTGCGTTAAAAAAACCGAGCCGTTTGGCTCGGTTTTTTTATGCCTGAGAGATTTCCTCTATGGAAGCCTTTGACCTTCATCATTAGTCGGCGTTGCGCTTGCTTCCTATGATGGCACTCAACTAGCCAGTGCTCACTGAGACGCTGGAGCCATTGAATGCCAAGGAGTAGCAATATGACTGACAAGCCGAAGCTGACGACCGTTGCCGGTGCGCCGGTGCCCGAGAACCAGAATTCGATGACGGCGGGGCGCCGGGGGCCAATGTTGCTTCAGGACGTTTGGTTTCTGGAGAAGCTCGCTCATTTCGACCGCGAGGTGATTCCGGAGCGTCGTATGCACGCGAAAGGCTCCGGCGCGTTTGGCGAGTTTGTCGTCACCCATGACATCACCCGCTACACCAAGGCTGCGTTGTTCTCCGAGGTTGGGAAGCGCACTCCGCTGTTTGCGCGCTTCTCTACTGTTGCCGGCGAGCGCGGTGCGGCCGACGCCGAGCGTGACATTCGCGGCTATGCATTGAAGTTCTACACGGAACAAGGCAACTGGGACATGGTGGGTAACAACACCCCGGTTTTCTTCTTCCGTGATCCGCTGAAATTCCCCGACCTCAATCACGCCGTCAAGCGCGATCCGCGTACCAACATGCGCAGTGCCAACAACAACTGGGACTTCTGGACGGGGCTGCCCGAGGCCTTGCACCAGATCACCTACGTCATGGGCGATCGCGGCATTCCAGCGTCTTACCGTCATATGCACGGTTTCGGTTCGCACACCTACAGCTTCATCAGCCCGAACAACGAGCGCTTCTGGGTTAAGTTCCACTTCCGTACCCAGCAGGGCATCAAGAACCTCACCGACGCCGAGGCAGCGGCCATCGTTGCAGGGGATCGCGAGAGTTCTCAGCGCGATCTGTTCGAAGCCATCGAGCGGGGCGACTACCCGCGCTGGACGATGTATGTGCAGGTTATGCCAGAAAGCGATGCCGCCAATGTGCCTTACCACCCCTTCGATCTGACCAAGGTCTGGCCGCACGGGGATTATCCATTGATCGAGGTGGGCTACTACGAGCTCAATCGCAATCCCGACAACTACTTCCAGGATGTCGAGCAGGCTGCGTTCACCCCGGCTAACGTTGTTCCTGGTATCAGCTTCTCGCCTGACCGGATGCTGCAGGGGCGCCTGTTCTCCTACGGTGATGCCCAGCGCTACCGTCTGGGCGTGAACCACCATCAGATTCCGGTCAATGCTCCACGTTGCCCTGTGCACAGCTACCATCGCGACGGAGCGATGCGCGTGGATGGCAATTACGGCGGGCGGCTGCATTACGAGCCGAACACCTATGGCGAGTGGCAGCAGCAGCCGGACTTCAGCGAGCCGCCGCTGGCACTCGAGGGCGCGGCGGATCGGTATGACTATCGTGCCGATGATGCTGACTACTTCACACAGCCGGGTAACCTGTTCCGTTTGATGAAGGCTGATGAGCAGCAGCGGCTATTCGAAAATACTGCGCGTTCGATGCAGGGAGTGGATCGTCACATCAAGATTCGCCACATTAGCCACTGCCTCCAGGCTGACCCGGCTTACGGTGCGGGAATTGCGGCAGCGTTGGACATTCCGCTGTTGGAAGTGCCGGCATAAGCGAGTCGGTAAGCTGGTAGATAGAACGCCCGCAGTGAGTGCTGCGGGCGTTTTCGTTTCGATGGTGCTATTCGTGCGGATTGCTCAGCGGTTTATCGCTTTCCTGTCCGGGCGGCAGGATACGATCGGCTTCTACCGGGTCGATTGTCGTCAGGCTGCCGTCAGCGGTTGCGACAAGCACGGCCTCGAGCATTTCACGAACGTTGTTGCGCAGCATGCCGACGGACTTTTGGCCGCGGCTATTCAGCCCGCCAATCTCCATCAGAATGCTGCCACCCAGTGGGCCCTCCTCACCGGCCGCTAGCCGCTCGCTACCCAGCAGGCCGTAGGCGTTGCGGGCGATGCCTGGGTCACCGCCGCCGCGGCGGATATCTCCGTTGGGGTGCTCGTAGTAGTAGTTGGTGATTTCCATGAACCCAAGCTGCTGAGAGCGCTGTTTCATCACAATGGCCAGTTGCTTTGATAGTGCTACCGCCTCCGGGGCGACGTCCGGGTGAGTTGGCCAAGTGATGGAGCCAGTCACCTCGCGTCCTGGGCGGTTTACTTCAGGGTTTACTTCCTCGAGTACGACCGCTGGGTTCTGGATGTGCACATCCACCATCCAGATGGGGCGATAACGGTCATAAATGCCGCGCACCGCTATCGCTTCGGGCACCGGGTTCTGTCCCGGGTTGAAGTGCCGTTCGCTGGCCAGGCCAGGATTGCAGCGTATCTGCGTGCTCTGGCTCCAGTCTGTCCAGTGGTAGCGGTTGATGTCGTAGCTGAATCGGCGTTGGCCGTCGGCATTGGTGTAGGCGGTCACGTTGGCGCCTAAGCGCTGGTCTAGCTTGGCGGGATCGGGGGTGCCATCGGCGCGAAGGCAGTCCGTACTGGTTTGCGGAGCGCTGAAGTCCATATTGCCGCGACTGAAGCGCTCGACGCCCTCCGGGTTGACCCTCGGCATGATCAACACCTGCAGATTGTCCAGCACCTGGCGGGACAGGGCGCCGCCCGAGGCGAGGCGCTGTATCAGGTGGACTGCCGCTTCGGTGCCGTGAGGTTCGTTGCCGTGCTGTTGGGTGATGATCATCACTGCCGGTTTGCTCGTAGCACCCAGCCTGGCCAACCAAATCGGCCGGCCTTCGTTGCTGCTACCGGCCTGCTCAAGTCGCAGGGCGTCCGGGAAGCGCCGTGAAAGTGCGTTGAGCTGATCGTAAAGTTGTGTGTTGCTCATGAACGCCTCCAGCGAGACGTTCTGCTCATCGGTGATCCAGGGGCCATTGGGTTGAGCGGCGGCGGCGAGACCGGGTAGCAGGCCGGCGCCAAGCAGGCAGGCAGCAAGCGCAATACGCATGAGGATTTCTCCTTGTCGGGCTGGGATGGTTCCGCCCAACTGCCCGGCTGGACCCGTAATGGACCCCGCTGCGCTTGCGCTTGTTGCCGAAACGGCGATCAACCTGCCGAGCGGTCGCGCTCGAGTAATGGTTTGAGAAAATGGCCGGTATGCGACTGGGCCATACCTGCCACCTCTTCTGGCGTGCCGCATGCGATGATCTGGCCACCCTTTGATCCGCCCTCCGGGCCGAGATCGACCAGCCAGTCGGCAGTCTTGACCACGTCGAGATTGTGCTCGATCACCACCACTGTATTGCCGTGATCGCGCAGGCGATGCAATACATCGAGTAATTGCTGAATGTCAGCGAAATGCAGGCCGGTGGTGGGTTCGTCGAGGATGTACAGCGTCTTGCCGGTATCGCGCTTGGACAGCTCGCGGGATAGCTTGACCCGCTGCGCCTCGCCGCCGGACAGCGTCGTCGCACTCTGCCCCAGCTTGATGTACGAAAGGCCCACATCCATCAGTGTCTGCAGCTTGCGCGCAACGGCGGGAACCGGATCGAAGAATTCGCGGGCTTCCTCGATGGTCATGTCGAGCACCTCGGTGATGCTCTTGCCCTTGTACTTCACCTCCAGCGTTTCGCGGTTGTAGCGCTTGCCCTTGCACACGTCGCAAGGTACGTAGATATCCGGCAGGAAGTGCATCTCCACCTTGATCACGCCATCGCCCTGGCAGGCTTCGCAGCGCCCGCCCTTGACGTTGAAAGAGAAGCGACCCGGACCATAGCCGCGCGAGCGTGCTTCCGGCACGCCAGCGAACAGCTCGCGAATCGGCGTGAACAGGCCGGTGTAGGTGGCAGGGTTGGAGCGCGGGGTGCGGCCGATCGGGCTCTGATCGATGTCGACCACCTTGTCCAGGTGCTGAAGGCCATCGAAGCTGTCGTGCGGGGCCACCTCCAGGGTCGTCGCCCCGTTGAGCGCCGTGGCGGTGATCGGGAACAGCGTGTTGTTGATCAGCGTCGACTTACCTGAACCCGACACGCCAGTGATGCAGGTGAGCAGGCCCACCGGGATTTCCAGGTCGACATTGCGCAGATTGTTGCCACGCGCGCCCTTGAGCTTGAGCAGCTTCTTCGGATCACGGCGGGTGCGTTCGGGTCGGTAGTTTATCTTGACCCGCCCAGAGAGGTACTTGCCGGTCAGCGAGTCCGGATGCGCCATCACCTCGTCCGGCGTGCCTTCGGCGACGATGCGGCCACCATGCACGCCGGCACCCGGCCCGATGTCCACCACATAGTCGGCAAGGCGGATCGCATCCTCGTCATGCTCCACCACGATCACCGTATTGCCGATGTCGCGCAGATGGCGAAGGGTGCTCAGTAGGCGTTCGTTGTCGCGCTGGTGCAGGCCGATTGAGGGCTCATCGAGGATGTACATCACCCCGACCAGGCCGGCGCCGATCTGGCTGGCCAGGCGGATACGCTGGGCTTCGCCGCCGGACAGGGTGTCGGCGCTGCGGTCGAGGGTCAGATAATCCAGGCCGACATTTACCAAGAACTGCAGGCGCTCGCGGATCTCTTTGAGAATCTTGTCCGCGATCTCGCCGCGTCGCCCGCTAAGCGAGAGGTCGCCGAAGTAGTCGGTGGCATCGCCGATGGGCATGGCCGTGACCGCCGGCAAGGTTCTGTCGCCGACCCAGACGTGGCGAGCCTCACGACGCAGGCGCGTACCGCGACAGTCCGGGCAGGGCTGGGTGCTGAGGTACTTGGCCAGTTCTTCGCGCACCGAATTGGATTCGGTCTCGCGGTAGCGGCGTTCCAGGTTGGGAATGATGCCTTCGAACGGGTGTGAGCGTTTGACGATGTCGCCGCGGTCGTTGAGGTAGCGAAACTCGACGTTCTCGCGTCCGCTGCCGCGCAGGATGGACTTCTGGTGATCGGCTGCCAGCGAGTCGAAAGGCTCGTCGAGACTGAAGCCGTAATGCGACGCCAGGGAGCCGAGCATCTGGAAATAATAGACGTTGCGCCGATCCCAACCGCGAATGGCGCCTTCGGCCAGGGTCAGCTCGCCATTGACTAGGCGCTTGGCGTCGAAGAACTGCTTCACGCCCAGGCCGTCACAGGTCGGGCAGGCGCCAGCCGGGTTATTGAAGGAGAACAGCTTGGGTTCAAGCTCGCTGATCGAGTGGCCGCAGATCGGGCAGGCGAAGCGCGCGGAGAAGATCATCTCTTCGCTTTCATCGTCCTCTTCCATGGAAGCAACCAGCGCGATGCCATCGGCCAGCTTCAGCGCGGTCTCGAAGGACTCGGCCAGGCGTTGCTGCAGGTCACTGCGGACCTTGAAGCGGTCGACCACCACATCGATCGAGTGCTTCTTCTGCTTGTCGAGCTTGGGTAGCTCGTCCAGTTCGTACAGCCGCCCGTTGATGCGGGCGCGCACGAAACCCTGGGCGCGCAATTCGTCGAACACGGCCAGGTGCTCGCCCTTGCGTTCGCGGATGACCGGCGCCAGCAGCATCAGCTTGCGGCCTTCGGGCAGTGCCAGCACCTGATCGACCATCTGACTGACCGTCTGCGCTTCCAGCGGAGCATCGTGGTCTGGACAGCGCGGCGTGCCGACCCGCGCGTAGAGCAGACGCAAGTAGTCGTAGATCTCGGTGATGGTGCCCACGGTGGAGCGCGGGTTGTGCGAGGTCGATTTCTGCTCGATGGAGATCGCCGGGGAGAGCCCCTCGATGGTGTCGACGTCGGGCTTTTCCATCATCGAGAGGAACTGGCGCGCATACGCCGAAAGCGATTCGACGTAACGGCGCTGGCCTTCTGCGTAGAGAGTGTCGAATGCCAACGATGATTTGCCAGAACCGGACAAGCCGGTGATGACGATCAGCTTGTCGCGCGGCAGGGTGAGGTCGATGTTCTTCAGGTTGTGGGTGCGGGCCCCACGAATCAGAATCTTGTCCAAAACAGCCTCGCGTGGCGGGCGGAAACCCGAAAGTATACGGCCGGGGTGATAGTCGCGGCAAAACCGCGCGCCTGTGCCGAACAAGGTTGGGCTGCTAGAATCGCCGCCGGTTCATACAAGCGAGACCTTCCATGCAGGACCCCTACAGCGAGCGCATGAGCGCCAGCGAAACACGTGCAGCCTCCGGGCTGGCTCTGGTGTTCGCTTTTCGCATGCTCGGCATGTTCATGGTTTTGCCCGTGCTGGCAACCTACGGCATGGACCTGGAAGGCGCTACGCCAACCCTTATCGGTCTTGCGATAGGTGCTTATGGTTTGACCCAGGCGCTGCTGCAAATTCCCTTCGGAATTCTCTCCGACCGGATCGGCCGCTTGCCGATCATCTATTTCGGCCTGCTGATCTTCGCTGCCGGTGCCGCACTAGCCGCGATGTCGGACAGCATCTGGGGTGTCATCGCCGGGCGCATCCTGCAAGGGGCGGGCGCGATTTCCGCGGCAGTGATGGCGCTGCTCTCCGACCTGACCCGGGAACAGCATCGGACCAAGGCGATGGCCCTGATAGGCGTGAGCATCGGTTTTTCCTTCGCGGTGGCGATGATCGTCGGGCCGTTGCTGACCCGTGCCTTCGGCCTCTCCGGGCTGTTCTGGGTTACCGCCGCGATGGCAGTGCTCGGCGGCGTAATCGTCGCGTTGCTGCCGAAGGCCCAGGCGCATGTGCGCCATCGCGAATCCGGTGTTGCCAAGCAGGCGCTCGGCCTGACGTTGCGCCACCCCGATCTGTTGCGCCTGGATTTCAGCATCCTGGCGCTGCATGCGATCCTGATGGCCAGCTTTGTCGCGCTGCCGCTGGCACTGGTAGAGCAGGGCGCGTTGCCCAAGGAAGAGCATTGGTGGGTCTATCTGACCGCACTGCTGGTCGGCTTCTTCGGCATGATCCCCTTCATCATCTACGGCGAAAAGAAGCGGCAGATGCGTCGCGTGCTGCTCGGCGCGGTTGTGGCATTGCTGGCGTGCGAGCTGTTCTTCTGGTGGTTCGGCAATGGGCTGTGGATGCTGGTGGTTGGCATGGTGGGCTTCTTCGTCGCGTTCAATCTGCTGGAGGCATCGCTGCCGTCACTGATCAGCAAGGTGGCGCCGGCCGGCGGCAAGGGCACCGCGATGGGCGTCTATTCCACCAGCCAGTTCCTTGGTGCCGGCCTGGGGGGCGTGCTGGGCGGCGTCCTGTATCAACAGGGCGGCCTGGCGTTGGTCTTCGCCGGCTGCGCAGCACTCTGTGCGCTGTGGTTCCTGGTCGCCTTCAGCATGCGCGAGCCCCCTTATGTAACCAGCCTGCGCTTGCCGCTCTCCAGCGGTGCGCTGGCCAATTCCGGGCTCAGTGATGAGTTGCTGCAAGTTGCTGGGGTCAGCGATGTACTGATCGTTCTTGACGAAGCCGCGGCCTACATCAAGGTCGATACGCAGCAGCTGGATCGTGATGCGCTGGACCGTCTGGTCGCTTGACCGTTCTATGCTTGCGGCAGCCGCAGGTGCGGAACCCGGCGCAACTTGAAGGGGCGTCGGTTGGTTGTCAGGGGTGGCTGAGGTAAGATTCGCGGTCATCGGGTTCGCTGGTAGCAGGACCGCCATCGGTGAGCCCACTTAATTTCATTGTTCCAAGAGGAGTTACCCATGGCCAGAGGGGTGAATAAAGTCATCTTGATCGGCAATGTCGGCGGCGACCCGGAAACCCGCTACATGCCCAATGGCAATGCGGTGACCAACATCACGCTGGCAACCACCGATAGCTGGAAGGACAAGCAGACCGGCCAGCTACAGGAACGCACCGAGTGGCACCGCGTCGTACTGTTCGGCAAGGTCGCCGAGATCGCCGGCGAATACCTGCGCAAGGGCTCGCAGTGCTACATCGAAGGCCGTCTGCAGACTCGTGAGTGGGAGAAGGACGGCGTCAAGCGCTACACCACCGAAATCGTCGTCGACATGAACGGCAGCATGCAGCTGCTCGGCGGTCGTGGCGGCAGTTCCGATGATGCTCCGCGTCAAGCTCGTCCGCAGCAGCGAGAGCCGCAGCAGGCGCCGCGTCAGCAGGCTCAGCCGCAGCAGCCCGCTGCACGGCAACAGCCGGCGCCGGACTACGACAGCTTCGACGACGACATCCCCTTCTAGAGTGTTCTGAATGCGAATGCGCCTGATGCTGTTGGGCGGCGGCAATGCCCTGGGCCAGGCGCTCATCCGCCTCGGCGCCGAGGAAGATATCGGCTTTCTCGCGCCGCGCCCGCCCGCCCAGGGCTGGGATGCCGCCAGTCTCACCCAGTTGCTCGATGACAACCGTCCGGATGTCGTGGTCAACCTTGCCTACTATTACGACTGGTTCCAGAGCGGGCAGCCCAACGAGCCGGCGCTCGCAGCGCAGGAGCGGGCAGTCGAGCGTCTCGCCGAGCTTTGTCAGCACCACGATTTCGTCTTGTTGCAGCCATCGAGCTACCGCGTATTTGACGGTGCGCGGACCACGGCGTACAGCGAGAAGGACGAAGTCGCACCGCTGGATGCGCGGGGCAGGGCGCTCTGGCGCATTGAGCAGAGCGTGCGCTCGCTATGTCCGCGCCACGTGCTGCTGCGCTTTGGCTGGCTGCTCGATGACAGTCGCGACGGTGTATTGGGGCGTGTTCTGCAGCGGCTCGAGCAGAGCGAACCGATACTGCTCGCGGATGATCGCAGGGGGAACCCAACGCCAGTGGACGATGCCGCGCGGGTGATCCTGGCGGTGTTGAAGCAGCTCGACTGCCAGGCTCCGCTGTGGGGGACGTATCACTACGGCGGACATGAAGCCTCCACCCCTTTGCTGGTCGCACAAGCGCTGCTCGGCGAGGCCGGCAAGTACCGTGATGTGACGACCGCCAACCTGACGGCGGTGGCACACGCCGACTGCTCGGATGCCGCTGCCGAGCCGCAGCACGGCGTGCTTGCCTGCAAGAAGATTTTCACCACTTTCGGCATCAAGCCGCGCGCCTGGCGCACGGGGCTGCCGAGCCTGCTGGAGCGCTATTACCGTCATGGCTGATGCCCCGATTCTGGTCACCGGCGGCGCCGGGTTCATTGGTTCGAACCTCGTAGATGCGCTGCTGGCGCGCGGCTACGCCGTTCGTGTGCTTGATAACCTTTCTACAGGCAAGCGCGAGAACCTGCCGCAAGACCCGCGCGTTGAGCTGATCGTCGGTGACGTGGCTGATGCCGGTTGCGTGCGTCGTGCGGTGCAGGGATGTCGGGCGGTGGTCCACCTAGCCGCGGTAGCGTCGGTGCAGGCGTCGGTGGACGATCCGTTCGGTACTCACCAGAGCAACCTGATCGGCACGCTGAACCTGTGCGAGGCGATGCGCAAGGCGGGTGTGAAGCGTGTGCTGTTCGCCTCGAGCGCGGCGGTCTATGGCAACAATGGCGAAGGCCAGGCCATCGACGAAGACACGCCGAAGGCGCCGCTGACGCCTTATGCTGCGGACAAGCTGGCCAGCGAGCATTACCTAGATTTCTACCGCCGCCAGCATGGCCTCGAGCCGGTGGTCTTCCGTTTCTTCAATATCTTCGGGCCGCGGCAGGATCCGTCGTCACCGTATTCCGGCGTGATCAGCATCTTCACCGAGCGGGCGCAGAAGGGTTTGCCGATAGCAGTATTCGGCGATGGTGAGCAGACGCGAGACTTCCTCTACGTGGCTGACCTGGTCGAAGTGCTGATGCAGGCGCTGGAGGCGCCCGAAGTGATGGAAGGCGCGGTGAATGTCGGGCTGAACCAGGCTACATCGCTGAATCAGCTGTTAGCCGCGATCAGTGATGTTTTGGGTGGGCTGCCCGAGGTGAGCTATCAGGCGGCGCGGCCGGGGGACATTCGGCATTCGCGGGCGAATAATGCCCGGCTGGTGCAGCGCTATCGCCTGCCAGAACCGCCAACCTGCATGCGTGAAGGATTGGCCAAGTTGTTGGGTCTGTAAGCGGATGCCGTAAACACAAAAGGCGCCATAGGCGCCTTTTGTTTGTCTGCGATTCGGCTAAGCCGGTTTCGTCAGAACTTGTAGCCGAGGCCAACCATGTAGACGAAGGGATCTACATCGACGTCGACTTTCACTTTGTCGCCAGCCAAGTAAGTGGTGCCGGTCGTGTCGATATCGATATAGCGAACCTGAGCGTTCAGCATGATGTTGTCGGTAAGCATGTAATCCATGCCTACTTGGGCGGCGAGGCCCCAAGAGTCTTTCATGTCCAGGCCGCTAAATTGCTTGCCTTCAGCTTCGCTACTGAGCTTGGTATCGAAGAACCATGTGTAATTGATGCCGGCACCGACATAAGGTTGAAACGCGGACTTGCTATCGAGTGGGTAGTAAATAACGCTCAGAGTTGGCGGCAAGTGCTTAAGGCTGCCCAGCTTTCCGTTCAGCTGTTCGAAGCCAGCCGGCATGCCCTTCACGCCTACGTCGTGGCTGAATGGGGTTGCCGCGAGCAGCTCGATACCCACCTTATCGGTGACCATATAAGCGAAGTTAAGGCCCAGTTGGGTATCGCTGTTCAGAGTCGCCTTGGTTCCGCCAATGTCACCTAGTAGGGCATGGTTGATGTCACTGCTATCTTCACGCGGATCAACGGTAATCGCACCAGCGCGAACGATGATGTCCCCGGCTTCGAAAGCCTGGGCGAAGGGGGCGGCCAGCGCCAGGGCCAGCGCGGAAGCGGTGAACAGGGTCTTGCGCATGATGATGCTCCGTTTGTTGGAATGCGATTGGGGGCCATGGTAGGGAGTGAGCGCGGGCGCTTTTTGATCCAGCTCAATGAAAGGGGCCTCGGCTACTGCGACGAAACGCCCGGGTTGCTTTGCGTCAATTCACAGATGATAATGTTTCTCTTTTGAGTTAGCGCCCGTCCCAAGGATCCTTCAATGCCTTCCTTCATCCCCCGCCTGCTGGCGGTTGCCGTGCTGCCATGCTGTCTGCAGCTTTACGCCGGGTCGCTGTCCGCGGCTCCGCTGGACGCTGCGCTGGATGAGAGCGAGCGTCTGTCTGCCGAGGCCAAGGCTTCGCAAGCGCGGATCGATCAGCTCGACGACGCCACCCGTGAAATGCTCAACGAGTACCGCAGTGCGTTGCAGCAGACCGAGGCGCTGAAGGCTTACAACAAGCAGTTGCAGGAACTGACGGCGGCGCAGCGCAAGGAGCTGGTCGGCTTTCAGCGCCAGTTGGACAGCATCGAGCGCACGCAGGAAGCGGTAACCCCGCAGATGAGCCGTATGGTCGAGGTGCTGGGTGAGTTCATTGCTGCCGACGTGCCATTCCTGCCCGACGAGCGCGCGGACCGTCTCGCTAGCTTGCAGGACTTGCTCCCGCGAGCCGATGTCAGCCTGGCTGAAAAGTATCGCCGCATCCTCGAGGCGTATCAGATCGAAAGCGACTATGGGCGCACGCTGGAGGCCTGGCGTGGCGAGCTGCCCGGAGACGGAGACGGAGACGGAGACTCGCGCAGCGTGGAGTTCCTGCGGCTGGGCCGGGTGATGCTCTATTACCAGACCCTGGATGCTCACGAGAGCGGCTGGTGGAACCCGCAGACGCGCAGCTGGGAGGTGCTCGATGGCAGCGCCCGGCGCCCGCTGACGCAGGCCATTGCCATCGCCCGCCAGCAGCAGGCGCCTGCCTACCTGCAACTGCCCGTGAAGACCCTGGCCGAGGAGGCCGCGCAATGAGCCGTCTGTTTTCTTTTTTCCTAGTCGCGCTGTTGCCCCTTGCGGCTCATGCGGCAGAACCGCTCAGCCCTGATCAGCTGCTTGAACGTATTCGCAGCGATCGAGCAGCGGAAGTCAGCGCCATGCAGGCGCGCGAACAGGCCTTCGTCCGCGACCGCGGCGAACAGCAGCAACTTCTCTCCCGTGCACGTGCCGCCCTGGCTGAGCAGAAAGCCGAGGCCGAACGGTTGAAAGCCGATTTCGACCGGCAGGAAGCCGAACTGGCCGAGCAGGAGAAGCTTCTGGCACAGCGCGTTGGCCATCTGGGTGAGTTGTTTGGCGTGGTCCGCCAGAGTGCCGGTGATATTGCGGGTCAGTGGCAGGACAGCATGCTCAATGCCCAGTATCCCGAGCGACTCAAGCAGCTGCGCAGCCTGGCGGAAAGCCGCGCCCTGCCTTCTGCCGAAGATCTGGACGCCTTCTGGATGACCCTGCTGGAAGATCTGGCCGCCAGTGGCCGGGTGGAGCGCGTTCCGTTGCCTGTGGTGGGCACCGATGGAGCGCGTCGTGAGCAGTCGGTGCTGCGTGTGGGCAGCTTCTCCGCCTTTACCGACAATGCTTTCCTGCGTTACGACGCCGATGCCCGCGAACTGCTGGTACCGACACGCCAGCCATCCGGCAAAGGCCTGATCGGCGACTACCTGAAAAGCTCCGACGCGCTCGCCACCCTGCCGCTGGACCCGAGCCGCGGCACGCTGATCGCCCAGCTGCAGCGCCAGCCCGATCTGTGGGATCGCGTCAAACAAGGCGGTCTGGTCGGTGGCGTGATTCTGGTGCTCGGCGCCATCGGCCTGCTGCTGGCGATCTGGCGTATGGCTTATCTCGGCGGCGTCGGCCGCAAGGTCGGTAGCCAGATGCGCGAGCTCAACCAACCGCGCGATGACAATCCGCTCGGCCGTATCATCGGCGTGCTGGGCCCCAAGCCTCAGCTATCGGATCTGGAAACCCTGGAGCTCAAGCTGGACGAGGCGATTCTCCAGGAGACTCCGCCACTGGAACGCGGCCAGCCGCTGCTCAAGCTACTCGCGGCCGTTGCACCGCTGCTCGGCCTGCTGGGTACCGTGACCGGCATGATCATCACCTTCCAGGCCATCACCCAGAGCGGGGGTGGCGATTCGCGGCTGATGGCCGACGGTATCTCCCAGGCACTGGTGACCACCGTGCTGGGCCTGGTCGTGGCAATCCCGCTGCTGTTTCTGCACAGCCTGCTGGCCAGTCGCAGCAAGGCGCTGATCCAACTCCTAGAACAGCAGAGTGCCGGTTTGATTGCACTGCATCTGTCGGGGGCGCCACGCCGTGACTGATCTGCGTGCCCACTGGCTGAGTCTGGTCGACAGCGGTCATGCGCTGCTCGATTTCATGACTGCAGGCGGGGTGGTGATGTGGGCGCTGGCGGGCCTGTGCGTGCTGTATTGGACGCTGGTTTTCGAGCGGCTGTGGTTCATGCGGCGGGTCTTCCCGCATTGGGTGGAGTCACGCCGGCAGGCCTGGGCGCAGATGGCCGACGAGCCTGGCAGCTGGCAGCGTGCGGTGCGCTCGGCCTGGCTGGCGCAAGCGCAGCAGCAATTGTCCGGACCTCTACGGCTAAGCAAGACCCTGGTTGCGATGTATCCGCTGCTCGGGCTGCTCGGCACGGTCAGCGGCATGATCGCGGTATTCGACGTGCTGGCGCTGAGTGGCTCCGGTAACCCACGCGGCATGGCCGCGGGTGTCTGGCAGGCGACCCTGCCAACCATGGCTGGCATGGTGCTGGCCATCACAGGATTGTTCAGTCTGGCGCGCCTTGAGCGTATCGCGCGCCAGTCTCTCGACCGGCTGGCTGACCAGCTGCGTCACGACTGAGGATTAGCGGGATGCGTATGCGTCGTCATCATTACCAGCAGGAAGAGGACACCGGCATCGACCTTACGCCGATGCTCGATGTGGTCTTCATCATGCTGATCTTCTTTATCGTCACCAGCTCCTTCATCAAGGAGTCCGGTGTCGAGGTCCATCGTCCGCAGGCGGATACCGCCAGTGCGCAGGACAAAGGCAATATCCTCATTGCCGTCACCGCCGACGGCCAGGTCTGGATCGACAAGCAGGCAGTGGACGTGCGCAGCGTGCGGGCGCATGTCGAGCGGCTGCGTGTGGATCAACCGGAAGGCGCAGTGGTGGTACAGGCCGACCAGGATGCGCGCACCGGGCTGGTGGTGCAGGTCATGGATCAGGCGCGTCAGGCCGGCGTGCAGGACGTCGCGCTGGCTGCCAGCACGGGGGCGCGTTGATGCAACCGCGGCTGGTGCGCTTCAGTCTGGCCTTCGTCGCCGCCTGCGTGGTGGCGCTGCTGCTGTTCGCTCTGATGCTGAGCATGGTCAATCCGCCGCGCAGCAAGATTCAGGAAGACCCGCTGGCGATCGCCAACTTCGTGCGCATGGACGGGCGCAACGAAGACAGCGCCACGCGTTCTCGCCAGCAGGCGCCGCAGCCGCCGCAACCCAAGACGCCGCAACCACCGACACCGCCGACGCCGAACATGGCGACGCCGGATGCGAATCTGCCGAAGCTCGATCTCGATCTGCCGAGCATCAACGCCGGTATTTCCGTCGCCACCGCGCCGGCACCTAGTCTGTCCGGTCTGACGGCTGCGCCGAGCGCCCCTGCAGCCGCTCCAGCGCCGGCCAGTGCGGCAGTGGAAGCGGCGGGTAACCCGGGTGGCCCAGAGCAGGAAGTGATGCCGCTCAATGATGTGCGCCCCGAGTATCCCTATCGTGCGCGGCAGCAGGGCATCGAAGGGCATATCAAGCTGGCCTTCACCATCAACCCGCAGGGTCGCGTGGAGAACATTCGTGTGCTGGAGGCTTCGCCACGTAACGTATTTGATCGCGAGGCTCGGCGTGCCGCGGCCCGCTGGCGTTTCGCACCGCGTACCGAAAACGGTGCGGCGGTATCCCGTGAAGCCGTGAAAACCCTGCACTTCCGCCTGCAAGGAGAACGCTGAGATGCTTCGTCTGCTGCTTGTGCTGACCCTTTCCCTCGCTGCTTCGGTCCAGGCTGCCCAGGCCATCGACCCGGCCGTGTTCATGGCCCTTGAGCGCGCACAGACCGCGCAGAGCAAGGGCGACTACGCGACAGCACGCAAGGCGCTCGAGGGGGTGACCGCCAAGGCCGGCAGCGGTGAAGAGGCGTTGCTCTGGCGCAGCCGTGGTTATCTGGCCTGGGCCGAGGGCAACAATCGCCAGGCACTTGAGTGGTTGGACAAGGCCGTAGCCAGCGGCAAGCTGGATGAAGAACTACTCGCCGGCGAACGGCGCAATCTGGCACGTCTGAATCTGGTCGAGGGTCGCTATGCCAAGGTGGTCAGGCTGTTGGGCTCGGCCAATCAGGCCAACGAAGAAGTGCTGCAGATGCTGGTGCAGGCCTATCAGGGCCTCGGCCAGCACGCCAAGGCGCTGCCCCTGGCCGAGCGCTATGTGCAGGCCAATCCGAAAGCCGGCGATACCTGGTTGCAGTTTCTGGTTGCCGGTAATGCCGAGCTGAAGCGCTATCAAGCGGCTGAAGGCTGGCAGAAAAAGCTGTTGCAGCGCCATCCCGATCAGGCCAAGGCCTGGCGTCAGTTAGCCGGTTTGCAGCAGCTGGCTGGTGCGGAAGATCGTGCGCTGGCCACCCTGCGGGCGGCGCACACCAAGGGGCTGCGCTTCAGCGAGGCCGAGCTGGACAACCTGGTCGCGCTGGCCAGTGCCGCCGGCCAGCCGTGGCAAGGCGCCAAGCTGCTCGAAGGGATGCTGGCATCGCGCTTGCTGCCGAGCAACGCGGCGCGCCAGGAGCGCATGGGTATGCTCTGGTGGCAGGCACGCGAGCGTACCGAAGCTTCAAAGATCTACCGCCAGTTGGCGACCCAGACGGGCAGCGCCAAGTTCTGGATGAACGTCGCCCAGCTCGAACTGGAACAAGCGCGCTGGCAGGCCGGGCTCGAAGCGCTGAAACAGGCGGAGCGGGCCGGCGCAGAGCGTCGTCGGGTGCGCGAATGGCGCGAGTGGGCCGAAGGCGAGCTCAGCTTCGAGCGCGAACGGCAGGTCGCCAGCGCACACTGATCAGACTGGCAAAACGTAATCGCCGCCGCGTTGGCCGACTGGCGTTTATTGCAGCTCGTAGGGATAGATCTTCTGTGCCTGCATGCGGTAACCCGCCTCCGCCAGCTCGCTGCTGGCGTGTTCGACGCTGAGGGGCCCCTCGATCCAGAACGGCTCGTATAGCGCATCCACCCGCACGCCCAGTTCGCTGGTGGCATGCACGATCTGGTTGGACGGCGGTGGCGGCACATGGATGCAGGCGCCGAAATACGGCACCAGCAGGAATTCGGTGACGCGACCTTCGTCGGTCATGTCCAGAGGCACGATATAGCCCGGCAACTTCACCATCTGACCATCGAGTGCTTCGACGACAGGCGCGGCCGGTGATTGCTGCGCGGCGGCTGGCCCTGCCTCGGCAGCCAGCGCATCGGCGAGCTGCGACATGTCATGTATCGCCAGCGGCGGCGGTGGTGGCGGCGCGCCTTCGGGAATTAGCTCTGCCCACTGCAGCAGACGGACTTCGGCTGCGTGCACGGGCAGCACGCAGACTAGGAGCAGGGCGATCAACAGGCGCGACATCGGGTTCCTCACAGTCGAATCGACAGGCCATCGGCCAGCGATTGGCGATAGGCACGCCAGGCCGGCACGCTGCCCATCAGCAGTGCCGCCAGCAGGATAGCGCCGAGCAGACTCCACTCATAGCTGCTCGGCCAGGCAAGCGGTAGAAACAGGCCGTAGAGGCTCTGCAGCGGTGACTGCGCCACGGCGATGCCGAGATAGAGCAGTGCCAGGCCCAGCAGTGTTCCAGCCAATGCCAAGCCGAACGCCTCGATGATCAGCAGGGCGGCGATATGCCAGGGACGGGCACCAACTGAGCGCAGGATCGCCATCTCGCGGCGGCGCTCGTTCAGGCTGGTGAGGATCGCCGTCAGCATGCCGATCAGGCCGGTCAGCACGACGAACAGTGAAACCGCGAACAGCGCCTTCTCGGCCGTACCCATCAGGCTCCACAGTTCCTGCAGGGCGACGCCGGGCAGAATCGCCAGCAGCGGCTCGCCGCGGTACTCGTTGATTTCCCGCTGCAGGGTGAACGTCGCGATCTTGCTGTTGAGGCCGAGCAGAAAGGCGGTGATCTGCTGTGGCTGAAGATCGAGCTGGCGCGCCTGCTCTGCGTCGATACGCGCCGCGCCGCGGGCCGGCATACCGTTCTGCCAGTCGACATGCAGCGCTTCCATGCCTTCAAGGCTGATGTGCAGGGTGCGATCGACCGGCGTACCGGTGCGCTGCAGCACGCCGACCACACGGAACGGCTTGTCCTCATGTTGAACCAGGCTGACCCGCGCTACGCCGTGGGCGAGGACGATGCTGTCATCCAGCTGGTAGCCCAGCGCGCTGGCCACTTCGGCGCCCAGTACAACCTCGAACGGGTCGCCTTCGAAGACGCGGCCTTCGCCCAGCTGCAGTGGCTGTTTGCGGCCGTAACGGTAGTGCTCGAAGTAATTGGTGCTGGTGCCCATCACGCGATAACCGCGATGGGAGTCGCCGAGGGAAATTGGGATTGCCCAGTCGACCCGCGGGTGCTCGGCGAAGCGTTGGTAACTGTCCCAGCGAATATTGTTGGTCGCATTGCCGATGCGGAATACCGAGTACAGCAGCAGGTTGACCGAACCGGAACGGGCGCCGACCACCAGATCGGTACCGCTAATGGTGTTGGCGAAGCTCGCGCGGGTTTCATTGCGCACCCGTTCAACGGCGAGCAGCAGGCACACTGACAGGGCGATGGCGAATACCGTCAGCAGGGCAGTGAAACGGCGATTGTTCAGGCTCGCCAGGGCCAGGCGCAGGAGATACATCGGCTAAAGCTCCGGATTGCTGGCTGCGCGGTTCAGCTCGGCCAGTGACAGGCTGCGGTCGAACAACGGCGCAAGGCTCTGGTCATGGCTGACGAACAGCAGGCTCGCGCCGGCCGCGCGGCATTCGGAGAACAGCAGGTGCAGGAAGGCTTCGCGGCTATCTGCATCCAGCGCCGAGGTCGGCTCGTCGGCGATGACCAGTTCCGGTTGGCCGATCAGGGCGCGAGCGGCCGCAACGCGCTGCTGCTGGCCGATCGAGAGTGCGTCGGCTCGCCGCTCGAACAGCTCCGGGGACAGTCCCAGATGCTCCAGCAGGCTCGCCGCCGCGGCATCGGTGCTGCCGTGACGCTTGCGCGCACGTTCGGCACGTAGCCGCGAAAAATGGCAGGGCAGACTGACGTTTTCACGCACCGAGAGAAAAGGCAGCAGGTTGAACTGCTGGAAGATGTAGCCGGTGTGATCGACGCGGAAGCGGTCCCGGGCACCGGCCGAAAGGCGGCCAAGATCATGGTCGAGCAGGCGAATGCTGCCGCGGCCGGCTTTCTGCACGCCGCCGATCAGCCCGAGCAGGGTGGTCTTGCCACTGCCTGAAGGGCCCTTGAGAAAGAGACTTTCGCCACGCTCGACGCGAAACGTGGGAATGTCCAATAGCTCGGCCTGGCGAGGCCAGGCGAAGCCGAGACTGTCGATTGCAAGTAGAGGAGCAGTCATCGAGGTCCAGTGTGTTTTAGAAGGGTAGCTGCGAGCGTGCCGGCGTCAGCTCCGCGCCCTGCTGACCGTTTGGGCCGATCAGTTGTACCTGAATCTTTTCCGTGCCGGGGAAGCTTTCGAACAGCCCTTTCAGCTCCAGTGCGCGCAGCGCCTCAGGGTTGCTGCAGTCGAACTGGTAGTGCGCTTCGATATCGCTATGGCCGGCGGCCTCATGGTCGTCGTGATCGTGCTTATGCTCCTGCTTGTGATCATGTTGATCGCCGCGCTGATATCCCGCATGTGCCGAGCCGAGCAGTTCGCCGGCAAGCTGCTGTTCACTCACGCTGCAGCCTGCCGCCGCCGGCAGGCCGAACAGGGCCTGGGGTTGCTCCAGTTGCGAGCGGACGCTGGCAATCTTCGCTTCATCCGCCGCATTGGCCGGTGCGTGCTCGAAACCCAGCAGATTCATCGCCGGACTGATCAGCTCCAGTTCCAGCCGCTTGCCGTCGAGTGCGGCATTCAGGCGCGCCGCGCCATGCTCATGCGCGCCCAGGCTTGAGGCCTCTTCGTGCTCATGGTGATGGTGTTCTTCGTGCGCGTGGCTGTAAGTCAAAGGCAGCAGAAGCACAGGCACTGCGAGCAGTAGGTGGCGCATGGTCAGCTCCATTGTGATAAGGCGTTACCTTATAACAACTTTGCCGCACCGCTGGCCAGCCCGTTGCCGTCATGTGAGCATGAGCCATCACTCAGGAGACGCAGCATGATTCGAATTCGCGGACGTATAGGGGATTGGCCGGTCGATCTCGAGATCGAGCTTGAAGAGCGTGACTGGTCGCAGTTGGCGCGCGGCTTTGCCAATGCCGGCGTGACCGGCAGTGTTCCGACGACTGCGACGCCTGCCGCCGATGCGCTTTGGCACAGCGCCCGCGAGCGCCTGCGCTGCGCTGGCAAGCTGGACGGCCCGGAGTTGCTCGCCGAACTGGAGGCGCTTACGGGCAACGCTCAGCTGGCCAAGCGGCTGCTGGTGCGGTTGCGCCACTGTGACGAGGTTAAGGTCGAGCACGGTGCCGACTCGCCCTGTTACCACTGGATTGGCGAGCCTTCCTGAAAGGCTCGCCTGCTGTTGCGAACGATCAGTAGATCGCCTGATAGAGCTTGCGGCGGTACAGCGTCACCAGCGGATGGTCGTTGCCGAGCAGCTCGAAGACCTGCAGCAGCGTCTTGTGCGGTTGCCCGTCGGCATAGTTGCGATTGCGCACGAACAGCTTGAGCAGGCCGTCGAGCGCCGCCTCGTATTGCTGGCGCGCCAGCTGCTGGATCGCCAGCTGATAAGCCGCTTCATCGTCCCCGCCGTTCTGTGCCAGGCGACTCTTCAATGTGGCTACTTCCGGCAGGTCGTTAGCCTGGCGCAGGAAGGTCAGCTGAGCGCGCGCACCGGCCAGAGCCTGCTTGTGCTCGTCGCCTTTCACCGCATTGAGCACCGTTTCCGCTTCGGCCAGCTCGGCGCGTTCGGCCAGGCAGCGGGCATACAGAATCAAACCGGCGCCGTTCTCGTTGTCTTCGCTGAGCAGTTGCTGCAGCTGCGCTTCCGCCTCGGCGAAACGGCCTTCGGCGAACAATGCCTGGGCGCTTTCCAGCAGGTTGCCCTGTGGGGTTTCCGGGGCCTGTACGTGCGGCTCGAGCATGGCGCGAATCGCGGATTCCGGCTGTGCACCGGCAAAGCCGTCCACCGGCTGACCGTCCTTGAACAGCACCACGGTCGGCAGGCTGCGAATGCCGAAGCGGGCGACGACTTCCTGCTCGATGTCGCAGTTGACCTTGGCCAGCAGCAGCTCGCCCTGATACTCCTCGGCGATCTTCGCCAGCATTGGCATCAGCGCCTTGCACGGCGCGCACCATTCGGCCCAGAAGTCGACCAGTACCGGCTTGTGAAACGAGTTCTCGAGCACCAGCTGCTCGAAGCTGGTGGTGGTGACATCGAAGATGTAGGGCGTCTGGCTCATCGGGATTCTCGTGGCAACGAATGTCAGGAAAGGCGTGCATGGTATGTGGGGGCGCCCGCCACGGGAAGCAAGGGCTCGCATGCCCGCGGCCATTGGTCTATGGTTGCGCCCGCCGGATGGCACGGCTCTTTGCCGGCTCATCGTGGCGCAACCCTTTTCCTAGACCGGTGCGGCGTTTGCAGTCGCGCGTCATAAGGAGCTTCACATGTCCGTTCTCTCCGACTTCTGGGAGCGCTACCTCGTGCGCTTCTGGTCGCCGCTGCCCGCGCTTGTCGCGCTGGGCGTCGCTTCCGCTTACTACTTCGCCATAACTGGCACCTTCTGGGCCGTCACCGGGGAGTTCACTCGCTGGGGTGGGCACGTCATTTCCTGGTTCGGCTACGCACCCGAGGAGTGGAGCTACTTCAAGCTGATCGGCCTTGCCGGCACGCCGCTCGATCGCATCGACGGCGTGATGATCATCGGCATGTTGCTTGGCGCACTGTGTGCGGCGTTGTGGGCAAACAACGTCAGCCTGCGCTGGCCGACCAGCAAGCGCCGCTTGTTGCAGGGGCTGATCGGTGGGGTGATCGCCGGGTTCGGCGCGCGCCTGGCGATGGGCTGCAACCTGGCGGCTTTCTTCACCGGGATTCCGATGTTCTCGCTGCACGCCTGGGCGTTCATGTTGGCCACCGTGGGTGGCGCCTGGATAGGTGTGAAAATTTGCCTGTTGCCCTGGTTGCGCACGCCGCTGAAGGTCGGCAGCCAGGCCAGTTCGCTGTTCGGCGATGCGGAAGGCACGCGGCGGCGGGCCACGGTGCAGGCCCGGATCGGCACGGCGGTCGCGGTGCTTGCGGTCGCCTTCGCCGCCTGGCGTTTCGATGCCTCGCTGGTGCTGGGCATGGCGGTGCTGTTCGGCTTGTTGTTCGGCGGGCTGATCGAGCGCGCACAGATCTGCTTTACCAGTGCCGCGCGCGACCTCTGGACCACCGGCCGAACCCGCGTGGCCTACGGCATCCTGCTGGGCATGGCTGTGGCCTGCGTCGGTACTTTCGGTGCCATCGGGCTAGGGGCAAGTCCGAAGATTTTCTGGATGGGGCCGAACGCAATCATCGGTGGCGTGCTGTTTGGCATCGGTATCGTCGTTGCCGGCGGCTGCGAAACCGGCTGGATGTATCGCGCCATGGAAGGGCAGGTGCACTTCTGGGTTGTCGGCGTCGGCAATGTCATCGGCGGCACGCTGGTGGCGGTCTACTGGGACGAGCTCGGCACCTCGCTGGCACTGCCCTATCCGAAGATCAATCTGCTCGAGAGCTTTGGTCCGGCCAGTGGCTTGCTGCTGACCTTCGCCGGCCTGGCCGTCGCCATGTTGCTGGTGCACCTCAACGCCCGTCGTTTCCAATCGAAAAGGAGCCCTGCCCGTGAGCCAGGCCAAACCGAATCTCTCGCTTGATCTGCGTGGCGAGCATTGCCCGTACAACGCCATCGCTACGCTGGAAACCCTGGAAACCATGCAGCCGGGGCAGTTGCTCGAAGTGGTGACCGACTGCTCGCAGTCGGTGCATGGCATCCCCGAGGACGCCAAGGCCAAGGGCTACAACTGCCTGGCGGTGGAACAGCACGGTCCGTTGTTTCGTTTTCTGATCGAAGTACCGCGTTGAGCGACAGCGCCATTGCAGCCTTCGGGTTGCTATGGCGCAGCCAGCGGCCAGCTGCCCAGTTCGTCGTAGTGCACACCATCCTCGGTATTGCGTGAGCGGTAGAGCACGAATCGATCGACGTGCCAGCTGAAATCCGGAGCCGGCTTCTGCGGTCGGCATCGGGCCTGGCGGCTCAACGTCAGGTGCGGCAGGAAGGGGCGGCAGTCGAGAATTACGCCAAGCGCCGCCAACCGCTCGCTCAGCGCTTCGACAAGCTGCAGGAGTGCGGGAGGCGTGGTGCTGGGCTGCAGGCAGATGAAACCTTTTCCGATAGTGGTCAGGCGGTCGAGGGTGAGGCTGAAGGAATCGGTCTGCACCGTCGCCGCCATCTGCAACAGGGCGTCGAGATGATCCTTCGGCTGTGCGCCGAGAAATGCCAGGGTCAGGTGCAGGTTGTCGCGTGGCACCGCTCGGCCGTCGATCGCCTGGTCGTCCCGCCACGCGCAGATCGCTGCCGCTTGCTCGGGCGGGCAGGGTAGCGCGAAGAACAGCCGCAGGTTTTCCTCGCTCATGGTGGTCTCCGTGCGACTAGCGCGTCGCGTGATAGAGGCTGACCTGGCGAAACTCTGCCGGCTCGGCCAGATCCGGCCAGGTGCAGGCATCCAGCACGTCCAGGCGCCGGTACAGCGGGTGGGCGAAATCGCGCACCCGCGAATCGGCCACCAGCGCTTCGCGTCCACGACTGAGGAAGTGATCCAGCAGCGGCAGATTGGCGCGGTCGTAGAGCACATCGGCCACGACGATCAGATCGTAGCGATCCGCCTCGGCGAAGAAGTCTTGGGAATAGCGTAGCTCGACGCCATTGAGCACGGCGTTGGCCTGGCAGGCGGCGAGCGCCAGCGGGTCGAGATCGCAGGCCACCACTTCGGCAGCGCCTGCCTTGGCGGCGGCGATGGCCGCGACACCTGAGCCGGCACCGAAATCCAGCACGCGCTTGCCGCGCACCCACTCGGGGTTTTCGGCCAGCCAGCGCGCCAGCACGAGGCCGCTGGCCCAGCAGAAGCTCCAGTACGGCGGGTCTTCGAGTATCCGCCGGGTTTCCTCGGGGCTGAAGGCGCGGTCCATATTGGCGGCGTCGATCAGCCAGAGTCGCAGATCGGTGCCCGGCAGCGGCTCGGCAACCAGGCGTGCGTCGCCCAGCAGTTCGTTCAGTGCCGCCTGTAATGCGGCCGGTGCGCTCACGGCGCCGGAACCAGCTGCAGCGGGCCGAGCGCCTGGCTGGCGGGGCTGGATATGGTTCGCGGCGGCAGCCGCATGATCAGCTGGCCGGCCCGGGTGACCCGGCCGCGCAGCTCGACACGCTGGCCGGTGGGAAAGGCGTCGGGGTTGAACTGCAGGATGAAGGGCAGTTGGCTATCGCGGCCTTTGAGCTGGACATTGCTGAGCAGGCGGTCCGGCTGGTCGCGACGATCGACCTCCAGCAGTGCCAGCTCCACGTCGCTGCCAGCCGGCGCGCCGATCAGGCTACCGCTCAGTTCGTTGAGCAGTTTGGAGTGCGGGGCGGTGCTCAGCTCGACCGGTGCGGTCGGCGCTTCGCTGGGCTTACTGCTGCAGCCGGCGAGCAAGGCCAGGAAGGCAGGGAGAACGAAAAAACGTGGCGGCACGGACAGCCTCCTGAACGACGATTGCGGGCTTGTATAGCAGCAAAGCCGTCGCCTTGTCTTGCCGGTCGGATGCGCTACCATGGCCGTCCCGACGTACGACCGATTTCAGCCAAATGCATTGTCCCTTCTGTGCCGCCAACGATACCAAGGTCATCGATTCCCGCCTGGTTGCCGAAGGCGATCAGGTGCGCCGTCGCCGCGAGTGCCTGGCCTGTGGCGAGCGCTTCACTACCTTCGAAACCGCTGAACTGGTGATGCCACGACTGATCAAGTCCGATGGCAGCCGCCAGCCGTTCGACGAGCAGAAACTACGCGCCGGTATGCAGCGCGCGCTGGAGAAGCGTCCGGTCAGCGTCGAGCGCCTGGAAGCTGCGATCGCCCATATCAAGCATCAGCTGCGCGCCACCGGCGAGCGCGAAATAAAGTCGCGGGTGCTCGGCGAACTGGTGATGGCCGAGCTGCAGAAGCTCGATGAGGTCGCCTATATCCGCTTTGCTTCCGTCTATCGCCGCTTTCAGGACCTCAACGAATTCCGTGAGGAAATCGAGCGCCTGTCCCGCGAGCCAGCGAAGCCCGAATGACCACCGATCACGCCTGGATGGCCCGCGCACTGCAGTTGGCGCGTAAGGGGCTGTATTCGACCCACCCGAACCCGCGGGTCGGCTGCGTCATCGTCGCTGATGGTGAGTTGGTCGGTGAAGGCTGGCACGTGCGTGCCGGTGAGCCGCATGCTGAGGTCCACGCGTTGCGCCAGGCGGGCGAGCGCGCCCGCGGCGCCACCGCCTACGTCACCCTCGAACCCTGCAGTCATTACGGGCGCACGCCGCCCTGTGCCGAAGCGCTGGTCAAGGCCGGTGTCGGGCGGGTGGTGGCGGCTATGCAAGACCCCAACCCGCAGGTCGCCGGGCGTGGCCTGCAATTACTGCGCAGCGCCGGCATCGAAGTCGCCAGCGGCGTGCTGGAAGCCGAGGCGCGGGAGCTCAACTGCGGCTTTATCAAGCGTATGGAAAGCGGCCTGCCGTTCGTTCGCGCCAAACTCGCGATGAGCCTGGACGGGCGCACCGCGATGGCCAGCGGCGAGAGTCAGTGGATCACCGGGCCGGCGGCACGCGCCGAGGTGCAGCGCCTGCGCGCTCGCTCCAGCGTCGTGCTGACCGGCGCCGATACGGTGCTGATGGACGCCGCGCGGCTGACCGTGCGTGGCGATGAACTGGGGCTGGACGCGGAAACCACCGCGCTGGCGCTGCAGCGCCAGCCGCTGCGGGTGCTGGTCGATGGTCGGCTGCGAGTGCCGCTGGATGCGCCGTTCTTTCAGGCTGGTCCAGCGCTGGTCGTCACGGCGGTCGCTGGTTGCGAGGAGACCTATCGTCGCGCCGGCCATCAGGCGCTGGTGCTGGGACAGGAGCGGGTCGACCTGACCGCGCTGCTGCGCGAGCTGGCTGCCCGTGGTGCCAACGAGGTGCTGGTCGAGGCCGGCCCGCGGCTGGTCGGTGCGTTCGCCAGTCTCGGCCTGATCGACGAATACCAAGTGTTCATGGCAGCCAAGTTTCTCGGCTCCACGGCGCGCCCGCTGCTGGAGCTGCCTCTGGAACGCATGAACGAGGCGCGCGAGCTGAAGATTGTCGACATCCGTGCGGTGGGTGACGACTGGAAAATCGTGGCGCGCCCGGCCAGCTGATCGGCAACCCGTGCCGGCAGCGTCTGCCGATAGCCTTCGTCTTGCACCCTCATAGCTGCTATCTGGCGATATCGGGCTGCCCCGCGCCGCTATTTGTGTTAAAAACGCTGCCGGGCCGCAAGCGGCCCAACGTTCTCAGGGCGGGGTGCGATTCCCCACCGGCGGTAATGGCGCAGTTACAAGGATGAAAGCGTAGCGAGCGCTGAGCAGGCAAGGCGTGATTCGACGAGAAGGCGGAGTTTACCCTGGTAAATGAGCACTTCGAGGAGGACCACAACGCAGCATGCTCTGCGCGCAGTAGCTTTCAATCGCGTCTAGCCCGCGAGCGCTTGCCTAGGCAAGGTCAGCAGACCCGGTGTGATTCCGGGGCCGACGGTATAGTCCGGATGAGAGAGAGCGGGATATCCCGATGGACGCCGTCCGTGCGCCCGTCATGCATCCCTATCGATCCGTAGCGCCCTGTTTTTCAAAAACAGGAGTTCGTCGTATGCAACGTTTTACCCGCCTTCCACGGGAGGCCACATGTTCACCGGAATAATCGAAGCCATCGGCACCATCCGTGCGCTCACGCCCAAGGGCGGCGACGTACGCGTGCTGGTCGAAACCGGCAAGCTGGATCTGGGCGACGTCAAACTGGGCGACAGCATCGCGGTCAACGGCGTCTGCCTGACTGCGGTCGAGCTGCCGGGCAACGGCTTCTGGGCCGACGTCAGTCGCGAAACCCTCGCGCGCACCGCCTTCATCGACCTCAAGGCCGGCAGCCGGGTCAACCTGGAAAAGGCCCTGACCCCTACCAGCCGCCTCGGCGGCCATCTGGTCAGCGGTCATGTCGACGGTGTCGGTGAGGTCGTCTCCCGGGAAGATAATGCACGTGCGGTGCAGTTTCGCATCCGTGCCCCGCGCGAGCTGGCCAAGTACATCGCGCTGAAGGGCTCAATCACCGTCGACGGCACCAGCCTCACGGTCAACGCGGTCAATGGCGCCGAATTCGAGCTGACCATCGTGCCGCACACCCTCGGCGAAACCATCATGGCCGACTACCGCCCCGGGCGGCAGGTGAACCTGGAAGTCGACCTGCTGGCGCGTTACCTGGAGCGCCTGATGATGGGCGACAAGGCCGCCGAACCCAAGGCCTCGGGGCTCACCGAAGGTTTTCTCGCCGAGCACGGCTACCTGAAGAATTGAGGAGACGCCCCATGGCGCTCAATACCGCTGAAGAACTGATCGAAGACATCCGCGCCGGCAAGATGGTCATCCTCATGGATGACGAGGATCGCGAGAACGAGGGCGACATCATCGTCGCTTCCGAATGCGTCACCGCCGAGCACATCAACTTCATGGCGCGCTTCGCCCGCGGCCTGATCTGCATGCCGATGACCCGCGAGCGCTGCGAACTGCTCAAGCTGCCGCTGATGGCGCCGCGCAACGGCTCGGGCTTCGGCACCAAGTTCACCGTCTCCATCGAGGCCGCCGAAGGGGTGACCACCGGCATCTCCGCTGCCGACCGTGCGCGTACCGTGCAGGCTGCTGTGGCGCGCAATGCCGTGGCCGAGGACATCGTCAGCCCCGGTCATATCTTCCCGTTGATGGCCCAGCCCGGCGGCGTGCTGGCGCGTGCCGGCCATACCGAAGCGGCCTGCGACCTGGCGCGCATGGGTGGTTTCGAGCCGAGCGGGGTGATTTGCGAGATCATGAATGACGACGGCACCATGGCGCGCCGTCCTGAGCTGGAAGCCTTCGCCGAGCAGCATGGTCTGAAGATCGGCACCATCGCCGACCTGATCCACTACCGCATGATCCACGAGCGTACCGTCGAGCGGGTTTCCGAACAGCCGCTGGAAACCGAGCTGGGCCAGTTCAACCTGGTCACCTACCGCGACGGCGTCGAGGACACCGTGCACATGGCGCTGACCCGCGGCGAAATCTCCCCGGAGGAGCCGACGCTGGTCCGCGTGCACAACATGGAGCCGCTGCGTGATCTGTTGCTGGTCACCGTGCCGGGCCGCTGGAGCCTGCGCGCGGCGATGAGCGAGGTTGCCAAGGCCGGCAAGGGCGTCGTGCTGCTGCTCGGCAACCCGCTGACCGGCCCGCAGCTGCTGGCGCAGCTGACCCGTCAGCAGCCGCCGACCCCGGCTACCTACAGCACCGTCGGCGCCGGTTCGCAGATCCTGCGTGACTTGGGCGTTCGCAAGATGCGCCTGATGAGCGCGCCAATGAAGTTCAACGCGATATCCGGCTTTGATCTGGAAGTTGTAGAATACCTCCCGGCCGAATAATCAGAGGCGCCGCGCAGTCCGCGGCGCCTTCGTTCTTTAAAGAGATGAGAAAGCACCCATGCCCCTGAAGACCATCGAAGGAACCTTCATCGCCCCGCAGGGCAAATACGCCCTGGTCGTAGGCCGCTTCAACAGCTTCGTCGTCGAGAGCCTGGTCAGCGGCGCGGTCGACGCGCTGGTTCGCCACGGCGTCAGCGAGAACGACATCACCATCATCCGCGCACCGGGTGCCTTCGAGATTCCGCTGGTCGCGCAGAAGGTCGCCCAGCAGGGTGAATACGACGCCATCGTCGCCCTCGGCGCGGTCATTCGTGGCGGCACGCCGCACTTCGAATACGTTGCCGGCGAATGCACCAAGGGTCTGGCTCAGGTTTCCATGGAATTCGGTGTGCCGGTCGCCTTCGGCGTACTGACCGTCGATTCCATCGAACAGGCCATCGAACGCTCCGGCACCAAGGCCGGCAACAAGGGCGCCGAAGCCGCACTTTCCGCACTGGAAATGGTGAGCCTGCTGTCGCAGCTGGAGGCGAAGTGAGCCTGAATCACGACGATAGCCAGGACGCTCCCCAGCCCAAGGCCAAGGGCAAGATCGCCACGCGCCGGGTCGCTCGCAGCCTGGCGATGCAGGCGCTGTATCAATGGCACATGGCCGGTCAGAGCCTCAACGAAATCGAGGCGCAGTTCCGCGTCGACAACGATTTCTCCGGGGTGGACGGCAGCTACTTCCACGAGCTGTTGACCGGTGTCGCGCGCACCAAGAGTGAAGTCGACGGTGCCATCGCGCCGAATCTCGACCGTCCGCTGGAGGAGCTCGATCCGGTGGAGCTGGCGATTCTGCGCCTGTCTACCTACGAGCTGATGCAGCGCATCGACGTGCCTTACCGCGTGGTCATCAACGAAGGTATCGAGCTGGCCAAAGTCTACGGCGCCACCGACGGACACAAGTTCGTCAACGGCGTGCTGGACAAGCTGGCCCCCACGCTGCGCAGCGCCGAAGTGCGCAACCACAAGCGCTGAGGGCCGCTCGCCTTGCTGGGTGAGTTCGAGCTGATCCGTCACTACTTCGCCGCCGCCGCTTGTGCCAGGGCGGGCGGCGAAGTCGTTCTCGGCATTGGCGATGATTGTGCCCTGCTGCAGCTTCCGGTCGGCGAACAGCTGGCTGTTTCCACTGATACCCTGGTCGCCGGGGTACATTTCCCCGATCCTTGCGATCCCTTCCTGCTCGGCCAGCGCTCGTTGGCCGTGGCCGCCAGTGATCTCGCCGCCATGGGCGCCACGCCCATCGGCTTCACCCTTGCCCTGACCTTGCCTGCTGGCGATCCACTCTGGCTGGCGGAACTTGCCCGTGGCCTGGATGCGATGGCGCTTGATTGCAGCCTGCGTTTGATTGGTGGCGACACCACCCGCGGCCCGCTGAGCCTTACCGTTACGGTGTTCGGCCGAGTCCCGGCCGGGCAGGCGCTGGTTCGGTCCGGTGCGCAGGTCGGCGATCTGCTCTGCGTCGGCGGCGTGCTTGGTGAAGCGGCCGGCGCGTTGCCGCTGGTGCTCGGTCAGGCCGAAGCCGAGGCGGATGTCGCCGAACACCTGCTGGCACGCTACTGGTCGCCGCAACCGCAGCTGGCCCTGGGTGAAGCGCTGCGAGGCAAGGCCACGGCGGCGCTGGATATCTCCGACGGTCTGCTGGCTGACTGCGGGCATATTGCCAAGGCTTCGGGTGTGGCCTTGCAGATCGAGCGTGACCGCCTGCCTCTGTCCGAGCCGCTACGCCGGTTCGCCGGTGAGGGCGAAGCGTTGCGCTGTGCGCTGGCCGGCGGGGATGACTATCTGCTCGCCTTCACGCTGCCGCCCGCTGAGCTATCTGCGCTGCTCGATGCCGGCTGGTCGGTGCACGTCATCGGTCGAGTGGCGGCGGGGCAGGGGGTGCAGCTGCTTGATGCGGCGGGCAACGAAGTGGCCGTGTCCGAGCGTGGCTACAACCATTTCAATGCGTAGGCGCTGGTTCGACCCCGTAGCTGCTTGCCATCGATCCGATAAGGAACGCTGTTTTGACTGACTCCGCACCGGTCGCGACCAAGCCACAAACCCTGGTCTGGTCCAATCCTTGGCACAATCTGGCGTTCGGCTTCGGTTCCGGGCTGATGCCCAAGGCGCCGGGCACCTGGGGTTCGCTGGTAGCACTGCCGTTCGTGCCGCTGTGGCAACTGCTGCCGGGCTGGGGTCATCTGCTGATGCTCGGGCTGACCATGCTGTTCGGCGTCTGGCTGTGCGGCAAGGTGGCGCGTGAACTCGGTGTGCACGACCACGAAGGGATCGTCTGGGATGAGTTCGTCGGCATCTGGATCACCTTCTGGCTGGTGCCGGAAGGCTGGTACTGGATGCTGCTTGGTTTCGTGGTGTTCCGCGTGATGGATATCGCCAAGCCTTGGCCGATCAGCTGGGTGGATCGGCACATCCATGGCGGGGTGGGCATCATGCTCGACGATATCCTCGCCGGTATCGCGGCCTGGGCGGTCATGCAGGGACTGGTGGCGCTGTTGGTTTGATTGTGCGTCCGGTCGCTGCAGCGTGCCGGCTGTTAATGGATGATCGGTCGTTCCGGCCCGGACGGCCTGGTTTCGAGGAAATAGCCATGCGTAGCATCCCCATTCTGTTCGCCAGCCTGTTGCTGCTGCCCGCACTGGCGCAGGCCGCGTCCATGGTGCAGGTGGTTGGGCTGTTTCCGGGGGCTGCGGTGGTCAATGTCGACGGCCAGCGCAAGCTGGTCAAGGTCGGCCAGACCGGCCCAGGCGGCGTTCAGGTAGTCAGCGCCGATGCCAGTGGCGCGGTGCTGCGGGTCGATGGCGTCGAGCGTCACTACAACCTGAGCCGCGAATACAGCGGCGCCTACGCCACACCAAGCAAGACCCAACTGAGCGTGGCCAAGGGCACCGGCGGCCATTACTGGATCGCCGGAGCGATCAATGGCCAGCCGATCCAGTTTCTCGTCGATACCGGCGCTACCTCCGTGGCGATCAACGAACATCAGGCTCGCCGCCTGGGCATCGACTACCGGGTCAACGGCCGGCCGATGGTGGTGAGCACTGCCAGCGGTACCGCCAAGGCCTGGCGCGTTCATCTCAACAGTGTGAAGGTCGGGGCGATCGAGGTGATCGGCGTGGAAGCGGTAGTCGTCGAGGGTGGCTCGCCCACCGACGCGTTGCTCGGCATGAGCTTTCTCGGTCGCGTCAGCTGGCGCGAGGAGCAGGGCGTGCTGGTGCTGGAGTCGAAAACCTCCTGAGCCGCTTCCCGACGGCACGATAGGCGCGGTCGACGGCCAAACTCTCCAGCCAGATTCGGGGTTAGTTGGTGTTACAATGTCCGCTTTTCTGCCTTCTGGGATTTCCGCCCGTGTCTGTCGTGTTCGTCGCCGCTTCCCAACTGCCGACGCCGTTCGGTGTGTTCACCATGCATGGTTTTCTCGACCAGGACACTGGCAAGGAACATGTCGCGCTGACGCTCGGCGACGTGGCCGATGGCAAGCCGGTGCTGGGGCGTCTGCACTCCGAGTGCCTGACCGGTGATGCGTTGTTCAGCCTGCGCTGTGACTGCGGCTTCCAGCTGGAAGCGGCACTGCGGGCGATTGCCGACGAGGGCCGCGGCGTGCTGCTCTATCTGCGCCAGGAAGGCCGCGGCATCGGCCTGCTGAACAAGATCCGCGCCTACGAGTTGCAGGACGCCGGCGCCGATACCGTTGAGGCCAACGAGCGCCTGGGCTTCGCCCCGGACATGCGCGACTACGGCATCTGCCTGCCGATGCTCGAGCATCTCGGCATCGCGGAGATCAAGCTGATGACCAACAACCCGCGCAAGGTCAAGGCTCTGCAGGGCTTCGGCATTCGCGTCGCCGAGCGCAAGCCGCTGCAGATCGCGCACAATCCGCATAATCGCAAATACCTCGCCACCAAGGCCGGCAAGCTCGGCCACATGCTCGGCGAGATTCACCAGGGCGAAGCCGAGCAGTCGTGACGCGAGACGCCGCCCTTCGCCAGCTCGCACGTGACGGCTGGCTGTATACGCTGCTGATGGTGCTGCCTGTGCTGGTGCTTGGGCGCACATCGGTGGTGTTTGCCGATTGGGGTCTGCCACTCTTCGCTGCCGGCCTGGTTTCGCTGTTCTTCAGCCTGCGGGCCTTCACCCGCTTCAAACATGCACTGATTGCCACCGAACAGGCGCTGAACGGCCCGGTGGAGGACGATGCCTGGAGCGATCTGCGCCGTGTTCGCCGTCGCGGTCTGCTGATCGCCTCATTACCGGCCTGGATCGGCGCTGCGGGTGCGCTATTCGGCATGGAGCCGGTTGCTCGCCTGTTGCTGGTATTTGGCAGCCTGGTGTTGCTGGTGCTCTACCGCATTCCGCGGCAATTGCATTGATGCGACGTCTGCTACTCGTCGCGCTGGTTTCGCTGGCGTCATTGCCTGCGTTGGCTGCCGAGCGAGTAGTGAGCCTGGCGCCATCGCTCAGCGAGATCATGCTCGAACTCAACGCCGCCGACCGGTTGGTTGGCGTCCTGGATGGCGGCGAGCGCCCAGCAGAGCTGCAGTCGGTGCCTTCGGTTGGGCGCTACGGCCAGGTGGAAATGGAAACCCTGCTCAGCCTGCGCCCGGACCTCGTGCTGCTCTGGCCGGACAGTGTGCCGCGCAGTCAGCGTGAGCAGTTGCAGCAGTTCGGTATTCGCGTTCTGGTTGCCGAGCAGACCCGTCTCGAAGGGCTGGCCGAGCAGTTCGTTGCGGTTGGCAATGCCGTAGGCCGCGCCGAACAAGGCGAGCGGCTGGCGGAGCAATTTCGCGCGGGCCTTGCCGAGTTACGCAGCAACTACAAGCGCGCTGAGCCACTGCGGGTTTTCTATCAGATCTGGAATCGCCCGCTGTATACCCTCGGCGGCCAGCAGATCATCAGCGAAGCGATAGAGGTGTGTGGTGGGCAGAACGTTTTCGCCGACCTGACCCTGGCGGCACCTCAGGTCAGCATCGAAGCCGTGCTTGCTCGCGATCCCGAAGTCATCCTGGCCGGCAGTGGTGCGCAGCTGGACGAGTGGCAGGCCTGGCCGCAGCTCAGCGCCGTGCGTGATGGGCGATTACTGGAAGTGCCCGACAAGGGGCTGGAGCGACCGAGCTTCCAGATGCTGGCGGCGATCCGGAAGCTCTGCGAAGTGATGGCCGCAGCGCCCTGAGCGGGCGCGCTGGTTAACGCGACTACAGCGACGGATTCCAGATGACGGCGAACAGTGCGGTGCGGCCCTGCTCCTTGTAGCCGTAGGCGCTGTCCATGTTGGCGAATTCGCGCTGGTACAGCGCCAGGTGATAGTCCTTGTCCAGCACGTTATCCAACTTGGCTTCCCAGCGAAGTTCGGGGGTCGCCTGCCAGCTCGTGCGAAGGTTCAGCACGGCATATCCTGGGATTGTGGTGCGCTCAGACTCGTAGTTTGAATTGAACGCGCTGTCGTCGAAGCGCTGGCTGAAGGCCTGCCAGGACGCGCCGACGCCGAATGCGCCGAATTGGCGATCCATGTCCAGGCTCAGCGAGCGCTTGGCGCGACGTTGTAGTACCCGTCCGCTGTTCCGATCACGTGGATCGATGATGCTAACGCCGAGGCTCGCCTGCCACCCCAGCAGTTCGCGCGCCGCACTGGCTTCGAAACCGTTGATCCGTGCCTGGCTGATGTTTTCCATTCGGGTTCCACCCCAGGCAATCATGTCTTCGACGTCGGTACGATAAAGCGCGGCTTCCAGCTGGGTCTCGTCGAATTCAGCGCGCCATTGCAATTCGTAGGTCTTCGAAGTCTCCGGCGTCAGGTCCGGGTTCGGACCCCAGGCTGGGGGTGCGTAGAGATCGGTGAACGTGGGCGCACGGAAGCCTTCACCGTAGCTCAGAATCCAGCGCTGCGACTCACCCACCGGCAGGCTGAGCGCCGCGTTCCAGCTGTTGTGGCTGCCGAACTGCTGATTGTCATCGTGGCGTAGGCCCAGCTCCGTACCGAATCGCTCGCTCTGGAAGCTGTGCTGGGCAAAGAAAGCGAGGTTGTCGCGGCTGTCTTCCTGGTAGGTGGTGGTGGCATCGAGACGGTCCTCGTACCAGTCGCTGCCGAGACTTAGTTGCTGGCGTTCGCTCAGCTGCAGGCGATTGATCCAGGCAGCCGAGTGACGGGTGGTTTCCAGCAGGCCGTCGTTGTAGTTGGAGCCGACCGCGCGGTTGCGATCGAAGCTGCGACCCATCTCCAGACGGCTGTTCCAGATGTCCGTCAGCTGACTGTCCAGGTAGCCGCTGTAGCTGCTGACGCGAAACTCGTCCTGCGGTGCGCCCGGAGCAAACTCGTAGGCATCGTCGTACTCGTTCTTGCCGCGCTGGTCGTTGAGACTCAAGCCCGCTTTCCAGTTTGCATCGAACTGGTGATCCAGCTTCAGGTGCAGCGCCTTGTTGCGCTGGCCATCGTTGTCTCGATCGGCGCCGCGGTTGTCGCGGGTGATATCGAGGCCGTCGCTCTCATCGAGGCTGGCGCCTAGATGGACACGGGTCTGCTCGGTCCCGGCTGCCAGGCTCAGGCTGCGCTGGAAGGTCTGGTCGCTGCCGGCGGCCAAGCGGACTTCCGGTTTTATTCCGGGTTTGCCGCCACGGGTAAAGATCTGGATGACGCCACCAATGGCATCCGCGCCGTAAAGCGAGGAGCGCGGGCCACGGATCACTTCGACACGCTCGATGTTGTCGATAGCCAGGTAGTCGAGGCGGGCGAAACCGCTGGTGGCTGAAGCAATGCGTTGGCCATCGACCAGCACCAGCGTTTGTGCAGTACCGGTGCCACGCAGCGACAGCGATGCCACACCGCCAGGGCTGCCCACCTGTACGCCTGGCACACGCCGCAGCAGCTCGGGCACGCTGCGGGCTTGTAGCCGCTCGATATCGGCTCGAGTGAATACGGTATTGGCTGCAGTGGCCTGGGCGCGGGGTTCAGCCTGGCGGGCTGAGGTAATGAGCATGCTTGGCAGCTCCTGCTCAGCAGCAAACACCTCAACGCCAGGCAGCAGCGCCACGGCCAGGGCAAGTCGGGACAGTTTCATTCTTGGAATTCCTCAAAAGATCGCAGACTTTTGAGGAGGGCAGGAACAAGCGCGGGGGATGACGGGCAGCAGCGCTTGACGGTGCTGCCCTCCGCAACACCAGTCGAATCCGTCAGGCCGGTCTCCGGGCTTTCGACGCGCATCGCGCTCACCTTCCCATGTCGGAACACAGTGGCTGTCGAGCGGACGGCGATCCCAAGGATCGCGGTCGATTACCGTTGCGGGGGCAGCGCCGGCCTTGCTCTTCGAGCGCACCGGCTTCCCGTTTAATGCGGACCTTGCGGTCGTGCACACCTGGGCGGATAAGAAAACGCGCGAACCTTACGGCGGGTAGTGGGCAAACACAAGCGGACGAATGGCCGCAAGGGCCGCCAGCGCCTGTGGTTTCCGAGCAAAGTCGCGTCCCAGGGCTGCTCGCAGGTTGTTTGAAAAACATCCAGCCGCGATGGTGTTGCGCGCAGCAGAATGTTCAGCGATCTGCGCTGACTTGTTTGACGGCCGCGTTGGGCTCGAAGCGACCGAGCCCGTTGCCGATCACCGTCGAACGACGGCGTCGAAAGCGCCGGTCCTTATGGCAGCCCTCCAACAATTTGCAGATCACTCTGCCCATTGCCCTGACGGCGTACACGGATCTGCACCGGAATGCGCTCGTGCATTTCCGCGACGTGGCTGATCACCGCCACCTTGCGGCCCTGGGCCTGCAGCGAATCGAGCGCGTCCATGGCGATTTGCAGCGACTCGGGGTCGAGGCTGCCGAAGCCTTCGTCGATAAACAGCGATTCGATCTTCAGCTTGCTCGATGCCATCGACGCCAGGCCCAGCGCGAGGGCCAGCGAGACGAGAAAGGTTTCGCCGCCCGACAGCGAATGCACCGAGCGCAGTTCGTCACCCATTTCGGTATCCAACACCAGCAACCCCAGTGGGCTGCCGCCGCGCTTGAGGCGATAGCGGCGCGCCAGTTGGCGCAGCTGCACGTTGGCGTGCTGCACCAGCAGGTCGAGGTTGTAGGCCTGGGCAATCTTGCGGAAGGCGCCGCCGTCGCTGGAACCGATCAGCGCGGCGATGCGTCCCCAGCGCTGATGCTCGGCCCGCGCGGCGTCGATCTGGGTGAGCAGCGCCTGGCTCTGACTGCGACGCTTATCATCGTCGATCAGCTTGGCGCGGGTTTCCGCGCAGCGCTGGTCGGCCTGCTCGCACTGCTGCAGTTGCTCGGCATGGCGTTGCTGCAGCAGTTCGGTGTCCGGCGTCTCGGCATGCAGTTGTTTGTGCGTGTTCAGGCGGCTGAGGCAGCCGTCCAGACGCTCGCGACAGCGGGTCAGGGTTTCACTGTTCTCTCGCAGGCGCTGGCGCGCCTCGGTAATCAGCTGGTCGTCCATGTGCAGCAGTTGGGCGAGAGTGGCATCGTCCAGCTCCGGATGGCTGACGCGCCAGGCTGCCAGTTCGGCATTCAGTGCATCGCGTTCCTGCTCCAGTTCAGCGTGGCGCTGCTGGCAGTTCTGCTGCTCGCTGTGCAGGCGCGTCAGGCCAAGCTTGCTCTCGTTGAGCTGCTGATCGATCTCGGCCTGGGCCTGGCGGGCGGCGTGGATTGCCGCATCCAGCTGCTGTTGCCAGGCGCTGGCGCTGGTCTGTTCGCCAAGGCTGGTGCGCAGTGCCTGCTGGCAGGCCAGCAGCAGTTTCTCGCGCTCGTTCAGCCGCGCGCTGCAGCTCGCCTGTTTCTCTTGGCGATGGCGTTGCTGCAATTGCTCGTCGCTGCGGCGCTGCTCGCACTGGCGCAGCTCCTCGGCCAGCTCGGATTGCGCCTGAAGTTGCTGCAATCGCATGGCGACGTTGGCGTCCAGCTGCATAAAGGTCTGCGCCGGGTTTTCGCGCCAGCGCTGCAGCTGTTCTGCGGGCAGTAGCTCGGCGAAGGCCTGCAGTTCCTCGTCGAGTTGTTGGCTGTCGCGGGCGAGCGCATCGCGTTGGCGGGCGAGTTGCTGGGTCGCCTCGACGCAGGCCTCGCGCGCGGCCTGCCAGGCCTGCTGCAGGGTTTCGCTGCGCTGTTGCAGCGCGAGCAGTTGCTGCTGACGCTGGCTGGTGTTGGCGATCTGGTCTTTGAGTGTCGTCAGCTGCGCTTCCAGCCATTGCGAACGCTCGGCTTCCGGCTGCTCAAGCAATCGCGTGTGTGCGGGCAGGGCTAGCAGGCGCGGTGCCAGGGCCTGCAGCTGCACCTCGACTTCGCCCTGGCGTTGTTGCGTCTGCCGCAACTGCGTGCTGAGCGCGACATGGCGATCGCGCAGTTCCTGCAGACGCCGGTCCTGTTCCTGCAGCGACTGGCGCGCGCGCTCGGCCTCGCTGTCGTCGTGTCGGTCGAGGCTGGCGACCAGCGCATCGGTCTGCTGCCAGGGATGCTCGTCGCTGCCGCAGACCGGGCAGGGCTCGCCGGGGACGAGCGCCGCACGCAGCGCTTCGACATTCTCGCTGCGTGCCAGGCGTTGGCGTTCAAGCAGGGCGAGGGTGACCTTGAGCGCCTGCTCGGCAGCATCACGGTCACTACGAAGCTGTTTGCCCTGCGGTACCAGGCTGTCCAGCTCGGCCTGCTGGCGGCTGTGGGCGTCGCTCAGTTCGCGCTGGCTGGCGGTGAGCGTGAGCTGCTGCGCCCAGAGTTCGCGCAGGGCCTCGGTTTCGCGCTCGGCCTGGCGCCATTCGTCGAGCTGTCGATGCAGCTGGGCCAGCTGTTCGGCCAGCCCGACATCGCTGTCGCGCTCGCGTTGCAGATTGTCCAGTGCCTCGCGCGCCAGGTTTTGCTGCGTCTCGGCAGCCTTGGCCTGTGCTTCCAGTGCCGGGAGTTCGCCCTGACCTTGCTGCAGGCGTGCCGCCAGCTGGACGGCCTGTTGCAGGCGCCGACTGTAGCCGCCCCATGCTGCACAGAGCGGTTGCAGCGCTGCGCTCGTCTCGAGTCGCTGCGTCAGCGTTGCTAGCTGTTCGGCGGCGCGCTGTTGCTGCTCACCAAGCTGCTTGAGCGTTGCCTCGCCGGCGCTGGCCGCGGCATCGGCCTGGGCGCTTTCTGCGCGGATCGAGGCGAGGTCGGCGTTCAGATGGCTGAGGCGCTCCTCTTCGCGGCGCGCTTGCGCAAGCCTCGGCTCGGCCGTCTGCCGCGCCTGTTCGGCTGCGCGCAGGTCGTTGCCAGCGGCTTCGCACTGCCTCTGCAAGCTGTCGAGACGTTGCTGCAGGCTTTGCGCCTCGTGCTGCAGGCGAGTGAGACTTTCGGCGGCCTTGCCCAGCAGGGGCTCGAGTTCCTGCTGACGCAGAAAACGATGGCGCTGCGGCGCGAGCAGTTCGAACAGGTCGAGGATACGGCGGGCCTCGGTCAGGCTCTCGCGCTCGTCTTCGGCGTCCTGCAGCTGCTGGCGTGCCGCTTCGCGCTCGTTTTCCAGGCGCTGCAGTTCGCTGAGCCATTGCCGCTGCACTTCCAGCTCCTTGAGCTGCTGTTGCAGCTTCTTCAATTCTTCGAGCTGGGCCTGATGCTCGCGCTCCAGTACGTCACGCTGCTCGGGTTCCAGCGGCTGCAGACCGCCGGCCTGCTGTTCCAGGCGAGTCACGCTTTCCTTCGCCTGCTTGGCGGCCTCGAAGGCGGCCTGGCCGAGTCGGCTGTAGAGACCGGTGTCGGTGAGCTTTTCCAGCAGCGTGCCGCGCTCGTTGTCGTCGGCCTTGAGGAAGGCGGAAAACTCGCTCTGCGCCAGCAGCACGGCGCGGGTGAACTGTGCCAGGGTCAGCCCCAGGCGGGCTTCGAGCAGTTCCTTGAATTCGCGTTTCTTGCCGCTGGCCAGCAGCGTGCCGCTGTCGAGATCCGTAAGGCTCTGGCTGCTAGCCTGCAGGCGTCCGTCGACCTTTTCGCGGGCACGCTTGACCTCCCAGCGCGCGCGGTAGCGGTGGCCGTCGACGCCGACAAAATCCACCTCTGCATAGCCGCTGCCGCAGCCGCGGCGCAGCAAGTTGCGCTCGTCGCCGCCGCCGATCTCGGCTTCGACGTCGGGTACCTTGTTCAGCGGTGAGACGCTGTCGAGCCGCGGTGTGCTGCCGAACAGCGCCAGGCACAGGGCGTCGAGAATGGTGCTCTTGCCGGCCCCGGTAGGCCCGGTGATGGCGAACAGGCCGGCGCTGGCCAGCGGCTCCGCGGTGAAATCGATGATCTGTTCGCCGGCCAGCGATGCCAGGTTCTTCAGGCGGATGGCGAGGATTTTCATTGGTCGCCCTCCGCATGGGCGAACTCGACCCGTTGCAGAAGCGTGGCGAAGTCGTCCAGCGCCTGATCGTCCGCCGGGTTGCCGTATTCGGCTTCCCAGGCCCGGGCGAACAGCTCCTGCGGGGTGATCTGATCCAGGCCGAGCAATACTTCCGATTCCGCCTCGCCGCGTTTGCCGGCGTATTCGCTGGCGATCCGCACCAGTCGGCAGGCCTTGCCGGTTATCGTGGTTTCGATGCGCTGGCGCAGGTCCGGCAGTGGCTCGTCGAGCAGCACGCGTACCTCCAGCCAGGGCAGGTGGTCGTCGAACAGGCCGGTGGGCGGCAGCGCCTCCAGCGCGGCGATCACCTCGGCCAGCGACGCGCGACCGATACGGATCATCTCCACCGCGCGCGGCACCGGCAGCTGTTCGACGTTTTTCAATTGGTCGCCGTCCAGTTCGACCAGCAGCACCTGATGCGGGTAATTGACCTCGGCGAAGGACAGCGGCAGCGGCGAGCCGCTGTAGCGGATGCGCGCCTGCCCGGCGACCTGCTGCGGCTTGTGCAAATGGCCAAGAGCGACGTAAGCGACGGACTCGGGAAACAGGCTGGCTGGCAGCGCTTCGGCGTTGCCGATGACGATGTTGCGCTCGGACTCCTCCGACACCGCGCCGCCGGCCATGTGCGCGTGACTCATGGCGACCAGCGCCTGGCCGGGCTGGCGTGTGGATTCGGCAGCAGCGATCAGCCGCTCGTGGACCTGGCGGATTCCGGTCATATAGTCGTCGCCCAGTTCCATTCCGGTGACTTCGGCCGGACGCAGGAAGGGCAGGGTGAGACACCAGGCGGCGGTGTTGCCATTGGCGTCGTGGAGCGGCACCAGCAGACGTTGGTGATCGAGCTGGCCCTCGTCGACCCAGCTGATGCGCCCGACGGCATGGGCGTTGAGGCGCTTCATCAGCGGTGCCGGCAGCTCGATGCGCCCGCCCGAGTCGTGGTTGCCGGCGATCATCACGATGTCCAGCTGCGGGAGTTTTTCGTGGGCACGGACGATGAAGTCGTAGAGGCGTTCCTGGGCCTTGAGTGGCGGGTTGACCGTGTCGAACACGTCGCCGGCGATCAGCAGGGCGT
Source organism: Stutzerimonas decontaminans (assembly GCF_000661915.1). Lineage (NCBI taxonomy): Bacteria > Pseudomonadati > Pseudomonadota > Gammaproteobacteria > Pseudomonadales > Pseudomonadaceae > Stutzerimonas > Stutzerimonas decontaminans. The sequence goes on along the minus strand of NZ_CP007509.1, from coordinate 3,793,115 downwards.
CGGCGCGGTGGGCTACCAGCTGGTCGAGCAGCCAGGCGAGGAATTGCGCGTGTTCGAAGTCGCGGTCCTGGCCATGGAGGGTCTGGCCGAGGTGCCAGTCGGAGGTGTGGATCAGGCGCATAGGCTCAGGCTCATTGTGTGCGGGCGTAGCGGCAAAGCGCTGGCTTGGGATGGGCGGCGGGTGGTTGCGTCGGATGTAAAGGCTTGTGGGCGCGGTTGGATGTGGCTGTCACTTATCGTGCTGGTATGACGCGCTGGTTTCGCCCTGCTGGGCGACTCACTTTTTTCAGTCGCGAAAAAAGTAAGCAAAAACGCTTGCCCCTCCATCCGGCCCCGGCTGCGCCGGGGTTCCCTCGTTCCGGTGACGTTCCAAGGGCCCGCTGCGAAGGGCCATCCCTGGCCCATCGCAGCTCTCGCGGCATCCATGCCGCTCAACCCTTTCCACGCCACCTGCACTCGGCCTCCTGAAAGGGGCGTTTGGTGTTGCCTGGAAGGTCGTGCAATTGGGGATGGGCAGGGGGCGCTGTAAATGGCCGAACCCACGCTCTGCTTGGTTGCGTTGTCTGTAGCTTGGGTAACGCGACGCTTACCCACCGGTTTGCAAAGTAACCCGCCGTGGTCCGGCAACACCTTGCTTGAAGCCAGCGGTGGAAAATGTTGAGCAGTGTTCCACCTTATATCGGGACACGTCATGACGGTACGTCCCTGTCCCGTCATTCCTCGCTCGGCGTCCATTGCTCGCGTCTCGCTGTGCAACGTCTGAGTTCGGCCTCCTGAGGCGGATTCCAGTCCGGGTCGCCTGATGGATCGAAGGCTAACTACGCTTTGCTTCGCAGTTGACTTCGCTTTGTGCGTTTCGATACTCGGCCTGATAGGCAGCACCGGATTCCCCTTCAGTAGGGAGAGCGGAATCGTTGCGAAGGGGGGTGAGCCGCATGGATGCGGCGAAAGGCTTAAAGGGCCATGGATGGCCCTTGTAAGCCGACCCCTGGAGCGGCGATGGAGCGAACGAACCCTGCGCGTAGCGCAGGGCCGGATGTAGGGGCGCGCTTTCTTTTGCTTACTTTTCTTTGCGCGTGCAAAGAAAAGTGAGTCGCCCAGCAGGGCGAAACCTGAGCTAAATGCCAAGAAAAGCGCGGCGCTCACATACCGAAATCCGTGCCGACGCTCTTCGCGCTCAAGACCACCCCCACAAGCCCTCACGAGTACAACCACCCCTTCAACGCCTGCAGATTCCCCACCTGCAGCTGCTGCGCTGCCGCATTCGCCTGCACGGTATTCGGATCGATGCCGAAGCGTTGCAGCACGTATTGCACCAGCGCGCCGCGCGTCTCTACCGGCAGTTGACCGTCGACCATGCCGAAGTCGACCTCGATGATTGCCTTCTGCGCCGGGCTCAGCCGCGCATCCGGCTCGATCAGCACGGTCACCGGCGTGTTCCACGCCTCGTCCTGTTCGCGGGTGTGTTCGCTGGTGTCCATCAGGTCCGGCTCGCCGCGGAAGCGGCTGAGTACGAAGTCGCGGTATTCGCGGTTCTTCTCGCAGTAGGCGCGCACGTGCCAGCGCATGCCGGTGAACACCAGCGTGTGCGGCGCCATCACGCGGATTTCCACCTCGGGATTGGCCAGCGAGACATACTCGCTCTCCAGCCGCAGCCCCTCTCGACAGGCCTGCAGGATCGGCCGCAGCACCTCGGGGCGGATACTGCGGTCCGGCACCTGCAGCACTTCGGTATGCGCGTAGGCCAGCGCCAGGCCCTCGATATGCGGGGCGCGCACACGGTTCTGGTCGAGTAAATGCAGATAGGCGCTGGCGCTGCCGTCGATAAACAGAGGCTGAAAGCCTTTGGTCGGCTTGTAGCCCTTCAGGTGGCGGTCATATGTCAGGTTTTTGGGCGCATGTTCGTTCAGATAGGTGTTGATGTCCTTCGAGGCCTGTTGGCGACTGATGCCAAAGCTCTGCATCAGGTGGCCCGTGGTTAGGCGGCCTTCCCACCAGGCGATGGTCTCGATCAGGCGGTAGCGCAGCGCCAGGTCCCAGCGAATCTGACTGATCGATTGCTTGCGTTTCATCGCCTCTGCACCTGTGCCAAAGATTTACATGCGTATGTCGAGCAGGTCGACGTGTCGCGCAACGCTACATATATTCAGGGTATGTTTCAACTCGATCCGGTGGATGAGGTGACCTGACATGAGCTTGATGATCAATGCCTTGGTGATGTCCTGCATGGCGTTCGCTGCGATGCTGTTTCTGGCCTGGCTGGCCTACGGCGGGAGCGATCGAAAGGGGGGATGAAGCGTTACAGTTCTGTGAAGAGAAGTGGCTTCCCGATGGACGGCATGAATCTCCAAGCGATGAACACGGTCTTTGTCTCAGGCTCATTGCTAGAGATGCTCCATGAAGACTCTGTCCCGCTACCTGGCCGATACCTTCACCTCGCAATACCGGACCCGCGTTGAACCGCAAGCGGACGGTAGGTTGGAGGTCCACGTCGGCTATCCGATCAATGGCACCCATGCGACGCGGATCGTGGCCGGGCATCAGGTACAGAACACGCTATTGGTTGAAACCATCCTCGAAGACATGCGCAACGAGCTGGCCCGTCCGCAATAGGCGCAATCAGCGATTGGCGGGCAGCGCGACGCGTACGCGCAATCCTCCCAACGGGCTTTCCTCCAGAGTCCATTCCCCACGCCAGGCCGTCAGGATATCGCTGACGATTCCCAGCCCCAGGCCGTGACCTTCCGCCGTCTCGTCCAGCCGCACGCCGCGGTCGATGACCTTTTCCCGCTGGTGCGCCGGAATCCCCGGACCGTCATCGTCCACCAGCAGGACGAAGGCGTTGCCGTCGCGCTCGATGGTGAGTTCGGCGCGGCTGCTGGCCCACTTGCAGGCGTTATCCAGCAGATTGCCGAGTAGCTCGAGCATATCTTCGCGATCACGCGGCAGACGACAGCCGGCGGGCGCCTGCCAGCGCAGGTCGAGGCCACTGCGATGGATCATCGCCAGGGTGTCGAAGAGCGCCGGCAGTTCCGCGTCGCAATCGAAATGGGCGCTGGGCAGCACGTCCACCGATAGCCGAGCGCGGCCCAATTCGCGGCTGACGCGTTGCTGAATCTGCTCCAACTGTTCCTGCAGGCTGGCCTGCAGTTCGGGGTGCGCGGCCAGTTCTTCGCGCTGTACCAGGCTGCCGAGCACCGCCAGTGGTGTTTTCAGCGCGTGGCCGAGATTGCCCAGCGCATGCCGTGAGCGCTGCAGTGTCTCTTCGGTGTGGCTGAGCAGATGGTTGATCTGCTCCACCAGCGGCTGCAGCTCGACGGGCGCCTGCTGGTCCAGTTGCTGACGCTGGCCCTGCTGCAGCTGGGCGATCTGCTGGCGTGCGCGCTCCAGCGGTCGCAGTGCCAGGCCCATGGCGTAGCGTTGCAACAGCAGCAGGGCGAGCAGGGCGAAGCCGACCAGGCCCAGCCCGCTCAGCCTGACGCGGGCAAAGCTGTCGAGGATCGGCGTGTAGTCCTGCGCCACGCTGATGATGATCGGCTGGCCGTCGCGGCGATATTCGGCGCGGTAGCCGAGCAGCCGCTGGCCCTGCGGGCCGTCGAGTAGTTCGTCCGCCAGACCCGCGCGTTCCGGCCATTGCGGTGTGGCGTCCCACAGCGAGCGGGAGCGCCAGGTTCGCCCGGGCAGCTCGATCTTGAAATAGTGGCCGGAAAAGGGGCGCTGATAGCGTGGATTGAGACGCTGCAGGTCCAATTGGGCACCGTTCGGTCCCTTTACCAGGGCGATCAGCAGGCCTTCGGTTTCTTCGCGCAGGTCGGTTTCCAGGCTGCGCCGGAGTCCCGATTCGAACAGCCACAGGCTGGTCTGTACCAATACCAGCGCCACCAGCAGCAGCGTGGCGATCAGCGCCAGGCTGAGGCTGCGCTGGATGGACTTCACGGCTGGCCGCCGAAGCGATAGCCCTGACCGCGGCGCGTTTCGATCAGCTCGCGGCCGAGCTTGCCGCGCAGCCGGTTGACGTGCACCTCGATGACATTGGAGTCGCGTTCGGTTTCGCCGTCGTAGAGGTGTTCGGTCAGCTGCGTCTTCGAGAGCAACTGCCCCGGATGCAGCATGAAATAGCGCAGCAGGCGGAATTCACCAGCGGTCAGTTCGATGTCCTGCCCATCCTTGCGGCAGCACTGGCGCGACTCGTCCAGCTCCAGGCCTCCGGCCTGCAGCATGGGCTGGTTGGCCAGGCCGTGGGCACGGCGCAGCAGAGCCTGAATGCGCAGCAGCAGTTCCTCGGGGTGGAAGGGTTTGGTCAGGTAGTCATCGGCACCGGCCTTGAGTCCGTCGATGCGCTCGGCCCAGGAGCCGCGCGCGGTGAGGATCAGCACCGGTGTGGTGAGGCCGCCGGCGCGCCAGGCGCGCAGCACCTCCAGCCCCGGTTTGCCAGGCAAGCCGAGGTCGAGAATGATCAGGTCGTAGGGCTCGCTTGCGCCCTGGTATTCGGCATCGCGGCCATCGGTGAGCCAGTCGATTGCGTAGCCGTTGCGGCTGAGGCTGGCGACCAGTTCGTCGGCCAGCGGAACGTTGTCTTCGACCAATAGCAGGCGCATCAGTCTTCCTCGTCCTTGATCAGGCGCCCGTCGCGGGCATCGAACTCCAGCTCACGGGCGACGCCCTGGGTGGTCAGCAATTCGATTTCATAGACGTAGATATCGTCGTCTTCTTCCAGTTCGGCTTCCAGCAGCCGAGCCCCGGGGTAGCGTTCCATGGCGCGCTGGATCAGCGATTCCAGCGGCACGATCAAGCCCTCGCGGCGCAGCCGCAGGGCTTCATCCTGGTCCAGGTCGCGGCTCGCCGCCGGAGTGGCGGCGAGCAGCAGCGCGAGTGGAAGCGTTACGAGAAGCGGGGCACGCATGGCTGGCCTCAGTCGTCCTGATGGTCCTTCAGCACTTCGCCGGTCTTGGCGTCGAGCTCGAGATCCCATTGCACACCTTTGTCGTCGCGCAATTCAAGCTGGTAGACGTAGCGGCCGTACTCTTCTTCCAGCTCGGACTCCTCGATGGTGGCGCCGGGGTGCTTGGCCAGTGCCGCTTCGTTGAGCTTCTCGAACGACTGGATGGTGCCGGCGTCACGCAGACGCAGCGCTTCGTCCGGACCGATGTCCTTGGCCAGCGCCAGGTTGGCACCGAGGGCGAGGGTGGCAGCGGTGAACAGCGTAGTCAGTGTTTTCATGGTGTTGATTCCTGTGGTTGGTTTCGACGATTCACAGGTTACGGGGGCTGGCTTAAACGAAACTGAATGCCCGCAGATGGCAGCGAATGCACCGTTAGAGCGAGGGTGAAAGCCGCCATGACGGCTAAGCTGGTCGGGGGAACCACGCAACCTGCTGATCGGAGTGGGTCGTCATGAAAACCGTCTTTCTTGCGCTACTCGTAATGCTCTGGCTGAGCGGCCCGGCGGCTGCCGAGGATCTGCTCAAGCCGTCCACCACGCCGCCGCCCGTGGATGATGTCTCGGCGGGAAATGCGCTGGAGGCCGAGCCCGCCCATCAGGCCGAAGGGGTGATCCGGGCCATCGACGTGCAGCAGGGCAGTGTGACCATCGCGCATGGACCGGTGCCTGAACTCAAATGGCCCGCCATGATCATGCCGTTCAAGGCGGGTGCCGCGCAGCTCCGTGGGCTGGCGGTCGGTGATGCGGTGGAGTTTCGCTTCACCGATGGCGAGATGGACCCGCAGATCGTCTCGATTCGACGGCGTTAGCTAGCGTCGTTGTTCCTGCTCATGACAGCAACCGGGCGCTGGCATGGGGCGCCCGTCTGGCGCAACGCCGTCACCGCTGTCGTAACGGTCGTGGAGGCGCACCCAATCGGTGAGGTTGTGTTGGGGCCCGGTTTCGTTGCGACCGTTGGGCGTCATGTCCAGCAGCACGTAGGTGCCGAGCAGCTCCTCCGCGCCGCGACCATAGGCCGAGAAGGTGTGGAAGATCTCGCCCTGCGGGTCCCGGTAGAAAACGCTGAAGCCCGACAGCTCCTCGCAGACGAAGGGTTGCCAGGCGTAGTTGTAGAAGACCTTGCCCTCGACGATGTCCTTGGCATCGAAGGACACGTGGAAGTCACGGTTGAACGCGCTGCCCGCCGAGGACAGCCAGCGGAACGGCCAGCCCATGCGGCGACGGAATGCCTCCAGCCGGTCGAACGGTGCGCGGGAAATAGCGGCGAAGCTGACGTCATGGTGCAGCAGGTGCAGCAGCGCGCCGCCGATATGGTCGGCCTCGAACGAACAGCCGACGCAGCCCTCGGTCCAGTCCGGGCCGAACATGAAGTGCTTGATCACCAGTTGGCTGCGGTCTTCGAACAGCTCGCTCAGGCGAACTGGGCCGCTGGCGTCGTGGAAGCGGTAGTCCTGGGCGACGTGTCGCCAGGGCAACTGCCGGCGCTTCTCGCTGAGTGCGTCGCGCTGGCGGGTGAGCTGTTTTTCTTCCTGCAGATGGGCGCTGTGGGCGGCCAGCCAGTCCTGATCGGATACCACCTTGTGCGTTGTCATGGGAGAACCTCCGTGCGCGGATATCGGGCGTGCGGCGGAGCCAGCGTCGCGCGGCGATGGCCCTGTGACAGAGTCGATTGGCGCCAGGCGAAATCGACAGCGAGCCGCCGGATACTGGGCGGCTGGCGGTGCCGCAGTTGAACTTAGCAGCCGGCGTTGCGCTCGTAATTCAGGCAAGGGTCATCCGTATGGCCCGATCCGAGTCCGTTCGCAGAAGGAAAAACGAGATGTACAACAAGACACTGACCGCCGCGTTCGCCGTTGCCATCCTGGGTTCTGGCGCTGCCTTTGCAGCCGACAAACCCGGCGCCGACTGGATCACCCTCGAGCAAGCCGTGGAGAAGGCCAAGGCCGCCGGCTACACCGAGCTGCACGGCATCGAAGCCGATGACGACGGCTGGGAAGGCGAGGGCATGAAGCAGGACGGCAAGAAATACGAGTTCAGCATCGACGGCCGCACTGGCGAAGTGACTAAGGAAAAGGAAGACTGAACGCGCCTAACCCGCGCGGCTGACAGCGCTGAGCGCAGCGCGCCGACCTCGGCGCTGCGCTCAGTTCACTCGCCGCGATGCTCCCGCAATGGGAGGCAGCCACTGACAGAGCGGGTATCATCCACATCCCTCGTCGTGCCGCGTAGCTGCATTCATGTCTGCTTCCAACTCCCGCCCCAGCACCCTGCATCTGCCCCAAGGCGACTGGGCTACGGTACTCGACTGCCTGTGCGAGCACTTCCCGGCGATCAGCCGTGCTACCTGGCTCGATCGCATGGCTCGTGGCCGCGTGCTGAACGCCGACATGCAGCCGATCGATGCCGCGCAGGCCTATCGGGTCGGCATGCGCATCCATTACTTTCGCGAAGTGCCGAACGAGACACCGGTGCCGTTCGAGGAGCGCGTCCTGCATGTCGACGAGCATCTGGTGGTGGCGGACAAACCGCACTTTCTTTCGGTGATGCCGGCCGGTGAATACGTCAATGAAACCCTGCTGGCGCGGCTGAGCAAACGGCTCGGTAACGCCGATCTGGTGCCGATTCACCGCATCGATCGTCTCACTGCCGGGCTGGTGCTGTTCTCGGCCAACCGCGAGAGCCGCGGTGCCTACCAGGCGCTGTTCCGTGAGCGGGAGATCAGCAAGCGCTACGAGGCGATCTGCCCGGCACTGCCTGGGCTTGAATTCCCCATGCGCCGACGCCTGTGCATGATGCCGGGTGAGCCGTTCTTCCTCATGCGCGAAGGCGAGGGCGAACCGAACAGCGAGACGCTGATCGAGGTGCTGGAAAGACGCGGCGACTTCTGGCGCTATGGACTTTCCCCCATCAGCGGCAAAAAGCACCAGCTGCGCCTGCACATGGCCACCCTGGGCGCTGGCATCTGTAACGACCCGTTCTACCCCAACCTGCTCGAGCGCAGCGAGCGAGAGGCCGACGACTATGCGCGACCGCTCAAACTGCTGGCGCGTGGCTTGCGCTTTCGCGATCCGTTGAGCGGGACGCTGCGCGAGTTCGAGAGCGCCCTGCAGCTGGAGTGGTGACGGCGAGCGCACCTTCCGGGCACCGGTGAGTCTCAGATCCTAGAGAGTCCACTCGCTGGTGCAGCCATGCCCGAAGGTCCATCCATCGTCATCCTGCGTGAGGAAGTTGCAGCGTTTTCCGGCTGCACCATCGAGCGTGCCGAGGGCAGCGCGAAGATCGACAAGTCCCGGCTGGTCGGTCAGGTAGTGCGCGGCTTCCGCAGCTGGGGCAAGCATTTGCTGATCGAGCTTGAGGATGTCTCCGTGCGCATCCACCTGCTGCTGTTTGGCAGTTACCGCATCAATGAGCGCAAGGACGCGGTAGCTCGGCTGAGCCTGGGCTTTGCCAACGGCGAGCTGAATTTCTACGCATGCTCGGTGCAGTTGATTGAGGGACCGCTGGACGCGACCTATGACTGGAGCATGGACGTGATGAGCGATGCCTGGAATCCTCGCACCACGCTCAAGCGTCTGCGTGAACGACCGCGGCTATTGGCCTGCGACGCGCTGCTGGATCAGCTGCTGTTCGCCGGCTCCGGCAACATCATCAAGAACGAAGTGCTCTACCGCATTCGGGTGCATCCGCTGTCGCTGATTGGGGACCTGCCGCCAGCGAAGCTGCGCGAGCTGGTACGTGAGGCGCGCACCTACAGCTTCGAGTTTCTCCAATGGAAGCGGGCTGGCGTGCTCAGGGCCCACTGGCTGGCGCACGGCCAGACCAGCTGCGTGCGCTGCAGAATCCCGCTGGTCAAGGTGAAGGAGTTGGGGCGCAGCCAGCGCCGTGCATTCTTCTGCGAACGCTGCCAAAAGCGCTATGGCGATTCAGAGCAGGTTGCGCCCGATGAGCCAAGTGGGGTCGCTGAGGGATAGCAGCGCATGTCGGATGGCACGACGCGCAGGATTACAGCTCGCCAACGCCCGCCTGATTGAAGTGGGCCACCAACAAGCCGGCCCGGGTGTTGAGCTCAGCGCGCCCGCAACTGCATCCGGTCGCTGGCGATGATGTCCTTCATATCCTCCAGCAGGGCGCTGATCTCGTCCTCGCTGCAGTCTTCCCGATAGCGTTTGCGCAGGCCGTAGCTGCTGAGGGTGATGTGCACGTCGGGCGTCACGCCATGCTGTGCCAGACAGGCGCGCGCGCAGTGCATCGGGCAGCCGTCGATAGCCAGGATCGGCCGGCCGGAATTGGCCTTCTTCACCAGTGCAGCGACGCGACCGCCTACCCCGGCGATGCACGACATTTCCGCCAGTCCGGCACGGTCGAGGCGCACCGCCAGGGTGTTGGCCAGTTGAGCGACATTCGAACAACCGGAGCAGGAATAGACCAAGGGCAGGGGCGTGCTGGTGATCATCGCGTTCTCCTGGCAGTGGCGTGACGCGGGCCATTGGAGGCGCGCGGGCAACAGGCTTGGACAGCCATCAAGAATGACGAACAACTGTGCCGCAACTCACTCGTCATAGGCGGCGAGCTTGCGGTTGTCGAGAATCTCGATGCGCCGTCGCTGCACCGATATGGTCCCCGCATCGATCAGCCGATGCAGGATGCGCGAGAAGGTTTCCGGCTGGATGCCGAGCTTCGAGGCGATCAGCCGCTTGGGCACGTCGAGCATCACCACGCCGCTGTCATCCTGCTGCGATTGCGCGAGAAAGCGCACCACGCGATGGCTGGCATTGGCCAGGGTCAGCGTGTCGATCTCGGTCATGCGCTGGTGCAGGCGGATGCTCAGGGTGGCGAGAATGTCCAGGCAGATATCCGGGTGCTGTTCGAGAATGCGCCGGTAATGCGGGCCGTTCAGGCTTGCCACCAGGCTCGCCTTGAGTGCGGTGGCGCTGACGGGGTAGGTGGGTGTGCCCTTGAACAGCAAGGCTTCGGCAAAGGACTCTCCGGCACGCATCACCTCGACCAGCTTTTCCTGGCCGTCGCAGACCACGCGGTGCAGTTTGATCTGCCCGCTGAAGAGGAAATAGAAACGGTCGGCCTTGTCGCCCTGGTGAAACAGCAAGCCCCCCGCCGGCAGGCGCTTCAGGTTGGCCGAGGCACAGACCTCCTGCAGCGCGGTTTCCGGTAGTCGACTGAACAGGTGGTGGCGGCGCAGTTCCGCGACCAGGGTTTTTTCGGTGAGCATGTGTCCTCCCCCGGACTGAACCGGGTTTCATCAGCCTGCATCCTAGGAGGCCGATGTCTGGCGCTTCCTTGATCAGGGACAAGTCTGCCCGTCACGGCGTGTGGAGGCCGTCTGGCGGTGCATCGGGCAGGCTTGACGTTGGTCAATTCGGTAACTGGGTTACGCCTCTAAAGTCACACCATATTGTGTCTGTTAAGAAAAAATACACTACATATGGTTGTGGAGGCGTTGATGCCCAGGCAGGCAGAGGTGGCGAAACCGGTTTCATTGCGCAAGCGTGACGGGCGGCTGGCAGCATTCGAAGTGGACAAGATCGCCCGCGCCGTTGCGGCGGCGGGTGCGGCGACCGGCGAGTTCGAGGCCGCGGTAGCGCAAGCGCTGGCCGAGGCCGTCCGCCTGCAGTTGGCCGATCGCACGGCAGTGGACGTCGAGCAGGTGCAGGACGCTGTCGAGCGGGCGCTGATGGCTGCCGGCTATTTCGACACCGCCCGCGCCTACATCGTCTACCGCGAACGCCACGCGCGGCTGCGGCGCGATCGCAAGGCAGTGGTGGACGTGGCGACCTCGATGAACGAGTACCTCTCCCGTGAAGACTGGCGGGTACGCGCCAACGCCAACCAGGGCTATTCGCTCGGCGGGCTGATCCTCAACGTATCGGGAAAGGTCACCGCCAACTACTGGCTGGACGAGGTCTACAGCCCTGAGATCGGCACCGCGCATCGGGAAGGCGATCTGCATATCCATGATCTGGACATGCTCGCCGGCTACTGCGCGGGCTGGTCGCTGCGCACGCTGCTCAATGAAGGCTTCAACGGTATTCCCGGGCGAGTCGAGGCCGGCCCGCCGAAGCACCTGTCCAGCGCGCTGGGGCAGATGGTCAACTTCCTCGGCACGCTGCAGAACGAGTGGGCCGGCGCGCAGGCATTCAGCAGCTTCGATACCTATCTTGCGCCGTTCGTGCGCAAGGACCGGCTGGGTTTTGACGAGGTGCGCCAGGCGATTCAGGAGTTCATCTACAACCTCAACGTGCCGTCGCGCTGGGGCACGCAGACGCCGTTCACCAACCTGACCTTCGACTGGGTCTGCCCGGAGGACCTGCGCGAGCAGATCCCCTATATCGGCGGTGAGGAAATGCCCTTCGCCTACGGCGAGCTGCAGGCCGAGATGGAGCTGATCAACCGCGCCTACATAGAAGTGATGCAGGCCGGCGACGGCCTCGGCCGGGTGTTCACCTTCCCGATCCCCACCTACAACATCACCCACGACTTCCCCTGGGACAGCGAGAACGCCGAGCGCCTGTTCGAGATGACCGCGCGCTACGGGCTGCCTTACTTCCAGAACTTCCTCAACTCGGACATGCAGCCGAATCAGGTGCGCTCGATGTGCTGCCGCCTGCAGCTGGACGTGCGCGAGCTGCTCAAGCGTGGCGGCGGGCTGTTCGGTTCGGCCGAGCAGACCGGTTCGCTCGGTGTGGTAACGGTGAACTGCGCGCGGCTGGGCTATCTCTATCGTGGCGACAAGGCGGCGCTGCTCGAGCAGCTGGATGTGCTGCTCGACATGGCGCGGCAGAGTCTGGAGGTCAAGCGCAAGGTCATCCAGCATCACATGGACGCCGGTCTCTACCCGTACACCAAGCGTTACCTCGGCACGCTGCGCAATCACTTCTCCACCATTGGCGTGAACGGCTTGCACGAGATGGTGCGCAACTTCACCGACGACACCGAGGGGCTGCAGACCGCTGCCGGCCGGGCGCTGGCGATCGAGGTGCTCGACCATGTGCGCGCACGGCTGGTGCAGTTCCAAGAAGACACCGGGCACCTCTACAACCTCGAGGCGACGCCGGCCGAAGGCACCACCTATCGCTTCGCCAAGGAAGATCGCAAGCGCTTCCCCGACATCCTCCAGGCGGGTTCGGCCGAGGCGCCGTACTACACCAACTCCTCGCAGCTACCCGTCGGCTTCACCGACGATCCCTTCGAGGCGCTGGAGCTGCAGGACGAGCTGCAGTGCAAGTACACCGGCGGCACCGTGCTGCACCTCTATATGGCCGAGCAGATTTCCTCGGCCGAGGCCTGCAAGAAGCTGGTGCGCAATGCGCTGTCGCGTTTCCGTCTGCCCTACCTGACGGTAACGCCGACCTTCTCGATCTGCCCGGTGCACGGTTATCTCGCCGGCGAACACGAGTTCTGCCCGAAATGCGATGAAGCGCTGCTGCACAAGCAGCAGGCCGAAGCGGCGCTCGCCGTCTGATCTGCGATCCCATGTCACGCCGCTCCAAGAGGTGCGGCGCCGCATACTTCACCCTCAGCAAAAGGAGCGTCACCATGAACCCAGCCAGCCAACTGCCCCAGGACCAGCGCCAGCGTTGCGAAGTCTGGACCCGCGTGATGGGCTATCACCGCCCGGTTACCGCGTTCAATCCGGGCAAGCAGTCCGAGCATCGCGAGCGCCTGCATTTCACTGAAGCGGCGGCGCGGTGACCGCAGCACTTCGCGTCGGGGGGCTGGTCCCCCTGACCACACTGGACTTCCCCGACCATCTGGCCTGTGTGCTGTTCTGCCAGGGTTGCGGCTGGCGCTGTCGCTACTGCCACAACCCGCAGCTGATCCCCGCCTGTGGCAACGAGGAAAAGCCCTGGCCGGAGATTCTCGCCTTTCTCGAACAACGCGTCGGCCTGCTCGAAGCGGTGGTGTTCAGCGGTGGCGAGCCGACCCTGCAGACCGCGCTGCCCGAGGCGACCGCCCAGGTGCGGGCGCTGGGCTACAAGGTCGGCCTGCATAGCGCCGGCATCAAGCCGAAGCTGTTCGCCAACATCTTGCCGCTGGTGGATTGGGTCGGTTTCGATATCAAGGCGCTACCCGAGCACAGCACCGCGATCACCGGCGTGGATGGCAGCGGCAAGGCCAACTGGAAGAGTCTCGAACACCTGCTGGAAAGCGGCGTCGAGCATGAATGCCGGACCACTGTGCACTGGCAGCTGTTCGACGCCGATACGCTGTGGGACATGGCGCAGCGCCTGCGCCGGCTGGGTGTCGAACGCTTCGCCGTACAGTGCGTGCGGACCGCACGGATGCTCGACGACAACCTCGCCGAGAGCCGCGCACCCTACGATCAGCAGCGCTTGTGGGAGCGTCTGGATCGACTGTTCCCATCCTTCGTGCTGCGCGGATAGACGCGTCGGGGTGCCACAACGGGCACCCCATTCAAGACCTGATCAGCCTCAGCTCCAGCCCCAGAACTGCAACCACCAGCCGTAGCCCACCAGCGCGCAGCCGGCGTTGACGCAGGCAAACGCCAGCAACCGGCGCAGGCCGTTGCCGCCGTGACGGCTGATCACGTTCCAGGCCAGATACAGGCTCCATGCGATGGCGCCGATCAGCAGCGCAGCGCGAGCCGGCTGTGCCCAGGCCAGCAGGAAGCCTTCGTAACGCAGCAGCTTCACCGTGGTGGCGGAAAGGCCGAGGAACAGCCCGGCGCCGCCCAGCGGTACCAGCGCCAGTGCCAGGTGCTGGAACACATTGTCGCCACGGCGCATCACGCGCACGGCGGCGCGTAGCAGCAGCCACAACGCGCCGCCGACGAGTAACGAGGCGCAGAAGATATAGGTGAGGATCGCCGCACCATCGAGCCAGGTGAAGGCATCGTTGGCTTGCGGGTAGTGGGTCAGCAGCCACCAGGGCGCGTTGGCTTCCAGCGGCCAGAATATGTCGCGATCCACCAGCCATTCCGCGGCGGCTTGCTTGAGGGTGATGAACCAGGGACTGACCGTCCACTGAAAGGCGCCCATGGCCAGGCCAATCATGCCGAACAGCAGCAGCGTGCTGTCCCAGTGATCGCTTTGCTGCTGACCGCCGACGATGAGGATTTCCGAGTTCGGTGAACGCGCGCTCAGCTGCACCGCACCGCGCTGGCCGCTGCAGCGGCCGCAGGCGTGGCAATCGGAATTGCCCTGCATGCGACGGATGTCGATCAGCGGCGCGCAGTTGGGCGTCGGCAGGTGCGGTTCGCGATTCTCCAGCCAGCGCTGTTCGTCGACCTTGTAGTGCACCGGCGCTAGGCGGGCGAGCAGGGCGAACACGCCGCTGACCGGGCACAGATGCCGGCACCAGACGCGCTTGCCGCGGCCGTAAAGAAAACCCACCAGCATCGCCGCGACGGTGGAGCCGCCGAGAATCAGCAGTGCCGCCTGGGCATAGTCATAGACGCTGATCAGCTGGCCGTAGACGGTGGTGAGGATAAAGGCGATGGTCGGCCAGCCGCTCCAGCGCACCCAGCGCGGTGTGCGTTTGTTCAGCCCGCGCCAGCTGATCCATTCGCTGAGCGAGCCTTCGGGGCAGAGCACGCCGCACCATAGGCGGCCGAAGAAGATCATCGACAGCAGCACGAACGGCCACCACAGGCCCCAGAAGATGAACTGCGCCAGTACCGTCAGGTTGTCGAGCATGCCGGCCTGGGCCGGCGGCAGATCGAGAAAGGCGGGGATCACCAGCAGCGTCAGATAGAAGCCAACCACCAGCCACTGCAGCGTGCGAATGGCCTTCGCATGCTGGCGCAGCAGGTCACCGAGTCGCGCCAGCCACGGCGCCTGGGCAATCACGCCGGCCTCGCAGCGAATTGCACCTGCGGCCGGGGTTTGAGCCAGGCCCATGCGGCGAGCCAGTACAGCCCCAGAATCACCGCCGCGGCCAGCGAAGGCATCGCGCGATAGCCAGTGAGGCCGGCGACGGTGCCGCCCAACGCGCTGCCGTCATCCAGCAGGGTGGAGGTGTCCCAGAGCGGATCGCCGAATACGGTGTAGAGCACTTCCGGTACGTCCATGCCCATCAGCTGGCCGCTGAAGCGGTCCAGCGCGGCCATCAGCAGCGCGCCGCCGAGCAGCAGCAACATCACCTCGCTGACCTGGAAGAAACGCCGCCAGCTGAAGTAGCGACTGCCGGCCTGCAAGGCCGCATAGCTGAGCAGGGCGAGCACGAAACCGAGCACCCCGCCGATGACGAAGCGGGTGAGGTCCATGCCCGCCTGCTGGTTACCGATGCCGTAGAGGAACACCACCGTCTCGCTGCCTTCGCGGCCGACGGCGAGCATGGCGAGCAGCAACAGGCCGAAGCCGCTGCCCTGGCTGAGCTTTTCCGCGGCGCTGTTCTGCAGGCTGGTCTTCAGCGTGCGGCCATGCTGGTGCATCCAGCCGACCATGTGCAGGATCAGCAGGCTGGCTACCAGCAGCATCGCGCACTGGAACCATTCGCCACCGCTGCCGGCGAGCCAGTCGCCGGCCTGCAGTACACCCCAGCCCAGCGCGGCAGCCAGGCCGAGGCCGGC
Source organism: Stutzerimonas decontaminans (assembly GCF_000661915.1). Taxonomy (NCBI): domain Bacteria; kingdom Pseudomonadati; phylum Pseudomonadota; class Gammaproteobacteria; order Pseudomonadales; family Pseudomonadaceae; genus Stutzerimonas; species Stutzerimonas decontaminans. The sequence goes on along the minus strand of NZ_CP007509.1, from coordinate 3,777,628 downwards.
GGCGACACCGGCCCAGAGCATGCGCAGCGCATTGCCCGCCCCCGGTTGCTGGCGCAGCCAGGCATGCAGAATGCCGATGACCAGCAGGGCCTCGACGCTTTCGCGCCAGACGATGAACATGGATTGGCCCATGGGACTCTCCTCAGAAAAGCAACTACTTGGCGATGATCTCGCCTTCGGGAAGATCCATATGGAATTCGTCGAAGAACGGATAGCGACCTGGCTTGAGCGGGTGGATCACGACGAAGGAGGTCACGCCGGGTGACAGCACCTTCTCGACGCGCAGCGGCGTGCTTTCGAACTCCGTCGGCCCGCTGCCGGCGTTGTGCACGATGATCTTGAAGCGCTGACGAGCCGGCACCTCGATGGTCGCCGGCTCGAAGTGCCCGTCACGGATGGTCAGCTCGTACGTCGGCAGCGCTGCCTGAGCCGGGCCCGCAAGCCCGAACAGCAGCGGCAGCACGCCGAGCAGCGCTTGCCCGGCGCGACGCATCAGTAGCCCCCTTTCTTGCCGATGCCGGCGTAGGTGAACTCGTAGTTCAGCTCGCAGCCTTCGAACCAGGGGGCGACGCCGGTTTCCTTGTCGGTGTGGCGACCGAACATGGCATGGCCGGAGCCCGGCGGCAGGATCTTGTAGGTCAGCTGGTACTTGCCGGGGCCGAGCAGCTTGACGTTGTCGCCGTAGTGCGGCCCGTCATTGGCCACCATCGGATGGAAGTCGCCTTCGACCACTTCGTCGGAGCCTTTCTTGCGCAGCGTGTAGTGGATACTCAGGTAAGGGACGAAGCTGCCTTCCTGCCAACCGTTGCGGTTGTCTTCGGTGGCGCTAATGTCGGCTTCAAGGTGCACGTCGGAGTCGGCGGCGGCGCGCATCATGCCCGGCGGGTCCATTTCGACCGGCTGCAGATACACCGCTCCGACCTCCATGCCGCCGCACTGCTGCGGTTCGCCGATGGGGTATTCCTTCGCCTGGGCGGGCGGGGTGAGCAGCAGGGTGGTGATGGCCAGTGTGGCGGGGATGCGCATTGAAGCCTCCGGTAGAGCAGAAAAGGACGGAGAGAAGATCGCACTTGCGCTTCCGAATGATAATGATTCGCGTCAATTTCCCAAGAAATATTTTGTTACCGCTGGCTGTATGCAAGTCCGTATGTCGCTGCAGCTCCCTGCTGGCGGGTGTCGGCAGGCAATCTGCGACCGGTCGTCACAGGAGTCGTCGCGGCACTGATTCCGTCTCGCGCGGCAGGCAGTTCTGCTGCCAATCGCTTACCGGCAGAGCGAACGGCGCGCTGGGGAGCCGTGGCAGCGCGAACCGTCGCCGAGGGAATCCTCTAAGATGATGCACCTTTCGTTTCCGGGGACTTCATGCAACCGCCCGTAGCTCTCGATGCCCGCACCGCGCGGATACTGCCGTGGCTGGTGGCCATCGCCTTCTTCATGCAGACGCTGGACGGCACCATTCTCAATACCGCGCTGCCAGCCATGGCGCGTGATCTGGCAGAGAATCCATTGCGCATGCAGGGCGTGGTGATCGCCTACATGCTCACCGTGGCGCTGCTGATTCCGGCGTCCGGCTGGATTGCCGACCGCTTCGGCAGCCGGCGCATCTTCGTTACCGCCATCGTGCTGTTCTCGGTGGGCTCGCTGTTCTGCGCGCTGTCCACCAGCTTCAACCAGTTGGTGGCGTCCCGTGTGCTGCAGGGGCTGGGCGGTGCGCTGATGCTGCCGGTGGGGCGCCTGGTGGTGCTGCGCGCATTTCCGCGCAGCGACTTCGTGCGGATCATGGCCTTTATCGCGCTGCCGGGGCTGGTTGGTCCGCTGCTCGGTCCGACCCTGGGCGGCTGGCTGGTGGAGTACGCCTCCTGGCACTGGATCTTCCTGATCAACTTGCCGGTGGGCGTGATCGGCTGCATCGCTGCGCTGCGCTTCATGCCGGATCTCAAGGGGCCCGAGCGGGTGCGTTTCGATACGCTGGGCTTCGTGCTGTTCGGCGCGGCGATGGTGCTGGTCACCATTGCGCTGGAAGGGCTAGGCCATATGCACATGTCGCATGCCCGCGTGATGCTGCTGCTGTTCGCTGGTGCGGCCTGCATGGCGGCCTATTGGCTGCGCGCCGGGCGCATCGATGCGCCGCTGTTCAGCCCCAAGCTGTTCCATACGCGCAGCTTTGCCGTGGGTATCTTCGGCAACCTGTTCGCCCGCCTGGGTGGTGGTGCGCTGCCGTTCCTGCTGCCATTGCTGCTGCAGGTGGCGCTGGGCTATTCGCCGGCGCAGGCCGGGATGAGCATGATCCCGCTGGCGCTGGGTGCGATGGCCGTCAAATCCCTGGCCAAGCCGATCATCGACCGCCTCGGTTACCGCCGTCTGCTGATCGGCAATACGCTGCTGCTCGGTTGCCTGATCGCCAGCCTGGCGACCATCGATACGCAAACGCCGACCTGGCTGCTGCTGGTGCACTTCGGATTGATCGGTATGGTCAACTCCATGCAGTTCACCGCGATGAATACCGTCACGCTAGTCGGCCTCAGCCATGCGGACGCGAGCAGCGGCAACAGCATGCTGTCGGTGGTGGTGCAGCTGTCGATGAGCCTCGGCGTGGCCACTGCCGGCGCGCTGCTGGGTGGCTTCACCGTGGCTGACGCGCAGGACAGCGAGGTGCTGCGGGCATTCCAGCTGACGTTTCTCTGTGTCGGCGGCATGGCGATGCTCGCCGCCGCGTTGTTCCTGCAACTGGAGCAGCGCGACCCTGTCCACGACGATGATGTGCGGCGGCCGGTGGACGTCAGCGAGTAGTTCTTTGCTGACCTGTAATAAAACACGACAGGTAGTAGCGATGCTACTGCGTCATGCTGGCACATCGCCGGACGGCGTGCGTGGTACGTGGCCATCCTCTGTGATCTGATGGCGGCAATGACCTGCTGCAATTGTTTACCTGTGCAAGTAAACATTATCGACCTGTAATCATAAGCTACATATCGTTAAAGCTCTGGAAGCGGCACTGCGCCGCAATCAAAGGAGCGAAACGATGAATGCAATGAGCCTGGCCTGGCTGCTGATCGGCACCTCGTTGTGCGGTGTGATGGTGCTAATGGTAGTGCTCTGGTTGCTATGGATGGGGCGGCAGAGCCAGGGCCGTGAGCTAGCGGTGCTGCGCGAGCTGCTGGACGAGCTAGGCCAGGTGATCGTCCAACTGGAACAGGAAAAGGCTGAGCTGACTTCCGGGCTGCGGGCGGAAAAGGCCCAGGCTGCCCAGCTGCGTCGTCAGCTGGAATTGTTGCGTGGCTGATTGTTTGTTGTTTAAACAAACATATTTCTTCGAAAGCGCCTGATTCGCCGTTATGATTCCGACCTATTGTTTATAAAAACTACAAATAGGAGGTTTCATGCATCCCGTAGTCGTTGAAGTCACCCAGCGCCTGATCGAGCGCAGCCGCCCGACGCGCGAAGCCTATCTCGCCATGATTCGTGGCGCTGCCAGTACCGGGCCCGCACGCAACGGGGCGCAATGCGCGAACTTCGCTCATGGCGTTGCCGGTTGCGGCGCGCAGGACAAGCAGCGCCTGCGGTTGCCGGATGCGGCCAATGTCGCCATCGTCACCGCCTACAACGACATGCTTTCGGCGCACCAGCCCTACGAGGATTACCCCGAGCGCCTGCGCCAGGCACTGCGCGAGATCGGCTCGGTGGGCCAGGTGGCGGGCGGCGTACCGGCGATGTGTGATGGTGTCACTCAGGGCGAGCCCGGCATGGAACTGGCTATCGCCAGCCGCGAGGTGATCGCCATGAGCACTGCGGTGGCGCTGTCGCACAACCTGTTCGATGCGGCGCTGCTGCTCGGCATCTGCGACAAGATCGTTCCCGGGTTGCTGATCGGCGCGCTGCGCTTCGGTCATCTGCCCGCCATGTTCGTGCCGGCCGGGCCGATGCCGTCCGGTCTGGCCAACAAGGACAAGGCCGCGGTACGCCAGCGCTATGCCGAAGGCAAGGCCAGTCGCGATGAGCTGCTGGCGGCGGAAATGCAGGCCTATCACAGCCCTGGCACCTGCACCTTCTACGGCACCGCCAACACCAATCAGATGCTGATGGAAGTGATGGGCCTGCATCTGCCGGGCTCGTCCTTCGTCAACCCGGGCACGCCACTGCGCGATGCGCTGACTGCCGAGGCCGCGCGCCAGGTCACTCGACTGACGCCACAGGGCGGCAGCTTCACGCCGTTGGGTGAACTGGTCGACGAGCGCGTGCTGGTCAACGCCATCGTCGCGCTGCATGCCACCGGCGGTTCGACCAACCACACCCTGCACATGCCGGCAATCGCCCAGGCGGCGGGCATCCAGCTGAGCTGGCAGGATATGGCCGACCTCTCCGCCGTGGTGCCGACGCTGGCGCGGGTCTATCCCAACGGCTCGGCCGACATCAATCATTTCCACGCTGCGGGTGGTGTGGCGGTGCTGGTGCGCGAGCTGCTCGCGGCCGGCCTGCTGCATGAAGATGTGCATACCGTGATGGGTCGTGGCCTCAGTCGCTATACCCAGGAGCCCTTCCTCGGAGGGGGGCGATTGACCTGGCGTGAAGGCGCTGCGGCGAGCCTGGACGAAAGCCTCCTGCGGCCGGTTGCACGGCCGTTCTCTGCCGAGGGCGGTCTGCGGGTGATGAGCGGCAATCTCGGTCGTGGTGTGATGAAGGTGTCTGCTGTGGCGCCCGAACACCGCGTCGTGGAGGCGCCGGCGCGGGTCTTCGCCGATCAGCTGGAGTTGGTCGAGGCATTCAAGGCGGGCGAGCTGGAGCGCGATGTCGTTGCGGTGGTGCGCTTCCAGGGGCCGCGTGCCAACGGCATGCCCGAGTTGCACAAGCTGACGCCCTATCTCAGTCTGTTGCAGGACCGTGGTTTCAAGGTCGCGCTGGTCACCGACGGGCGCATGTCCGGTGCGTCGGGCAAGGTGCCGGCGGCGATCCATGTATGTCCCGAGGCAATCGATGGCGGCCCGCTGGCGCGTGTGCGTGACGGCGATCTGCTGCGCGTGGATGGGCAGAGCGGCGTGCTTGAGGTGCTGGTCGATGCCGCCGAGCTGGCCGATCGTGCCCCGGCAGCGGCCCCTGCGGCGCAGGTGCAGGGTTGCGGGCGCGAGCTGTTTGGCTTCATGCGCTCGGCGTTCAGCTCCGCCGAGCAGGGCGCCAGCGTGTTCACTGCTGGGCTGGAGGCGCTGCGATGAGGCTGGCGCTGGTCGGCGATATCGGCGGCACCAATGCGCGCTTCGCGCTGTGGCGCGACTCGCGGCTGGAGTCGGTACGGGTGCTGGCGGCGGCGGATTTCGCCACGCCCGAAATGGCGGTTGAGTATTACCTGGCATCCCTCGGCCTGGCGCCGGGCAGCGTCGAGGCAGCCTGTTTGGCCTGCGCGGGGCCGGTCAAAGGCGAGCAATTCACTTTCACCAACAACCACTGGCGGCTGACGCGAAGCGATTTCTGCGGCGGCCTGCAGATGGACGAGCTGCTGTTGATCAACGACTTCGCCGCGATGGCGCTGGGTATGACGCGGGTAGGCGAAGCGGGGCGCCGCATGATCTGTGCTGGCGAGGCCGAGCCCGATGCGCCGGCACTGGTCATCGGGCCGGGCACCGGGCTTGGCGTTGCCGGGTTGCTACCCTTGGGTGGTGGCAGCTGGCGTGCGTTGCCGGGGGAGGGTGGGCATGTCGACCTGCCCGTGGCAGATGCGCACGAAGCGGCGCTGTGGCAGATGCTGTTCGCCCAGCTTGGCCACGTGCGTGCCGAAGACGTGCTCAGCGGCGGTGGCCTGTTGCTGCTCTACCGGGCGGTCTGCGCCCTGGCCGGTTTGACGCCGCGACTGGCATCGCCGGCTGAGGTCACGGCGGCCGCACTCGCTGGTGATCATGTCGCGGTGGCGACCCTGGAGCAGTTCTGCGTGTGGCTCGGGCGGGTTGCCGGCAACAACGTGCTCACGCTCGGCGCGCGCGGTGGGGTGTATATCGTCGGTGGTGTGGTGCCGCGTTTCGCCGATTTCTTCGCGGCCAGTGGTTTTGCCCGCGGCTTCGCCAGCAAGGGCTGCATGAGCGGCTATCTCGGCGATGTGCCGGTGTGGCTGGTTACCGCTGACTATCCGGGGTTGGAAGGCGCCGGGGTGGCGCTGGAGCAGGCGCTGGCACGCTGATCTGGCGGTATTGGGCGTGATGATGGCGGGATGTTGTTATAGCAACATCCCCGTCTCGTGTCGGCGCGGTTGCTTTAGCCCGGCTCTTCATCCGCCGGGTAGCGGCTGGCATTGAGGCTTTCCTTCACCTTGCGCAGGTGCGGCTGGAAATCCACGCCGCGGCGCAGGGTCATGCCGGTGGCGAGCACATCGAGCACGGTGAGCTGGATGATGCGCGAGGTCATCGGCATGTAGATGTCGGTGTCCTCGGGCAGCGGAATGTTCAGGCTCAGCGTGCTGGCCTGCGCGAGCGGCGAGCCGGCGGCGGTCAGGCCGAGTACCGAGGCGCCGTTCTGTCGCGCGATACGTGCCACCTCCACCAGTTCGCGGGTGCGCCCGGTGTAGGAAATGATCACGAACAGCTCGCCGGTATGCGCCACCGAGGCCAGCATGCGCTGCATCAGCACGTCCGAATGCGCGGTCACTGCCAGGTTGAAGCGGAAGAATTTGTGCTGCGCATCCAGCGCCACCGAGGCTGAGGCGCCGAGGCCGAAGAAGTGGATCTGCCGGGCCTGGATCATCAGGTCGACGGCGCGGCTGACCAGCTGCGGATCGAGGCTCTGGCAGGCGCTGTCCAGCGAGGCGATGGCCGAGCCGAAAATCTTGCGCGTGTATTCCGCGGGGCCGTCGTTGGGCTCCACCGCCTGGCTGACGTAGGCGGCGCCGCTGGCCAGGCTTTGCGCCAGCTGCATCTTCAGTTCCGGATAACCGCTGACGCCGAACGAGCGACAGAAGCGATTCACTGTCGGCTCGCTGACCTGCGCGGTCTGCGCCAGGGTGGCGATACTGAAGCGGGTGGCCTGCTGCGGATTGCGCAGGATCACCTCGGCGACCTTGCGCTCGGCCTTGTTGAGGTCTTCGATGCGGCGCTGGATCTGCTCGAGCAGGTTGTGTACGCGGTCCATGTCAGTCCTGATGCGGCTTGCCAAAGGGGTCGCCTATGCTACTGAGCGAGATGCGGAGCGACCATAGGAATCTTGTTTTGCAGTAAATGTTGTTTTTATTACTACATTGAACTTGAATAACAGGGCATCGCCGTGTATTCATAGTGCAGTTTTAGTAGAAGAACAAACATCATGACGCCACTATCTGTCGAACCCTGCACCCTGGCGCTGTTCGGCGCCCTCGGTGATCTGGCCCTGCGCAAGCTGTTCCCCGCGCTCTATCAGCTCGATCGCGCCGGTCTGCTGCCAACCGAAACGCGCCTGCTCGCGCTGGCTCGTGAGAGCGGCGAGGCGGCAAGCCATCTGGCGATGATCGAAGAGCATCTGCGCCGCCACGTAGGCGAACGCGACCTCGATGACGCCGTGCTGCAGCGCTTCATGGCGCGCCTGGACTACCTGAGCATGGATTTCCGCCGCGCCGAGGATTTCGCCGCGCTGGCGGACAAGGCCGGCAACGCGGAAAGCATCGTCGCGTTCTTCGCTACCCCGGCATCAGTCTACGGTGCGATCTGCGCCGGGCTGGCCGAGGCGGGCCTGGCCGAGCGCACCCGCGTAGTGCTGGAAAAGCCCATCGGCCACGACCTGGAGTCGTCCCGCGAAGTGAACGACGCGGTGGCGCGCTTCTTCCCGGAAGACCGCACCTATCGCATCGACCATTACCTGGGCAAGGACACGGTGCAGAACCTGATCGCCCTGCGTTTCGCCAACAGCCTGTTCGAAACCCAGTGGAACCAGAATCACATCTCCCACGTGGAGATCACCGTTGCCGAAACCGTCGGCATCGAAGGCCGCTGGGGCTACTTCGACCAGGCCGGCCAGCTGCGCGATATGATCCAGAACCACCTGCTGCAGCTGCTCTGCCTGATCGCCATGGACCCGCCCAGCGACCTCTCGGCCGACAGCATCCGCGACGAGAAGGTCAAGGTGCTCAAGGCGCTGGCGCCGATTGCGCCGGAGCATCTTGGTCAGCAGCTGGTGCGCGGCCAGTACGTCGCCGGCAGCATTCTTGGCCGCCACGTGCCGGGCTATCTGGAGGAAGAAAACTCCAACACCCAGAGCGACACCGAAACCTTCGTCGCGCTGCGGGCGGAAATCTGTAACTGGCGCTGGGCCGGCGTGCCGTTCTACCTGCGTACCGGCAAGCGCATGCCGCAGAAGCTCTCGCAGATCGTTATCCACTTCAAGGCACCGCCGCACTACATCTTTGCCCCGGAGCAGCGCCAGCTGATCGGCAACAAGCTGATCATCCGCCTGCAGCCGCAGGAGGGCATTTCGCTGCTGGTGATGACCAAGGACCAGGGCCTGGACAAGGGCATGCAGCTGCGCAGCGGCCCGTTGCAGCTGAATTTCTCGGAAACCTACAAGAGCCCGCGCATCCCCGATGCCTACGAGCGACTGTTGCTCGAAGTGATGAAGGGCAACCAGAACCTCTTCGTGCGCAAGGACGAAATCGAATACGCCTGGAAGTGGTGCGACCAGCTGATCGACGGCTGGCAGCGCGTCGGCGCCCCGCCCAAACCTTATGCAGCAGGCAGCTGGGGACCGGCTGCCTCGATTGCCCTGATCAGCCGTGATGGCAGGAGTTGGTATGACGATCTCTAATCTCGATCTGCCGGTGCAGACCCTGGGTTTCAGCCTCGGTGACGCCGAGCAGCTGGCCGGCGAACTGGCGCTGACCGTGAGCAATGCCCTGCGCAGCGCGATTGCCGAACGTGGCGCGGCGACCCTGGTGGTTTCCGGCGGCCGCAGCCCGATCGCCTTCTTCGAGCGCCTGGCGCAGCAGGAACTGGATTGGGCCAAGGTCACCGTCAGCCTCGCCGACGAGCGCTGGGTGCCGGTCAGCCATCCCGACAGCAACGAAGGCCTGCTGCGTCGCCATCTGTTGCAGGGGCCGGCCGCCGCGGCACGCCTGGTTGGCCTGTACCAGAGCGCGGCGAGTCTGGAAGAGGCCGCCGAACGCGCCGACGCCGTATTGGCCGAGCTGCCGCCGATCGACGTGCTGGTGCTGGGCATGGGCGAGGACGGCCACACAGCCTCGCTGTTCCCGGAGAGCCCGAATCTGCAGCAGGCGCTCGACCCGCGTGGTACGCGGCGCTGCCTGCCGATGCAGGCGCCAACTGTGCCGCGCCAGCGCCTGAGTATGAGCCTGTCGCTGCTGGCCAGCGCCCGCCTGACGCTGCTCGCTCTGCACGGCCCGGGCAAGCTGGCCACGCTCAATCAGGCCCTGGCTGGCGAGCCCCACGAAGCGATGCCGATTCGCGCCTTCCTCGCCCGTCCCCTCGAAATCTACTGGTGCCCCTGAGGCCGCAAGGAATTATCCATGACATCTATCCAAACCAGCGCCGACGCCATGAACGACAAGATCGCCCTGATCGACAAGTGGTGCAGCGCTGCGCGCATCCTGCCGGTGATCACCATCGAGCGTGAGGCGGACATTCTGCCGCTGGCCGATGCTCTGGCCGCCGGTGGCCTGCGCGTGCTCGAAATCACCCTGCGTTCGGCGCTGGGCCTGGGCGCCATTCGCCTGCTGCGCGAGCAGCGTCCGGAGCTGATCGTCGGCGCCGGCACCGTGCTCGACGCCAACATGCTCGAGCAGGCCGAGGCCGCTGGTGCACAGTTCATCGTCTCGCCCGGCAGCACGCCGGCGTTGCTTGAAGCCGCCTTGCAGGGCCCGCTACCGCTGCTGCCAGGCGTCGCCAGCGCTTCGGAAATCATGCTCGGCTATGCCATGGGCTATCGCCGCTTCAAGCTGTTCCCCGCCGAGATCTGTGGCGGCGTGGCGGCGCTCAAGGCGCTGGGCGGGCCGTTCGGTGACATCCGTTTCTGCCCGACCGGTGGTGTCAATGCGCGCAACGCGCGGGACTACCTGGCCCTGACCAATGTGATGTGTGTCGGCGGTACCTGGATGGTCGATGCCAAGGCCGTGCGAGCCGGCGACTGGGCCGCCATCGAAAGCGCCACGCGCCAGGCCCTGCAGGCGCTGGACAGCGCGTCGGCAGCCGAACTGCCGCGCGACTTCGACCTGCGCGCCGAGCGTGCCGAGCAGCGCGAGCTGTAATCGTCCCATCCCCTCGCGGCGGGCGAAGGCCCGCCGCATCTTCCCCATCTTCTCGCTACCTGGAGGTTGCATGAGCAACGCGCGCCCGCTTTCCGAGCTTTTCCCCCGTCTGGATGAGATTCCCGAGGCCTATCGTCCGGATGCACCGGTTACGCAGCGCGATTATCTGGTCGATGGCGAGCTGATGAACTGGGACGGTCCTTTGGCCGAGGTACGCAGCCCGGTGTTCCTGCGCGAGGCGGACGGCAGCGAGCGCCAGGTAGTCCTTGGCAGTACGCCGCTGCTGGATGCCGACGCCGCGCTACGCGCATTGGACGCCGCCGTCGCCGCTTACGATAACGGCCGCGGCGCCTGGCCGACCATGCGCGTGGCTGAGCGCATCGCCCATGTGGAGGCCTTCCTGGCGCGCATGCGCGAGCAGCGCGAGGCGGTGGTCAAGCTGCTGATGTGGGAGATTGGCAAGAACCTCAAGGATTCCGAAAAGGAATTCGACCGCACCTGCGATTACATCGTCGACACCATCCACGCACTGAAGGAGCTGGACCGTAGCTCCAGCCGCTTCGAACTGGAGCAGGGTACTTTGGGGCAGATCCGTCGGGTGCCGATGGGCGTGGCGCTGTGCATGGGACCGTACAACTACCCGCTGAACGAAACCTTCACCACGCTGATCCCGGCGCTGATCATGGGCAACACGGTGGTGTTCAAGCCGGCCAAGTTCGGCGTGCTGCTGGTACATCCGCTGCTCGAAGCCTTCCGCGACAGCTTCCCGGCCGGGGTCATCAACGTCATCTACGGTCGCGGCCGCGAGACGGTCAGCGCACTGATGGCCAGCGGCAAGATCGACGTGTTCGCCTTTATCGGCACGCACAAGGGCGCCGCCGACTTGAAGAAACTGCACCCGCGTCCGCACCGCCTGCGTGCTGCGCTGGGGCTGGATGCGAAGAACCCGGGCATCGTCCTGCCGCAGGTCGATCTGGACAACGCGGTGGAAGAGGCCGTGACCGGCGCGCTGTCGTTCAACGGCCAGCGCTGCACGGCATTGAAGATTCTCTTCGTGCACGAGGCGGTGCTCGATGGTTTTCTCGAACGCTTCGCCGCTCGCGTCAATGCGCTCAAGCCGGGCATGCCCTGGGAGCCCGGCGTCGCGCTGACGCCGCTGCCCGAGCCGGGCAAGACCGATTATCTGCATGCCGTGCTCGAAGACGCCGTGGCCAAGGGCGCGCGAGTGGTCAATGCCGGCGGCGGCGAGTCGCACCAGACCTTCTTTCATCCGGCGGTGCTGAGCCCGGTTGATTCGTCCATGCGTGTCTATCACGAAGAGCAGTTCGGCCCGCTGGTGCCCGTGGTGCCGTACCGCGACCTGCAGGAAGTAATCGACTATGTGACTGCCTCCGACTACGGCCAGCAGCTGTCGATCTTCGGCAACGATCCGGCGCAGGTCGGCGAGCTGGTCGATGCCTTCGTCAACCAGGTCGGTCGCATCAACATCAATGCCCAGTGCCAGCGCGGGCCGGATAGCTATCCGTTCAACGGCCGCAAGAATTCGGCCGAGGGAACGCTGTCGGTACACGATGCGCTGCGGGTGTTCTCCATCCGCACCCTTGTGGCGACCCGTTTCAACGAGGCCAACAAGCAGCTGGTTGACACCATCATCCGGGAGCGTCGCTCGGGCTTCCTGACCACCGATTACATCTTCTGACGGAGCCTTGCCATGGCCTCGCCCGTGCTCGCCCAGCCGCTGTTGCTGGGCATGATGCGCCTGCTGGAATACCCCGAGCTGGGTGAACCCCAGGCACTGCTGGCGTTCATCGAACGCTGCGCCGAGCGCGGGCTGAACGGTTTCGACCATGCCGATATCTATGCTGGCGGGCGCTGCGAGGCGCACTTCGGCGCGGCCCTGCGTCAGGCACCCGGGTTGCGCCAGCGCCTGCAGATCATCGGCAAGGCCGATATCGTGCCGGCGGAGCAGGACTGCTCGCGCTGGCGGGTCAAGCATTACGACTCCAGTGCTCGCTATCTGCGCCGGGCGGTGGACGGCAGCCTGGCGCGACTGGGCGTGGAGCGACTCGATGGTTTCCTGCTGCATCGCCCGGACCCGCTGCTGCAGGTCGACGAGGTGGCCGACACCCTGAACGACCTGATCGCCAGCGGCAAGGTCGGCTGGGTGGGGCTGTCCAACGCCGGCATCCTGCATTGCCAGGCACTGGCCCAGTGCGTGCCGCTGCGCTGCAACCAGATCGAGCTGTCACTGCAGGCCCAGCACTGGGTGTGGGATGGCAGCCTGCATGCGTTGCAGGCTGCCGGCTTGCAGGTGCTGGCCTGGTCGCCCATGGGCGGAGGACGTTTCGGTGAGCGCTTGTGCAGCGCACTCAGTGAGGTCGCCGCCGACCGGGGCGCCACGGCCAATCAGGTGGCGCTGGCCTGGCTGCGGCAGCTACCCGGTCGTCCGTTGCCGATCCTCGGCAGCCTGCGCTGGGAGCGGATCGAGGAGGCGCTGCTGGGCGCCGAACTGGAGCTGGACCGTCCCGCCTGGTTCTACCTGAGCGAAGCGGCCCGCGGGCATGAGGTGGCCTGAGGCAGGGGACATCGGCCCGCTATCCGAGGTGGAAAATGCTTCGCAGTATTCCACCCTACGCGACGGTTTGTAGGGTGGATGTCGCTTCATCCATCTACAGCGGACATCTGCGATGGTTCGGCATTTCCCGATTAGGAACGCTATCGATCAATGGGCGCTGTGAGTGGTCCAAAACGGTGCGCGGCTGTGCTAGGGTCGCGTCCGCCGCGGGACGACCCGCTGGCATGTCGAATCGTGCGGGGACGGCCCTGCAGTTGATGGAGTCATCGTCATGCATTCGGCCTGGATCATGTTGACCATTGCCGGCCTCCTGGAAGTGGGTTGGGCCATTGGCCTCAAGGCTTCCGAAGGCTTCACCCGCCCGCTGCCCAGTGTGCTTACCATAGTGGCCATGGCCGGTAGCTTCTTCCTTCTCGCCCGCGCAATGCAGGTATTGCCGGTGGGTACCGCCTATGCCATTTGGGTCGGAATCGGTGCGCTAGGCACTGTAGCCCTGGGTATTGTCATCTTCGGCGAGAGTGCTTCGACCGCGCGGCTCGTCAGTGTCGTGCTGCTGCTGGCGGGGTTGGTGGGGTTGAAGCTGACGGCCTGACGCGCAGCGCCGTGTCCTGACGTGCGCGCAAGGCGGTTTGCGCACTCGGCCTTCCTGCAATTGGTGGGCAGAAGCCCACCATACGGTGCCAGCAGACGTCGTAGGGTGGATGACGCTTTATCCATCCACCGCTTCGATGGCGCAGATGTGCGAATCGTCTCGTTCGTACCGGGCCGGCTGGGAGAGTCGGCCCTCCTGCAATTGGTGGGCTGAAGCCCACCCTACAGTGGTAGCAGGCGATGGTGCGCGCACTTGCCGGTTTTGTTCAGCGAATCTCGATGCGCTCCAGCAGGTACTTCTTCGCTCCGCTATCACCCACTCGTGTGGCTTCGTCGGCCAGGCGCAGGGCGCGTTCCAGGTCCTTCTGCGTCAGTGCGGCATCAATCGCCTGGCGGTAGTAGGCCGAGGTTTCTGGCAGTACTGCCGGTCCCGGCGTGCCGGGCAGTTCGTTGCCCATTTCCTGGCCGATGCTGTAGCCCGGCACGTAGCCCTTGGCAGGCGCATTGGCGTCACGGTCAGGAATCATCACCAGCCGGATCACACCTACGGGCGAGTGCTTCGCCACCGGATCGGGAATGCTCGGCGGCTCGTTGCCCGCCGCCTTGGCATAGGCCTTTGCCGGGTGCTGCAAAACGGTCTGCCCGGCCATCTGTGCGTCGCTGGTGTAGAGAATCAGGTAGCGCTCGTTGCCAGGGTGTTCAGGCTGGGAGCGGTCGATGCGGATGCGTGCATCGAGGCTGTCGCCTTTCAGCCCGGTGGGCGGCACGTAGGTGAAGTCGTCACCATCCAGCAGTCGGGTCGGGCGCATGCGGCTGTCCAGCAGCATGGCGTTGGGCGCCAGCACGCTGCTGCCGGCCTGGCTGTAGAGACGGATCTCGAATGAGGGGCCGCCGGCCGGCAGGCTGAAGGCGCGGAAGAAACTCTTGCCGGTCTCGAAGCTGTAAGCCGGCGCCTGGGTGTCGATCAGCACGTCACCGGCGAAGCCGGCTTCGAGTGGCTGGTACGGCAACTGGTCGATCCCACTGCAGCAGGTCGGGGCGGCTGCCAGCGCGCTACGTGCCTGCTCGATCGGTCGTTCCAGCGGCTTGGGGCTGGTGGTGAGGGCATCGACCCGGCGCAGCGGTTCGCTACCGCAGCCGGTGAGCGCCAGGATCAATAGCCCGGCGGTAAGAAAGGACAAGGGATGCATGATGGTTCTCCGAACAAAAAATGCCCCGACCTGCCAGCGTCGGGGCAAAGGCACCGTCAGGACGGTGGGAGCGGAAAGGGCGCCGTCGCGGTTGGCGCAACGGCGTTCAAACGGTGCGGTTTACCACCAGGCCTCGGCCTGCACGCCGAAGGTGATGCCGTCGTCGTCACCGGCATCGATGGACTCGCTGGCGGCCTGGTAACGTCCGCCGTCCCATTTGGCGTAGGTGGCGAACACGCGAATCTGCGGGCGCGCCCAGAAGCTGTTGCCCGCCGACCACTGCTGGGCGAGGGTGAGCTTCTTCAGGTCGCGGCTGCGCTCGCCGTCGGCCTGCGGATCAACGCGGTCATAGCCGAACTCCAGCGCGGTGCTCATCACGTCGCTCCACTTGTACACCGGGCGCACACCGAAGCTGGCCCAGGTCTGCCCAGAGTCGTTGTCGAAGTCGCGGTCCTCGTAGATCTGCACGTACATCATCTCGATGTTGTCGGTCAGGCCGACCACGCCCTGGTTGACCAGGCGGAACATCTTGCCGTCGCTGTTACCGGTGTTGTTGCGGCCGCTGCTGCCGATGATGCCGTCGGTGCCGTACTGCAGGGCGAGCTTGTTGTAGCCGCCGAACCAGTCGCTCTGGGTGTGCTCGAGGGTGACCAGATGACCTTTCTGGTCCTGGTAGCCGGGGTCGCGCTCCTGCTCGTCGGTGAGGTTGGCCTTGCCGTAGTCGTAGCCGATCTCCAGCTTGCCGCCCGGGTTGACGTCGATCTCGGCGAGGCGGAAGTCGAGGGTGTCGTTGGCCAGGTTGGTGCCAGTGCCCGAACCCTGGTAGACCCAGTCGCCGTCGGTGTTGCGAATCCACGCCACGCTGGCCTTGGCGAAGCCCAGGTCGATGTCTTCGATGCCGGCGCCGGGGCCGGAGACATCCCAGTAGTAGTAGTCGTTGATGTGCACGTCGTGGCGCTTGTAGTAGCGCTTGCCGGCCCAGATCGCCGCGCCCGGCAGGCTCGGGATGAGGTTCTTGCCGACCACGTTGAACTGGCGGATGGAGGTGGTGCCGGCCTCGTCGAAGGGATTGTTCTCGCCGCCGTTGGTGTCGGTGCCGGTGGCTTCCCAGTCGTTACCCTGGTCGGAGCGGTAGGCGATCATGCTGTCGACGTAGAAGCTGCGGTTGCCTTCGCTCCACACTTCCTTACCGAGGCCGATCTCGGCGTAGGTTTCGCATTCGTTGCCCAGACGATATTTCGCCGGTGCACCGGCGGCCTGGAAGCAGGCCTGATCGCCGCCGCCGGCAGTGGCACCGACGCCCGAGCGCAAGTAGCCGTGGAAGTCGACCGCCAGGGCCGGAGCGCTGACCAGCAGCGCAGCGAGGATGCAGGCGGGTTTGAAGGCAAAGCTAGGGTGCGCGGTGTGCTTCATGACGAGGTCCTTGTTTTTCTTGTTAATGCCGAATCGATCACGCCGTAGCTGCCTGCCATGGGCGGCGCAGCTGGGTGGCGAAAGCCTCGGGGATAGGGCCAGGGGCAGCATCCTCCCGGAAGAAGAATTCGCTGGCGCAGAGCGAGGGCGTACGAGGGATGAGAACGGCGTAATCCCTGGGGCGTGGATGAGGCGAGAGGGGCGCAGATGATTGCCAGGGGCCTTCCGCCTGGCCACTACGCCGCCGCAAAGCCCATGGGGGAGGTTGGTGGGGACCACGCGCAGGGGCAGCCTGGATGTTGCCGGTCGAAGACCCGGCCGGCGTTCATCCTCGTCTGGCGGCCTTGCCGTCGGATACCCGTACAAGCACAAGAACCGGAGTATTGCGATGAGCCACATCCTGCGTGCCGCCGTATTGGCGGCGGTCCTGCTGCCGTTTCCCGCATTGGCCGATCAGGCCGGCAAGAGCCCGGCCGGGGTTCGCTACCACGGCGGCGACGAAATCATCCTCCAGGGCTTCCACTGGAACGTCGTCCGCGAAGCGCCCAACGACTGGTACAACATCCTCCGCCAACAGGCCTCGACCATCGCTGCCGACGGCTTCTCGTCAATCTGGATGCCGGTGCCCTGGCGTGACTTCTCCAGCTGGAGCGAAGGCGGCAAGTCCGGCGGCGGCGAAGGTTACTTCTGGCACGACTTCAACAAGAACGGCCGCTATGGTAGCGATGCCCAGCTGCGCCAGGCCGCCGGGGCGCTGGGTGGTGCTGGGGTGAAGGTGCTCTACGACGTGGTGCCCAACCACATGAACCGCGGCTACCCGAACAAGGAAATCAACCTGCCGGCCGGTCAGGGCTTCTGGCGCAACGACTGCGCCGATCCGGGCAATTATCCCAATGACTGCGACGACGGCGACCGTTTCGTCGGCGGCGATGCCGACCTCAACACCAGCCATCCGCAGGTCTACGGCATGTTCCGCGACGAGTTCGCCAATTTGCGCAGCCAGTACGGCGCCGGCGGTTTTCGCTTCGATTTTGTTCGCGGCTTCGCACCGGAGCGGGTCAACAGCTGGATGACCGACAGTGCCGACAACAGCTTCTGCGTCGGCGAGCTGTGGAAAGGTCCCTCGGAATACCCGAGCTGGGACTGGCGCAACACCGCCAGCTGGCAGCAGATCATCAAGGACTGGTCCGATCGGGCCAAGTGCCCGGTGTTCGACTTCGCCCTCAAGGAGCGCATGCAGAACGGCTCGATCGCCGATTGGAAGAACGGCCTGAACGGCAACCCCGACCCGCGCTGGCGCGAGGTGGCGGTGACCTTTGTCGACAACCACGACACCGGCTACTCGCCCGGGCAGAACGGCGGGCAGCACCACTGGGCGCTGCAGGACGGGCTGATCCGCCAGGCCTACGCCTACATCCTTACCAGCCCCGGCACGCCGGTGGTGTATTGGTCGCACATGTACGACTGGGGCTACGGTGACTTCATCCGCCAGCTGATCCAGGTGCGTCGCGCGGCTGGCGTGCGCGCGGACTCGGCGATCAGCTTCCATGAAGGCTACAGTGGTCTGGTCGCCACCGTCAGCGGAACCCAGCAAACCCTAGTGGTGGCGCTCAACTCCAACCTGGGCAATCCCGGCCAGGTCGCCAGCGGCAGCTTCAGCGAGGCCGTCAATGCCAGCAACGGGCAGGTGCGGGTATGGCGCAGCGGCGCCGGGAGCGGTGGCGATAACGGTGGTGGTGAGCCCGGCGCCCTGGTCAGCGTCAACTTCCGCTGCGACAACGGTGTGACGCAACCTGGTGACAGCGTCTACGCGGCCGGTAACGTCAGCCAGCTTGGCAACTGGAGCCCAACATCGGCCGTGCGCCTGACCGATACCAGCGGCTACCCGACCTGGAAAGGCAGCATCTCGCTGCCTGCCGGCCAGAACGTGGAATGGAAATGCCTGATCCGCAATGAGGCCAACGCAACGCTGGTGCGGCAGTGGCAGGGCGGGGCGAACAACCGCCTGACGCCCAGCGAAGGCACCAGTACGGTCGGGCGCTTCTAGCCCTAAGAAGCACGAGCACCTGTGGCCCGCCTCGCCTATGTGAGGCGGGTTTTTTGTTGGCGGCACCGTTGTGTTGGGTTCGGCCGTGGTTCCTGGTAGCCGCGTGGCTGTTGCTGGGATCGTTGTGGTGGGCTGAAGCCCACCCTACGGCGGCTGGTCCAGCTGCGGATTTTGAGCGAGACAGCGCAGGTGCTGCTGGTACCTACAGGGACGACTGCCGTTGCGAGTCGCACGCTTACGCGTAGGGCGAGATTGGCCGCATCGTAGAATGGGCTTCAGCCCACCGCAGCGGAGCTTCGCCTTGCAGCCAACCTTCAGGTTCCCGCTGTGGCCATAGCGTCGCCACACCCGCGCGGCTCATACCTCTTGGGCGTTCTGAACATCTGCCGATTGCCAACGAATCGCCTGGGCTTCGGCCTGGCGTAGCTCGTCGAGCAAGGCATCGCGGCCGGGGTTTCGCTCGTTGGCCAGTGCGCCGCTGGCGAGCAGGTCGGCATGCAGGGCAGTGGCTTTATTCCGGAGCCAGGCCAGGCGCTGCAGGGTCAGCGGCGTGCAGCTCTGCCCGCTGAGGTCGTCCTTCACGTCCAGCCAGTGCGAGCGCCAGGCCTCCTGCAGGTATAACCCGCCTAGATCGCCAGCCAGCGCGTTGCGCCAGCGACGCATCAGGCCATTCAGCCAGTCCAGCACGCCCTGGCTGGCACCACGGGCGGCGAGTTCTCGATGCAACCGCTCGTAGGCATCCAGCGCAATGCGTTTCTCCAGCTCGAAATCCGCCAGTGCCCATGCCTCGCTTTGCTGTTCCAGACGCAGCAGGCAGGCGAACAGCTGGCGCGTCTCGAAGCGCTCGGCGGGGTGAAAGCCAGGCGAGGCCAGGCCGTCGCTGTTGTACTGGCGCAGCGGGTCGAAGGGGTAGAGGTAGCCGAAATCGAACAGGCGGATGCGGCCGTCGTCCAGGGTGTTGCCCGGCGCCAGATCCCATTCGAACAGGCCGGCCAGCAGCAGGGCGATCAGCAGGTCGAACAGCTCGACAAGCTGACGTTCGTCCCAGCGATCGATGCGCCGGCCTTCGACCCAGGGCGACAGCACGATGCCCTGCTGCAGCGAGGCGTACTGCGTCGGCACGATGCCGGTCAGGCGTTCGGCCTGCTCCGGCGTGCGCATCAGCCGGGCAAGGTCGCGGCGGCGCTGCAGCTCGTTGAGAAAGCTCGTCTGGCCGTCCGGGTTCTGCACACGACAGGGCCGCCGGGCGACCTTCAGCGCCCAGTCGCGCCCGGCCAGTTGCACGTGGTAGACCCGAGCGGTCAGGCCGTCGTCGAGGCAGGCGCGTACCCAGGGCTCGTTGCCACGCACCGCCGCCAGTTGTTCCGGTGGCAGCGGGCAATCCTCCGCGCGGCCCAGGCGAAACTCGGTGCCGCTGGCGAGAAAGGCCAGCTGGGCCTGGCGCCGTGCCGCGGCGGTCAACGAGGCGGCGCTCATCGTGCCTGCACCACGATGACCTTGTCCTTGCCCAGCTCGCGGGCGAAGGCATAGGGCTGGCCGGGCGAAAGCAGTTTGTGTTCACCCGCGCCGATGGCTGGATGGCGCGCACGGAACTGGCCAATCCGCTGCCAGTGCTCGATCAATCCAGCGATCTCGGGCCGCTCGTGCTCGGCCCAGTTCATCGAGCTGCGCGTGCCCTGATACGGGTCCGAACCGCTGGCACCGAAGGCGCGCGCGCTTTCGTCGCCGTAATAGATCTGCACCGCGCCGGGCGCCAGCAGCAGGGCGGCGGCCAGGCCGCGCTGGCGGGTCAGGTCGCCCTTGGCCAGCTGGTTGAACAGCGCTGTGTCGTGGGACGAGGCGTAGCTCAGCAGGTTGTGCCCGGGCGTCTCGGCTAGGCGCCTGGCATAGTCGGCGTAGCTGGGTTCGGCGGCGGCGAGGCAGTCGCTGGCAGCCACGGCCTGCTCCTGAAAGTCGAAGTTGATCAGCGCATCGAAGCCCTGGTTCAGATAGTCGCTGGCTTCGGGGCCGTGGCCGAACACTTCGCCGACCATCCAGAACGGCTCGCTGGCCATGGGATCGTCCGGGTTGGTACGAGCCCAATTGGCGCGGGCGCGCTCCGCGGCGGCGCGCAGTTCGGCCCAGGTGGCGGGTTCGACATGCTTGACGGTGTCGACACGAAAGCCGTCGACGCCGAACTCGCGGACCCAGCCGGTCAGCCATTCGATCAGGTAGTCGCGCACCCGGTAGCCTTCGCGCGGCTCGGCACGGGTCTGCGCCTTGTGCGCGAGAAACTCCGGCAGCGCGACGACCGCCTCGGACTCGGTGCGGAAATCCGGCAGAAAGGCCAGCGAGCCCTTGAGCGGATCGACCGTGCTGCTGGGCGGTGTGTCGTAATCGGCGATGCCGGCCCGCACCCAGTCGCGGCCCCACCAGGCGGCCCAGCTCGGGTGCTCGTAATCGACCAGGTTGTGGTAGGCGTGCAGGTTCTCGTGCGGCTCCGGCTGCCAGGCGCTCCACTGCTCGGGCAGGTAGGCGGCCATGCCGTCGCGCAGGGCGCCGAAGCCCTGTTGCTGCATGTCCTGCAGGGTCGAGTAGCCGGGGTGGTTCATCACCACATCGAAGAGCACGCGGATGCCGCGGGCATGGGCCGCGCTGATGAGGGTGCGCAGGTCGTCGTCGCTGCCCATGTTGGCGTCGAGCTGGGTGAAGTCGAGTGCGTAGTAGCCGTGGTAACCGTAGTGGCGGAAGTCGCCGCGATCGCCGCCGCCGACCCAGCCGTGGATCTGCTCGTAGGGCGCGCTGATCCACAGCGCGTCGACGCCCAGGCTGGCGATATGGTCGAGCCGCTCGGTCAGCCCCTTGAGGTCGCCGCCGTGGAAGGTGCCGATCTCCTGTTCTCCATCCGGCTCGCGGCCATAGCTGCGATCGTTGCTCGGATCGCCGTTGGCGAAACGGTCGGTGAGCACGAAATACACCGTGGCGTTGCGCCAGTCGCGTGGTGCCGGTTTGGCCGGCTCGGCGGCTTCGAGCAGCAAGAGGCCGTCGCTGCCGGTGGCGGGGTGCAGCCTGACCCGGCCGTCGCGGACCACCGTCGTGGCGCCGGACAGCGCGTCGCGCAGGGGCTGGCCATCGTGGAACACGTCGCCAACCGCCACCTCCACCGCGCCGCCATCCCAGGGCTGGCAGACCGACGCAGCCGCCTTCGGTGCGGCGGCCTTGATCGGCAACAAGCGCAGCGCCGCGTCCGGGCCGGTCTCGACGATCAAGCGATAGCGACCAGCTTCGGGCACTTCGTAGCGGTAGGCGCTGTCTTTGCCAAGCGGCTGACGACGGAACGGCGCAAGCGCGCTGTTTTCGACGCTTGCTTGCGGCATCACCAGATGCAGCCGACCGGGTTCCAGCTTCAGCTCCGTGTCGTAGCGATCGGCTGCCAGGGCGTTCCAGCTCGGTGACAGCGGCTGGTCATTCAGGCGAATGCTCAGCTCGGGAGCGGCGAGGCCGGACAAGGGCAGGGCGAGGCCGAACAGCAGCGGCAGGACGGATAACCGGTGGGCACGCATCAAATGTGGCTCCATTATGCTTTTTCGCTACATTTGACCGCGTGTTGGCAGCCGGGTATAGGCGTAAACCCGAGACCGATGGCGTATTTTGTGCCGCTGCGATGGTTGATCTACGCCCCGCTTCTACGCCCTCCGCCCCCTTGGGGAGGAGGATGCACATGGCATAGGACGCGCCGAGGATGGAACGACTGCCAGAGCCTCAGGCCGGCAGCAGGTGGAACAACTAATAAGAAGCCACGAGGAAAGCGAAGCATGAACAAGAAATTCTGGTGTATCGCCACCGTCGGCCTGGCGGCCACCTTCAGCCTGCCGCTACCGGCGCTGGCGGCGATCGAGGAAGGCAAGCTGGTCGTCTGGATCAACGGCGACAAGGGCTATAAAGGCCTGGCCGAAGTCGGCAAGAAGTTCACCGCCGAGACCGGCATCCCCGTCGAAGTGGCCCATCCCGACAGCGCCACCGACAAGTTCCAGCAGGCTGCGGCCACCGGCAACGGCCCTGACATCTTCATCTGGGCTCACGACCGCATTGGAGAATGGGCCAAGAGCGGCCTGCTCACCCCAGTCACCCCCAGCGCCGACACCAAGTCCGGCATCGCCGACTTCTCCTGGCAGGCGGTGACCTACGACAACAAGCTGTGGGGCTACCCGATTTCGGTGGAAACCATCGGCCTGATCTACAACAAGGCGCTGGTGGACACCCCGCCGAAGACCTTCGATGACGTTCTCGCGCTAAACGAGAAGCTCGCCGCCCAAGGCAAGCGCGCCATTCTCTGGGACTACAACAACACCTATTTCACCTGGCCGCTACTTTCGGCCAAGGGCGGCTACGTGTTCGAGCAGACCGATGGCGGTTACAACGTCAAGTCCACCGGGGTTAACAACGCTGGCGCCAAGGCCGGTGCGCAGGTGCTGCGCGACCTGATCGACAAGGGTGCAATGCCCAAGGGCGCCGACTACAGCGTGGCTGAGGCGGCGTTCAACAAAGGCGATTCGGCGATGATGATCAGTGGCCCCTGGGCCTGGTCGAACATCGAGAAGAGTGGCATCGACTTCGGCGTAGCACCGATTCCGGGAGTCGACGGCGAGCCGGGCAAGCCCTTCGTCGGCGTCGCGGCTGCGCTGCTCAACGCCGCAAGCCCGAACAAGGACCTGGCCGTGGAGTTCCTCGAGAACTACCTGCTGCAGGTCGAGGGGCTGAAGACCGTGAATGCCGACGTGCCGCTGGGCGCCGTGGCCAACACGGCCTATATGGAAGAGCTGTCCGCCAACCCGCACATCAAGGCGACTTTCGAGAACGCTCAGATGGGTGAGCCGATGCCCAACGTGCCGGAGATGGGCGCGTTCTGGTCATCCATGGCCGCTGCGCTGACCAACATCACCTCCGGCCGACAGGACGTCGATGCCGCGCTGGATGATGCCGCTAAGCGCATCACCCGTTGAACCCGTCGCCGGCCGCCTGCACAGGCGCGCCGGCAGACTAAGCTCCGTTCATATAGGTTCTTCTCCCGTGAATGCCCGTGCCGAGTTGCCCAGCCCTGCCATGACCCGTTCGACTCCCTGGGGCCTGCCCCGCCTCGTGACCACAGGCCTGCGCTGGCTGCTTTGGCTGGCCTTCAATGCCTTTGCGCTGTATCTGGTGGTTGCCCTCTACGTTCAGGGGCAGATGGCATTCGCCCTGCTCGGGCTGGTGGTCTCGGGCATCGCCAGCTACCTGTTCATCAACCGGCGCATGTACGCGCAGCGCTACATCTTCCCGTCGGTGGCGGGGATGCTGGTGTTCGTGATCTTCCCGCTGCTCTACACCGTGGGCATCGGCTTTACCAACTACAGCGGTAGCCATCTGCTGAGCCAGGCACAGGTCGAGCGTTATCACCTCAATCAGACCTACCTCGCCGGCGAGCGCTTCCGTTTCACCCTGCATCAAAGTCCTGACGGCGAGCGCCTGCGCATCGACAAGGGCGAGCAGGGCGTGTTCGTCAGCCCGCCGCTGACTGGAGAGCCCGACGTCGAAGCGCCGCTTTCCCTGCAGCCGGCCGAAGCCGCCGGTGAGTTGGGCGATGCGCTGGCGCTGCGCGAGGTGATACAGCGACGCAAGGCGCTGGAACAGTGGGTGATGCAGGCTCCGGACGGCAGCCTGCTGCGGCTGTACGGGCTGCGCGAGGTGGCGGCGGTGGAGCCACAATATCGGCAGGATGGCCCCGGCGTACTGGTCGACAACCGCACTGGCGCGCGGCTGACCGCCGACATGGAGCGCGGCTTCTATGTCGACGAAACTGGCAAGGCAGTGCCACCGGGCTTCACCGTGTTCGCCGGCTTCGCCAACTTCTCCCGGGTGCTGACCGAGCCGAGCATCCGCGAACCCTTCATGCAGATCTTCGCCTGGACCTTCGCCTTCGCCGGTCTGACGGTGGTCTTCACACTGGCCTTGGGCCTGGTGCTGGCCAGCCTGCTGCAGTGGGAACTGGTGCGCGGCAAGGCCTTCTACCGGCTGATGCTGATCCTTCCGTATGCGGTACCGGCATTCATTTCCATCCTGGTGTTCCGCGGCCTGTTCAACCAGAACTTCGGTGAGATCAACCTGCTGCTCGACAGCCTGTTCGGCATGCGCCCGGACTGGTTCAGCGACCCGGCCCTGGCGCGCACGATGATTCTCATCGTCAACACCTGGCTCGGCTACCCGTACATGCTGCTGCTGTGCATGGGGCTGCTGCAGGCCATCCCGCGGGACCAGTACGAGGCATCGGCGATCGACGGCGCCAGTCCGCTGGACAACCTGCTGCGCATCACCCTGCCGCAGCTGATCAAGCCGCTGATGCCGCTGCTGATCGCAAGCTTTGCCTTCAACTTCAACAACTTCGTGCTGATCACGCTGTTGACCCGCGGCGGCCCGGACATCATCGGCGCGACCACGCCGGCCGGCACCACGGATCTGCTGGTCAGCTACACCTACCGCATCGCCTTCCAGGACTCCGGGCAGGACTTCGCCCTGGCCGCGGCGATCGCCACGATGATCTTCCTGCTGGTGGGCGCCATGGCGCTGCTCAACCTCAAACTCTCGAAAGTGAAGGTATAAGGAGAACCACATGGCCATGGTGCAACCCAAATCCGCCCGTTACCGGCTGTGGGCAACCCACGCGGCGCTGCTGGCGTTCGTTGCGGTGATCCTCTTTCCGCTGCTGATGGTGATCTCGATTTCCTTCCGCGAGGGCAACTTCGCCACCGGCAGCCTTTTCCCCGAGAACCCGACGCTGGAGCACTGGTCGCTGGCGCTGGGCATCCCCTACACCCACGAGGATGGCAGCGTCACCCAGCCGCCATTCCCGGTGCTGCTGTGGCTGTGGAATTCGGTGAAGATCGCGCTGGTCAGCTCGGTGCTGATCCTGCTCTTGTCGACCACCAGCGCCTACGCCTTCGCACGCATGCGTTTCGGCGGCAAAGCGCCGATCCTCAAAGGCATGCTGATCTTTCAGATGTTTCCGCCGGTACTCTCGCTAGTGGCCATCTACGCGCTGTTCGACCAGCTTGGCCAGCACGTCAGCTGGCTCGGGGTGAACAGCCACGGCGCGGTGATCGTCGCCTCGCTGGGCGGCATGGCACTGCATATCTGGACCATCAAGGGTTACTTCGAGAGCATCGATGCCTCGTTGGAGGAAGCCGCCATCGTAGATGGCGCGACCACCTGGCAGGCGTTCTTCCATATCCTGTTGCCGATGAGCGTGCCGATCCTGGCGGTGGTGTTCATCCTGGCATTCATCACCAGTGTCACTGAGTACCCCATCGCCTCGGTGCTGCTGATGGACGTGGACAAGCTGACCCTGTCGGTGGGTGCCCAGCAGTACCTGTACCCGCAAAACTACCTGTGGGGTGATTTCGCCGCGGCGGCGGTGCTCTCCGGGATACCCATCACCGCGGTGTTCCTCTACTGCCAGAAGTGGATCGTCGGCGGTCTTACCGCGGGCGGCGTGAAGGGCTGAAGGATGTAGCGAAGCAGGGCGCGAGACCGGGGAGCGGAAGCCATGCGAGCCGGTGCGTCAGGCCACGACGAGAACAATAACGAGAACAGGGAGCCGTCCATGAATGCCTCGATGCCAGCCTTGCTGCCGCTGATCCCCACCAAGCTGGCGATCCCCATGCTGCCGCCGGGTCTGCTCGAACGCCCGCGACTGGACGAGTGGCAGCTGCGCCTGCCGCAGGTACGCCTGGCCGTGCTGCATGCGGCCAGCGGCTTCGGCAAAACCACCCTGGCAGCGCAATGGGCGCGGGCCTTCGATGGCCGTGTCGCCTGGCTACAGCTGCATGCCAGCGACAACCTGGCGCTGCAGTTCGGCCGCTACCTGACCCAGGCGCTGGACCGCCAGCTCGATGCCGGTTGCCCGCTATCCGCTGCACTCGCCGAGCAGGGCCAGGTCTCGCTGGATGCGCTGTTCACTCAACTGCTGGCCGAACTGCCGGGCGAGCACGAGGCGATCCTGATCGTGCTCGATGAATTTGAAGTGCTGCACGAGCGTGAGCTGATCGCCGGGCTGCGCTTCTTCCTGCGGCATATGCCCTGCTGGATGACGTTGCTGGTGTGCAGCCGCCGGCTGCCGGAGCTTGGCGTTGCCGAGCTGCGGGTCAAGCATCAGCTGCTGCTGCTCGATGCCCGTCAGCTGGCGTTCGAGGACGACGAAGTACAGGCCCTGCTGGAGCTGGGCGTGCCGGTAAACATCAACCGCGAGCAGGTCGAACGGCTCAACCGCCGCATCGGTGGCTGGCCCTGCGCACTGCAGCTGGCGCTGCAGGAAGTGCAGACCAGCCGCGGCATGGACCTGTTTCTGGAAAATCTGCTGCTCGGCCACCCCGATATCCGCGACTACATGCGCGAACAGGTGGTCGAGGGCCTGCCTGAAGACCTGCGTGGTTTTCTTGAAGCCACCTGCCTGCTCGATCGCTTTGATGCGGCACTGGCCGACCGCCTGACCGAAGCCTGCCACGGCCGCGAGATGCTCGAGCGGCTCGAGCGCAGCGGGCTGTTCATCCAGCCGCTGGACAGCCTGCGTCGCTGGTACAGCTATCACCCATTGTTCGCCGTGTTCCTGCAGGGCGAGCTGCGCACCCACCAGCCGCAGCGGGTCAATCAGCTGCATCTGCGTGCCGCCGAGGCGCTACTGGCCGAGAACATGCCCGAAGAGGCCGCACGCCACGCGGTGCAGGCCGGTGATCCGCAGCAGGTTGCCGAAATCCTCCAGCGCCACGGGCGCGCCTTCTACCGTCAGGGCCAGCTCGGGCTGTTGCAGCAATGCCTGGAAACCTTGCCGGAAACGGTGATCGCCGGCTCGCCGCTGCTGACCCTGCTGCAGGCCTGGGTATCGCAGAATTCCTACCAGTTCGAACATGTCGAACGCTGGTTCAAGGCCGCCGAACTGGCGCTGCAGCGCAGCTGCTCCGAGCAGGACTGGGCACGCATCGTCTGCGAATTCAATGCGGTGCGCGCGCAGGTCGCGATGAACCAGGGTGATGAGCAGCGCGCCATCACCCTGGCCCAGGAGGCACTGACCTGCGAACCGCTGATCATGCGCACCTCGCGGGTGGCGGCAATGTCCGGCCTGGCCGAAGTGCATTTCGTCCAGGGCGCGTTGCCACAGGCACAGAAGCAGTACGAGGAAGCCGAGCGCCGCGCGCGGGAGATCAATGCGTCGCACCTGGTGGTATGGAGCCTCGGCCAACTGTCGGAGATCGCCATCGCCCAGGGCCATCTGCAGAAGGCTTACACGCTGCAGGAACGGGCCATTCAGTACATCGAACAGCAGCACCTGCGTGCCACGCCCATCGTCGAGTTCATCTATCGGGTGCGCGGCCAGGTACTGCTGGAGTGGCATCAGCTGGACGCCGCCGAACAATGCGCGCTGCAGGGCATCCAGATCCTCGACGAGCTCGGCGACCAGCGCTGGCGCCTGCAGAGCCACACGTTGCTGGCCGGCGTCGCCTACGCCCGGGGCCAGCAGAGCGCCTGTGCCGATTACATCGGTCAGATGCAGACGATGCTCGCCGATGATCGCTACCACATCGACTGGTTGGCCAACGCCCATGCGGTGATGCTCGCTTATTGGGACTCCAGCCAGGATCGCGAAGCGATTCGCCAATGGCTGCTCAGTGCGCCGCCGGTCAGCGCCGGTGCCAACCACTTTTCACAATTGAACGCACGCAACCACGCGCGGGCCCACGTGACGCTCGGCCAGCTGGACAGCGCACTGCCGATCCTGCGCCAATTGCTGACCGACGCCGAGCGCCACGGTCTGGTGATGGATCGCAACCGCAACCACATCCTCCTGGCGCAGCTGCACTGGTTGCGCGAAGAACGTCAGCAGGCGCTCGATCACCTGCAGCGGGCCATGACCCTGGCCAGCGGCAGCGGCGCCATCGGTGGCTTTCTGCGAGTCGGCAAGCCGATCATCGGCATGCTCAAGAGCCTGCTGCACGAGCGCACCCTCGACGAGCCGGAAGCCCAGCGCGCCACGCGGCTGATCCAGCTGGCGCAGCAGCAGCGCGACTTCAGCCGCGCCATCCGCATCACCCTCGACGAGGCGGTGATCCAGGACATCATCAATCGCCCCGACGTCCCCGAGCTGATCCGTCGCTCACCGCTGACCCGGCGCGAATGGCAGGTGCTGAGCCTGATCCATGCCGGGCAGTCCAACGAGCAGATCGCCGACCACCTCAACGTCGCGCCCACCACCATCAAGACGCACATCCGCAGCCTCTACCAGAAGCTCAACATCACCCACCGCAGCGAAGCGGTACAGCTGGCGCGCGACCTGCTGAGCAAGATTCAGGGCGACTAGGGCGCCCGCTCTCGGGCCGCCGCTGGTCGCCATCTTCGCGATGGTGCGGTCAGGGAGGAGGAGGGCGGCGCCCGGTTGTGCCACCTTCGAGGCTTTGCAGACGGAGGCTCCGCAATGTCGATGAGCGAAAAACAAAAAATGCTGGCCGGCGAGCTGTACTACCCCGGTGACCCGGAGATTCTCGCCGATCAGGCCGCGGCCAAGGCCTGGATGGTGCGCTACAACGCAGCGCTGGCGGCCTCGCCGGACGAGCGTCGAGCGCTGCTGGCCGAGCGGCTGGCCACGGTCGGTGCTGGTGCGGTGATCCGCCCGCCATTTCACTGCGATTACGGCTACAACATCCACCTCGGCGAGGGCGCCTTTCTCAATTTCAACTGCGTGATTCTCGATGTGGTTGCGGTGCATATCGGTGCCGGTGCGCAGATCGGGCCGGCGGTGCAGCTCTACACCGCCGACCATCCGCGTGATCCCGAAGCGCGCGGCTCGGGCGTCGAGTTCGGTCGGCCGATCCATATCGGCCGCAACGTCTGGGTTGGCGGCGGGGCGATCATTCTTCCAGGCGTGACGGTCGGCGACGATGCGGTGATCGGCGCGGGCAGCGTGGTCACCCGCGATGTGCCGGCCGGCACCACGGTGGTCGGCAACCCGGCGCGGGTTCGCTGACCGGCTCGCTGTCGCCGTCTACGCCCTCGGCCAGCGCGCCGTCTACGCCCGGCCCTTACGCCTGCAAGACCCCGCCGCCGGAGGATGTTGTGACCGGATGCCGCACCTAGAGTGGCCACATCTTCACTGGTCACTCATAGGTAACGTGGCATGTCCGAGCAACTTCAGAATTGGTGGCGCGGCGGGGTGATCTATCAGGTCTACCCACGTAGTTTCTTCGACAGCAACGGCGATGGCGTGGGCGACCTGCCCGGCGTGCTGCACAAGCTGGACTACATCGCCAGCCTCAACGTCGACGCCATCTGGCTGTCGCCTTTCTTCACCTCGCCGATGAAGGATTTCGGCTACGACGTCGCCGATTACCGCGGCGTCGATCCGCTGTTCGGCACGCTGGACGACTTCGTCCGGTTGGTCGAGGCATGCCACGAACGCGGCATGCGCGTGCTGATCGATCAGGTGCTCAATCATTCTTCCGACCAGCATCAGTGGTTCGTCGAAAGCCGTTCCAGTCGCGACAACGACAAGGCCGACTGGTACGTCTGGGCCGATCCCAAGCCGGACGGCACGGTGCCGAACAACTGGCTTTCGGTTTTCGGCGGCCCGGCCTGGAGCTGGGACAGTCGGCGCCGGCAGTACTACCTGCACAACTTCCTTTCCAGCCAGCCGGACCTGAACTTCCACTGCGCGGCCGTGCAGGATCAGTTGCTCGACGACATGGAGTTCTGGCTCAAGCTCGGCGTGGACGGTTTCCGCCTGGACGCCGCCAACTTCTACTTCCACGACGCCGAACTGCGCGACAACCCGCCGAACACCGAGATTCGCGAAGGCAGCATCGGCGTGCGCATCGATAACCCCTACGCCTACCAGCGCCACATCTACGACAAGACGCGGCCGGAAAACATGGATTTCCTGCGTCGTCTGCGTGCCTTGCTGCAGCGCTATCCCGGTGCCTCTTCGGTAGCCGAGATCGGCTGCGACGAGTCGCTGCGTACCATGGCCGCCTACACCAGCGGTGGCGACACGCTGCACATGGCCTATTCCTTCGACCTGCTCACCGAGCAGTGCAGCCCGGGCTACATCCGCCATACCGTGGAAGGGATCGAGCGCGAACTGGCGGACGGTTGGTCCTGTTGGTCGATGGGCAACCACGACGTGGTGCGGGTGATGACGCGCTGGGCGCTCAACGGCCGGCCCGACCCGGAGCGCGGCCGCTTGCTGATGGCTTTGCTGTTGTCCCTGCGCGGCAGTGTCTGCATGTACCAGGGCGAGGAATTGGGCCTGCCGGAAGCGGAACTGCGCTACGAGGATCTGGTCGATCCGTACGGCATTACCTTCTGGCCGGAATTCAAGGGCCGCGACGGCTGCCGCACGCCGATGCCCTGGGAGAGCGAAGCACACCATGCCGGCTTCACCGGCAGCCAGCCGTGGTTGCCGGTGGACGACTCGCACCGTTCGCTGTCGGTGGCCGCGCAGGATGCCGATCCGCATTCGATGCTCAACTGCTACCGGCGCTTCCTGGGCTGGCGGCGCGAGCAGCGCCTGCTGATCGAGGGCGATATCCACATGGTCTACCATGACGACGCCTTGCTGGTGTTCGAGCGGCGACTGGGTGACGAAGCCTGGCTGTGCCTGTTCAACCTCGGCGATCTGTCGCGCAGCTACGAGCTGCCGGCGCAGGCGGTGCCGCTGGTGGACGTACCGGCGAGCTTTGCCGAATACGATGGCCACTGGGCGCGGCTGCCGGCACATGGTTTCGGCTATGTGCGGCTCGCGGGTTAAGGGAGCGTTGGCAGCGGTGGGGTTGGCCCACCGCTGCGCCAGATAACGAGAGCTTGGCGGCATCAACGGAGAACAATAACCATGGCCAGTGTCACGCTGCGCGACATCTGCAAGAGTTACGACGGTACGCCGATCACCCGGCATATCGACCTGGACATCGAAGACGGCGAATTCGTCGTCTTCGTCGGCCCGTCCGGCTGCGGCAAGTCCACCCTGCTGCGGCTGATCGCCGGGCTCGAGGACATCACCTCCGGCGATCTGCTGATCGACAATCAGCGCGTCAACGACCTGCCGCCCAAGGATCGCTCGGTGGGCATGGTCTTCCAGTCCTACGCCCTCTATCCGCACATGACCGTGGCGGAGAACATGGCCTTCGGCCTCAAGCTCGCCAGCGTCGACAAGCGCGAGATCAAGCGCCGCGTCGAAGCAGTCGCGGAAATCCTGCAGCTGGACAAGCTGCTCGAACGCAAACCCAAGGACCTCTCCGGCGGCCAGCGCCAGCGCGTCGCTATCGGGCGCACCATGGTCCGCGAGCCGAAGGTGTTCCTGTTCGACGAACCGCTGTCGAACCTCGACGCCTTCCTGCGCGTGCAGATGCGCATCGAGATCGCCCGCCTGCACCAGCGCATCCGCTCCACCATGATCTACGTGACCCACGATCAGGTCGAAGCCATGACCCTGGCCGACAAGATCGTGGTGCTCAACGCCGGCGAGATCGCCCAGGTCGGCCAGCCGCTGCACCTTTATCACTACCCGATGAACCGCTTCGTAGCCGGCTTTCTCGGCTCGCCGCAGATGAACTTCGTCGACGTGCGCGCCATCTCCCCCAGCCCTGAAACCGTCACCATCGAACTGCCCAGCGGCTACCCGCTGACGCTGCCGGTGGACGGCAGCGCCGTGAGCCCCGGCGATCCACTTACCCTCGGCATCCGCCCGGAACATTTCGTCATGCCGGCAGAGGCTGACTTCACCTTCCATGGCCAGATCACCGTGGCTGAACGGCTGGGCCAGTACAACCTGCTCTACCTCACCCTGGAACGCCTGCAGGACGTCATCACCCTCTGCGTCGACGGCAACCTGCGCGTCACCGAAGGCGAAACCTTCGCCGCCGGGCTCAAGGCCGACAAATGCCACCTGTTCCGCGAAAACGGCGAGGCCTGCGCCCGGCACTATCGGGAGCCGGCGATTTATGGGTGAGTGAAACCGCCCCGCTGGACTGGCGGCAGGGTTTAGCTAGGCCAGCTTTAATTGCGCCTGATCGAGTGCGGTAAATCGGCTCCTTCAGGCTGCCCAGTGCCGACGTCATACAGAGAGGCACAGTCCGCCTGATCGTTGACGCTAGAACCGTTGCCGTGGCGTTTGCTCGGTCGCGTCAAAGGCCAGGGCTCATCTGTCGGCCAAGGCCAGGTTTACACCGAGACCGGCAAATGATGCCGCGAAACCCCGGCGCAGCCAGGCCTGAACTCGCTGCGATTCGATGACCGCCTTGCGAAAGGCGTGCGCCAGCAGGCCGTAGACAGTAAAGATGGCGAATGTCATCAGCATGAAAGTCGCGCTGAGAACGAGCAGCTGCCCAAGCTCGTCACCCGCGCCCGGCCGGATGAATTGCGGCAGGAAGGCCAGGAAAAAAATGGTCAGTTTCGGGTTCAGCAGATTGACCAGCAGCGCCTTGGCAACCAGCGATCGAACCCTGAATGGTTCACTATCGCCGCCCACCGCCAGCGCAGAGCGGTCACGCCAGGTCGCATAGGCGAGATAGAGCAGGTAGGCGGCACCGGCATAGCGCAGAGTCTCGAAGACCAGCGCACTGGAATGCAGGATCGCCGCGACACCGAGAATGGTCGCCAGCAGATGCGGCAGAATCCCGAGCGTACAGGCTGTCGCGGCTAGAATACCGGCGCGACGGCCGTGCATCAGCGCCGTCGAAACGGTATAGATCACCCCCGCGCCGGGTATCAGCACGACGACCAGACAGGTAATCAGGTATTCGAGGCTGGGCATAGAGACTCCTTGCTACGGGGCTGATCGACTGAACTAGCATAGGGCATTGGCGGGCGCAGCCCCAACCGGCGCTTACCGCATCGCATGGTTCGTCGAAGGCCGCTGCCGCGAAGCTTCGAGACCTGAGCGCTGGGCTCCGTTGCTCCGCGATAAACCACCCGCGGTAATCTGGCACTTCGCGTCGGTTATGGCGCATTCGCTCGGAGACAGTGAGGTAGGAATGCAGGTCAGAAGATCCTCTCGATTGTTCATCCTGGATGCTGATGGACGCCTTTTACTTTTCTTATACAAAGACGAACGTGAGGCGCCCTTCTGGGCGACCGCTGGGGGCGAGCTACAACCTGGCGAAAGCTACGCCGATGCAGCAGCAAGGGAGCTGTATGAGGAGACCGGCCTAACGCTTCACGTCGGGAAGCTGCTGAAAGAACGAGACGAGGTATATGCCGTAGCACGCTCGACACCGGCGCGCTGGCTGGAGAAGTACTTCCTCGTGGAATGCCCAGCGGACACGAGCGTGTTCGCGGCAGAGTGGACCGAAGAAGAAAAGAGCACCATTCAGAAATGGAAGTGGTGGAGCTTGCGCGAGATGCAAGACGAGGCCCCGTCTTCGTTCAAGCCTGAGTGGTTGCCTGAACTTCTGGGCGTTCTCTTAGGTGATCGTCAGTGCAGCAATTGATTCTGATCGGCGTTCACTAGTGCGGGGTTAGCGGTGGGGTGACCCTGCGGAGTGGCCGAGTCGCTACCAAAGCCTTGCTCGAGAGCGTGAACGTGCAAGGGGAAGCGTGCCGAGGCCTTCAGTATTTTCCGATACACAAAAAAAAGCCCCGAGAATCTTGAGATTCTCGGGGCGCCGGGGGGATTTGAATCCCAAACTTCAATATCCCGGTCAAATCAAGGCTTCAGCGCGTTGGGCATGAAACTTTGATTTGTTGGATTGCTCACAGTGAGCGCGAGTATATGAACCTTTCGAGTCTTGTCAAGCATCGCATTCACCTATCTGAGAGAGCGGCTTTGCGTGCGTTGGCGAGTAGAGCTGCCCGCAGTCGGTTGGGTTTAGGCTGCGTTGAAGCCAAACGCTCCTGAGTTTGAAGTTACCAATGATCTAGCGAGGCGTCTTGGGCTTCTAAGGTGTTCCCGTTGGCACCCGATCATAATCACCTCAACTCAATTTACGGTCTTATCTTGACCGCGGTTCGAGGTTCATGGAGCAGGCTTGCTTGGTGTGATTCCAGGTTTCAATCGCGAGGTGCGAAAATGGATCGGGCTGGCATCGCTCGCTCAAGGCGCGGTTGCCAATACCTTACGAGCGAACGTAACCAATTCAGGGCAGTCACCGTTGTTGCAGGTTCGGTCGACAAAAAAGCCTCGGATGCCTACTGCGGTTGGCCCATCTCGGTCGCAACGCTGGGAGTCACCGACCATCCATGACGCGGTTGGGGATGCCCCAAGCTGATCGCAAACCCAACTGTAGATAGCGGGTTCCGGCTTCATTACGCCTAAGTCACAGCTAAATGCATACGCGTCTAGCGTGGGGTAACAACGCAGGACAGCTTGCCGGTACGGGAAAGCCAGGTTCGAGCAAACACCGATTCGAATGCCTTGCTCTTGGAGCAGTTTCACTGCTTTGAGCCCGTCAGGATATGCCTCAGCGGCTGCGATCTCATCTGCCAGGACAGTTTCCAGAGTGCTCAATTGTTCAGGGCTTGCAGTGATCCCCAAATGCGCTGCGGCTTGCGTCAACGTTATCGCAGATTTCATCAGGAAAGACGCGTCGTCCGGGCGGGGGCGCCGCCCATGCGCCTTTCCGATCTTCATCAACTGTCGGTACGGATGCGACCCATCTTGAATCTTCATCAGTGTCCCGAAAGCATCAAAAATGACGGCTTGTATGGTCATTAGACATCCCGTTACGACAGCGTAGCGTAGGCTGGCGCATTCAACCGACGTGCTTGATTGGCCCCGAATACCTCGCTCCAGCATGGTCACTGGTTACGAGGATGAAGCCTTTCCGAAGCTGCTTGTCCGATGAGCATCCGATCAAGGGTCACTGTGAAGGAGAGGGGGCGCAGCCGTAATGGCGTGTTGGCTGGATCACTTTCAGATTCACTGCCTGTCACCTTAAGTTAGATAACCTGCTTAGTCTATCCCCTCGCTGGGGGGGGCGAGGGGCAGCTGTCGAAGTCAACTACAGGCCGTAATTAATTGCGTTTTGTTCGTAACGTTGCGGTTATGTGAAATTATGAACAAGCCATAATTATTGCTGAGCCATAATTCCAATTATTTTCGTGGCACCGCCGTTCGTATGCGACGCGTGACGCGCCTCGCTTGTGGTGATAACCACCGGTGCGAAATTTCAAAATTCGAAAGGGCGACTCCGGACCGGTTGAATAAGTCTCCCATCGACCGAGGAGATAGGTGTCGATGCCTAATAGTCATTAACCGAGCTCGAGATGCGTCCGATAGAGCTATCTTCGTCCTTTTCTGGTGCGTGAGTGCTGGCGATATTTGTCAATATATATGTATTACAAATACCAGTTGTCGGTGGTTAGCTTTTTGTTTTCTAAAAGTGCTTGACGAGCAGTGGTCGGAATTGGATTATTTTCATTGACCTAGTTTTCAGATTGCTGTTTTTTGTCCAATGCTGAGCGTAGTGGGGCGATGCTCTAGGCCTGCATCGATGAATAAGCACGTAGTTAATGATGAAGGTTGATGGGGTTGCGCTGCTCGCCTTTAAGACCTTCAGGCCATATATTAATAGTCAGAACTGACGCTCATTGGGAAACAAGCTTTCATACTTGGTAGGTTCTTCAAGGTAGGGACGTTTTGCCCAGATTCTGCCTCTAGACATCTATGGCTCAGATAGAGAGATGGTTATGGTCGATTTAAAGAAAGTATCTCATTTGTTATACGCCCCGGGTGAGGTAATGCCTGGTATCGAGATGTCGTTAGCAGAGGCGTGCGCGCGCGGCTCAGCGGCTGCGTTGTTTGACGAGGTGCCGTTCTGTGTTGTGCGAGACTGGATATGGATCGATCTCATCATGCCTGACGCGATACGAGAAACGTTACTCGCGTCCGGGCAACAGCCCGCGATGGTGTATGCCGGCCGCGTGCTGTACGACAGTGCCCGCCGTTTCCAAGAGGGTGACTGGGTACGAACAACACAACTGATTGAGTTTGCCGATGGGTGCATATTCAGAACGCGCAATACGCGATATGTGCTTGCTGGCCCGGGGGCTCGCAAAAGCGCCGAGCTCACTACTGTGTTGAGGATTTTTTGATGCTCAGTCAGATATTGGCGGGCAGAGACGTACCAGACAACGGCCATCCCGATGTGCCTTGCGACGTCTGTGGTACCTCCACGCGAGTGCCTGGGTACGGTGAACAGTTCGGTGTGCTGCAAGCGCATTGGGGGTACGGCGCGCGACATGACGGTGAGCGTTATCGCGTGCGGATGTGTGAAACCTGCTTCTTCATGACCTTGGCGTTCCTGCGGCAGGAGCGACGCATACACCATTTGTTTGGCGACGCCCCGCAGCACGACGACTATAACTTTGGACGTATTGCTCGCGACGATTATTGGTTAGACAGCTAGCAGTTAGTAGGGGTAGGCAACGAGCTTTCATCCGAATTTGGGGCTGACGCAATGAGTTCAACTAAACGAAGTATCGACCAAGCACGTGATGTATCTGACGCGTTGTCGCGGGCAATGAATATGTCTTTTGGTAGGGAAGTTACGGCGTACCTCACGGACGCTTATTTAATCGCAGGCTGTTGTATCGGCGTGGTTCATCGTCACGTGCGGGCGGATGTGTATGGAAGGTTCCAGGACGGTCACCGGGTTCGGACCTCCGATGTACTGAAAGCTCATGAGCAAGGCGGGTTTTGGGCGCTGTTTACCGCCACGGGCAGCTTGTACGTTATTGTGACATTCAAAGAGGTCGGCGGGCGCCTGTCACTGGATTGGCTGTTGGCACAGAGGGAAAAAGGCATACACGCAACCCCAGTAACGATTCAGTGATCCGTTTCTCGTGTCACTACTATAAAACTGAGCCCACGGTCAGTGCTGATGCTCGTAGGTTTATATCCTCTGAGGAAAAGAAGGGTGGGGTGTCATGCAGGTAAAGCGTTGGGGGCAGCTTGATGCGCTTCGTCAACAACTTGGAGAAAGTCGCTTGTTACTTTGCGTGGATCTGGAAGCGACTTGCGATGACTACCCTGCCGGCCTAAACGAGGCGGCCTGGAACGCTCACGTATTGGAGGTCCAGCGCGACGAGATGGAGACGATCGAAATTGGCATCGCGCTGTTGGATGTTCAGTCGGAGTACAGGATTGTCGATCATTTCGGACAGTTTGTCCGGCCGCTACTTCGCCCCACGCTAACTGAGTTTTGCACGGGGCTGACCGGCATATCTCAATCTGACGTCGATACTGCAAAGC
This sequence comes from Stutzerimonas decontaminans, assembly GCF_000661915.1. Lineage (NCBI taxonomy): Bacteria > Pseudomonadati > Pseudomonadota > Gammaproteobacteria > Pseudomonadales > Pseudomonadaceae > Stutzerimonas > Stutzerimonas decontaminans. Next base: position 3,740,365 of record NZ_CP007509.1, on the reverse strand, counting down.
GTTTCGCGGAGGTACAAGATCAGCTTGGTGACTGGCTGAGGCCGCGAAATACAGAAGGCTGGCGCTGGTGCTCTTGGGGCGATTACGACCGAAACCAGCTGAAGAAGGATGCTTTCAGAGCAGGGGTAGATGTATTGCTGGATCCGGCGCGTCATATCAATCTAAAGAAGTGCTTTTGGAAGATTTTCGCTTGCCGTGCGCTAGGTCTGAAGTGTGCAGTGGAAAGCATAGGCCTTTCCTGGGAGGGTGAGCATCACAGGGCCATCGACGATGCGCGTAATCTGGCACGGTTAGCGCAGTTACTGCTCAGCGCGAGGCAATCGACGTAGTAGGGCGGACGGCGCTGTGCCTGCTCATCAATTCAACCCCGTGGCCGCCCGGCTCGCATCGAGCCGCCATCTCACCAGTGCATACGGAACACATTTGGATAACATCATAAAGAGATTCAACACGTAGCGTGGCGCGAGGTATTGGCTGATGCACCCGAATTGCTGATACTGCTAAATGGCCAGCATGCTTGTATAGGGAGTCGAAGCGATGGCAGGGAAGCGTAAGCGCAGCAGCAAGTCTGGTGTATCTGGAGCGATGGTTCTGTGTGCCCTAGTGATTGGGGGGCTTGCTTCCGTTCCCAAGGGTGCTTGGGTTTTCTTGGGCGGAGCACTCATTGTCGGTATAGGCGGGTGGCTAGTAATAAAGGCCTTCAGCAAACCGTCAGTCATGTCTTCGGCAACAACTATGCGGCCACCCCAAGGGGGAGCTCGTTCAAGTTCCTCGGACCTCGGCATAAGCACCGGCCTGACGTTTTCATTGGATGAGGTCTCGCCACTAAGTGAGCCCTCTGCTCCTGCGCAAGTCTCTGCGTCGCCCCGGCAGGGTTCGGCAAAGCGAGACGACTCTGGCTTTTTTACCGTAACTTTGGAGGCCACTGAGCGGCCTTCCCACCGAATTCCGAGCGCGCCGACGAACCTGAATAGTGCCAACGTGCGGTGGCTTTCTGCCGGCGAAACCATTGAAGTGGCGGGCGAAAACATCACTATTGGTCTGATCTACGTCGGCGAAGATAAAAACAGGCGCTATGGATCTTCGGAACCGTCACTGATCAACCCGAAACTGAAGGTCGCACGGGGCATCGTCGATATATCTGAGCGTCTCACCTCTTACTGGCCCAGTTACGACAGCATCTCTCCTGAGGCCCGCCGCGCATATTTGCAATGGCTATCCAGTGGTCGCAAGGCTCCGCATGCCAACATCGGCTACGTGTTCCTATTCTTCTACGGTCTTGAGCGTAGGGTTTTTGTCGACGCCAAGACGGATCAGGCTGCGGCGGCCGACATACCTATCATAATTGCCGAGGTGGAGCGGCTGCTCTCGATTTATGGCAAGAATAACTCCTTCAATAACTACGCCAGTCGCTTCGTAGACTTCCTCCGCCAAGGCCAAATACTCGCCAGGCGCTATCAAAAAGCGCCGCCGGCACCGTTACCTTACGGCTACGAAATGCCTGTAGAGCTGCGTGTTGGCCTGGGTCAGTTGGCGGCTGACAAGCAACCAATGCCGGCTGACTGGGCGTTGGCCTGGGTGCTGTCTGATCACAACATAGGGAAGCGAACACCCGTAACCCGCTGTAAAGAAGCGTTCGCCCAGTTGTTCTGCATGCGCTACGAGGAACGTTATGGCGCCGGTATGGTGCTCCCTCAGAACAAGACCCGTCTGAGACTCCAATACAACACCGCTTCTGCGGGTCTACCACCCCAAGAGCTGGATGGCCTATCCGGTATTCCTGATGTCACTGCGACTAGCGCAGCTCGGAAGAAACTGCAGCAGTTGGTTGACGAATGCACGGTGCAGTTGGAGCCCTACAGTCGTTATCTCGGCCGCAACCCCGGCACTCCTGACGCATTAGAAGGGCTGTTACAGCTGCCCGTAAACCTGTGGCCGCCAGCAGCTCGAACAGCGCTCGCCGAGCTAAAGCAACGCATCGGCGACGGCATGGTGGTAATGAGTTTCGGTGAGCTGGCAGGGCGACTGCAGAGCGCAGGTAGCCTGTCGCGAGACAAGGTTCTGACGCTCGCCCGCGCGCTGGAGTCTTTACACATCGGTATCGAGCCGGATGTGCTGACAGGCAGCCGAACACCCAAGTCAGAGGACAATGTGGCGCTCTTTGCGACCCAGGCTGAAGATGGTGACCTGCGGTCTTCGCCGGCTTATAGCGCCGCCTGTGTTACGTTGGACCTTGCTTGTGCTGTGGCGGCGGCCGATGGTGACACGTCGCCGCAGGAAATTATGCTGCTATCCCAGCATATCGACTCCTGGAGTCACCTGAGCGGTGCTCATCGGAAACGCCTGAAGGCCCACCTGCGTCTGCAGCTTAACCAGCCACCAACCCTGCAAAGCCTGAAGAAGAAACTGGAGCCCCTGGCCGAGCCGGCGAAGAGGGTTGTGGCGGCTTTTCTCGCTCACTTGGCGCAGGTCGACGGCGAGGTTAGCCCCGCAGAGGTGAAGTTGCTGGAGCGCGTCTACAAGACCCTGCAGCTGGATCCGCAATCGCTGTACAGCGACCTTCATGTGGCCGCCAGTGGCAGCCCCGTTGGCTCATCGCAGACAACGCCTTCCATACCCGGAGCAACCCCGTCCAAGCCCGTTGGGGGATTTGCTCTGGACCACGAGCGCATCGCTCAGTTGCAGCGTGAAACGGAACAGGTATCTGCGCTGCTGGCTCAGGTTTTCGTTGACGACAAGCCTGCTGAGCCAGATGACGTAGTTGTGGAAGAGACTGTTGAGGATACTTCCTACATTTGTGGCTTAGACGCCGATCACTCGGCCTTCCTGCGTGTACTCGTATCCCGTACCGAGTGGTCTCGTGACGAGTTGGAGGCCGTTGCAAGCGATATGGAGCTCATGCTCGACGGAGCATTGGAGCAGATCAACGACATGGCATTTGAGCATTTCGATATGCCAGTCACCGAGGGGGAAGACCCCTTCGAAGTCAACCCTGACATTATGGACAAACTACCGCTATGAGCAGCATCAGAGCCAAGGACCGCGATGCGGTCATCCAGTCCCTGCGCGCCGGCGTCGTTCCCCGTGCAGGCCAGCACCTGATTCAAGTGGGGCGTGTCGGGGAGCTGGAAGCACTCATCCGTGATGTGGAGCGCCTCGCGGAAAGCGGTTCCGCGTTCCGCGTAGTGATCGGTGAGTATGGTGCAGGCAAGACATTCTTCCTCAACCTGGTTCGCTCTATCGCGATGGAGCGCAAGCTCGTCACCATGCATGCCGATCTGAACCCGGATCGTCGTCTCCATGCTACTGGTGGCCAGGCTCGCTCGCTGTATGCCGAATTGGCCAAGAACATGTCCACCCGAACTAAGCCTGATGGCGGCGCTCTGCAAGGAATAGTCGAGAAATTCGTGGCACAGGCCAAGATGGAAGCCAAAGCGTCCGGCAAAGACAGTGAGGCTGTGATTCGCGAGCATCTAGACCAACTAGCAGAGATGGTCAACGGCTATGACTTTGCTGATGTAATCGCGGCCTATTGCAAAGGCTTCGAAGAGGGTAACGACCAGCTCAAGGCCGATGCTATCCGCTGGTTGCGTGGCGAGTTCACTACCAAGACAGATGCCCGCACCGCACTGGGGGTGCGAACCATCGTCGACGATGCGTCGGTCTACGATCAGCTCAAGCTGCTTGCGCGATTTGTTCGGTTGGCCGGCTTTAGCGGGTTGATGGTATGTCTCGATGAGCTGGTGAACCTGTACAAACTTTCCAACACCCAAGCTCGTAACGCTAACTACGAGCAGATTCTTCGTATCCTCAATGACTCCCTGCAGGGCTCTGCTGAGGGGCTTGGTTTTGTGTTGGGCGGTACACCCGAATTTCTCATGGATACTCGCCGCGGCCTCTACAGCTATCCGGCGCTGCAGTCGCGTCTGGCTGAAAATAACTTCGCGAAGTCCGGGCTGGTAGATCTTTCCGGCCCTGTTATACGCCTCACTAGTCTGACGCCTGAGGATTTCTACGTGCTGCTGCAGAAACTGCGTCATGTATACGCGGCAGGCGTGAGCGAGCGCTATCTGCTACCCGACGAAGCATTGCCGCTGTTTATGGCCCACTGCAACCAGCGGATGGGTGAGGCCTACTTCCGTACCCCGCGGACGACCATTACCGCATTCATCAGCCTGCTAGCGGTGTTGGAGCAGAATCCTGACGCTGATTGGCGGACCCTGTTGGGTGCCGTGGAGATTGCACCGGATCGAGGCGGTGAGGCCGATACCCAAGTGGATGCGGACGATGAGCTTGCCACCTTCCAGCTCTGAATCGGTTGGCTTCGATCTCCTTGAACCGCGAATCCAGCGCTGGATATGGGCCGAGGGCTGGACCTCCCTACGCGATGCCCAGGAGCGTGCTATCCCTGCGCTCTTGGGGGCCGACCAGGATGTCATCATCGCGGCGGCTACAGCTGCAGGCAAAACCGAAGCCGCGTTTCTGCCCATTCTTACCAATCTCCTGCAGAACACGGAAAACCCCGGGGCGGTGCTTTACATCAGCCCGCTGAAGGCTCTCATCAATGACCAGTGGGATCGTTTGGCGCGACTTTGCGATGAGCTTGAGCTTCCAGTCATTGCCTGGCATGGGGATATCTCAGCGAGCCGCAAACATCGCTTCCTCAAGTCCCCGGAAGGCGTTCTGCTGATCACCCCGGAGTCGCTCGAAGCTCTGTTCGTCAACAAGGGAACCAGCCTAGCGGGATTGTTTGCCAACCTGCGATATCTGGTGGTGGATGAGCTCCATGCCTTTATCGGTAGTGAGCGCGGCAAGCAACTGCAGTCACTCATGCATCGTGTTGAAACAATCATTGATCGCCCCCTGCCCAGGGTTGGGCTTTCCGCCACGCTGGGCGACATGACGCTGGCTGCTGCCTTCTTACGTCCCAATGCCCCTCATCATGTGTCGGTTATCGAATCCAAGGGTAGTGGGCAGATACTTAAGGTTCAGATCAGAGGGTATGTGGAGTGCAAGAAGGCGCTCCCGATACAGCCTGAAGGTGACGATGTTTTTTCTCCGGACCATTCCATCGCAGAGCATCTCTTTCAGGTGCTACGGGGCAGCAATAACCTGATCTTCCCCAACAGTCGAGCTCAGGTGGAGTGGTTCGCTGACAATCTGCGGCGCCGCTGCGAGCAGGATGGTGTACCGAACGAGTTCTGGCCGCATCACGGCAGTTTGGCGAAGGACATTCGAGAGGAAACCGAGAAAGCGCTAAAGGCCGGTGACTGCGGATTTCGGAGCATCGTGACCGGCCGTTTCGGTTGATCGTGACCGGTCATTTCGCTAACGCGTGACCGCTGATTTCGCTAACAACGTGACCGATTTTCCACCTGTTCCGAAACAGGCGGTCACGGCTTACCGAAATCGTCGGTCACGGTTTAGCGAAAACCTTCCCCCTGCGTTGCGCATGACCTGACGCGACCGTCACCCTCGCCCGATTTCGGGAGACGAGGGATGGCGGCGCCGCGAGTAGCCATGCGAAACATCAAAGAATGTCTGCGCCTCAAGCTTGAGGCCGGTTTGTCCCACGAGAAGATTGCCCGCGCCTTGCAGCTGTCCAAGGGCGTGGTCAGCAAGTACGTCACGGCGGCGCGCGTGGCCGGGCTGGACTGGCCGGCGCTGGTGGCGATGGATGAGGCCGCGTTGGCAGCCGCCTTGTTTGCGCCGATGCCACCGGGCAAGCCGCGCGGTGAGCGGGTACTGCCCGATGTGCTGAGTATCCATCGCGAGCTGCGGCGCAAGGGCGTGACCTTGCAGCTGCTGTGGGAGGAGTATCTCGCCGCGCATGCGGGGCAGCCGACCTACCGCTACACCCAGTTCGTCGAGCACTACCGGCGTTACGCACAGACGCTCAAGCGTTCGATGCGCCAGCTGCACCGCGCGGGCGAGAAGCTGTTTATCGACTATGCCGGCCCGACGCTGCCGGTGGTCGATCCAGGCACCGGCGAAGTCCGCCGGGCGCACATCTTCGTCGCCGCCCTGGGCGCCTCGAATTACACCTATGCCTGCGCGACGCCGGGCGAAACCCAGGTGGACTGGCTGACTTCGCTGGGGCAGGCGCTTGCCTACTTCGGCGGCGTGCCGGAGATGGTGGTGCCGGACAATCCGCGCGCCCTGGTCGCCCAGCCGGATCGCTACGAGCCCGGCCTGAACCGGGCGACGCTGGAGTGCGCGCGGCATTACCAGACGGTGATGCTGCCAGCCCGGCCACGCAAACCTCAGGACAAGGCCAAGGCCGAGGTGGCGGTGCAGGTGGTCGAGCGCTGGATCATGGCGCGGCTGCGCCACCGGCAGTTCTTCAGCCTGCATGCGCTCAACCAGGCCATCGCCGAACTGCTGGAGGAGCTGAATCGACGCCCGTTCAAGCGCCTCGACGGCTGCCGGCGCGACTGGTTCGAGCGCCTGGATCGCCCAGCCCTACGCCCGCTGCCGGAGCATCCCTACGAGGTCGCCAGCTTCAAGCGCTGCAAGGTCAACATCGACTACCACATCGAGGTCAATGGCAGCTTCTACAGCGTGCCCTCGGCCCTGGCCCGGCAGAGCGTCGAGGTGCGGCTGACGGCGCACACCCTGGAAGTGCTGCATGGCAACCGGCGGGTGGCCAGCCACCTGCTGCTGGGCCGTCGCGGCGCCTACAGCACGCAGCGCGAGCACATGCCCGCCGCGCACCAGGCGCATCGCGAATGGACGCCGCAACGCCTGCTCGACTGGGGCGAGCGGATCGGCCCCTACACGCGCCAACTGATCGATCACCAACTGACCCACAAGCCGCACCCGGAGATGGGCTACCGCGCCTGCCTCGGCCTGCTCTCGCTGGCCCGCCGCTATGGCAATGCCCGCCTGGAAGCCGCCGCCGAACGGGCCGTCCAGCTACGCGCTTTCACCGGGCGCAGCGTGCGCAACCTACTTCAGCAAGGCCTGGATCGACAGCCGCTGCCCAAGCGTGCGGCCGAAGCGAGCCTCCCCGAGCACCACGAAAACGTCCGTGGCGCCGACTACTACCAACCCCCGCAACAGGAGCTGTTCGATGATGCCGCAACACACCCTGAATCAACTGCACCAGCTACGCCTGGACGGCATGGCCCGCGCACTGGAGGAGCAATGGACGCTGCCGGCCAGCTACAGCCTGAGCTTCGATGAACGCCTCGGCCTGTTGCTTGACCGTGAACTGGCCTGGCGTGACAACCAGCGCCTGGTGCGGCTGCGCAAGAAAGCCAAGCTCAAGTACAGCAATGCCTGCCTAGAGGATCTCGATCGGCGTCCCGGCCGCGCCCTGGACGAGCGCCTGATCGCCGCTCTGGCCAACGGTGACTGGATCCGCCAGCAGCACAACCTGCTGTTGACCGGCCCGACCGGTGCCGGCAAGACCTGGCTGGCCTGTGCCTTGGGCAACCAAGCCTGCCGCCAGGGCTACAGCACCCTGTATCTGCGCACCCCGCGCCTGCTGGAGCAACTGCGCATCGCCCACGGCGACGGCAGCTTCGGCCGCACCCTGCAACAGCTGGCAAAGGTCGACGTCCTGGTTCTGGACGACTGGGCGCTAGCCCCGCTGGAGGAAGGGGCCCGGCATGACCTGCTGGAGGTGATCGACGACCGCGCCGGCAACCGCTCCACCATCCTGACCAGTCAACTGCCCATCGAACACTGGCACGGCTGGATCAACGACCCGACCTTGGCCGATGCCATCCTTGATCGCCTGGTGCACAACGCTTACCGATTGACGATGAAGGGCGAGTCACTGCGCCGGAAAAAAGCCGAGGAAGACACCGCATCGTGACCGATGCGATTACAATCTCAAAACCGCGCAACCGGGACGGAAGCACCGGTCACGTATTAGCGAAACGCTCGGTCACGTTCACCGAAATCCGCAGGTGACCGGCCTGCCACCGCAGTTTGCACTACCACGCTGGAGCTTGGGGTCGATATCGGCAGCATCAAGACGGTTGTGCAGATCGGGGCACCGCCATCGGTAGCCAGCTTGCGTCAACGCTTGGGGCGATCCGGACGCCGTCCGGGAGAGGCAGCCATTCTCCGAAGTTACTGCAAGGAGCGTCAGCTAGACGATGGCTCGCCCCTGTCAGATCGACTTCGCCAGGGTTTGCTGCAAAGCATCGCGATGATCCGGTTGTTGATGCAGGGCTGGTTCGAGCCTCCTCGTGTTCATGGCCTTCATTTATCGACGCTGGTACAGCAGTGCCTCTCGGTGATAGCCCAGCGGGGTGGAGCTACAGCTGCAGAGCTGTGGAGCATCTTGATACGCAGTGGTCCGTTCATTGGGGTGGAGCAGGGCAGCTTCCTCAGTTTGCTTCGTGCCCTCGGTGAGCGCGATTTGATAACCCAGGAAACATCAGGGCTCCTGCTGCCCGGCGTAGTGGGGGAACGCCTGATCAACCACTACGACTTCTACAGTGCATTTGTCAGTAATGAAGAGTTCCGCCTGGTATGCGATGGCAAACCACTTGGCGCATTGCCCGTCTCTAGGCCATTGACCGTCGATCAGCGAATCATCTTTGCTGGGCGCCGCTGGCGGGTAACGAGCGTGGACACTGAGGCCAAGGTCGTTGTCGTGAGATCCGATCCCGGTGGTGCTCCCCCGTCCTTTGACGGGCTTGGAGCCCGTGTACATGATCGGGTTCGGCAAGAGATGAGGAGCGTCTTGTTGGAGGCGGACGTCTACCCCTATCTCGATACTACGGCACAAGAGCTACTAGCTCAGGCACGTAGCGCTTTTTCGGACCTAGGACTGGCACATTCGAGCATGACCGAAAGCGGAGGTAAGACTTACCTTTTTACCTGGCAAGGCGATTGGACGAACGATGCCCTAGCCATATTGCTGACGCACACCGGACTAGCCAGTGAGAACAGCGGGTTGGTCATCGAGGTTGAGGGAGATCGGACGTCGCTTGAAAGCAAGCTGCGTGAGATCGCCGAGTGGGACGGTATTGATGAATCCGCTGTACTGGCGGACGTACAGAACATGGCCCAAGAAAAATGGGATTGGGTGCTTCCGTCATCGTTACTCATGCAGTCTTACGCCACGATGCATTTGGACTTGGGTGGAGCAAAGGCCCTGGCATTGGCTCTAGTGAGCCAGCTTGCGGAGACGGCCTGATATCTAGCTTATTCGTATGGTGCCTGCTTTGTTGAAAGCCGACTTTGGTTCATCTGGTCAATATGAACCAAAATCCAGTGCATATGGAGCACAACTTAAGACCGAGTGCTAACAAGTGACTATTTGACCGGCTTCAGTGCCTCCACACATTAGATTCCCTAATTTCCATACCGGTTCGCTTCAGACTTGCGTCGCATTTCCAAAATTGGATGGTCTGCCGCTACTTGTTTGCCCAAGTGCATGGGCCCAGGCAGACGCAGGTAGCCGTCCCACAGTGAAGGGTTCCTGCACAGCAAGGCGACCTGTTCAGCGATCACTGTCGCAGTGCTAAATGCCCCGGGCGTTATGATCGTGATTTCTGTTACGCCCAACTGCTGCCATGGATCTCGCAGGTCTCGTTCTGATACGTCGTATCTTGTGTTCTCGCGCTGTGAGCGAACGCTGCCGTACTGCTTAGACGGTGACACGAAATAAAATACCGAGGCGCTCTCGCAAGATTGAAAAGCTCCCACCTTCGTCCCGATGTAGTGAGCCGAGTTGGGAGACAAGGTGTGGTTGCCGCTGATCTGTGCTACCTGGTGATCGGCTCGAATGCGGACGACAGCGGCATCTGATGGGACGGGAGGAAGACCCTCCCCGGGGCCATCTTTCAATGCTCCATAGAAGGTTCTTAGATTGGCATCGAGGCAGACGATCAACGAGTCGTTCGAATTGATCTTGCAGTCCAGCAAGGATTGGGTGACCAATGTCTTCAATTGGTCAGGCTTGAGCAGAGTGTCCGTCCCGTGGATGGCGGCCAAGCCCTCGCCGTAGCTGAACCATTTGCCATTGGAGTCCAGGCAAGATTCGAACCAGAAAACCTCTGGTTTATTCCCGCCCAACACCGTCCGGGTGATAACCGGCAGATAGATGGCCGGGCCTTTATCCTGAATTCTATCCAGCAAAATCGACAGCACCGTTGTGCTCGCCGGCATCGATTTTACTTTGGGCGTTGGAACGGGGAGGTGCCCGCTTAGTCGAATCGCTTCGATGATCGAGTTGGTAGCTTTGAAATCACGATCATCCGCTTTGGTCTTCCGCCTCTTAGCTTGTGCATCAGGGTCGATATGCATGATGAACTGGGTCGCGATGCCGTGCTTTGCCAGTACCCTTCGAATGACGTGCTTGGGGTCTAGCCCTGCTTCCTGAGAGGCAGCGGACGTACTGGTCTCAACGATCATTACCTTTGCGCCATTTTCAGAAGCCTGCTTGCTCGCGGGCACCACATGGTTCATTAGCCAGTCGTTTAGGCTGTTGCTGTCATGTTTTCCTTCAAGCATTCGCTGCGCGTCCGGTACATCCAGGCGTGTCAGTGCCACGAGAGGAGGCATCACCTTATCGAAGAACTTGCTGTCCTGGGCCAGGGTGGTACTGGCTGCATGTAGCCGCAGCATCACGTCAGCGTGTGCTGCGAGTACCATCGCGTTCAGATTGGCGGCCTCTCCCGTGGTGACAACCTTCTCCTCTCGTAAGCTAGCCACCGCCTTCTTGACCAGAAGCGGAGCCGTTCCAGGCAGACTTGCAAGGAGGTGAAAGCCGGCTTGGTCGAGGAACAGCGGGCCAGGGCCTGACGCAATCATTGGATTCGACGGTGGGATGGCGTAGATGGGTCTCACGTCGCTGTCGACGGGGATGTCGCCGTCGACCATTGGAGGAAACGACTGTACGCCCATGAAGGTCAGCAGCTTCTCGACAGGGTGCTCGTACGTAGTTTCCCAGCCTTCGACCGTCTTCTTGGTTTTGAGCTTCGCTTTGACGATCAGGCCGCCGGTTTTGACCCAGGCATGTTTTTTCTTGCCTACAAGGTTGGGCATCACCTGGGTCAGTTTCACACGTAGCTGGATGTAGGGCTGCGGCCGACCGTGCAGCAAGACAAGAGTCGGCTCGATAGCATGCAGTGCACTGGCATATCGGACATCATTTTCGGAAACGATAGGGTCATCCCATGCAAGCAAGCTGGAATCAGCTGCCTGGTACAGCTTGATGGGCATCGCCGCCTGCATGGGCTTTTGTATGAGGGCTTGCCCCACCAGCCAAGGAATGACCGTATACGCGAGCGATGAAATGTCTCCAGGCGTGACTAGGTGACTTGTATCCAGCGGCACCACGTCGGTGACGATCAACTTTCCTTCAATGCCGACCAGTTGCTCGTTCCAAATCCTAAGGACGTCCATCGACCATAGGTGGAGTACCTCGTTGATAGTGTCGACTGACAGCGGATAGAGCATGATAATCGCCGAGACACCGCCCTCTTTTTGGGGGAATAGGTCCACCTTTACGGGGCCCCGGGAAAGAACCGCAAGCATCTCCTCCAATCCTGTCGTAGGCAGGCCCGGATGTGGCTTTTTAACCAGCCCCTGAAGCGCTTGCCACGCGTCGAGATACTGGGGGCCGATTACCACACGGTAGGCTTGCCCCAATTGGGTCGCATCAAATTTGAATAGGCTGGTGCGTAGCTCAAGAGCCTTCATCTCGCGTCCTTTCTTGATTCATTGATGTATTTCAGAAGTGCTGATGCGACGCCGGCATGGTGACGTTCGAACTGATCCCAATCCCCATCTTTCTTGAGTTGATGGACGCTCTCGTTGAGCATCTCGTGCCAAGGCTTGAGGCCATTCAGAAACGCGGCATCAGCGAAGTAACAAGTTACCGGAGTACCTCCTCGACGCCCCCGTCCGATGAGTTGAGTGAGGCTCACCAGGATGTTCATGATGGTGTAATGACGGATGTTATCCGGTTGCTGGCTAAACGCCGGGCGTGCGGTACGAATACTTTGTAGGAGAGCATTGGAATGCTTTCGCTCCTGCATCATCAGCAAGCCAGGGCTGCTGTAGAAGGCAACCGCTTTCCCCGTCTCGTAGCAGATATGGGCAAGGTTGTTGTTTGGGCTGTCCGAAGAGGGCAGTGGACGGACGCAGATCACTACGGCGCCAATCGCCGAAAGACCATCGGCGTTTACGATGTTGTGGCCGCGCGCCATAGGGCCAAGCGCACTGACCAGCAACGTCTTGTCCTTATGCCGGCCGCTGGTGAATTCCGCCAGGTCGTCGTAGACAAGTGTTTGCTGTGCTTCGAGTGAGGATGGCTTGTACTCGCTCTGTCGTCCTCGCACCCAGCCTACCAATTGGCCTGGGCCACCCTGCATTTTCGCGAGGGTCATGGCCAGCACTTCAGCATCCGTGTCGCTGTTGGTGACCAAGAGCAGGCGAGCGCGCTCTTGGGTCTTTGGGTCGTTTGCCAGACTCTGGAGACGGGCTTTCGCCCAGGGCCATATTTCTTTGGCAAATTTCGATACCAGGAACTTGCGCTCCGCAAAGGCGGCACCAGAGATGGCGGTCGTTTGGTTGACATTCTCGAAGGTGATCTGGCCAGCTGCATCCGGAACGTCGATGAAGTCTTTGGCTCGAAGGTCGTAAGCACTGGCTCCGGGAAAATATGCAGTGGCAGAGAACCCTATGAACAACCGTTTCACACCGGCATAGCCCAGAGCGCTGACATCCGGAAGTGAAAGTAGGGTGCTGTGCGGATCACCGCGCATGGCGACGACGTTCAGGGTCGAGTCATTGTTGCTACTGTCTTTCCGCTTGAAACCAAACACGGCCCGCTGCAAGGGGCCGTTGGGGGTAGGGCTCAACGGCTCTGGCCCTGCAATGCTCCTTCGAACCTCATAAGCGTTTGGGACCTCGGCGTTGACGAAGCCAGAAAGCTCAACCTGGAGGTTTCGCAGGTGTGTTTCGATGACCAGCAGCGTGCCACGCAAGATCAACGATGCTTTTAGGCGGATCTGGTCATGCTCTTTCAGCGGTGCAGGAAGCAGACCACTGTCGGACAATGCCTTGATGAGATGACCAAGGTTGACCGCCAGGGTTTCAAGCTTGTGTTCGCCATCGTTTGAGCGCCAGCAGGCAAGGTGGTGACTTAGCCTTTCCAGGTGGGGTGGTATGCGGTTCGTGTTGTTGAACAGCTGTTCCAGCTCCTCGCGATTGATTCCCAGCTTTTCGGTAATGAAGGTGTCGTCGGCATCTGACCAGGTTGTTTCCTTCTTTGGCCACTCGAAATATTTTTCCTGCTGAAGGTTCATGAGCTGGCTCACACTGAGCGTGCAATAGGTTAGCGCCCAGTTCACCCGGTACAGACTGCTTCGATCAATCCCAAGTATGTTTGACCGGCCAACAACGGTATTGAACAGGCGCAAGAGAGGGCTATTGTCACCCTGGTTGCCAAGCTTCAGCTCGATGACACTGCTGTCTATGGCAGACTTCAGCAGACCGTCGATTTCGTCGACGAGAAACACCGGGGCAGTCCGGAGCAGCAACTCGATCAGGCTGCGCGGTCCAGGAAACTGGTCGGCGTCGGACAGCGGAATGCGCGTAATGCCCGACAATAGGGCATGATGGTTGATCACCACGATGTCGGCTTCAAGAGCTTCTGACAACATTCTGGTCCGACCGCATTTGAAGAGAAAAGGACAGTGGTTAAGCCGTTTTGAATGCTCAAGTCGGCCTTCCTCCTGGGTCGATACCCGAACGTTGAAGCAAGGCTCTTTACCGGGTTCGACGTCGAGGAGGTCGGACGCGTAAGCATCCAGCAGGCAGGCATAGTCGTACGCGGACGCAGTATTGCTCTGCGCGAACTGGATCTGTGCACGCTCATAGACCCGCGTCGCTGAGTGCAATGGTGCAACCTTCAGATCAGCCGCTGCCACAGCTAGCGACTGCCTGAGAATACGTACGGTGTTTTCCAGTTCGACTAGCGTCGGTACCGCAATCACGACTCTGTGACCTCTGCGAGCCGCGTCAATCGACATCATCACCATGGCAACGCTTTTGCCGGTTCCAGTGGGGGCATTCACGCGGTAAAAATTGCCCGAGTCTGCTGCGCGTTTGGGTTCTGATCCCCAAATGTTGGTCAGGGAGGCTTCGTGTTGGCTGTGGAGATTGGGCGTTGCATCGAGTTGCTGGGCGAGTTCGCGTAGTGAGCCAAGCTCCCACTCGATTTCCTGCACAGCGGGCGATGAGGGGATATGGATGTGGCAGTCAGCGACTTCGAGGACGCTCCGCTCGCTTTCAGGTACAACGAAAACCCTGACCTGATCTCCAGCGATATGCTTGAGGACTACGTCCCCAGACTCTGGGAGCTGGGCATAGACCGGTGTCGCACGCCCATACTTGAGTGCCTCGAAGTATTCCCTGATGAGCTGGTCGGCATTCAGGTGCGGTGATATGCGATAGCAATCCTGTTCGTGGAGCTCGTCACTCAGCTTGCTCGCGTCGATCAACTCAAAGGGGCTGCGTTCACCTTTGATAATCGCCTCGGCGCTCATCAGGAAACGCTTGGGTTGGGCTACAAGTGAGGGCCTGAGCCGCAAGCTCTCGGCTATCAGCAGCTGATCAGCGTCCTGAAGCGCGCACCAGGTGCTCCAGCCGCGTGTTCGGCCCGCGCAGAGAGCTGCTGCATCGGCCAGCATGGGTTCACTGCCCACATATCGCGCAGCCAGGGCGAGGAAAAGCGTTGTACTAATGTCAGAAAGGGGCTGCATGTTTTTGTGCCTCCCTTACGCACTGGCTCTGCGTGAAGACCGCAACCCCTGCAGGGCAGCGTTGGCGGAGCAGGGGAATGTTTTGCATCTGGTAATCCGGGATTACGATCCAGCGAGGCTTGCTCGAAGGGATTGATTCGATGTGTTTGGCCAGCTCGTAGGACGATATCCAGACCTTGGCATCAATATCCTGGTAAGCGTGGCCAAGACGGATACGCAGATCCGTTCGATCCACATCAGGCCACAGCTGCACCTCCAAACCTTTCGCCACGAGCGCGCTTGCGAGCGCAACCTCAAGCAGTCCAGGTTGGAGCGTGAATTTCCATAATGGCGGTTTGAGCATCAGCCGGTCCTCGACGGGGTGTCCCAGAAGGATGCTGTTGTCTACACGGTTGATCAGTCTCGAACCATCACGAACAAAAAGACTCTTTTTGTCCTGGCACCAAGCAGAGTCGCAACTGACCTGGTGCCGCTGAGCATTCATCGGCCATTTGCATTCGGGACATAGATACAGAAGCCCGTTATGGTGCAGGTGAGGGGGGATGGGCTCGTAGAACTCGCTTAGAGAAAGATTGAGTGAAACGAAGGATTCTTGGGCCTGGAAGGGCACGATCACGCCATGCTCAATCAGAAACAACCGGAAGTTTCGATAGTGTGTCTCACCGTCAGCCCGAAGGCGGCACGCTTGCTTGACCCGGTTTACGCTGGCCTGGACTTGCTCCCACAGCTCCCTTACGTCGAGCTCAAGCAGCATCTCATTGCAGGTTTGCGTGGCGATGTTGGAATACAGTAAGGGGCCTGAGTAGTCGGCCCTGATAGCCGAAGACAGCCAGTCCTCAAGGGGAACGCTTAGCTTGCGCTCCAATTCTATGGCTGACATTGGGTAGCCAACAGGCTCAAGACGCCAGAGCAGGGCGCAAGCCCGCTGCAGCAAGGGAAACGCCAGTGCCCTGTTCTTACTGCTGAGTGATGCGCCTTGAGCGAGGAGTTGCAGCAAATGCTCAGGTTGTTGTTTATCCATGCACTGTTCTCCACTGCGTCAACTTTGGTCTTTAAGTGGGCCGAATGTGAGCAGCTTTAGGCCATAACCTGAGTATTCAGGGGCTACCCATCCAGTGGGTGCGATATCGCATTTGATTTTGGCCTCTAGCAGGATCAATAGGTCGAAATAGTCGCTTATCGACATATCGCAATTGCCTTCTATTACGAGGATTGCATCGACCGTAGTAGTGAGTCTTGTATGCCCAGCCTGCGCTAGTAATGAATCTATAGCTGCATTTGGTGTTGAGCCCCAGCTAGTTGCTGCTTGACCAATGCAGTGTTCAGGCAGCTGCCATGTGGGGTAACTATTCCAGTTCAACCCTGGGATGCTTTGCATCTCTCTTGCTAAGTACATGCTTGCCCAGAAGTCACACAGAGCTTGCTCAGTGCACCATAGATAGCTGCGATAACCCGGATATGCTTGTGCCATGCATGGGGCTAAATGATGGACGTGGATGATGGCTGCTAGTCGATCTAGGTGACTCGCGGGAGGTAGCTGGTCTGGAGATGAGCAGAAAAAATGAAGCTCATCAAATTGCTGTTCAGGCCAAGGTTCGTCTAGTCCGTGAGCAGAAAAACGATGCCTGTCGAGACAGGTGATGCTTTCGGGGAAATAAGCCTTGGGCAGTTCAAGTATTTGGTCTGCTAGTCGCTGAGCTTCGGCTTGTGTTTCTGCGATCAAGGCGATATCGAAGCTTACCGAGTATTGTTCCCGTAGATTGAGAGCTTTCTGGTGCGTTTCTGTCTTAGCGCTTTCGGTATCGTCACCTTGGTTTAAAAGGTGGTACAGATAGTCGCTAGGCTGCATGCGCTTGCGATGCGCGTTGTTCATCTTTAGCGCACCTGCACGGGGCCGTTTGCGCACTTGTAACCGGGGTATTGGGCTTCTGCCGTGACGCGAGCCATCTCGGAGCTGACGGCCTGTACCGTGATTGTAAAGTTAGCGCGTGGGCCCGCATTGGGTGTCCTGCGTTGCAGGAAGGCAAAGTAAGTCGTCATAGCTGAGTCTCCATGGTCAGATGACAGGAGACAGAATGGGTTGGGTATGCGACAGCCTGTGTCGTATTCAACCTTGTTCGTACAGTGCCGCCATCCGATGCGCCGATAAGGCCATCATGCAGAAGTGCTTGTTGGACAACCTCCAGTACCTCTGGCTTCACCTGACCTGGTTCCAGGACAACGAAGCGGGTGTTGCTGATGACCTTGCCTGAGCAGTCTTGGCTAGGCCGGTTTCCTTTCAACAGTGATGTCGCGTAATCCCGAAGGGGCGCCAGATTTTCTACCTGCGCCGCCATTCCGAATCTAGCAGCGTGCTCCATGATCATGACGAGGTTCATCGCATCTGTTGGCAGCATGCTCAGTCGCGATAGCGATTTCTCTGCCCACCACAGTTTTGCTTTGCCCTTGGGCCTGCTGTGCACATGGGGGAATTTCTATTCGAGTTCGCTGAGGTCACGTTGAATGGTGCGTTTATCAACCTGGACGCCTTGGTTGGCTACTCGTTGGTGAATGGCATTGCTATCGAGAGCGCTGTCCTTGCTAGGGAGAAGGCCAAGGATGAGCTCATGGCGGAGTAGCTGTTCCACACTTCCATCCCTACTTGTGTGCGACACAGGCTGTCGCATGGCTGTTGAAAATGGTCAGACACGATCATCGATGAGGCAGCAGCATGAGCAAATCTGCGGATGTCTTCAATCTCATGGATAACCTTCTTCCGCTGGCTGAAGACGTCGATCTAGCTGGGCCTGACGAGTTGCAACGCCTTTACGCTGGCATTGGAATGCCATCGCTGAGAGCGAAGGAGCTAAGCGGGCAGGCGGGTGTTACCTATCACGAGATAAAAGCAGCCAATCCGCTTCTTGGATTGGTTGATCCGATCAGGATTCGAAATCGCTATGTGGAGCTGCGTGAGCAGGCTCTGTTGGGCGATGCGGATGCGCTCAATGATCTAGGGTGGTTTTGGCTCAATGGTCTGCGGCTGAAGCCGAACCCTGCGCTGGCCAGGCGGTTATTCAAGGTTGCGGCAGTGATGGGAGCCTCAGAGGCTCTATTCAACCTCGCCGAGCTGGCCTTTTATGGCAAGGGGCTGGTGGTCAATCCGGGCTTGGCCATCGACTATTACGAGCAGGCTTTCGAAGCAGGGATTCCCTGTGCTGCGCAAGCATTAGGGAGCTTGTATGAGCGTGGGGACGAGGGTGTCATCGTCGATCATGGCAAAGCCATCAGTTGGTACAAGCGTGGAGCGGCCGAGCAGGACTTGATGGCGTGCTTCTCACTTGGCAGGTTGGCTCTGGATGAGACATCACCCGAGTATGATCCAGCACTTGGCTTGTATTGGCTGCAGTGGGCGGCCATGAGGGGGCTGGTGCTGGCGACTGAGCGACTTGCTGAATTTTACTTTTCTACCTTCGAGTCTCCACCGGATCCAGATGGGCTGCTGTTTCGTTTCTGGCGGGATCTGGCGATCAGCCAGGGAAGCTTGTGGGCCAGAGAGTTGCATGCATCGGATGTTGCTATTCAACAAGTATGCAAAAGCTCATAGCATGCTGGCTTTATGCCCCTGCAGCGATATCAATAGGTGCTGGGGTTAGGACTAAGAGGAAGGGAATGAGTCTGACTGGGAATCAAAAGGCCTTTGCACGGTACCTGGCTGATTTATGGGGCAGGCCAGAGGCACTGGGGGAGATGCGTGGTTTGTTCCCAGTGGGAGATGCTTCGGAGGCAGGGCTGCTGCATAGCTTTCGCATTAGCAAACATCAGAGCTGGAAGCCTTGGAAAGGGCGTATTGCCTCAGCGGTTCATCATTGGTGGTGTCATTCGCTTCAGGAGGCCTTTCTCCATTACTCCTGGCCTGATAGCCCTAAGCCTAATTCGTCCCAATGCATTGCTGCCCGTTTACGGCAAGCGCTAGCTGTGCGTGATCAAGCAACTGCCCGCGATGCATGCCTGGCTATATTCCACTGGGGGGGCGTCGCGCGTCGCCCTGGTGATAAATCTCTGGCTTGGGTCGAGGATCAGTACCTAAAAAAAACGCTATGCCAATCAATCATGCATGCAGTCCAACTGCTTCAACCTGGATCTGCTCAAGGGCTTGCTGCATTCGATGGCAAGGAACTCCTGATGAATTCCGCTATGACAAAGGTCTACGCGGCTGCCGACCCTGACCACATCATTATCTACGACGGCCGCGTTGGTGCTGCACTTGGATTGCTCGCCCGTTATTCACTCATGCGTTCTGGCGTACCTAGCGTCCCTGCTGATTTATCCTTTCGGTGGGGGGCCGGACAAGGCGACACGACGAATAGAGATCCATCGCTGGGGGCGTTCAAGTTTCGCAAGCTCAATGCCGCTCAGTGCCAGCTATGGGCGGGACAGGTGTTGCTTGCAGGAGAGTTGCTGCAGCAGGTGATGGCCTACAACCCAAGCATTGGCTCCATTGCAGAGCTTGAGAAAGCCCTCTTCATGATCGGTTACAACGTAGATACAGATCTCCCCCCTCTGCCGCTTCCCCGGGTTTCCCCATAAGGAGATTTAAATGGAGCTTTATCGGGCGATTCCTGCCAGCCAAGTGGGGAGGGCGGAAAAAGATCTTCGTCGTCACTCAACGATGCGAATACCCAGCAATGTTCCCTACGTGGTCGACAACCTCTGGGAGTCTCTTCGGCCGAGAAATATGCCGTCCCGCCGGCATGCAATTTACGCCAGCCCAACCCCTGAACTCGCTTTGCTGAATGCCAGTGCTCCGCTGGCTGATGGTGATGAATACGTTGCCTGCAGGGTTGTTGTAGAACCACAGAAAATCCGTATTGCTCAGCTTCAGGTGACCGATGCGCGCTACCACAGCGACATTCGCTTGATTAGCAAGTGGATCAGTCAGCATGGGCAGGAGTTGGCTGAGCTTTCGTTGGATCAAAAGCAGAAGCTTGCACCGCTCTTTATGCCGGGCCTGCATCGACGTGAGCTGACCGAGCTGTGGAAGGCTCATCCGTTGGTGGCCGCGCTTTGTACCTATGCGACGCAGCACTCTTCGTTCTGGTCCTCCGCATCTGACAGCCCTCGGTCTTCGGATGGCGAGCTGTTCTTTGAGTTGGTCGATGACGCCGATACCTACCGGCTTGAAGTCATTTGAAGTTGCCGGAGCGTTTCTCCAATCGCTGCCTCAGTTCAACGACGTCATTTTGCTTCTTCCGTGAAAGATCCCGTGCGACACAGGGTGTCGCATGCGTTGATTAGCTTTCACTCCAGCGTACCTAGAGGGATGTGTGTCTATGCAGGAGCATCAGCCTGGTCTTGTTGTCATCCATGGCAATCATCTAGAAGAACTGCGAGCCCTTGCAGTGCAGTGGATGCGCAGCCACCCGCTACATCCGCTGGAGAACGAGGTGCTGCTGGTGCAAAGCAACGGTATCGCCCAGTGGCTGAAACTGGCGCTGGCCGAAGACCCGCACAAGGGTGGCTGCGGCATTGCTGCGGCGCTGGATGTGCAGTTGCCTGCGCGCTTTCTGTGGCAGGTGTATCGCGGGGTGCTGGGGGCGCAGACCACGCCGCAGTCCTCGCCGCTGGACAAGGCAGCGCTGAGCTGGCGGCTGATGCGCCTGCTGCCCAGCTTGCTCACGAACCCGGTTTTCGCAAGCCTGCAGCGCTTTTTGGAAAAGGACGATGAACAGCGCAAGCTGCACCAACTGTGCGAGCGGTTGGCGGACTTGTTCGACCAATACCAGGTGTACCGCGCCGATTGGCTCGAAGACTGGGCTGCCGGGCGGGATCAACTTCAACACATCAAGGGCACTGTGCAGCCATTGGATGCGCCGAACCTGTGGCAGGCGCAGCTATGGCGCGAGGTATTGGCCGACGTTGGCGAGGGCGCGCTCGAGCAAAGCCGCGCCGGGGTTCACAAACGCTTCGTCGCCCACCTGCGCAGCGCTGCCCAGGCGCCAAAGGGGCTGCCACGCAGGGTTGTGGTGTTCGGCATTTCCTCGATGCCTGCGCAGGTGCTCGAAGCCCTGAAAGAGCTTTCCCGCTACAGCCAGGTGCTGCTGTGCGTGCACAACCCTTGCCGGCACCACTGGGGCGATATCGTTGCCGACAAAGACTTGCTGGCGCACCACTACCGCCGCCAACCTGCCCGTGAGGTTGCCGCAGCTGCGAATGAGCACGGCCAACCCTTGCTCGCCGCCTGGGGTAAGCAGGGGCGCGACTACATCAACCTGCTCGACTACCACGACGAGCCCGGCAGCTATCGCCACCTGCTCGATGGCCTCAATGGCGGGCGTATCGACCTGTTCACCGAGCCGGATACGGCAACCCTGCTAGGCCAGCTGCAAAGCGATATTCTTGAGCTGCGCCCGTTGCCGGAAACCCGCGAAGCCTGGGGGGCGGTAGACGCTACCGCCGACCGCTCGCTGCGTTTTCACGTGGTGCACAGCATGCAGCGCGAAGTGGAGGTGCTGCACGACCAACTGCTCGCCCGCTTCAGCGCCGACAAGCAGTTGAGCCCACGGGATGTGATCGTGATGGTGCCGGACATCAACGCCTACACCCCTCACATCGAGGCAGTGTTCGGCCAGGTGCCAAGGAGTGATTCGCGCTACCTGCCGTTTACCGTGGCCGACCAAGGCCAGCGCGGCCGCCAGCCGCTGCTGATTGCCCTGGAACACCTGCTCAAGCTGCCCCATAGCCGCTTCGCTGCCAGCGACATTCTTGACCTGCTGGACGTACCGGCCTTGCGCGCGCGTTTCACGATCAACGAAGCCGACGTACCCACACTGCAACGCTGGATCGACGGTGCCGGTGTGCGCTGGGGGCTCGATGCCGAGCAGCGCGAAAGCCTGGGCATGCCGGCGGGCCTCGAGCAGAACACCTGGCGCTTCGGAATGCGACGCATGCTGCTGGGCTACGCTGCTGGGCGAGCGCCTCAGCTCAACGGCATCGAACCCTACGACGAAGTGTCGGGGCTGGAAGCTGCCCTGGCCGGGCCGCTGCTGACCTTGCTCGACCACCTGGAAGTGGCCCTTCAGGAACTCCAGCAACCGGCCACGCCGGTGCAATGGGCAGAGCGCCTGCAAGCCTTGTTGAAGGTGTTCTTCCGCCCGGTAAACGATACAGAGGAACTGCTGGTCAACCAATTGCTCAAGCTGCTCGAAGGTTGGCTGCGCACCTGCGAGGTGGCGCAGTTCGCGCAGCCACTGCCACTGAGCGTGGTGCACGAGGCCTGGCTCAGCGGTATCGAAGATAGCGGCCTGTCGCAGCGCTTCCTGGCCGGCGCGGTGAACTTCTGCACCCTGATGCCTATGCGGGCGATTCCGTTCAAGGTGGTGTGCCTTCTGGGCATGAATGATGGCGATTACCCGCGCCAGCAATCACCGGTCGATTTCGACCTGATGCGCAACGACTACCGCCCTGGCGATAGGTCGCGACGTGAAGATGACCGCTACCTGTTGCTGGAGGCCGTGCTGTCGGCGCGAAAACAACTGTATGTGAGCTGGGTGGGCCGCAACATCCGCGACAACAGCGAGCGTGTGCCCTCGGTGCTGATTGGCCAATTGCGCGACCACCTGGCCAGCGGCTGGCGCTCGGCCAACGGCCAGCCATTGCTGCCAGCGCTGACCCAGGAGCACCCGTTGCAACCCTTCAGCGCCGCCTACTTCGCCAACGAGCCGGGGCCTGATGGCTTGTTCACCTACTCCAGCGAGTGGCGCGAGGTGCATGACGAATACAGCTCGCAGCCAGCAGGGGAGCGCCTGCCCGCGCTGGTGCAGGACACGCCATTGAGCCTGCGGCAACTTTCCGAGTTCGTGCGCGACCCGGTGGGCGCTTTCTTCAGCCAGCGGTTGAAGGTCAAATTCGACGACGACGAGTTGGTAAACCGCGATGACGAAGCCTTCCAGCTCGATGGCCTGGAAAACTGGCAGCACCAGGACAGGCTTACCCAGGCGCTGAAGCGCTGGGTCGAGGAGGCTTACGACCCCGAACAGGCCGTGACCGAACTGGGCCTGCAAGTGCAACGCCTGCAACGCGAGGGCGCCTTGCCACTGGGCGGCTTCGGCACCTTGAGCGCCTCGGCGCTGGTGGAGCCGATGCCGGGCCTGCTGGCGCGCTACCACGCCCAACTGCAAGCCTGGCCTGAGCTTGAAGAGGGCCAGAGCGCCGCAACCATCGAAGCCACTGACGAGCGTCCCGGCCTCAAGGATTGGCTGGGTGGCATTCGCCGCAATGCGTTGGATGAGCGAGCCTACCTGCAACTGGACAGCAAGAAGCTGTGCAGCGACGACAGCCTGCGTTGGCAGCACCTGGTGCGGCCTTGGTTGCGGCACTTGGCGTTGCAGTTGAACGGGCCTGCCTGCACGACCATTCTGGTGGGTTTGAATGGCGATGTGGTGTTCCGGCCAGTGCCTGAAACCCAGGCCCGGGAGCAGCTGCAAGCGCTGCTCCAGGCCTGGGTGGCGGGCATGCAAGAGCCGCTGCCGGTGGCCTGCGAAAGCGCCTTCGCCTGGTTGGCAGCGGGTGGGGAAAGCAGCGATTCGGCCTACGACAAAGCGCGCGATATCTATGAAGGCGGCTACATGAAAAAGGGTGAAGTGGAGCGCTCGTTCGCCCAACGGCGTGCCTACGAGGACTTCGACCAACTGTGCGCGAGCGGCCAGTTCGTGGCCTGGGCCCAGCGCCTGTATGGCGGCTTGTTCGGCCACTTCACCTCGACCGACGCAGGAAGCGCCCAATGACAGCGGTTAACCTCAACCCCCTCGATTTCCCACTGCATGGCAGCCGCTTGATCGAAGCGAGTGCCGGCACCGGCAAAACCTTCACCATCGCCTTGCTGTACGTGCGGCTGGTACTGGGCCATGGGGGCGATGCTGCGTTCAAGCAAGCGCTGACGCCGCCGCAAATTCTGGTGGTGACCTTCACCGACGCCGCCACCCAAGAGCTGCGCGACCGCATTCGCGCACGGTTGAACGAGGCTGCCCAGTGCTTTCAGGCACCTGATGAGCGTCACGACCCGCTGCTGGTGAAACTGCGCAACGGTTACCCCGCCGATCAGTGGCCGGCCTGTGCTCGTCGGTTGCAGTTGGCCAGCGAGTGGATGGACGAAGCCGCGGTTTCGACCATTCATGGCTGGTGCTACCGGATGCTGCGCGAGCACGCCTTCGACAGCGGCAGCCTGTTTACCCAGACACTGGAAACCGACCAGCGCGAGTTGCTCGATGAAGTGGTCAGGGACTACTGGCGCCAGCAGTTCTATGGCCTGCCGCCTGAGGTTGCCAGGGTGGTGACGGATAGCTTCAAAAGCCCCACCGAGCTACGCGAAGCGCTGACGCCGCTGCTGTCGCGTAGCGATGCCGAGTTTCAGCAGGCAGGGATGTCGATCACAGCGCCCGCGCACCTGGATGCTTTGCTTCAGGGGCCTGCTGACTGGGCTGCGCAGTGCGTCGCGCTCGAAGCGCAGGCAAGGGCGGCCTGGGCCAACGACATCGTGGCTCTGGAGGCGTTGCTGCACAGCGCGCGCAGCGCACTGAACGGCAAGTCCTACCCCACCAAAACCCCCGAAACTTTTGATCAAATGCTTGGCGATATCGCCGCCTGGAGCCAGGGAGGCGAAGCCAGTAGCCACGTTCGCAAATGCGGGCAAGCCCGCTTCAAGCTGAACAAAGGCGGTGCCATCGGTACGCACCCAGCGTTTCGAGCCATCGATGCTTGGGTCGACCATGAGGAGTCGAAGCAGGACATCCGCGCGCAGTTGCTGCTGCATGCTCTGCGTGAAGTGCAGGGCGCCTTCGAGGAAGAAAAGCTGCGCCGGGCGCAGATCGGTTTCGACGACTTGCTCAACCGCCTTGGTCGTGCCCTGGAAGGCCCCTCTGGCCCGCGCCTGGCGCAGACCATTCGCCAGCAGTACCCGGTGGCCCTGATCGACGAGTTCCAGGACACCGACCCGGTTCAGTACGGCATCTTCGACAAAATCTACTGCATTGGAGAAAACCTGCCCGACTGCGGCCTGTTCATGATCGGCGACCCGAAACAGGCAATCTATTCGTTCCGTGGCGCCGACATCTACACCTACCTCAAGGCGCGTGAGGCTACCAAGGGCCGGCATTACACCCTGGGCACCAACTACCGCTCCACTCAAGCGATGGTCGATGCCGCCAACCATTGTTTCAAGTTCGCCGAAGCCCACCCCCGAGCAGCGTTCCGGTTTGCCGAGGAGGGGAAGGAGAACCCGGTGCCGTTCGAAGGTGTTGATGCCAAAGGCCGCAGCGATACGTTGGAGATCGAGGGTGAAAAGCAGAAGGCCCTGACCCTCTGGCAGCTGCAAACCAACGGAGTAATCAACAACGCCACTTACCTGCGCGAGGCCTCCGAGGTATGCGCCTCGGCGATTCAGGCCTGGCTCGACCGCAGTGCAGAAAAACCCTCGGGCCTGCGCAACAGCGATGGCCAACTCACTGCACTCAAGCCTGCCGATATCGCCATTCTGGTACGCAGCCGCAAGGAAGCCGAAGCTATTCGCAAGGCCCTTGCGCGTCGCAAACTGGCCAGCGTTTATCTGTCTGACCGCGACTCAGTATTCGAAAGCGAAGAAGCCACCGACCTGCTGTGCATCCTGCGGGCCTGCGCCCAGCCCACCAGCGACCGCTTGCTGCGTGCGGCATTGGCCACCCGCAGCGTGGGCATTTCCTGGCAGGACCTGGAGCAGTTGAACCAGAACGAGCTGTGCTGGGAAGCGCATGTGCAGTGGTTCCGCGACTTCCGCGTGCTGTGGCAGCAACAAGGCGTGCTGCCCATGCTGCGCAGGCTGCTTGCAACCTTCAAGGTGCCGGCCCGTTTGCTGGCTGAAGAACAGGGCGAGCGCCGCCTGACCAACCTGCTGCACCTGGCCGAATGGCTGCAGCGCAGCGCCGCCGAACTCGATGGCGAGCACGCGCTGATTCGCCATCTGGCCGAGCAGATCAAGGAGCAGAGCGAGGAAGAAATTCTGCGCCTGGAAAGCGACTCGGACCTGATCAAAGTGGTGACCGTGCACAAGTCCAAGGGCCTGGAGTACCCCTTGGTGATGTTGCCGTTCGCGTGCAGCGCCAGGGCGGTGGATGGCCGTAGCAAGGCGCCGCCGATGTTCCATGAACGACAGGATGAGCATTACAGCCTGGTGCTTGAACTGGCCAAGGGCGACCCGGCAAAGCCTGCGCAGAAACGCGCTGACGATGAGCGCATGGGCGAGGAAATGCGCCTGCTGTATGTCGCCCTGACCCGCGCCCGCTACGCCACCTGGATCTGCGTGGCGCCCCAGGGGTTCAAGACCGGAGGCTCGTCGATAGACCTGCACAAGTCGGGCTTGGGCTACTTGCTTGCAGGCGAAGGCACGGTTGCCCCTGATTGGTTGGCTGAAGTGGTGGACGCCTTCGCGAAGGGCTGCGACGACATCGCGGTGTGCAAGGCCCCTGCGCAAACCGAGGGTGTCCATGTGGCACCTGCGCGCCCGACGGTAAGCGAGGCCTTGCGCCCGCTGCATGCGCTGGCGACCAACTGGTGGATCGCCAGCTACTCTGCCTTGGCCATCGCCGACGACCGTGCGCGGATGGGCGCCGAGTCGCCGGTTGCCCCTGAGCCTGCCACCGCGCTGGAAGCCAACCTGCAAGAGCAGGACGACGAGCAGAACCCGCCTGCCGGCGTTGGTATTCACGCCTTCCCCCGAGGGGCGGGGCCGGGCACTTTCCTGCACGGGCTGTTCGAGTGGGCCGGCGATGAGGGCTTCGGCAACGCTGCCAGCGACGAGCAAGCCCTGCACGACGCCGTGGCCCGGCGCTGCAACCTGCGCGGCTGGGAGCGCTGGATCGACCCGCTGTCGGCTTGGTTGAGCCATTACCTCAAGGCCCCACTGCGCTTCAACGGCACCCAGTGCACGCTAGCCGGGTTGAGCACCTATCAGGTCGAGATGGAGTTCTGGTTCTCCAGCCGCAACGTGAACGTCGAACGCCTCGATGCCTTGGTACGCGAACACACCCTCGGCGGTACGCCGCGACTGATACTGGCGCCCAACCAGTTGAACGGCATGTTCAAAGGCTTCATCGACCTGACCTTCGAGCACGAGGGCCGCTACTACGTGGCGGACTACAAATCCAACTGGCTGGGCAGCACCGATAGCGCCTATGTCGCTGAGGCCATGGCCGAAACCATGCTGGACAAACGCTACGATCTGCAGCTGTGCCTGTACCTGTTGGCCCTGCATCGCCAGCTCAAGCTGCGCCTGCCCGGCTACGACTACGAGCAGCACATGGGCGGGGCGCTGTACCTGTTCATTCGTGGGCACCAGGCGCCCACCCATGGCCTGCACTTCGAGCGGCCACCGCAGCAACTGATCGAGCAGCTTGACCAACTCTTCATGG
The DNA here is from genome assembly GCF_000661915.1 of Stutzerimonas decontaminans. Lineage (NCBI taxonomy): Bacteria > Pseudomonadati > Pseudomonadota > Gammaproteobacteria > Pseudomonadales > Pseudomonadaceae > Stutzerimonas > Stutzerimonas decontaminans. The sequence goes on along the minus strand of NZ_CP007509.1, from coordinate 3,713,214 downwards.
GCCAGTTCGAGGAGGCCAGCGCATGAGCCAGACCCTCAAGCAACTGAGCAGCAGCCAGAGCGATACCGAGCAGGTGGCGGTGTTCATTGGCGCCGCCAGCAACAGCGAGCTCTTGCAGCAAGTCGATACCTGGGTGGCGCGTGGCTGGTTGCGCGCGCTGGATCGTGCCTTGGCGAAATTCATTCTTGAACAAGACCCTCAGGCCCAGGCCAGCGTGCTGCTGGCCGCCGCGATGACCAGCCACCAACTGGGCCGTGGCCATGCCTGCCTGGACCTTACCGCCACCCTGGCAGCGCCGGATTTCGTGCTGTCGTTGCCACCAGAAGGCGAGGAGGGCAGTACGCTGCCGTCGCAATGGTTGCAGGGCCTGGACGCTACGCAGTGGCGCCAGGCTCTGGCCGCCAGCACCCTGGTCGAGGACCGTGACGCCCGCCAGGACGCCCCCGAGCGGCCCTTGGTGCTGGTGGGGCTGCGCCTTTACTTGCGCCGCTACTGGAACTACGAGTGCAGCATCGCCCAAGCCTTAAGCGCACGCTTGAGCGTGGCGCCGGTCACACCAGATAACTTCGCTAGCCGTCTCGATGAACTGTTTCCCGCCCGTTCCGAAGCCGAGCGCGCGCAAGGCAGCAACTGGCAGAAAATTGCCTGCGCGCTGGCGGCCCGTGGCAACTTCAGCGTCATCACTGGCGGCCCGGGCACCGGCAAGACCACCTCGGTGGTGCGCCTGCTGGGGTTGCTGCAAACCCCGGCGGTCGAGAGCGGCAAGCCGCTGCGCATCCGCCTGGCGGCGCCGACCGGCAAGGCGGCGGCGCGGTTGTCCGAGTCCATTGGCAAGGAGGTTCGGGTGTTGCCGGTGAGTGATGCGGTGCGCGCCGAGATCCCGACGGATGTGTCCACCTTGCACCGCTTGCTGGGCAGCCGACCGAACTCGCGTAACTTCATTCACCAGCGCGATAAACCGCTGGAGCTGGATGTACTGGTGGTCGATGAAGCCTCGATGATCGACCTGGAAATGATGGCCTGCGTGCTGGATGCCTTGCCCCAGGCAGCGCGCTTGATTCTGCTAGGCGACAAGGACCAGTTGGCCTCGGTGGAAGCCGGTTCGGTGATGGGCGACTTGTGCCGCGAGGCTGAAAAAGGCGACTACAACGCGCAAACCGCCCAGTGGCTGAGCACCCACAGCGGTGAGGCGCTGGTTGACCCTGAGTTGCAGATGGCCGAAGGCGCGGGTGCCCCGCTGGCGCAGCAGACCGTGATGTTGCGCCGCTCTTGGCGTTTCGACCCGCAGAAGGGTATCGGGCGCCTGGCCAAGCTGATCAACAACAAGCAGGCGGGCGAAGCACGGCGTGCGCTCGAACAGCCCTCGGAGCAACTTTTCAACCTGCTGGTGCGTGGCGAGCAGGATGCGGCGCTTAGCGACCTGGCCATCGATGGCAACCGCAATGCGCCCGGCTACCGGCATTACCTGGTGCAACTGCGCGACTTGCGCCCTGTGGCTGATACACAGTGGGACAGCGAGCTATGGGCCGGTTGGGCAGGCAAGGTGTTGTCTGCATTCGACCAGTTCCGCCTGCTCTGCGCATTGCGCCGGGGGCCTTGGGGCGTCGAAGGGCTTAACCAGCGTGTGGCTACGCAATTGCGTCGCCGCGGCTTGCTGGACAGCGACCACGGCTGGTACGAAGGGCGTCCGGTGCTGGTGACGCGCAATGACTACAGCTTGAACCTGATGAACGGCGATATCGGCATCGCGCTATGGGTGCCGGGGCCGGACGGTGCGCTGGCCCTGCGCGTGGCCTTCCCGCGCAACGACGGCAGTGGCGGCGTGCGCTTCGTGATGCCGAGCCGGTTGGTGGAGGTGGAGACGGTGTTCGCCATGACGGTGCACAAGTCCCAGGGCTCGGAGTTCAACCACACCGCGCTGGTGTTGCCTGATGCGCTGAACCCGGTGTTGACCAAGGAGCTGCTGTACACCGCCATCACCCGCGCCAGGGAATGGTTCAGCCTGGCCGAGACTCACCCGGGTGTGTTCGAAGGCGCGGTGGGCCGCAACGTGCAGCGCACCAGCGGCTTGGCGTTGCAACTGCATGAGGCGCTGGCTCAACGCATCTGAGTGGGCGAATTCAGGCATTTGTAGCCGGGTTACTGGCCTGGGCCGTGACCTTTGCCATGTCAGAGCTTACGGCCTGGACGGTGATGGTGAAGTGACCTGAGGGCCGGCGGCGCTGCAGGAGGCCAACCCGCTGGGGGTATCGCGGCTGGTGGATGGCGAATACCGCCGCTAGGGCCTGAATAGACACAATCGTTGCGGTTCGTCGCCCCGACAAGCCAGCTCCCAGGCAAGTCCAACCTGTAGGAACCGGTTTGCTGCATCAGTGGACGCCTGCTTAAGAGGGGGTAGACAAAATCAAGAGGTAAGTCGACGAGCCAGCATGCGAGCCTTTGGCAGCCGTGCCCATGCTGCACTCATATTGATGTTCATCTCAATCACATGAACCTGTGTCCATCCTCAGCCAACCACTGGGTATTTGGCATCGCCCCATAAGGTGTCCGGGCTGTCCAGCGTGATCTAGATGATCAAGGGCATCAGTTTTCCTAGCAGGTAGCAGCAGTCTCGTAGCTAATCCCTACTCACTCTGCCATTCCAGGTTGCTCCACCATGAATGAGCTGGGTTGCGCAGGGTGTACGGGTTGTCCAGTAGTACGCGAATGCTGCCGGGAAACTCCGACCAGACGAAGTCTCGATGTTTTTGTTGCTACCAAGGAACACGGTTTTTCGAGAAAGGCTTTGAAGGTTTCCCGCTCGGATAATCGCTGCTGCTCGACGATATCGGTGGCGTAGGCAGCGTTGAATGCGATCCACAGAAAAAAGAAACGGCCATTTAGTGTCTTCGGCTTGTTTTGCTCGGTGCAGCTAACTGAGTGCTCGGTGTAGTCGTAGGCTGAGATTGGGATGATGTTGATCGTTTGGGTCGTCTTTACCAAATGGTACTGGTAATAAAGATGGTCTCCAGGCCCCAATTTGCCGAAGTGTGGCTTGGACACTTCAGCGTACCGGCACGGGGGCGTTGGCGCATTTGTAGCCCGGGTATTGGGCTTCGGCTGTGATGCGAGCCATTTCGGAACTCACGGCCTGCACTGTGGTCTTGAAATTGGCGCGAGGTCCCGCATTAGGGATTACGCGCTGAAGGAAAGCGGAATAGGTCTTCATAGCTGAGTCTCCATGGTCAGGTAATCGGAGACAGAATGCTCCCAGCATGCGACAGCCTGTGTCGCATTCAACCGTACAGTCTGGCCATCCGACGTGCCGACGAGGCGATTTGCTGCCTCAGTTCAGCCGGCTCTAGAACCTCCAGCTCCTCCCCTTGGCTCAAAAGCCATAGCTCGAGACCTTGGCTAAGAGGCAGACTGCCTGTCATCAACCACCAGCCATCAGCGGTGGGCTGTAGCTGTTGATCGGCAGTGAGCGCGTTCTCGTCCAGGCGTTCGTAGAGCGTCTGAGAAATGCGGAGCTTCAGTTGAGTTGGGTGCTCAGATTTTTGGGATATCAGGCTGCGCTTGACCTCGAACGAGTTCATCTCAAAACCGTCAGGAGTTCTTAGGTCTTCCCATGTAGCCTTGGCAGACTGAAAACGATGCAGGGGAAGGGAGGCCAGTTTGCCTTCGGGCAAGCCTTTGAAAACACATACGAGGTAGATATTGGAATCTTGATAGGAAAGACCTAGTGGCTTGATATGTAGTGTTCGTGGCTCACGGGCACCGCGCTTCAGGTAGAGCGCTTCGATAGAGGCATCATCCAGAAGTGCCTGTTGGACAGCCTCTAGGACCTCCGGCTTCACTTGGCCTGGTTCCAGAACAACGAAGCGGGTATTGCTGATGATCTTGCCTGAACAGTCCTGGCTGGGCCGGTTTCCTTTCAACAGTGATGTTGCGTAGTTCCGAAGGGGCGCCAAATTCTCAACCTGTGCCGCCATTCCGAATCTAGCCGCGTGATCCATGATCATGACGAGGTTCATTGCATCTGTTGGCAGCATGCTCAGTCGCGACAGCGACTTTTCTGCCCACCACAACTTGGCTTTTCCCTTTGGCCTGCTATGCACATGGGGGAATTTCTGTTCTAGCTCGCTTAGGTCACGCTGAATGGTGCGCTTATCAACCTGGACACCCTGGTTGGCTACTCGTTGGTGAATGGCATTGCTATCGAGAGCGCTTTCCTTGTTCGGGAGAAGGCCAAGAATGAGTTCATGGCGAAGCAGCTGTTCCACAGTTACGTCCTTGTTTGTGTGCGACACAGGTTGTCGCATGGCCGCTGAAAATGGTCAGACACGATCATCGATGGGCAGCAGCATGAGCAACTCTGCAGACATCTTCAATCTTATGGACAACCTTCTTCCCCGGGCTGACTGCGTCGAGATGGTGAGCCTGACGAGTTGCAACGCCTTTATGCTGGAATCGGTATGCCATCGCTGAGAGTGATGGAGCTGAGCGGGCAGGCGCGGGGTGTCAACTATTACGAGATCAGGGAAGCAAACCCGCTTCTTGGATTGGTTGATCCGATCATAATTCGAAATCGCTATGTGGAGCTGCGTGAACAGGCTCTGTTGGGCGATGCGGATGCGATCAATGATCTAGGGTGGTTTTGGCTAAATGGTCTGAGGCTGAAGCCCAACCCTGCGCCTGCCGGTTCGTCTGCTGTAGATGAACCATAATCCATGCGCTTTTGTTGGTGCAATCTTTAAGCGTGCGTCGGTTGCCGGGCATTAGTAAATGAAAGGCTACCGAGACAGTAAAGGTTTGAAGTGAGCAGCCTTCAAGTTAATCAGGCGAGCTACAATAAAGCCAACGTCTAACCGAGTCGCATTGAAGCCAATTTAGTCAATAAACGTCTTTATCTATAGCGCGCCTCGGTTGCATGCGGCTTTTGATTAGGAATGCAATGGCGGGACATTAGCGCTTGCACGCTTACCGTGGCGCATTGAAATCCAAAATATCCAGTTGCTCGGTCAGCCAGCGATATGCCTGATATGTGCTATTAAATTTACGAACTAGGGTGCGTACACCTTTATCTATGTTACAGTCGCGGAGCGTGAGGCCAAGACCTTCTTCGTCGATTTCGTAGGTCTTTGCTTTCATATCGCCGAGCTGCATCGCAAGCAGCCTAACGTCATCGAGTGAGTGAATGGGGGCGATGCTGTGCTTGCGCACGTAGGAGCGTACCTTCTCTGAAAGCTCATTGAAGTCATCTGCATTAATGCGGTGGACTATATCATCTGAATCTGGGATTTGCTCCGGATAGTCATCATCAAGTGATACGCAGTGTTCCACACCGTGAATGCTTGCTACTAGGTATTGACCGCCGACTTCGTCGCGCTCGCGGTTAAGAATTAGGATAGACATGTTTTTTCCTCAGGTTGTTGTTCTGTTCATTATTCTAAGTTGCTCCGCTTAAAAAAGGCAATAGGCTATACTGTATTTTTATACAGCCCATGGTTAACGCCCCGGAGGCCGTTCGGCTGGCTATCTAGTGAGTGTCCGGCCCAAAACCCATAATTTAAAAGTGGCATAAGCAGTATGTCGTGGGCAGTGGTGTCTCGGTAAGCGATTGCGCCAGTCCGTCGCCGCCCCGGGCTGTGAGCGCAATTTAAAATTACTCTACTTGGTTCTCGCATTTTAAAATGTGAATCGGCTGAAAGAGTGGAAGCACCTGCTCATACCCAGCGCTGTTCAGTCGGTCTATGTGCTGCTCCCGGCGGGTCGTCTTGTGGGGTCAGGTAACATGGTGCGTCCTTGGCCAACGAACCAAAGTCCGGAATGCGATATAGAAAGGATAGAATTTTTGCACCTTTGCAATGTTTGGCTTTTGGGGTTATATAAAAAATAATGCTCTGGTTGTTGTTTTTTTGTTTTCGTATTTGCAATAATTGATTGTGTGGCATGTGTCACGCAAATAATAATTAGAAGAATAATATGAATGCAGAGACTCAAAGCGCCTATATTAGTTTGGCCAGTAATTTTTATGCGACTCGGATGCAGGGCGTTGAGCTTGATGAGCTCAATATTATTGGTGCTTTACTACGGGCGGCCCCTGATTACCGCCCGGATTATTATCGGCGCCTACGTAACGCTTTGGCGTTTGATCAAAAGCATCGAGGAAATTTCTGGGCTGCCCAAGAAATCAATCGTACGCTCAATCCGGTCACTGTGTTAAATCTGCCGCGAAAGAAAAAGCAGCGACGTCCGCAGAAGCTTTCTACCGCTGATTTCGAAGCGTGGCTACGGTGTCTGGCTGAACGAGATATGCCTGTCGAAGCGGGAGCTTTAATGGTGATATCTCTTACCGGAGCGCGACCATGCGAGCTTAACGGAATTTCTATCGATGGCCGGCGCATCCATATATCCGGTGCAAAGCTTAGCCACAACGGTTTACGCGGCGCTAGCCGAACGCTTGAGGCTGATGGAGACGTCTGCAATATCTTGAGAAACGCTCTCGCTGCTTTTAAATGTCAGCCGCGCAGTATGGATTCAATACGCGTTGCGCTTCACCAAGTCGCTACTGAGCTATTCGGTAGGAGGAAGGTGCCGAGTATGTACACACTTCGTCACCAGTTCGGCTCAAATCTGAAAGCCTCAGGCATGTCCGCAATAGAAATGGCATACGTCATGGGGCACCAGGCTACCGATTCGATTAGCCGCTATGGCGATAAAAGATTTGGACGTGCAGAAGCGGTTAAGGTTAAGCCTGCAAGCGATGCTGACTTTTCAAAGGTGAGAGATACAGTGCCTGCTCGAATGCGTGCGGACGCCGTGGCTCTTAATGATCAGCGAGACTTGGATCGTAGGACTGAGGTCGCTGACGGCTGAGGTGATGTGGTCATTTCAGCGGACAATCATGAATTCCTTAGGCTATAGAGCGTTTGTATCTAGCTCTGGTTTTGATAGCGGTTTCCACCTTTACGTCGTCAACGCTCAGGTATCTGTTCGTTTTGTCGAACCATTGCATCGCCCTTTGTGATTGGCGTATAAACACACAAACACCTATTAGCGGAGAACGCTATGAATACCATTCGCTGGAATGTCGCCGTCTCGGCCGACACCGACCAGTCGCTTCGGATGTTTCTGGCCAGCCAGGGCGGCGGCCGTAAGGGCGACCTGTCGCGCTTCATCGAAGAAGCGGTACGGGCACACATCCTGGAGCTGAGCGCTGAGCAGGCCAAGGCCGCTAACGCCCATCTGAGTGAGGCAGAATTGACCAACGCGGTTGACGAAGCGCTCGACTGGGCACGTAAGCGCTGATGCGGGTCGTGTTGGATACCAACATCCTGTTCAGCGCCCTGATCTCGCCACATGGCGCGCCCGATGCGATCTACCGTGCCTGGCGGGCGGCGCGTTTCGAGGTGGTGACCTCGCGGATGCAACTCGATGAAATTCGTCGAGCCAGCCGCTATCCCAAGCTTCAGGCCATCCTACAGCCCGCCAAGGTGGGCGCCATGATCAATAACCTGCAACGGGCTGTGGTACTGGAGCGCCTGACCATCGAGGTCGAAGCCGATGATCCGGATGACTCGTTTTTGCTGGCCATGGCCTTGGCGGGCGATGCGGACTACCTGGTAACCGGTGATCGCCGCGCCGGCCTGCTGCAACGCGGGCACATCGAACACACGCGGATCGTCACGCCCGCCGTGTTCTGCGTCGAGGTGCTGTGATCAATGCCGGTCGGTTTTCTGACTCAAGAGCAACGCGACGGTTTTGGCCGCTATGTTGATTCGCCCAGCCGTGAAGAGCTGGAACGTTACTTCCACCTGAGCGATGAAGACCGTGAAGCCATCCAGGTGCTGCGGGGTAACCATAACCGTCTGGGTTATGCCGTTCTGCTGACCACCGTCCGCTTCGTTGGCGTTCTGCCGGACAAGCCCGCCGCCGTGCCGGTGGAAGTCCTGCAGGTGCTTTGCCGACAACTGGCGATTCCAGACCCCGACTGCCTCCAGCGCTATAGCGATCATCGCCGCTGGATACATGCCACCGATATTCAGAACCGCTTTGGCTATCGTCATTTCACCGATCCGGGCATCGGCTTTCGCTTGAGCCGCTGGCTGTATGCCCTCTGCTGGACGGGCACCGACCGGCCGGGAGTGCTGTTTGAGCGAGCCACCTCGTGGCTGTTCACACAGAAAGTCCTCCTGCCTGGTGTGTCTCAACTAGAGCGCTTTATCGCCCAGTTGCGCAGTCGGGTCGAAGAACGCCTCTGGTTTACGCTGGGCCGCAGCGTGACTGAGGAACAGCGATTGCAACTGCAAGACTTGCTGACGGTGGCCGAAGGCAACCGCAGCTCCCGGCTGGATCAATTGCGCTCCGGCCCGGTCATGGTCAGTGGCCCCGCGTTGATTCGGGCACTGCGCCGGCTCGATGACGTGCGCGGCATCGGCATCACCTTGCCGGCGGCGGCGCACATCCCTCCCAGCCGTATCGCCGCCCTGGCCCGCTTCGCCAACACGGCCAAGGTCACCGCGATTAATCGGCTGCCGGCGTCGCGGCGGATGGCGACACTGGTGGCCTTCGCACTCTGCCTGGAGGCGACTGCGCACGACGACGCACTGGAAGTCCTGGAGGCCTTGCTGCGCGACCTGTTCAGCAACGCGGAGAAGGCCGACAAGAAAGCCCGCATGCGCAGCCTGAAAGACCTGGATCGGTCGGCCGCGACGCTCGCCGCCGCGTGCAAGGTCGTGCTGGACAGCTCGATCAGCGATGACAACGTGCGCGCCCGGCTGTTCAACGACCTGCCGAGGACCACCCTGGAAAAGGCCCTGGAAGAGGTCAACGCGCTGATCCGCCCGGTAGATGACGTCTATTTTCTTGCATTGGAAGCGCGCTACCGCAGCGTGCGCCGCTTCCTGCCCGACCTGCTCAAGCACATCCGCTTCGGCTTCAGCCCGGCCGGCAAGGGCGTGGCGGCTAGTCTGGAGTGGCTGCAACTGAACCTGCCGCGCCGGAAGCCAGAGGATGACGCGCCGCAGGAGATCGTGGCCAAGGCTTGGCAGAAGCACATCACCCGCGAAGATGGCTCCCTCGACATGGGTGCCTATGTGTTCTGCACGCTCGATGCGCTGCGCACGGCCCTGCGCCGCCGCGATGTCTTCGTCTCGCCCAGTTGGCGCTATGCCGACCCGCGCCTTGGCCTGCTCGACGGTGCCGAATGGCTGGCGGCGCGACCGATCATCTGCCGGTCACTGGGCCTGACCATCGACGCCAAAACCACCCTGGACGCCTTGTCCGTCGAGCTGGATGCAACCTGGCTGGCAGTAGCCGCGCGCCTGCCCGACAACCCGGCGATTCAACTGAGCGAGAACACCGAGGGCAAGACCGAACTGTCGCTCGGGGCGCTGGACAAGCTGGACGAGCCCTGCTCGTTGCTGCAACTGCGGGCGGCCGTGTCTGACCTGATGCCGCGTGTCGATCTGCCGGAAATCCTCTTGGAAATCGCCGCCCGCACTGGCTTTTCCGAGGCCTTCACCCATGTCTCCGAACGCAATGCACGCGCCGACAACCTGGTCACCAGCCTCTGCGCGGTGCTGTTGGGCGGGGCCTGCAACACCGGCCTGGAGCCCTTGATCCGCACCGACAACCCGGCGCTGCGCCGTGACCGGCTGTCCTGGGTCAGCCAGAATTATATCCGCGACGACACCCTGTCAGCGGCTAACGCCATCCTGGTCGGAGCGCAAAGCCAACTGGAACTGGCCCAAGTCTGGGGTGGCGGCGAGGTCGCCTCCGCCGATGGCATGCGCTTCGTCGTACCGGTGCGCACCGTGCATGCCGGCCCCAATCCGAAGTATTTCGGCACCGGCCGGGGTGTCACCTGGTACAACCTGATTTCCGACCAATTCTCCGGCCTCAACGCCATCACCGTGCCCGGCACGCTGCGCGACAGCCTGGTGTTGCTGGCGGTCGTGCTGGAACAGCAGACCGAGTTGCAGCCGACGCAAATCATGACCGACACCGGGGCCTACAGCGATGTGGTGTTCGGGCTCTTCCGCCTACTTGGCTACCACTTCAGTCCGCGGCTGGCCGATGTCGGCGGTACCCGCTTCTGGCGCACGCGCCCGGACGCGGACTACGGCAAGCTCAACGGGCTGGCCCGCCAGTCGGTCAAACTCGACCTGATCGCCGAGCACTGGGACGACCTGCTGCGCCTGGCCGGCTCGCTCAAACTCGGCCGGGTGCCGGCGACTGGCATCATGCGCACGCTGCAAACGGGAGATAGACCCACCCGGCTGGCCCAGGCGCTGGCCGAATTCGGGCGGATCGAAAAGACTCTGCACACGTTGACCTATATCGACGACGAGTCCAAGCGCCGCGCCACCCTGACCCAGTTGAACCGAGGCGAAGGCCGGCACAGCCTGGCCCGCGCCGTGTTCCACGGCAAACGCGGCGAGCTCCGCCAGCGCTACCGCGAAGGCCAGGAAGACCAGCTCGGTGCTCTGGGCCTGGTGGTGAACATCATCGTGCTGTGGAACACCCTCTACATGACGGCGGCCGTGGAACGGCTCAAGCAGCACGGCTATCCAGTGCTGGAAGAGGATTTGGCCCGGCTATCGCCGCTGATCTACGAGCACATCAACATGCTCGGGCGGTATTCCTTTGCGGTACCGGAAGAAGTTGCGCGCGGCGAGCTGCGGCCACTGCGTAATCCAGACGACGACCTGTGATCCCCCTAAACGCTATGAGCAACACCCAAGCTGCTGCTGGATCGGCGGGCACTTCACCGAGCCGAACGAACAGAAAACGCAGCAATCCCCTGGGTTGGGGCGCAGCAGCGCCTTGCAGTTGCTGCACTCGTAATAGAACTGGCAGGCGTCCGTGGGCATGGTTTCCGGCTTGGCGAAGCCGCAGCGCGGGCAAGTCAGCACGGACTCAAGGACAATGGCGCTCATCGTGACCTCACTTCTGCACTGTGGAGGGGTATCCCGCGTTCGCGGTCGCCTCAGTCAGTGCCTCGGGCTGGGCCTTATCGGGATCGTAGGTGACGGTCGCCGTCTTCTGGTCGAAATTGACCTGGACGTCACTCACGCCGGACACCTTCTCCAGCGACTTCTTGACCGTGATCGGACAGAGTCCGCACGTCATGTTCTGCACGTCGAGCGTGACGGTTTTCGGGGGAGCCGCCAGCGCCACGAAGGGCAAGGCGAAAAGCACGGCGATCAGCAGTTTGCGCATGGTTAATCTCCTTCAGTAGAACAGCGGGGCGAGCCACGGCACGGCCAATAGGCCGAGCAGCAGCACGCTGACGATCCAGAACACGAGTCGCTGTCGCACGAGCGTGCGCGGATCGGCGCAGGGTGTACCTGGCGTACAAACCTGTGGCACCAGGTAGAGCTTGCGGAATGCCAATCCCAGGAACAGTAGAGTCAACCCGATGAAGAGGGGGCGTAGTGGCTCCATCATGGTCAGAGCGCCCACCCACGTACCGCCGACACCGAGTGCCAACAGCACCAGTGGCCCGACACAGCACACCGACGCACCGATGGCGGTCAGCGAACTCGCGACCAGCGAGCCTTTCCCGGTGAGTTGCATCCCCATTCCCATCTCCTGAGCCTGATTGCCTAGGTGCTATTCTAAACTCCGTACCAAAGTACGGAATCAAGGAGAAAGTGATGGCCACAGAGCTGACCATTGGCAAGCTGGCAGACGCCGCCGGGGTGAACGTCGAGACGATCCGCTACTACCAGCGACGCGGGCTGCTGGATGAACCAGCCAAACCCTTGGGTGGCCATCGGCGCTATCCGGTGGACATGGTGAAGCGACTGCGTTTCATCAAGCGGGCTCAGGCGCTGGGTTTCACGCTCTCGGAAGTCGGTGGACTGCTGACGCTGGATGAGTCGTGCGCCTGTGCCGAAACGCGAGCACGGGCTGCACGCAAGCTCGCGTTGATCGAGCAGAAGATGGCCGACTTGGTCGTCATGCAGCAACTGTTAGGCGAACTGGTGCAGCAATGTGATGCGGGAGACGGCGGAACGATCTGCCCGATCATCGAGGCACTGATCAGAGAGTAATGCCTGGCGGGTGAGCTGGAGATCGGAAAGCCCCTTTACGGTGGGATTCAGAGCTTACGTTGGTTTTTGGTTCCATTGCTCCCCAAACCCCAACTGCCGCTTGATCACCCGAAACGGGTGCTCAACCTTGGCCCGTACCTGAGCCTTGGCTTTCTCGATCTTGCGTCTGGCTTTGTACAGCGCGCTGCTCTTGCCCAGCTTTTTGTAAGTGCTGCGCCGTGCTGCCACCTGCCAAATCACTTCGCGGCCATCATGCTCGGCACGCTTCTCGACGCCGGTATAACCCGCATCGGCGCAGACCACGTTTTCCTCGCCATGCAGCAACTTGTCGACCTGGGTGACGTCCGCCACGTTAGCCGCCGTACCTACCACGCTATGTACCAGGCCCGATTCGTCATCGACGCCGATGTGGGCCTTCATGCCAAAGTAATACTGGTTGCCCTTCTTGGTCTGGTGCATCTCTGGGTCGCGCTTGCCGTCTTTGTTCTTGGTCGAACTCGGCGCATTGATCAGCGTGGCATCGACGATGGTGCCTTGGCGCAGCGACAGGCCACGGTCACCCAGGTAGCCATTGATCACGGCCAGGATGCCAGCAGCCAGTTCGTGTTTCTCCAGCAGGCGACGGAAGTTGAGGATGGTGGTTTCGTCGGGGATACGCTCCAGGCTCAGCCCCGCGAACTGCCGCAGGATGGTGGTCTCGTACAGTGCCTCCTCCATCGCTGGATCGCTATAACCGAACCAGTTTTGCATTAGATGAACCCGCAGCATTGCCATCAACGGGTACGCCGGACGGCCACCTTCACCCTTGGGGTAATGCGGCTCGATCAGGGCAATCAACCCCTTCCACGGCACCACCCGATCCATCTCGATCAGGAACAGCTCTTTGCGGGTCTGCTTGCGCTTGCCGGCGTACTCGGCATCGGCGAAGGTCATCTGCTTCATCAGAAAACTCGGTGGGTGGCGTTCGGCTATTTTGCCAAAATCAGAAAGTCTTTTTCAGACTGTCCCTAGCATGTCTCTGGTCGATGACATAGCGGCAACGAGTGATGTCACAAGTTCACTCCGGTTGATATCGAGCTAACTGTCTAGCAACAGCGTTGAGCGCAAAGCAGGCTTATGCTTCGCTGCGATGACTGTCGGCCTGCCTGGTGTCGATACAAACACTGCCGTCTAGTTCCATTTCAAGTGTCGAGTGGCTGACTTTGAATTGCTCATGAAGTACTCGTTTTAAATCAGTCTTTACTCGTTCAATTTCGGGCAGGCTAGCCTTCTTGATGACAACGTGAGCTTCCAATGCAGTTGAATGTTCGGCAATTTCCCAGACATGTACGTGGTGAACACTCACAACGTCGTCCACTTGCTCCATGACATTGATTATATCAGTGATGGAAACTCCTTCTGGTGCGCCCTCCATTAACAAGTGAATGGTTTTAGGCAGCATGCTAAAGCCCTGCCAGAGCACGTACCCAGCAATCATCAGTGTCAGGACAGTATCCGTCCAGTACCAGCCATACAGAAGAATCAATGTTCCGGCAATAATAACCCCGACGGAGGCCAGCGCATCCGACACATTGTGCAGGAATGCCGCCTTTATATTCATGCTATTCTTAGACATTGTGTAGGTGAGCAAGGCCGTGACGACATCTACAATCAAGGCTATTCCCGCCACCACGACCACTGTCCATCCTTCAATGGGCTGTGGGGCAAAAAACCGACCTATAGCTTCGTAGATGAGGTAGAGACCAACGATAATCAGCGTGACCAAGTTAATCAAAGCCGCTATGGTTTCACTGCGTCGGTAGCCGAAGGTTTTAAAAGCATCTGGCGGTTTGCGACCGATTTTACGTGCGATGAGCGCAATAACCAGTGATGCGGCATCGCTCAAGTTATGTAGCGCGTCAGCTATGAGCGATAAACTGCCAGAAAGTATTCCTCCAACAACTTGTGCCAGAGTTAGCACAGTATTAACGCCAATGGCAGCGATTAAACGCTTATCGCCTATGGCTTCGGTGTTATGGTTATGTTCGTGAGCCATTGGTTTTTAACCGTCCTTAAATAACATAAGTCAAGGATAGGGAGCCCAAAAAAAGTAATAGATAATACTAGCACCAATACCATCTGGCCTTCCAAACCACACTGACAGAAATGGGACCACTCTCAAGCGAGTTCGTGCATTATCGTCTGAAACTTGCCGATAACTGGCCGATCCCTCTCAAACGTTAAACGACGTTGCTCGCTAATGATAGATGATACGGCGTCAATCCGAGGATGACAAAATTGTAATCTTCCAATCATTCTTTTCGTAGGATAGGCCCTTGCAGATTGGTGCGCCTCGGTGCTGACATGACGAAGCAAGGCGCTCATGTCACCGCGCAATGGAAGCATTACATTTCAATAATGTAATGCTTGGCTCATGCTGCTGTTAGCTTCAATCACGCAAAATTCATTCGAACCTGCAGGGCTCAGCGAGAAAGCTCAGCAAGCCACCTTTGAATTTAGCGAGGACTGCCCTATGAATCTGTTGAAAGCTATTGTTGTTGGTTTGGTAATCTGCGGCTCCGCATTGTCTTATGCAGAAGATGGCTATGACCGCTCAATTAAATTTAATGAAAAATTCCGAGCAGATCAAAAACGAATTCACGGAACCGAATCCGCCAAACGAAAAATAGACGAATTACAGATTAAGGATACCCGCCAAGATCAGAACAATACGGAAAGCAAGAAAGAAACCAAAGCTGACTAACCGCTTCATATCTGAACGATATTCGCCTCCGGCAGCTTCCAAGCTCCTTTGGAAGCAGTTGCACTCTAAGCGCCTTCGGGGCGCTTTTTTGTTTCCATAACTTGCCCGCAACATCGCTACCAGCGAATCGCCCTTGATTTATAAAAGCCGTTTCGTTTAAGTCAGGCCGCCATCGCCTGATCTGTTGTTATTAGCCTTCGCAAGGAGCATATCGAGTGAGCTGAACAGACGCTGGTGGCCTACCCCGCATCCATGTCGGGGGTCGTCATCTCAGCGGTCTCGCGGTTCGTGCATGATTGAAGGTGTCAGCTCGGTCTTGTACAGCCTGCTGATCATTCCAGCCAGGGCGTTGTCGTAGCTATCGCCCCTTGCTGCCAACCAGGGCAGGTCAGCCGCTGCTCGCATAATCCTTCGTCAGCTCACCTTGGGTGAAAGCCATCAGGTCGAGGAGGCGTATGTAGCGCAGGTCATAGCACTTAGCGCGAGCAAGTTTCTTATTTACCGCTTAGATGCATCAGACCTGCGCCACCAAGGCTGTACTGCCCGCTGCGCCGCTAATGAACTTAGCGCTCCGATAATCAACACGCCCCGTTCTTGCTTGCTAGCAAGAACGGGGCGTTGTGTACCGCCATCCGATATCTAGCTCGTTCTGTCGGCGGCTAGCGCGATTTCTTGCTCCTCCAATTCGTCTTCGCGCCGATGAGCCATCTGGTAGAGCAACGGCAAAACTAATAGCGTTAGCACCGTTGAGGAGAGAATCCCCCCGATTACCACCGTCGCAAGGGGGCGCTGCACCTCTGCACCGGTACCCACATTCAAGGCCATTGGAACGAACCCGAGTGAAGCCACTAGGGCCGTCATCAATACCGGGCGTAGCCGGGTAAGAGCGCCCTCGCGGATCGCGGTGTCCAGAGGCAAACCTTGCTCCCGTAGGCTACGGATGAAGGAGATCATTACCAGGCCATTTAGAACTGCGACGCCTGACAGAGCAATAAAGCCAACACCTGCTGAAATGGACAATGGGATATCTCTGAGCCACAGCGCAACAATGCCTCCCGTGAGCGCAAATGGAATCCCGGTAAAGACCAACAAGCCGTCTTTGACATTGTTGAACATCATGAAAAGCAGAATGAAGACCAGGAGCAGCGCCACGGGGACGACAATCTGCAGCCGCTTCGTTGCCGATTCAAGCTGCTCAAAGGTACCGCCCCAATCGATCCAATAACCTGCCGGGATATCTACCTGAGCCTGGATTTTCTGTTCTGCCTCGGATACGAATGATCCAATGTCCCGACCACGGACGTTTGCACTGACAACAATTCGCCGTTTCCCTTCCTCTCTACTGATCTGATTCGGACCGGGGGCCAAATCCAGGGTGGCCACCTCGCCGAGGGGGATATAACTTATGGCGCTGTTTAATTCCCTTGGAAGGGCAATTGGAAGCCGCTCAATTGCGGCGAGATCGCTGCGTATCTCGTCCGGTAAACGAACTACGATATCGAAACGCCGGTCTCCTTGAAACAAGGTGCCTGCCTCTCGGCCCCCGATGGCTACTGCAACCGCTTGCTGTACGGTATCTAGACTCAGGCCGTATCGTGCGATTTGATCGCGATCGATATCGATCGTGAGCATAGGAAGACCAGTTGTTTGCTCGACCGTAACCTCTGAAGCGCCTGGTACTTGTCCTAGCACCTCGGACACTTCCGCCGCCGTGCTGTTAAGAACGTCCATGTCATCACCATAGATTTTCACGGCTACAGCGGCACGAACACCGGAAATCAATTCGTTGAAACGCAGTTGAATCGGCTGGGAAAACTCGTAGTTATTGCCCGGTAGCTCAGCGGCGGATGCTTGGACCTCGCTTAAGAGTTCATTGCGCGACTTGCCTGGATCCGGCCATTGTTCTTGAGGCTTCAGCATGACGTACCCGTCAGAGATATTTGGTGGCATGGCATCGGATGCCACCTCCGCAGTGCCTGTGCGCGCAAAAATCCGCTCGATCTCCGGAAACTCGTCCATAAGCTTTCGTTCCAGCTGCTGCTGCATCTCGACAGACTGACTAAGGCTGGTAGCCGGTACACGAAGGGCTTGGATAGCGAAGTCCCCCTCGTTGAGGCTAGGCACGAATTCACTGCCCATACGTGACCCTACGAGGCCGGAAAGTATGACTACAACTACGGCAAAGGTGAGAACCGCTGGCTTGTTGGCCATCACCGCATCGAGTGCAGGTGCGTAGGCCCGTTTAGCATTGCGGATTAGAAAGTTTTCCTTCTCCGTAACCCGCTTACCGATAAATAGCGCAACGGCTGCTGGGACGAACGTCACCGAGAGGATCATCGCCCCGAATAGCGCTGTCACTACGGTAAACGCCATGGGCGTGAACATCTTACCTTCGACCCCTGTAAGGGCGAATATCGGCAGATATACGATCATAATGATCAGCTGCCCATAGAGTAGAGGTCGACGCACTTCCTTTGCCGCAGCGAACACTTCATGAAGCCGTTCGGACAGCGTTAATGCCCGCCCGTGATGGGACTGAGCGTGAGCAAGTCGACGCACGCAGTTCTCAACAATCACCACGGCACCATCGATAATGATGCCGAAATCCAATGCGCCTAAGCTCATCAGGTTGGCGCTGACCTCGTTGGCTACCATGCCGGTGAACGTAAAGAGCATCGCCAGCGGTATAACAAGTGCGGTTAGGATCGCCGCACGGATATTGCCCAAGAAGAGAAAAAGTATAACCACAACAAGAATGGCACCTTCAGTGAGGTTCTTCTTAACGGTGGATATAGCTTTGTCTACGAGCACAGTACGATCGTAGACAGTAATCGCCTTTACGCCCTCCGGAAGCGAAAGGTTTATCTCTTTCATTTTGTCATCGACAGCCCTAGAAACTACCCGGCTATTTTCACCGATAAGCATGAAAGCCGTACCTAGCACCACTTCGCGGCCATTCTCGGTGGCTGCGCCAGTGCGGAGCTCCTTTCCAACCTTGACCGTCGCAACGTCGCGGATACGCACTGGGGTACCGTCAACGTTGCTAATAAGGGTATCGCGGATGTCCTCCACAGACTGCATTTGCCCTGGCGCGCGAACAAGATACTGCTCGCCGCGCTTTTCAATATATCCGGCACCTAGATTGTTATTGTTTTGCTCAACCGCCTCGATCAAATCTTGTAGTGTTAGTCCAAACGACCGCAAAGTGTCTGGGTTGGGGGCGATCTGATATTCCTTTGCATATCCTCCAATCGTATTGATCTCAGTAACACCAGGTACATTTCGGACTTGCGGTTTGATGATCCAATCTTGAATCTCACGCAAGTCAGCAGGGGTATACGGCGTACCGTCCGATTTGGTGGCACCTTCCTCAGCTTCAACCGTCCAAAAATAGATTTCGCCAAGCCCAGTGGAAATAGGTCCAAGTGTTGGAGTGACGCCATCTGGGAGCTGATCTTTGGCCCCTCCCAGGCGCTCGTTCACAAGTTGGCGGGCAAAATAGATGTCAGTGCCTTCCTCAAAAATAACTGTGATCTGAGAAAGTCCATATCGAGACAAGGATCGTGTCTGCTCGAGCTTGGGCAGCCCAGCCATTACCGTCTCGAGCGGGTAGGTAATACGCTGCTCCACTTCCAGCGGGGAATAACCTGGCGCCGCAGTGTTGATTTGCACCTGTACGTTGGTGATATCCGGGACAGCATCGATAGGCAGCTTTTGGTAGCTGTAAGCTCCTAACGCTGCCATGCCAAGCACGGCTAGCATAACCAACCAGCGATGCTCGATAGAAAAACGAATGATACGTTCGAACACGATTCTATAACTCCGTATCAGTGAGCATGCGAGGCGCTGGCTTTGCCAAGCTCGGACTTGATGATGAAGCTGTTATCCAAGGCATAGCGCGCTCCGGCCTGGAGGCCTTCCTTGATTTCGACCGCTTCACTATCGCTGCGGCCACTCACGATTGGCTGAGCAGCAAAGCCATGGTCGGTCCGTACAAACACCACCGGCTTTTCTTCCAATGTGTGGATCGCATCAGGACTTACTGCGACTGGCACGGATGCTTCGCCAGCGCCTACCTGCACTTTGACGAACAGGCCGGGGCGCCAAACCCCTTCAGGGTTGGGAAGTGTGACCCGGGCGGTAGCGGCGCGGCTTTGCTGACCAACAAGTGAGCCGACATAAGAAACGGTGCCATTGGCACTGGACTCGAATGCTGTGGCCTCGATAACGGCATTGCTGCCGACTCGTACCGCGCTGAGTGCATTGGCAGGAACGCTGATATCTGCCCAAACGGTAGAGAGATCGGAAATGATGAATATCTGGTCATCGGTATTGACTGACTCACCGAGCGTGATGTCCTTCTCAACGATCATCCCATCGAACGGCGCCCTGAGTTCGTAGCGGCTCAATGCGTCTGGCTTGCCAGCATCACTGCCAAGCGCTTGTAGCTGTGCGTTTGCATTCGCAACAGTCAGCTCTGCTTCCCGTAAAGCCTGTTGTGCCTGTAAATAATCCTGTTCCGCAGAAATACGCTCTTCCCATAGCTCCTTTTCGCGTCGATAGGTTTTTTGAGCCAATGCAAGACGTTTTTGCGCCGCGTAGAACTCGCTTCTACGTTCCGACAGGTCTGTACTCGCGATCACAGCAAGTACTTGCCCCTGTTTCACCTGTTCGCCCAAATCGACTTTGACCGCTTCAACGACACCTGAGAGACGAGGCACAACTTGCGCTGTGCGATCCTGGTTAAACGTAATTTCACCTGGCAGCTCGATTGCGCTTTGTATCTTTGCAGGCTGAGCGGTTGCCAGCGAGATGCCCGCGGCTAGGATTTGGGTCTCGGAGAGTTCAACCTCTGCTGCTTCGGCGTGCGCTGCTCCCTCAGGACCATCGTCATGCTCATCTTTCTCTGCCGCACCGACCTCGTGATCGCTATCGGCGCCTCCTTCATCATGGCCATGATCTCCTTCTGCTTCTGCTTCTGCATCCTCATCCGAATGCCCTTCATCCTCATGCTCCGATTCGTCACCATGCTCGCTATGTGCGTCGCCCGCATCGGGCACAGTTGGACTACTGCGAAGAAGCAATCCGCCAAGCATAAGTGCCACGCTTAATATGACGACGATCCAAAAAATCTGCTTCTTGTGACCAGCCAAGGAAGATGTATTCGATTTACTTTTCATATGGATTCCTTATGGCTGAGTGGCCGAGGTGATAACGGCCGACCCATCGCCGACAATTCGCGAGATTTCTGCCGCCGCCTGGTTAGCTTGTGATAGCGCAGACAGATACTGAGATCGGGCTTGGAAAAGCGTGCGTTGAGCATCCAGTACGTCAAGGAACGTGAATTTTCCAAGTTCGAACCCCTTGCTGGCAGCTTCATAAGCGCTTTGGGCACTGGGGAGCATATCGTTGCGCAACAGTTCAAACTGCTGGCGAGCAGTGCGCAGCCGCATGTGCGCTTGGGAAAGTTCGCTTTTCAGGCGTATATGGACGGCGTTGAGCTCGTCCTGCGCCTGGTAGGCCCGTTCCTGCGCTGCTCCGATGTTGCCTTGGTTTCGATCAAACAACGGCAGGGGCATCGAGATACTCACCAGTCCCAGCGTGCCGTTATATTCATCTGAGCGTTGGGCACCTACGCTAACCGTCACGTTAGAAAAGCGATTCGTCCTTTCCAGCTCCAACGCAGCCCGACGTCTTTCAGCCTCCCGACGCGCGCGGGTTAGTTGGGCGGAATCGTTCAAACGGCTGTAAAGCTCAGCTAGCTCTGGAAGAGGAGGCACTGCCTCTGCCGGCTCTTCTACTCGCTCAAAGCGTGGCTGTGGATTTCCCCAGTTGGCCGCCAGCCGAGTGCGCGCAGCTTCGAGTTCAGCTGTGGCTTGGGCAAGCTCTACTTGCACGCCAGTAGCCGCAACCTGCGCCCGGGTTTCCTCTACGGGAGAGACCATGCCGGCCCTCACACGTCGATTGGCCACGTTCACTGCTCGCTTCGCAAGATCTGAAGCAGCCTGGGCGAGTTCCAGCCGTTCTTGAGCAGTAAGCACATCGTAATATGCGCCCATCACTGCCCCCCTCAGTCGAGCTTGAGCGTCCTGTAGGTCAGCGGCCGCTACGTCCATGGCGCGTTGCGCTGCCTCAATACGAGCCGAACGTTTACCGCCCAGCTCTATTTCTTGGCTCAGCTCAAGCGTCGTCTCCGGAGCATCGCCCCGGATTCCCTCCTGGCTAGCGGACAATATTGGATTCGGACGTGCTCCGGCTTGGCTAATTAATGCGCGAGAAGCAGCCAGCTCACGTCTTGCAACAGCCAGTTCAGGGCTTGCAGAGCTAGCGAGTTCCAAGGCGCGTAGAAAGCTTATGGAATCGACAGACTCAACGGGGAATGTATTTGACACACCGACAGGTAAGGTCTGTGTGAAGGTCGGCAACTCTAAAGGCTGCGCAAAGGCAAGGTTGCACGACAATGTCGCCAACCCCAGCGGTAGAAGAACTTTTCGCACCGAAATCTCCTAAAAAAGGGAAGGTTCGGTGAGACGTAAGATACAGATAAATGGCGCTTACTGGTTACTTTGGCGTCCCACCGGTTTTGTACTGATGCGCCAATTAGGTTTCTCAGGACGCCCCGCTTCAGCCGATGCGTAGCTAGCAGAAAGAAACGGTTTCAAGCTCATTGATAATACCGAACCAGTACAGATCCCTTTCGTTATAAGCGGCTTGATATGGTCACCATGGAAAACACAATCTCTATCCAGACTGATTTTTTTTGCGGCTTTTGACGATCCATCCTCGTCCGTACCTAGAGATTCATGCGCATGTTCATGATGTCCAAGATGGTTTGATGCCGAACCATATTCATGACTGCAACTCGTGCTTACAACTGCCCATGATGATTGCAATGGGAAAAGGGCTAGCAACAACAGCAGAACTGTTTTTCTCATCCAAGGCAAAAAGATGACTTCCTGGTTTAAATATCGAATCCAATCATAGAACTACCCCGCCAAGACGCTGAATACATGCACCTCTACTGCGATAGTGATTCGCCCTGAATTTAGTAGACAAATACACGAAAGCGTTTTTATCAGCCTTGCCAAGCCGGCGAGATAGCTGATGGCTATGGGGTGGTGACTTTAAATAAGTGTGGATAACGACCTGGTGACCGCAACATTACAAATCTGTAATCGAAGGAGTGCGCGATTGGGCTTCCTCAGATTACAAAATAGTCATTTGCCGCTAATCCTGCCGTCATCTCTAGGGGAAGAACATGGCCAAGCGCTAAAAAACAAAAAGGCGAAAGGCGTCATTCGAGCACTGACCTGCCGTACATAAGGAGCATCATCATGAGCAAAAAGGCCGTTTTTTCGCTGACAGCCCTTTCACTGGCATTGGGCAGCGCCCCGGTCTTTGCCCAATCGGAAACAGCCGAGGGCTTCATCGAAGGCAGCACGCTATCGCTGATAAATCGCAACTTCTATTTCAATCGGGATTTTCGCGACGGTGAGAGTGCCGCCGGCAATGGCTACTCCGAGGAATGGGCCCACGGATTGATGGCCTTCTTCGAGTCCGGATATACCCAAGGCTCGGTAGGGATTGGCTTCGACGCTTTCGCCATGCTCGGCCTCAAGCTCGACTCCGGTTCGGGGCGCTCCGGTGTGGGCGGCAGCATCGACCTGCTTCCCCACGACAGCGCTGGCGATCCTGAGGATGACTTCACACGGGTGGGGGGCGCGGTGAAAGCACGCTTGCTGGACACCGAGATCAAGGCCGGCGATGTATTTCCCACTACACCTGTCGTGCACTTCGGCGACTCTCGGCTGCTGCCGGAGTCTTTCAAGGGTGTCACCGTTGTGAACAACTCGCTGGACGACCTCACCCTTCAGGGAGGCCGCTTGCACGCGATGAGCCAGCCCAACACCAGTAACATGAACGAAGACTTCGTCACCTTCTACGGCGGGGGCGTAGACGCGCCTTGGCTCGGCTACGCAGGCGGTGACTACAGCGTGAATGAAAATATCAGTCTTAGCCTGTACACCAGCCGCCTCAAAGATGCCTGGAACCAGCATTACTTCGGTGCGTCGGCCACCTATCCGCTCTCCGATATCGTCGCGCTGCTGGCCAGCTTCAACTATTACAAGGCAACCGACGAAGGCCGTGAGTTGCTGGGCGAGTTCAACAACAACATCTGGAGCTCCAGCCTGGGTGTCGCCTTCGGCGCGCACACCGTCACGGCGTCGTATCAGCGAAACAACGGTAACAACGACTTTGACTACTTGCGCCAGGCGGACTCGATCTACCTGAACAACTCCATTCAGTACAGTGATTTCAACTCACCTAAAGAGCAGTCCTGGATGCTGCGCTACGACCTGAACATGGCGGAGTACGGCATACCCGGGCTTACTTTCATGACCCGCTACGCCCGCGGTTGGGGCGCCGATTACAGCAACGCGAACGAGGTGTACATGCGCCAAGACGATAACGGTGCGCCGCTGACGGGACAGAACCGCTGGGAACGCGACGTCGAAGCCCGCTACGTTGTACAGACTGGCTCTCTCAAGGATTTGTCTCTGCGGGTGCGCCAGGCTACCACGCGGGCGACTGCTTTCGAGTCCGACCTCGATGAGGTCCGATTCATCGCCGAGTACCCTCTCTCGATCTTGTGAAACACCATGAGCAACACCACATCTTCTTTAGTTTTGCTCCCTTGGTTTGAAGATGTGTTTCAGGCGCCCATCAGGGCGCCTTTTTTCGTTTGGTGCACCCGCTCGCGCTGCGGGTCAACCAAATGACCGGTAGATTACAAATTCGCAAGATAGCCCTCACAGGGCTTTTACCGCGTTAAAGTGCTTCCCGCTTCCCTGGGCAGATCTTTTCGCCTCTGCCTTTCACGCTAGAGCCAAGCCGCTTTCGTCTTGACCTAGTTACTACATGGATTTTTTTGGTTCCGCTTACCGCGCACCTCCTTGCCGAGTTACCTGAAAACATGCGCATCCTGGTTGTCGAAGACGAGATCAAAGCTGCGGAATACTTGCAGCAGGGTCTTATCGAATGTGGTTACTTGGTCGATTGCGTAAGTGATGGCCTCGATGGGTTTCACCTGGCACTGCAGAACGACTATGACATCGTGCTGCTAGATGTGAATCTGCCAACCATGGATGGGTGGGAGGTTCTCGAACTCATCAGGCGGCGTAAGCAGACACGCGTCATCATGCTGACTGCCAATGGCCGCTTAGAGCAAAAAGTCCGCGGCTTGGAATCGGGCGCCGACGACTATCTGGTCAAGCCGTTCCAGTTCCCCGAGCTGCTTGCCCGTATCCGGACACTGTTGCGGCGAGGCGAGGCAGTCACACTTCCGAGCAACCTGCGTGTAGCCGACCTCGAACTGGACCCGGCCCGGCATAGGGCTTACCGGAGCGGTCAGCGTATCGACCTCACCAGCAAAGAATTTGCGTTATTGCATCTGCTCATGCGCCGGACTGGCGAAGTCCTCACGCGTACGGAAATAACTGCCATGGTGTGGGACATCAATTTCGACTGCGATACCAATGTGGTGGATGTTGCGATTCGTCGCCTGCGGATGAAAGTGGACGAACCCTTCGGCGATCGCCTGATACACACCATCCGGGGTGTGGGCTACGTGCTGGAGGCGCGGCCTTGAAGCCACTCAGCCTCGCATCGCGTCTCGCGCTTCAAATCACACTGACCGGCGCCGCTTTGGTCGCGCTGCTGATTGCACTGAGCTACTGGGTACTGGTGCGCCAACTGGAACTGCGCGCCCAGGAGGAAGTGACGGCCAAGCTCTCTCAGATCGATCATGGACTCCTCGAAGACACCAAAGCCCGTATGGGCCGCTCCTGGCAACACGCATTGAGCGATACCGTACTCGGCCATGACAACCTTTCGATTACGGTCATCGGCGATACAGCGAAATCACCCATTTTCAGTATCGGCCGATTCGCCAATGCGCCGCAGCAGCTGGATCTCGTGAGCAGGGACGGCGACTATCTTGGCTGGACAACGAAAGATGGCGTGCAGATGCTAACCGGGCGCAAGCAAATCCAAGTCCCGGGACTGGCTTCAATGACGCTTTTACTTTCGCAAGATCGCAGTGCCGATCAACGGCTGGTGGCTGCATTCCTGCGCTCGGCCTTAGTGACCGTGCCGATGCTACTGATATTGATCGGATTGGCTGGATGGCTAATCGCCCAAAATGGCTTGCGGCCGCTTCGCAAGTTCCGGGCCTTGGCGACTAAGGTATCTACACAGGATCTATCACCTCGAATCCGCACCGATCGGCTTCCGCAAGAGCTCCAGGCATTGGCGCACAGCCTCAACGTAATGCTTCATCGACTCGATGACGGCGTTCAGCAACTGTCACAATTCTCGGACGATGTGGCTCATGAGTTAAAAACTCCGCTGAACAACCTGATAGGCAAGGCGCAGGTGACTTTGGTGCGTGAGCGAAGCAAGGAGCATTATCGGGAGGTGATCGAGTCGTCGGTTGAAGAACTCGAACGCATGGATCGAATCGTGTCAGACATGCTGTTTCTCGCCCAGGCCAGCCACGCCAGCCCAGCACTGAAGCTCGAACAATTATCTTTAGGAAGCGAGGCGAGGCGCGTATGTGAATACTTCGAAGTCCTTGCCGAAGAAGCGGGAGTCGCTACGACAGTAACGGGCGATGCCATGATTTTGGGAAATCGACTTATGGTCCAGCGGGCCATTTCCAACCTGCTATCCAACGCGCTGCGGCATTCAAATACTGGCAGTACGGTCGAACTTAAGATCCTTGAGGAGGACGTAGACATCGTCTCGCTGGCTGTCACCAATCATGGCGCGACTATCGAATCGGATCATCTCCCACATCTGTTCGACCGCTTTTACCGCGTTAACGGCATACAACCTCACGGGGCAGGATTGGGGCTAGCGATTGTCCGCTCAGTGATGAACCTCCACAAAGGCCACGTGGCCGTCGCCAGCAAAGACGGTCGGACCACGTTTGAACTCACGTTTCCTCGGCAGGCCTGACTCAAAGTGATACCGCACGGAGACAGCCATCACTACGAAGGGGCAAAAACCACAGGGACAAACAACCATTTCGAGGGCATGCGCGTTGGCCGGGTAACCAGGCCCGCAAGCCCCAACGCCGTTCATTTAATGCATGCGTCCTCGCTAATTCCGGCGAGAATGCCGCAAGCCTCAACTTCCCGCCCATCGTTGCAATTAGCCCGCAGTGAAACGAGTTGTCGTTCGAGTGATTGCAGAGCGGTTTCAATACTTGTGCTTTGGCAACAAGCGTCACAGGTAACGTCTGAAGTCGTTTCCGTTGGCTGCATTGCAACGTGCCGCATGATCATCACCTCCGAGGGGAGGAAAGTTTACAGCTGCCATCGAGCCCACATTTGAGACTAATTGAAGGTGGGCGAACATGCGCAAGCATGTGAGAGCAACACAAAGCCTAGAAATCAAACATTTATGGTTTGAATGTCTTAATTTTCCGTGATCTCGTTATGATTCCATAAAAATTCCCGTCATGGAAATGTTCTGATAAATCAATCAGTTAGGATGGATGTGAGTGAATTTTCCCGTTATCTCGGCATGGCCCCGAATACGGAGCAGCTCCCAGCTTACGGCGCACCTTGTCGAGTTCAGAAAGTTCACTTTGCTACTCTGGTCAGCCCGTCGAATGGGTTGATGGGTGTGAGTTGAGCGGAGCAAGAAAGCATGAGCTACAGGGTTGATCTTGGCTTAGGAGGCGAGAGCATTGGGTGATAAGTGCGCTCTACCGTCCGACTTAACCTCGGGAATGCGCTACAAGACGTTTCTGACAAGGGTGATGGCTTTACTAGCCGGAGGCGCCATGCCGCTTGCCTTTGCCCCTGTGGGCTGGGCATGGATTGCGGTGATGGCTCTTGCCGCATTATTTGTCCTGGTCGCGCAATCTTCAAGGCGTCAGGCGCTATGGTCGGCCTACATATTTGGCCTTGGTTACTTCGGCGTAGGTGTCTCCTGGGTCTACATCAGCATCAGCCAGTACGGCAATGGCCCCGTGGTGGCAGTGTTAGCCACAACGGCCTTTGTCTCGCTGCTAGCTCTCTTCCCATGGGGCGTCGCGTATCTCGTACGCCGCCTGCACCCTGAGATCGATGCGACGGCGCTCTGGCTAGGGCTACCAGCGGCATGGGTGTTGAGTGAATGGATGCGCACCTGGTTCTTAACCGGCTTTCCTTGGCTTTTTATCGGCTACAGCCAGACCGACACCACACTTGCCACTATCGCTCCTGTCTTTGGTGTGCTTGGCGTGAGTTTTCTGGTGGCCTTGCTCGCTGGCGGGCTTGCGTGGGTTATCTTGGGCTTAAGCCTGCACCGTGCGACGGTAGCCGGTGCCGTGTTAATCGCTACTCTCGCCAGCTTGCAGATTCTGGATCGTGAGTGGACGCAGCCAGCCGCTGGCCCTATCAATATTGCCCTCTTGCAGGGAAACATCACGCAAGACAAAAAATGGGACCCGGATTCCCGGGAAATCACGCTTGACCGCTATCAGACGCTTACGAAGCAGCATCTCGGGGCCGACATCGTGATTTGGCCAGAAGCGGCAATCCCGATGTGGCATGACCAGGCTAGAGAATATCTTGCTGAGCTCGAGGCGTTAGCCGATCAGGCCGGCACCTCGTTAATGATTGGCGTCCCTATACGCGAGACGGACGGTCGCACCTACAACGCGGTGATAAGCCTCTCAGATCCCGCAGGGTACTACTACAAACGCCACCTGGTGCCATTCGGTGAATATGTTCCGCTCCGGAACTTCTTGGGTTCGGCCCTCGACGTGCTCGGGGCGCCTATGTCCGATTTCACACCAGGACGGGAAGCGCACGTCCTTAACGCAGCGGGTGTGCCCGTCGGAGCACTCATCTGCTACGAGGCGGTCTTTGGTGCTGAAGTCACGGAACTTCTGCCCGAAGCGCAGTTACTGGTGAATGTCAGCAACGATGCTTGGTTCGGCAGCTCAATCGGCCCTCTCCAGCACTTCCAGATGGTCCGCATGCGTGCCATCGAAACCGGACGTGACCTACTGCGAGCCACGAACACGGGCATCACAGCAACTGTCAGCTATGAGGGAAAGGTCCTTACACGCGCTCCTCAATTCCGCGTAGCCACCCTCAGCGCCGAAGTGACCCCCCGAACTGGCGCGACCCCTTATGTGCGCTGGCGGGATTGGCCTATCCTTGGCGTGATCGCACTCGGACTCGGTTTGCTCCTGCTTCGTCGAATTCGGCAGTATCATCGGTTGGATACATAACGCTTGCCATTCTCACAGCGAGCAGACTCTGTATCGGGTGAGAAGGAAGGGATTTGTCTACATATGGCATTGGCTCGCAGGAAAAAGCTCCAAAGCCGGGCTGGAGAAACATGAGCTGGCTGCCGGCATCCTGGCTGTGATCAACGGCCACCTGGGTGACCACGGCCTGTCGCTGCGCCAAGGCACTATCGTCGATGCCACACTGATCAACGCGCCGAGTTCAACCAAGAACAAGGACGGCAAGCGCGACCCGGAGATGCACCAGACCAAGAAAGGCCAGCAATACTACTTCGGCATGAAGGCGCACATCGGCGTGGATGACGAATCGGGCTTGGTGCACAGCGTGGTGGGCACGGCGGCCAACGTGGCGGATGTCACCCAGGTCGATAAGCTGCTGCACGGCGACGAGAATGTGGTTTGCGCCGACGCTGGTTACACCGGCGTTGAGAAGCGTCCCGAGCATGAGGGGCGTCAGGTGATCTGGCAGGTTGCGGCACGCCGCATCACCTACAAGAAGCTCGATAAGCGCAGCGCGCTATACAAAGCCAAGCGCAAGATCGAGAAGGCCAAAGCCCCAAGTACGCGCCAAGGTCGAGCACCCGTTCCGCGTGATCAAGCGGCAGTTTGGCTATACCAAGGTGCGCTTCCGCGGGCTGGTGAAGAACACCGCTCAGTTGGTCACGCTGTTCGCGCTGTCGAATCTGTGGAAGGCGCGCCGACGGTTACTGACCAACGCGGGAGAGGTGCGCCTGTAATGCGGGGAATGGCCGCCGCGAGGTGCTCGCGGCGGCTAAAAACACAGAAATGAGCGGTGATCTGATCATTTTTGGTCGATTTTCCGCTTTCAAAATCGGCGGAAGCTGAAGTCAGCCAGAAATACATGGCTACTTCAGACCATCCCTAGGGAGACACTGCATAAATAGCCAGCCGCCCCCACCCTTGGCACACTGAGCCCCCTCAACCAGCCCCCTCCATGAGCTTTGTTACGCGCGTGCAGAAGACCTTCTCCGAACTCGAATATACCGGCAAGAAAAAGCAGACTCGCCGAGATCGCTTCCTGGCTGACCTTGAACAGCTGGTGCCCTGGGCACAAGTGGAGGCGCAAGTGGCGCCGTTCTATAGCGACACCACAGGCAAGCGTGGACGCCCTGCGATTGGGTTGTCGCGCATGCTGCGCATGTATGTCGTGCAGCAGTGTTTCGGTCTCTCCGATGAAGGTACCGAAGATGCCGTCTACGACAGCCAGGCCATTCGTGGTTTCATCGGCATCGACCTGGGCCGTGAGTCGGCACCGGATGCCACTACCTTGTTGCGATTTCGCCGCTTGCTGGAAACCCATCAGCTAACGCGGGTGCTGTTTGAAACGATTAACCAGCATCTGGCCAGCCGGGGTCTGCTGCTCAAGGAAGGCACTATCGTCGACGCTACCCTGATCGCCGCGCCGCCCTCGGTCAAGAACCGAGAAGGTAAGCGTGATCCTGAGATGCATCAGGCCAAGAAAGGCAATCAATGGCGTTCTCCAGATTGCCAGCAAGCGTCAACTTCGGCCTGTCGGCCGGTGGGAATTATGCTGAACAGGGGCTCCCACTGGCCTTCGCAGCTCAGCATGACTGGCCTGTCTGGCTCTTCGAGCGCGGTCTGGTAGAGCGACTGCAGTAAGGGGCGATCAATCAACGGGGTGTCGCACGGCAGTACGAGCATCCACGCGTTGCGAGCAGCTGCAAGACCGCTGCGTATTCCTGCAAGGGGCCCGGGGAATCCCTGCTCTTCATCGCTAATCAATCGATCGGCATAGGCCGAGTAGCGGGCTCGATTGCGGTTGCAGGATAGCAGCAGGTCGTCTGTCAATGGCTGAACGGTCTCATGCAACCATGCAATCAATGGGCGTCCCTGCCATTCGACCAGTCCTTTGTCCTGTCCTCCCATGCGTTGCCCACGGCCACCCGCCAGAAGCAGGATGGAGCAGGAAGGCAGTAGCGGGTCGGGCATATCATCGCTCCAGAAAAGCTTGCATATAGCGCTCGGGCTGGCGGTCAGGCAACGTGCGCGCGGGAGGTGTGGAGGCCTGGCGCTCGGTTTATTGGAATCTGTGTCGCGCTTCGGCGACCCAGGAGTGCTTCAGCTAAACCAACGAAAAATCCTGTTGTCTATCTCCTCCATCCACTTTCTCTGGAAGAGGGTGCCGCCTGCTCATTGGCCGATACAAGGAGAACAATCAAATGCAGGAGAGAAACGTTTGGGTTGATTATGCCAAGGCGATCGGGATCATTCTTGTTGTCTACGGGCATGTCGCGCGAGGCGTATTCAATGCCGGGTTGCCGATGGATGAGGCGCGATTCGTGCTGGTCGACAGCATCATCTACAGCTTTCACATTCCGCTGTACTTCTTCCTGTCGGGTTTATTCTTCTTCGATTCGTTGCAGAAGCGGGGCCGGGGCGGGTTGATCATCAACAAGGTCGACACAATCGTCTATCCCTTTATTGTCTGGTCTTTACTACAAGGTCTGTTCGAAGTCGTCCTGTCGAATTACACGAACGGTCAGGTCACCTTGGTTGAGGTGTTCTCGCTGCTCTGGATGCCGCGAGCGCAGTTCTGGTTCCTGTACGCTCTGTTTCTGGTGTTCGTGGTTTGTGCGTTTCTTTATGCGCGGGCAGATCGGCGCTATTTCTTGCCATTCGTGGTCCTGTTTGGCTTGCTGTATGTCTTCCAGCAGGATCTGACGGTAAACAACATGACCCGCTTTATCCTGGGCAACACCGTCTTCTTCGCATTGGGCGTCTGGTTCAACGAGGTCAAGGCGTTCTTCCTAGCGCGTTATACACAGCTGACATTATTTTTCGGTGCGCTGTTCATCCTGGGGCAGTACCTGTTTCATGTGACCTTCGGTCTGAACTATGCCGATGGCGGCATGGCGGTACTCGCGCTTGCAACCATATCCATCTTTTTCATGATCGCGTTGTCGATGTGGCTAGGTCAGTTTCGCGTGGATTGGTTTCTGTTCATCGGCGCTTCGTCGATGACGATCTACCTGATGCATATTCTGGCCGGTAGCGGGGTGCGGGTAATACTCAGCAAATTCCTCGGTATTGATTCAATCACAGCGCATCTGATTATCGGAACGCTGATCGGTACGGCGGCTCCGTTGTTGGCGCAAGTCGTGATCAATCGTTACAAACTGTACTTCTTGCTTACCCCGCCCGAGCAGATTTCGGCATCTCAGTTCCATATGCGCAAGGCTGTTGCCCACTAGGGAGACACTGCATAAATAGCCAGCCGCCCCCACCCTTGGCACACTGAGCCCCCTCAACCAGCCCCCTCCATGAGCTTTGTTACGCGCGTGCAGAAGACCTTCTCCGAACTCGAATATACCGGCAAGAAAAAGCAGACTCGCCGAGATCGCTTCCTGGCTGACCTTGAACAGCTGGTGCCCTGGGCACAAGTGGAGGCGCAAGTGGCGCCGTTCTATAGCGACACCACAGGCAAGCGTGGACGCCCTGCGATTGGGTTGTCGCGCATGCTGCGCATGTATGTCGTGCAGCAGTGTTTCGGTCTCTCCGATGAAGGTACCGAAGATGCCGTCTACGACAGCCAGGCCATTCGTGGTTTCATCGGCATCGACCTGGGCCGTGAGTCGGCACCGGATGCCACTACCTTGTTGCGATTTCGCCGCTTGCTGGAAACCCATCAGCTAACGCGGGTGCTGTTTGAAACGATTAACCAGCATCTGGCCAGCCGGGGTCTGCTGCTCAAGGAAGGCACTATCGTCGACGCTACCCTGATCGCCGCGCCGCCCTCGGTCAAGAACCGAGAAGGTAAGCGTGATCCTGAGATGCATCAGGCCAAGAAAGGCAATCAATGGCACTTCGGGATGAAGGCCCACGTTGGTGTCGACGCCACATCGGGACTCGTGCACAGCGTGGTAGGGACTGCCGCCAACGTGGCGGATGTCACCCAGGTCGATCAGTTGCTGCACGGCGCCGAAACCTATGTTTCGGGTGACGCTGGATACACTGGTGCGGCCAAGCGACCGGAGCATGCTGAACGGGACGTTGTCTGGTCGATTGCAGCACGGCCAAGCAGTTACAAACATCACGGCAGAGACAGCGTGCTGTACCGAGTCAAGCGCAAAGTCGAATACGCCAAGGCGCAGCTGCGTGCCAAGGTCGAGCATCCCTTCCAGGTGATCAAGGTGCGCTTCAATCATCGTAAGGTTCGCTACCGTGGACTGGAAAAGAATACGGCGCAGTTGTTCAGTCTGTTTGGGTTGGCCAATCTGGTACTGGCCAAGCGGTATTTGCAACGGACGGCGGGATAAGTCCGTCCGAAAGGCGGGGCTGGCCCGCTAATCAGCAAAATCAGGGTAGAAATCGGCCCAAGAAACGCAGAATAAGGCCGGTAGGTTGAAAAAACCGGGTTGAAAAAGGGGGACGGTGAGAATTGGCTAATTGTTCAGCGTCTCCTTAATGTCATCTCAGCTCTTCGCGATGCCTGAAGCCGATGCGATAATCGTTACCGATAGCTGACGTTTGCCAATAACTCAAAGGACGGGGTCTATATGGAGAAGAGATATGAGCACTCAAAAAATCTGCTGTTTAAGTATGCAAGCAGCCAATGGCGGGGTCAGACCGGACGTTCCGGCCAGGAAGGGTGGGAAGGGGCTGGGAATAGCTGAGTGATGGATCAAATTCCCTCTTTACTCATCGCCGGCCAGCTCTTAATGGCGATAGTGGCAGGTTTGCTGCTCAACCTGACGCCCTGCGTTTTGCCTGCAATTCCCATTAAGGTCCGGACCATCTTACGAGAGGCGGGCAGCCAACGATCGCACCGCGTGCTGGCGGCATTGGCGTTCACCGCAGGAACGCTCGCGTTTTTCCTGACGTTGGGCGGACTGACCGCACTTCTGCAGTGGAGCTGGGGCACTTTGTTTCAGTCTGCGGTGTTCGTTGGTGTCCTTGTTGCCTTGATGGTCGGGTTTGCGGTGGTCACCTGGCTGGATTTGCCCATCCCGATCCCGGCGTTCGCCGCCTCGGTCCATGGCCGGCGCTACTTTGAAGCATTCGTATCTGGGTTATTGAGTGCGGTTTTGGCCGCACCCTGCGCCGGTCCTTTCCTTGGTGGAGTCCTAGCCTTTGCCGTTACCCAGCCGACGCCGGTAAGTATGGGGATATTCGGCAGTATCGGGCTGGGGTTGTCGCTGCCCTACGCAGCATTGATGCTCAAACCCGATTGGCTGAGCCGGTTGCCCAAGGCGGGGCCCTGGACCCTGGTCATTAGAGAAGTGCTCGCGTTGGTCTTGCTGGCCGCAGCCGTCTTTTTCAGCGCGAGCCTGGTGCCCAAAGCGGTTTATACCTGGCTATGGTGGTCTTGGCTGGCCCTGGTGCTGGCCTGGGGTGCCCGCCGTTTCGTCCAGGGTAATGGTACCGTGCGTGTGATCACCACAACGGCGGCAGGCCTTGCCCTTGCGATGACTGTGGAATTCGCATCCCCGCTGGGCAACAGCGAAGACGAACTCGTCTGGCAACCCTACTCCGCAAAACTACTGACGGAGACAAAAGCCCAGGGCACACCCTATTTGCTGGAGTTCACCGCCGACTGGTGCATCAACTGCAAGATACTTGAGCGCACGGTCTACCAGGAGGCCGCTGTGGCCGAAGCCGTGCGGCGCACCAAGATGGTGCCCATACAAGTTGACGTGACAGCGAGCAACCCAGAAAAAGATGCGCTATTAACTGCGACCGGCGGGCAGGCCTTACCCTTCGCAGTGGTTGTTGACCGTGACGACACCGTTATCGCCCGTTTCACGGGGCTTTTTGACACCGACAGCTTGGTCGAAGCTATCAATCGCACCGGAAACCCACAACCTTAGATACTGGAGACCCAATCATGGTGATTCGACAAAAAGGATTGCTAGCTGGAGTAGTGGTTTTTGCGATCGCGATCGCTGCGTTCATGTTGATCGACACCAACGGAAACAACCTCGACGCTGCCCAGACTGAACGTGCCGGTCTTGAAGTCCCGGTGCCGACCCGAGCAGGGTTGGCAAATTCCGCTGATAAGGTCCGCCTCACTGTTGCGGGAGGCGCCGCAGCAATGGCGGGAAAGACGGGTGATTTCGTTTTAACACTGAACATTCAACCGGGCTGGCATGTGAATGCAAATCCGGCCTCCATGGAATTCCTGATTCCCACCGTCGTCAGCTCTTCAGTCAACGGCCAGGCGCTTATAATCCCGACGCAGTACCCGCGCGGCCGGGTCAGTGACATTGTGCTGAGTGACACCGCCCTAGAGGTGTATGACGACGGTGCAAGTATTCGGCTGCGGCCCGACGAAAAACAGACCGCCGTGCTGGAAAAGGTAGGCAGGCTCGAAATGATTGTACGGGTGCAGGCCTGCAGTGACGAGGGCATTTGTCTGGCACCGACTGACCTGCCCGTTGCGCTGAATCTGGACGATACCAAGCGACAATAAGTCAGAACGGCCTTCGGAAATGACTCAATTGGGGAATGACTGTGAACAGCTTATTCTGAGTATTCCCCGATTGCCGTGGTTGCGCTGGGCAGCTCAACGCCATGCCCCACCGTTCATATCTTGAGATGGGCGAGACTCGCTTCGTTAAACACCAAACTTACATTGTGATTCGCGCATTCCGCATGACGAAGTGGCTTCGGGGCAGTGCCGGCAATCGGTCCCAGGTGATTGATAGATCCTGTTCGGGAACCTCATATTGGAGCGAGCGAGCCAGGAAGCGAACAGCAACGCTCATCAATGCGACGGCGACGCCTTCACCTGGACAGCGATGGTTAACATGCGGGTCGCCTGGTCCTTGTGGGATGAAGCAGTATGGCGACGGAGAGTTGGATCGAAAGCGCTCAGGCTTGAAACGATCTGCCTCCTCCCAGAGCTGGGAATCGTGATTGGTTCCGTATAAGTCCAGCAGGACTAAGGTGCCCCTGCCAAAGGAAAATCCTTCCCATAGAAAATCTTCTTTCACGCGAGCGCTGATCGCTGGGAAGAAGGGGTAGAAACGCCGCACTTCCTGCACAAAGCAACCTATATCTCTTTCATCTCCCGACTGCAGGTTTCTCAGACAGAACGGGTGCTTGTGCAGCGCTAGCGCTGCAAAGGTTATGAATACAGAGACGGCTACCGTCGGCCGCAGCAGATTTAGTAGTTCCACTGATGCGGTATGTAGATCCAACGGCTGTCCGTGCTGGTCCTTGTAATGGGCGATGCGTTCGAGAGGCGATTGCTCGGGTGTAGGGGGAGCGGCGCGAGTGGACTCGACGAGCTCTGCCGCCCATTGCTCCAATCGGCGACGTGCCTTCCGTGCCTGCCAGTGCTGCAGACCGATCGCGCCGGCGTGCTCATAGAGAGCTGCAAGATCTTGAGTCCATTGTTGAACATCTCTTTCAGCGATTGGAGCACCGGCCCAGTCGCATACGGTGCGGCATAGAATTTCGCGAGCAATCTCGTAGAGGACGATTGACTCACCGGGACGCCAAGTTCGCGCATACTCCCTCCAACGAACCTCGCTCAACTCTGCTAGTTCCTGCACGTTCGCGGGTGTGAGCACTCCCATGAAGAGGGCCTTTCGGTGACGATGCGCATCACCGTCCAAACCTTGGACACCGTCTTGTCCGAATAAGGTTTTTTGCAGTCGCTTGGGCGCAGCGTTCTGGCGAACGAATCGGTCAGGGTCGCAAATCAAGCGAGCAGCTTCGGCACCTGTTAGGCACAGAGTTTTCTGTAATATCAAGCGAGTTTGAAACACAGGCGATTGATGAAACTTACTGCGCGTGGAGATAAATCGGTAGGGATCTCGCAAAAAGGCCCAAGTACTGTCCAATCCGGTGTCACGCGGTATGTTTGGCATTGCTGACCCCACCCGTTCTAGCTACGTGTTGCGGATTTCATCCTGCTCTGAAGAATTGTGACCGGCCGGGTAAGCAGATGTTGGATGAACAGGATCAATAAATTGCCCGAAATAATTTCTGGGGTAGTCCTTTTCATGCAATCCAACCTCAGCCTCGCCCAGCTTCCCGGCGCTGTCGTAGAAGGTTCCAAACATCTGATCCCACACAGTTGAAAACTCACCGAAGTTGACCTGAGCGTCTTCGAAGTCGCGCTTATGGTGCCAACGATGGACCTCAGCAACCCCTAGCACATGCCGCAGCCAACCCACGCTGTAGTCCAGGTTCGAATGCTGAAAGGCCAGATGGACGGTTAGGATCCCAAACCACGTTGCGACTACGGCGTAAGCGTCCGCCCTGCACCCACTGCCTGCCCTAGCCTTGAATAGCCACAATGGTGCCCACCATTTTTTAGTGGACACCATTGTGGATACGCCCCCCTCTACTCCTCGCCGCAGTCGCCGCCCCAACTTTTCGGTGGAGTTCAAGCTTCGTGTCGTCGAGGCCACGCTATTGCCCGGCGCATCCGTCGCGTTGATCGCCCGAGAGCATGAGGTCAACGCCAACCTCGTCTTCAAATGGCGCCGTCACTATCGGGAGGGGCAGCTGAGGCCAGTTGCCCACCAGGTTACTTTGTTGCCGGTCAACCTGAGCAAGGCGCCGACGCCCTCAGCGGAAGAGGCAATGCCACTGCCGTCGAGTCCGGGCGGACTGGTTGTGGAGTGCGGTCGGGTCACCTTGCGCATTGAGGGCGTGCCCGACCCGCAAACCTTGCAACTGGTCTTGCAGCAGGTGTTGCGATGATTGCCCCGCCCATCGGGACTCGCATCTGGATCGTGGCTGGAGCCACCGACATGCGGCGGGGGTTCGATGGCCTGGCGGCCCTGGTGCAAACCCAACTTGAGGCGGATCCGTTCTCCGGCCAGATCTTCGTGTTTCGGGGACGGCGCGGTGACCGGATCAAATTGCTGTGGTGGGATGGCGATGGCTTGTGCCTGTTCTGCAAGCGGCTTGAGCAGGGGCGCTTCGTCTGGCCGCAAGCCACCAGCGGCAGCGTCTCCTTGACGACGGCACAACTCGCGATGCTGTTGGAGGGCATCGATTGGCGCCGACCGCTGCGCACCGCACCGGTACGAGCAGTCTGATGTTCAACGCTTGAGAACACCAGTAACATCGCGCCATGACTTGCGCGACCGACTTCCTTCCTGACGACATCCAGGCCTTGAAAGCCTTGGTTACCGCCCAGCGCGGGGAAATCGAGCACCTGAAACTGATGATCGCCAAGCTGCGGCGCATGCAGTTCGGTCGGCGTTCCGAGCAACTCGATGGCATGCTCGACCAACTGCAACTGACGCTCGAAGAGTTGCAGGTCAGCCAGGCCGCATTGGCCTCGCCACCACCAGCCCAATCGCGCCCACGTACACCCGTACGCCGCAAGCCATTGCCCGAGCATTTGCCCCGTGAAATCCACGTCCATCGACCCGATGCGCAGTGCCCAGGCTGTGGCGGCGAACTTCGTCATCTGGGCGATGACGTGGCCGAAGTTCTGGAGTACGTGCCGGCGCGCTTCAAGGTGATTCGCCACGTGCGGCCCAAGTTGGCCTGCCGCTGCTGTGACGGGATCGTGCAGGTGCCGGCCCCGAGCCGACCGATTTCCCGGGGTCTTGCCGGGCCGGGATTGTTGGCCCATGTGCTGGTGTCCAAATACGTGGATCATCTGCCGCTGTATCGGCAGTCCGAAATCTATGCGCGCGAGGGCGTGTCCCTGGAGCGCTCGACCATGGCCGACTGGGTCGGCGAAGCGAGCCGGCTCTTGCAGCCATTGGTCGGCCGGTTGCGGCAGCACGTCATGACCAGCAACAAAGTCCACGCCGACGATACGCCGATCGCCGTGCTCGCCCCCGGCCAGGGTAAAACCAAGACCGGACGCTTGTGGACGTATGTGCGTGACGAGCGCCCCACAGGTAGTAGCACACCTGCGGCGGTCTGGTTTGCCTACTCGCCGGATCGCAAAGGCGAGCACCCGCGAGCCCATCTCAAAGGCTTCGCCGGGACATTACAAGCCGATGGTTATGCCGGTTTCGCTCAACTCTATGCCGCGGGCACGATTCACGAGGCGGCTTGTTGGGCGCATGCCCGGCGCAAGTTTTTCGACCTGCACAAGGCATTGGCCTCACCGATCGCCGCTGAAGCCTTGCAGCGGATTGGTGCGCTATACGCCATTGAGGCGGAAATTCGTGGACAACCGCTCGATCAACGACGCGCAGTGCGGCAGCGGCGAGCCAGCCCGCTGCTAGCGCAATTTCACGCCTGGCTTAACCACACGCTGACGCAACTGCCGTCCAAATCGGCGCTGAGCGGTGCGATCCACTATGCCCTCGCACGTTGGCAGGCGCTGACGCGCTACTGCACGGATGGCCGCATTGAGATCGACAACAACGCCGCCGAACGTGCCCTGCGTACAGTCGCCCTGGGTCGCAAGAATTATCTGTTCGTCGGTTCCGACGCCGGCGGAGAAAGAGCGGCGGCGATCTATAGCCTGGTCGGTTCAGCCAAGCTCAACGCATTGAACCCACAGGCTTATTTGACGCACGTGCTGGAGCGCATCGCCGACTATCCAATCAATCAGCTCGACGATTTGCTGCCCTGGAATATTGCTCTGCCTACCTTAGAACATGAGGCCGCTTGACCCATGCCCAACGTCACCCGTTTGCGCCAGCCGGCCAGCGACCGTCTCCTGCAACTGCACATCGAGCTGACGTGGATAAAACCCGCCATCTGGCGCCGGGTCGCCGTGCCCGAGCGCATCACCCTAAGCAAGCTGCACCAGGTCATTCAGGTGGTGATGGGCTGGAGCGACACCCATCTTCACGAATTTGAAATCGCTGGCGAAAGCTACGGTATTCCCGATCCCGACTGGGGCCCTTCGGTCGTTTCGGAACAGCGCAAGACACTGACAAAGGTGCTGTATGGGTCGAAGACGTTTCGTTACGTCTATGACTTTGGCGACAACTGGGAGCACCGGATCAAGACCGAGCGGCTGTTGCCGGCCATTGCGTGCCCGCAAGTGCCGTATTGCATCGACGGCGCCAATGCCAGTCCGCCGGAGGATGTTGGCGGCGCACCGGGCTACGCTGATTTTCTGGATGCGCTTGCCGACCCCGAGCATCCCGAATACTTGAACATGCT
This sequence comes from Stutzerimonas decontaminans, assembly GCF_000661915.1. Lineage (NCBI taxonomy): Bacteria > Pseudomonadati > Pseudomonadota > Gammaproteobacteria > Pseudomonadales > Pseudomonadaceae > Stutzerimonas > Stutzerimonas decontaminans. The sequence continues at coordinate 3,674,039 of NZ_CP007509.1, read as the reverse complement.
CGACTGGTACGGCGATACCTTCGATCCCACGGCTTTTGACCGCGACGCCATCAACCAGCGCCTGAAGCGGATTAAGACCTGAGGGTCAAGACGGTAGCGAGCGTACGCTTACACTACGGCAGACGGAGCTCCAGATATGAGCAAAACCACCAGCCCCGGCCCGGCCATCAACGCCGCATGCAGAGGATGTCGACGTTCTCCGTTCATCCAGTAGAGCCGCTCAGCGCTGTGATGGATCATGTGAAAGCGCCACAGCCAATGCACCCGGTGGCTGATGCGGTGCATTACATACAGGCTCAAGTCGAGCACGGCGGCGACTAGTAGCAATTGCAGCCACAATGGGCTCTCGATCGGAAAGAGCCGAACCGAAGCCGGTACCGCATCGCCTAACTTAGCCAGGAATTCTGCAGTAAATTGAATGACAGACAGGTTCACCAGCATGTGCAGCAGATCCGTCAGGGTGTCCTGATGATCTTCCAGCCAGGCTCGCCGAAAAGGCTGGATGCGCTCCAAGCCAGCAATGAGTAGCAGCCCCGCCGCGGCGACTATGGGTGTGGTGGGCCAATACGGTATACCTGCATACAGCGCCCAAATCATGAAGGAGGCACAGCCGCCAAACACAAGTGGATAGCTCAGCCACCTTATGGCGAATCGCAAGGGAATAGACATCGCTCAGCTCCTGAGTAGGGAGCCATGACTGTATGTGGGAAGGTCCGCTTTCGGCTTGAACGAAAGAGCTACGACCCCTGAAGATCGACTTCAGCCAGGGCGGAGAAAGGATCGATGCCCAGCAGTGCCCGGAATGTCCGGGAGAAATGTGCCGAGTCAGAAAAGCCCGCCTCATGGGCCGCTTCGGTGAGTAGACCCCCTTTGGCTAGGTGCTGTAGGGCTTGTGTGAGACGTAACCATTTCGCATAGCTGCGCAGCGGCAAGCCTGTCTGTTCCACGAACCAATGGGAAAACCGTGTAGGGGATAAATGCACCAACGCGGCCATTTCTTCGCGCCTCATTTGGCCTCTATGCAGCGCTTCAATCACCTTTGTCAAGCGAGGATCTGGAATCGGTGGATCGGGTAGCCGCAGTGCCTGGCGCACCCCCGTCCTAACCTGGAGAGCGGTATGTCCTGTCTCGCGCAGCATATCGATAATCGCTACTACGTCCGCCGGGGCGATCACGACTACCCTTGCTTCTTCGGTACCCCGCATAGTTGGGGCTTCATCGGATAGTGCATCCAGATAGATCGACAGCACTCGACCAGCACTGATCCGGTGTTTCAGGCCCGCGGCGATGAAGATGGCAGCCCCTGTTTGAATGCCCAACGGAGTTTCAACCGATACAGGTGAATCGAGGCCCACTGAAATCTGATGCGCCTGATGGTGGTGCCACTCCTGGTGGCCGGCACGGCCATGAAAGATGCCGATGCCGGGCCCTATCCAGGCCTGGCCTGCCCAGCGTACGGTATCCGTTGAGAGCGAGCCTTTCATTCGTTGACTCGGTCGGCTTCCGCATTTGGGCTTAGCAAACTGCTCAGGATCAACATGGCGGCGCCACCGACGATAGCAATATCCGCCAGGTTAAACGCAGGCCAATGCCAGGACTGCCAGTAAAAATCCAGGTAGTCGATTACATGGCCTCGAAATGCGCGATCAATCAGATTCCCAACTGCCCCGCCCAAGATAAGGCTATAGCCTAGGGCTTCGCTTTTGGCTCTGCGTTTACGCAATATCAGAGCCAGCACGATCGAAACGACCAAAGCTATGACAATGAAGAAGTAACGCTGCCAACCACCCGCGTCAGCCAGGAAGCTGAACGCTGCACCGGTATTCCAGAAGTGAACCAGGTTGAAGAACGGGGTGAGAGGAATCACGGTGCCGACCGGGAGCGAACCCGTAATTGCGCTTTTCAACGCTAGGTCGGCCGAGGCAATGGCTAGCGATAGCATCCACCAGAACCCAGGAGCAACAAGAGGTGATCTAGGAGACGACCTCATTGCATTTCTCCTTGAAGAAGTCGCTGCAGCTCCGGTGAAATAGGCATCGGCGCAAAAGCACTAACCCTGGCGCGCCCGCTGTTTCCGAGCGGCACCCAGATCTTCGAGAACAGCAGGGCCGCCATGATTCGCGGTACTTGGCTGAGCACCTTTCGAAAGTCGCGCAACTGCCAGTCGGCCCTCAGCATCAGCCAATGGCTCTGAGCATGAAGAATAGGCATTCGCTGGCTCAATATGTGGGCTCGCTCCAGCCAGGAGAAAGCCTCGGTTGGCGCCTCTGCATTAAGTGCTTTCCTAGCCTGGAAGAAGGCCTCATCAATGGCAATGCTGAGGGTGGTATTCATCTGGATCTCACTTACGCAGTAGATGCCCGAGTGAACACCCTATAGCTGCTATAGGGTCAAGCGCTATGGGCGATTCAAGACGACGCAAAAATGACTTTATGTCGGAATTACGAAAGAGGTTTGTCGCCCCCCAGCAGGCCCGAAAGTATCCCGCAGTCCAGACTTTGTCGTTCGTTATCGCAGCAACCTCGCAACGTCACCAGCTGGTTTTCGAGAGCATGTAAGGATGCGATCTGAGCCCTTACCTGTGCGATATGTCTATCAAGGAGCTCATTGACCGCAACGCAGGGTTGCTGCGGCTGTTCCTGATAGCTCTGCAAAACACCAATTTCTTCCAGTGACATGCCAAAAGAGCGGCATCGGCGAATGAACAGCAGTTTGTCCGCATGGTCTGCTTTATAGGTTCGATAGCCATTGTCCTCGCGTTCGGGCGGTGGAAGCAGTCCCTGACGTTCATAAAAACGAATCGTCTGAGTGTCCACTCCTGTCCGCTGTGCAAGTTGACCGATGCGCATGGTCTGTCCCTTGGTAAAAAAGCCAGTATATCCAGGCTTGACCCTATAGCCACTACATGGTTTTTAATCGGTAGAATCAAGTCCTATAGGAGAGGCGAGTCATGACTTCTTGTGATAAATCCTGTGGCTGTGGCCCTGAGCCGGTAAGCACTGAAGCGGCAGCCGCGCCTTCGAATGAAGGGACTTGGGTCAGCAGTTTTTCTGTGCCCAAGATGGATTGCCCGTCAGAAGAGCGAATGATTCGGCTCGCGCTCAATGGCTTTTCTGAACTCAATTCGCTGTCCTTTGATCTGAGCAGCAGACAGGTACGCGCTTTCCATGACGGTCCGGTTGACCAGATCGCAACCAAGCTGGAATCACTTGGTTTGGGGGCAACATTGCTCGGTACTCAACCGGCCAGCCAGGAAGCAGCTTCGGCCAATAGCGCCAGTGAAGAGCTGACTGCTTCCAAGGAGGCTGGCTCGCTCAAAATCCTGCTCGGTATCAATGCCACGATGTTTGTCATCGAGTTGGGCGTAGGCTTGATTGCTCAGTCGACGGGTCTGATCGCCGACTCGCTGGACATGTTTGCTGATGCTGCCGTCTATGGTCTGGCTCTCTTTGCGGTCGGTCGGGCTGCGCAGCTGCAGGTTCGCGCTGCGCACCTGGCGGGTTTTATCCAGATCGTGTTGGCTCTGGGGGTACTCGTGGAGGTGGTTAGGCGCTTCATCTATGGCAGCGAACCTGAGTCGATGCTGATGATGGGGATTGGCTTAGTTGCACTCGTCGCGAACGTCAGCTGTCTCTTATTGATCTACGGCCATCGTGAAGGCGGTGCACACATGAAAGCGAGTTGGATTTTTTCGGCCAACGATGTGATCGCGAATATTGGTGTTATCGCCGCTGGAGCTCTGGTTGCGTGGACAGGCTCTTCCTATCCAGATTTGGTGATTGGTACGGTAGTTGGCCTCATCGTACTCAACGGTGCGCGCCGAATCCTGGCATTGAAAGCCTGACCAACCGGATCGACAGCACCCCCATTTTCCAAACAGAGACGCGTAGCTTGTGAGTGACGTTGAGACGGCTGAGATAGAACAGCTGATGGCTGGATTGGACGGCAAAATTGCCGAAGGGCATGCCGCTCGTTAAGGGCCTGATACTTGGGCGTTTTGCTGGTGGCCTCGGACAGCAGCCCACTGGCGCCCTTGCATGGCGAACTGATGAATACGGCGTCGGGGCGCAGATTCTGCGCGGCGCGGCGTATGTCCTCGGCAGTCGCCTCGGTCCAGCCAGCAGGCGGTTGCTGGCCATGGAAACGGGTGTATTGCTCGCGGGTAAAGAGGTCTAACAGGGTGCCGGGAACGCCAGCTAGTCGCTCGAAGTCACGGAGCCCAGCTGGGTCTACGTCTACACCTCCAAGACACTCCCATTGGGCCTCTACATTCCCGACAACGGGGCGCGCTCTATTGAACCCTCGAGCCCCACCCCCAAGGCCGCAGCAGAAATGGAAATGGTACAGGGTGCGTTTCAGGTGAGCAGAGCTGGAATCGCGGGAGCTGTCGTACATGCTAGATCCTCTAACGGATATTTTTGCATGCGCGACATTGAACTACAGTTCAACTTATGGCAACACAATAATTGAACTGTGGTTCAATTACTTGACGGACGGTAACCCGCGGACTGCATCATCCCAAATCTGATCACGCTCGGGATCGTTACCCACTTTGCTGATCCAAGCTACTGAGTAGCTCCACCGCTCAGCGAGCAGCCTGCCTGTCCAACCTTTGCTCTTATAAGCAGCCTTGAACTCGGCAGGAGTCATGCGTGCCGGCCTATCGGCCTCGCCGTCAGACATAATTTTTCCAGTCATAGTGATCTCTATCTGGCCGCGGCGCTGCCAAGCTATCGGCAGCAGGCCAACATTGAACTGTGATTCAACAAGGGGCAAGAGGTTTTATTGTACTTGGCGTCAACTCAAAGCTGGGGATAGGCAACCAGCCTATCGGCTGGATACTGGGTCATGAACTCACTGCTGATTTCAGCGGGAGCTGTCAGCCAGTCCTGGTACAGCGCCTGAGGGAGCACCACCACCATGCGCTTCTCATGCCCCGGGCGATGGAAGTTGCGCATCAGCGCATGGTCATCGGCATTCACCGTCAGCATTGAGAACGACAGCTCCCTATCACCTGCAGCAGTTTTCCTCTCCTCCCATAGGCCCGCTATCCCTAGCAGCCGCCCATCGGCACGGGAAATTCGAGTAGGAATAGCCTTGCCTGTTCGCCAGTCGGGCTCATAGATCGCCACCGCAGGGATGATGCAGTGCTGTGCCTTCTTCCATGCCTCCCTGAATGACCGCTTGACCGAGGCCGTCTCAGAACGGGCGTTGTAGGTGGACCGTGCCAGCTTTTTGTCGGCCCAGAAGGGCAGGAGCCCAAACACTCCCACCTCAGCTTCAAATGGCAACACGGCGTCATCGTACGGGTCGACATTGCGAGGCTTGCGCAGGAACGGCCCGGCATAACCTGGCCACAATTCGAGCTTCTCCTGAGCGTCGAACTCGACACCAAACTCTTCTTGGAGACGCTCTGGGGTAGGGGCTTCGTAACGACTGCACATAACACACCTCTCATTCGTCACTGTGCTGCTCGGTGTTGCGGCCCGCAACGCCTTGGCGAGTGGGATCTATGATTAGGACTATCTCTCGCGGCACCCCGCTTACTGAGTACATCCTTATACTGAACGCCTGCCTCCGACGATGGTGAATGCATGTCGATAGATCAGCCCCTCCCTTTCTGGCGCAGAGCAGGAACATTTCTATGGGACTCAGTGCGTGAGGACTGTGGGTATCCTGCAACGCTCATGAAGCTGATTAAGAGCCCAGTCAAACTTAATTCGCCCATCCAGGAAACAGCAAAAGGTATTGGCGCAGGAGCGGTTGTTAGGTGGCACGACTTCGGATCTCTTATTTATGAGCGCGGGATATATCGCGACAAGCTGAATGGATGGACCCACTGCCGCACCTATGGTCGGTATGGCTCGACTAGCATCGAATGCGCCCCACTATTGCGCGTTGGCAGCGAGATGCAGATCCAACGGTGGCGGTGCGATATCCAACAGGTAGATGGCTTCTCCGCGTCGAAATCCGAACTCAAGGAGTTCGCCACCATGGATGACATGGTGGTAAGGAACTCACCCGAGATGATCGACGAGATATCTCCGGCGAAGCTGGCGAAGAATCTGGCCTGGGATGAAATTCGGATCATCAGCCACGTCGATCACGATTATTTCGCCACTTGGGCTTGGGACGGACGCGTCTTTCTGATGAACTCCGGCGGTTCGCATCACTTCGCAGCTGCCAAGTACATCGCGGCGCGGCTTGAACAGCCGGTTGAGCTGACCGGAACCTATAAGATCTACGGGTTATGTGAGCAGGCTATAACAGAACTCAGGCGTGAATACGGCATGTTCGTGTTGTCGCATGAGCCTGATGCTTGGTTGGGGTTCAACGAAGCTATGGCTCGCTTCAAGGCAACGTATTATTGGAAGACATTGCCCCGCCCGCACAACCACCAGCGTTGCGCAATTTTTTTACCGCTAAAGGAGAAGCGCTCTGCCATGGTTGCGAGGATTCTCAAGGAAAACAATTTCCAGGACCTAGGCGCTTACTTGGCTGGCCTAGCTGCCCAGTCACAAGCGGTCATCAACAAAGTCAATCCGCCATAATTAGGGTAGTCCAGACCTCAGCGCAACTATCCAATGATAGCTAGTGATCATCCTGACTCTCACAAAGTTTGTGATTGGGATTATCCAGCATCTCAGTTGTGAATACGTCGCCGGGTTTTTTGAGCATATAACCCTTCAGTGTTTTCGTTTTACGAGGTCCAAAGACTTCGCACGTCCAGATGTTATGTCCGTTGCTCTTCTTAACGTGAAGCTTCAGCTTTTCGAACGACTTTTGGACCTGCAGCCATGGCTGTCCTTCGCCAGCCCTCGCTGAGAAGAGGGTCGGATGCTCTTGGGCATACCTTCTGAATATTTCAGGAGTCACCAGAAAAGCCGTGCCGTTGACGGTGTGAACCTTGGCTTTTGCATCATTGATAATGATCTTGTGGGTTCCTACACCCACTTTTAGCCAGTGCATGAAAAGGTGACCTAGCGTGTCGCCGATCGGGCCAGCGATGGTAGCGGTCGCGGCAGTGTCTGACTGAGCTTCGACCTCGGACGCCGCCGGCATCGCCGGGGCGGGTACCGAATTGGTCGGCGCGTCACGCATATCCATCAGATCCAGAAGGTAGTCCGTATCATCTACCTCATCGGGTTGCGGTCCATGGTCACTTGCGGGTTCGTCCCCTTGAGGCTCTGCCGCAACGGCATCGCCGCCCCCGGCAGTAAGGCTGGGCTTTTCCTCCTGCGCTTCGGAAGCTGCGGCAGGGGCTGCTTCTTCGTTGAGGACTTGCACCGAGCCGCCAAAAGGCTCCGGGCGGTCTTCGCCAGCTGCCCATATGAGTGAAGGTGAAACTCTCAAGAACGTGAATGCGTTCTTCCATCCCGTAGGGCTCAGGATTTCGGCATCCCAAATAGCTTTGCCAGCAGGATTCGCAACAATCAGGCCGTTATCCTGAAAGACATTGAAGAGAGTGGAGTTGCGGTCCGGAACACCCTCAATCCCTTGGCTGAGGAGGTGAGCACGCAGCCGATCCGAAACGGTCTTGCTGACCAGCCAGATCGCATCGGCCGTGATCCAGCCATCGGAAGCGTCTGGCTGATTCAACTTGAGCTCGTTCTTCACCAGGTAGCGCAGCCCATCGAGGAGCTGACGCTGAAGAGTGTTACGCGGTGCTGCCACAGCTCTGTCTGGATTGCCGCCAAGCTCATGGGCGACCGACGCCTGGTCAGACCTTACAACGATGTCCCCAAGAACCCCAGCGTGCTCAAACTGGCCAGCCAGTACGTACAGCAAAGCACCCCAGAGCTCTGGATTGGATGAGATCCATCCGATACCATTCAATCAATGTACCCATAGAACGCATACGCGGAATTCGTGTGTGCGTTGATTCGTGAGCGGCAGAGAGAGGGCATTCATTGGTGAAGCAGCGCTGCGGGGTTTAAGAGTGCTCAGCGAGCCTGCTCGAAGAGCCGGCGCCGTGCTGAAGCACGTGAACCGAAACGCCGCTCTGGCCCGGTAGCTGCCAGTCGTCACCGGCGGCAATCGGCCGATTCTGTTGAAAAAGTAGGTTTAGCGGCAGCAAGGCGGTCGGATGTACCTGCTGTCGAAGTGGCTGCAAGCCACTTCAAGTTACCTTTCGGCGTTTCACTGAGCGTCCTTGCTCAGGTTTGAGGGTTAATTCGAGGGTTTCTGCTCGCCACAGGCGTACCTATCCCGTGAGCGGTGGCCCTTGAGGCAAAAGCTTGGCCATGCGGCGCAGGTTCTGCACCATCGCAGCCATGGTGAATTCGTCAGTGGCGCCTGTCAGGCCACGCAGTCGTAAACGGTCGAGTTTCATGATCCGTTTAAGATGGGCGAAAAGCATCTCCACCTTCTTCCGTTCGCAACGTGAGACGAGGTATTCCGGTGTCTTGGCGATGCGTCGAGCCACATCGCGGGCAGCCTCATGGATGCTGCGAACGATCTTCCGATTCGGTGTGTTGGGGCAGCATTTCGCTTTCAACGGACAGGTGACGCAGTCGGTTTGGCTGGAGCGGTAGATGATGGTGTTGGCCTTGGTTACCCGCGATCTTTTCTGGGTGAAGGCGCGCCATTCACTGCGTAGCGGTTTGCCGGTTGGGCAGCGATATTCATTGGCTTCCTGATTCCAGTGGAAGTCGTTACTGGAGAGACTGTCGTCCTTGCGCTCAGTCTTGTCCCACACCGGCACATGCGGCTCGATGTCCTTCTCTTCGACCATCCAGGCCAGCATCGGGGCAGTGCCATAGGCGGTGTCGCCGATGAGGCGTTCCGGTGTGAGGTCGAACTGCGCTTCGACACGCTCGACCATCGTCCTGGTCGAGTCGACTTCGGTGGTACGGTGCGCCGGGGTCGCTTCCACATCCATGATCACACCGTGCTCAGTGTCGATCAGGTAATTTGTGGAGTAGGCAAAGAAGGCCGGGCCGCCTGGTGCTGCTGTCCAACGGGACTGAGGATCGGTGAGCGAAATCTTCTTGGGAAGAGCCTCAGCCAACGCATCTTCATCAAGTGCTTCGAGGTACTCGCGCACGGCGCGGCTGCTGAGCTTTGGATCGCTCCAATCGACTTCATCTCCCACCACCCCACGTTGCCGGCTGGCATCCGCCTTGATGATGCTGGCGTCGACGGCGAAACCTTCGCCCTTGACTAGGCCGGCTGCCATGCAGCGCCGCAGCACTTCATTGAACAACCAGCGGAACAGATCGCTGTCACGGAAACGGCCATGGCGATTCTTCGAGAAGGTCGAGTGATTAGGTACTTCGTCTTCCAGACCCAGCCGGCAGAACCAGCGATAGGCCAGGTTCAGGTGCACCTCTTCGCACAATCGCCGCTCGGAACGAATGCCATAGCAGTAGCCGACGACCAGCATGCGCACCATCAATTCCGGGTCAATCGAGGGACGCCCGATGGGGCTATAGAAATCCGCCAGATAGGCGCGCAGATCACTGAGATCCAGGCACTGGTCGATGCTGCGCAGGAGATGTTGGGCCGGGACGTGATCTTCGAGATTGAACGAGTAGAACAGGCGCTGCTGTCCTCCCGGTAACTGTCCCATCATGCTGTTCGCCTCCACGCCCGCTGACAAAGCAATTTTGCCAACGGCATGGGGAGGTCGCTACTTTTTCAACAGAATCGGCCAAAAGCGGCCATTCAACTTCTAGGCCGTTGCCACGAACTATTGCTTTGGAAGACCGCTGTCTTCCAGATGGCGACTCTAAACGATGGACAAACTAATGTTAAAGCCAGCGGCGAACCTGGGTTTGATAAGCCGAATACTCGCTGCCGAACAGAGTTATCAGAGCACGCTCCTCGGGCCTGATCTGGAAGCGATTCATATACAGCACAAACCCCAGTACCCCAAACAAGGCAATTGGTGAGGCCAAGTAGCAGGCCCAGGCCAGCAGCAACAGGGCAAAGCCGACGTACATCGGGTTGCGTGAGTATTGATAGATACCCGAGCGCACCAGTGCCGATGCGGTTTCAGGCTTCAGCGGATTGACGGTGGTCTGCGCCTGCCGAAACGACAGTACGCCGGCCACGCTGAAGCAAACGCCAACGGCCACCACTAGCAGCGCCACCAGTACCCGCACTGAATGCGCCAGGTCGAGGCCCGGCACATAGCGGGCGGCCAGCCACATCAACAGCCCAAACAGAGCGGTCACAACCGGCGGGGGTATCTTGTTTTCCAGTGCTCGCATAAAAACTCCCGATTAAGCAGCCATGACTTTTGCGCCAGTCGCTATGTTTAGCGCACTTTTTGCAGTTCGCTCTGCACCAGTTCTAGCAGCGGCTCAGGGCCGAACTTTGTCAGCAGCTTGGCGTTGCAACCAGTATGCACAGCAGCTATCGAGCTGGGCGGTTCATCTTGATGACGAAGCTCCCATTAAGGCCGGGGGTGGCCACTACAACGTGAATCGCGCCGGGGGCTTGTAACTACTTTTCCGCGCTCTTCTAAGGCGATGGTCAATGACGGTGGCTTTTCCCAACATGGGTGTGCCCGTCATCCGGAAGCGCACTGACTCCGCCAGTGGTGTTCAGGCGCTGGAGAATTCCACACTCGTCTACGCCCCGCTCAGAGGCGCAACGGTGTCGTAACTCAACCAGCTGTTGTTGCAGGGCCAGCAGGCTGGTCACGCGCGCTTGCACATGCGCAATGTGCTCATCCACTAAGCTATTCACACCTTCACAGTTTCCCTCTGGCCGATCCATCAGCGCCAACAAACTTCTGATCTCGTCCAGGGTCATGTCCAGTGTTCGGCAGTTACGGATGAACGTAAGCCGCTCAAGGTGCTCACTGCTGTAAAGGCGGTAGTTGCCCTCACTGCGAGCCGGAGCCGGCAACAGCCCCTCACGCTCGTAATAGCGAACCGTTTCAACCTGGCAATCGGCAAGCTTGGCCAGCTCTCCAATTTTCATGAAGCACCTCTTCGACAAACGCTTGACCCTGAAGTGGCTTCAGGGTGTTCACTCTGCACAACTGATCAATGAGGATACCTTCATGGCTGGCTGCTGCGGTGACGAATACAAACCTGAAGCGGTTTCAAAGGATGTCTGCTGTGACGCCAACGAAGCAAGCAACTGCTCTGCCACAGTGGCTACAGCGGTAAATACCGTAACCGGCTCCAGGCTCAGTAGCTTCCGCATTGCGCAAATGGACTGCCCTACCGAGCGGACGCTGATTCAGGACAAACTGAGCAAGCTCGCAGGCATCGATAAGCTCGACTTCAACCTGATCAATCGGATTCTTGGGGTATGGCACAGCTTGCCGTCGACCGCGCCTATCGAAGCGGCGATCTCGTCCCTGGGCATGCAAGCAGAGCCGCTATCTGCTGAAGGGCAAGCCCGCATCAAAATCGAACAGATGGACTGCCCAACGGAAGAAAAGTTAATCCGCGACAAGCTGACCTCACTACCCGGTATCAGTGCGCTGGAGTTCAACCTGCTTCAACGTGTACTGACGCTCAGCCACTCAGCAGAAGCCCTGCCAGTAGCACTGGCAGCTATTCGCGAGCTTGGTTTCACGCCAGTGGTTGAGGGTTCCGCAGCAGCAAACGAAGAAGCGCAAGGCACCCCGCGCAAGAAGGCCTGGTGGCCCTTGGCGCTATCGGGGGTGGCCGCCGTATCGGCGGAAGTGATCCACTTTGCCGAGCTTGCGCCAGATTGGGCTGTGGCTGGCATGGCGCTGCTCGCCATTCTGCTTTGCGGCCTGACGACCTATAAAAAGGGCTGGATCGCGCTGAAGAACCGCAACCTGAACATCAATGCGCTGATGAGTATCGCGGTGACCGGTGCGGTGCTGATTGGGCAATGGCCAGAAGCGGCCATGGTCATGTTCCTCTTTTCTGTCGCCGAGTTGATCGAAGCGAAGTCGCTGGATCGGGCTCGCAATGCCATCCGTGGCCTGATGGATCTGACGCCAGAGCGCGCCACGGTGCAGCAGATTGATGGCACATGGCTGGAAGTTGACGTTAAAACCATCGCCGTAGGCGCATTGGTTAGGGTTCGACCGGGCGAGCGAATCGGCCTCGATGGCGAGGTTACTGCCGGCAACTCCACCATCAACCAAGCGCCGATCACAGGGGAAAGCTTGCCTGTAGAGAAAACCATTGGCGATCCGGTTTTTGCTGGAACCATCAATGAAGCCGGCTCCTTGGAATACCGCGTCCTGGCCGCCGCTGCCAACACCACGCTGGCACGTATCATTCACGCGGTCGAGGAGGCGCAGGGTTCACGCGCGCCGACCCAGCGCTTTGTCGATCAATTCGCCAAGGTATACACCCCTGTCGTATTCCTATTCGCCCTGGCTGTCGCCATCGTGCCGCCACTCTTCATGGCCGAGCCCTGGTACGACTGGATCTACCGTGCCCTGGTACTGCTGGTGGTTGCCTGCCCTTGCGCCTTGGTCATCTCGACACCTGTCACCATTGTCAGTGGTTTAGCTGCGGCTGCACGCAAAGGCATCCTGATCAAAGGCGGCGTTTATCTGGAAACTGGCGGCAAGCTTGGCTTCCTGGCCCTCGACAAGACCGGAACCATTACCCATGGCAAACCCGTGCAAACCGACTACATGCCGCTGGTTGAACAGGACTCAGAACTCAATCGCACCCATGCTGCCAGCCTCGCCAGTCGCTCTGACCACCCGGTTTCGCAAGCGATAGCCAAGCATGCCACTGAGAATGGCCTGACGTTCGCTACCGTTGAGGGATTCGAAGCCCTGCCGGGTCGAGGTGTACGGGGCACCATTGATGGCATGGATTTCCACCTGGGTAACCACCGTCTGGTGGAAGAGCTTGGCCTCTGCTCACCCGAGCTGGAGGCGACGCTGGAACGTCTCGAACGCCAAGGCAAAACAGTGGTGGTGTTGTGCAATCCGCAGCGTGCCATTGCCCTGTTCGCGGTTGCCGATACCGTCAAAGACTCCAGCCGCCAGGCAATCGAGGAGCTTCATGCGCTGGGTGTGAAGACCACGATGCTGACCGGCGATAACCCGCACACCGCAGAAGCCATCGCACAGCAAGTGGGCATCGACGAAGCACGCGGTAATCTCCTGCCAGTCGACAAATTGCAGGCCGTTGAAGCATTGCAGGCGCGTGGCTACGTTGTTGGGATGGTCGGCGATGGCATCAACGATGCGCCGGCGCTGGCGAAGTCCGAAATCGGGTTCGCCATGGCCGCTGCCGGCACGGACACGGCTATCGAAACTGCGGATGTAGCCTTGATGGATGATGACCTGCGCAAGATCCCGGCCTTTATCCGCCTGTCCCAACAGACCGCCGTCATCCTCAAGCAGAACATCGTGCTGGCGTTAGGGATCAAGGCTCTGTTTCTCGCCATTACTCTAACGGGACAGGCGACGATGTGGATGGCAGTCTTTGCAGACATGGGTGTCAGTCTGCTGGTGGTGTTCAACGGCCTGCGCCTGCTTAAAAAGTAGGAACGGAGGATTGAAGATGAAAGCAGCATTGCAACTTGCAATTGAACAAGCCTTTCAACAGGCCGAGCACGCCATGCAGCAGAGGCGTAATACCGAGGCCTTTCAATGGCTGGAGCGTGCGCACATCCTGACTCAACGCCAGCCCTTGCCGCACGCCAGATCACACTGGCTGATGCTCACGCTCGGTTGGCAGATTGGCGATTATCGCGAGGTGGCCGGGCAAATACCGCGCATTTTCGCGGCCTTGTTGTTCTCCAGAATCTGGGTGCCCCTCGGCAATACAGGCCGCTCCAGAGTCAGTGCTTTCAAGCCCATGCCGGTTCCTGAAGAACTCCAGACCTTGCTTGCGAGTGACGAGCAAAACCTATCCAGCCGGTGATTGCGCCCATGCAAGTCGATCTCGCCACCCAACTGCCGTGCCCACTTGCAGAGGTGATCGCCCAGGTGCGCACACCACGCCTGCTGCGTCAGGTTGCTTCACCCTTATTGAGTTTCAGCCCGCTGGCTCCGGCTGAGTTTCCTGATACCTGGAGCGAGGGCACCTACTGGGTCAAGCTGAAGTTATTCGGCGTACTTCCCATTGGCCGTCAGGCGATTGGGGTTCTACCCCGTTAGCACGGACACTTTCAAGTAAGCTCACACCGAGCTGAAGGAGTGTTCATGAAGCGCAAGAAATACAGTCCCGAGTTCAAACGGGAAGCCGTCGAGCTGGTTCGTCGTTCAGGGGCCAGCTGCCGACAGGTGGCCCTAGAGATTGGTGTGGCTCCCAACCTGCTCACCCGCTGGGTTCGGGAGGCGCAACCAGGCACTGAGAAAGTCTTCCCTGGAACGGGAAGTCCGCGGGATGAGGAGCTTGCCCGTCTCAAGCGCGAGTTGGCCCGAGTAACCAAGGAACGTGATTTTTTAAGAGACGCGGCAGCGTACTTTGCCAAGGAGTCATCGAGCGGTACACGGTGATCCAGCGCTGCCGCAACGAGTACCCGGTACGATTGATGTGCCGTTGCCTGAAGGTTTCTGCCAGCGGCTATTACGCCTGGCAGGATCGTGAACCAAGTGCGCGAGCTCAGGAGAATGCGCGCTTGGTGAAGCGCATTCGGGAGATTCACGAGGACAGCCGGGGCGTGATTGGAGCGCCACGAATGCACGAGGATTTGCTCGACGAGGGCGAAGTCGTCAGCCTGAACCGAGTTGCTCGCCTGATGGCGGCTGAGCGAATTCAAGGCTGGCCACGCCGGAAACGACGTGGCTTTGGAAGAGCCGTCAGTGGCCGCCCAGCAGGCGTGAAAAACCTCCTGGAGCGCGATTTCACTGCACAGGAACCGGAGCGCAAGTGGGTCACGGACATCACGGAAATAGCCACACTGGAAGGCAAACTCTTCCTGTGCGTAGTGCTCGACCTGTACAGCAAGCTGGTGATCGGTTGGTCGATGCATCACCGCCAGGATCGGCAAATGGTGATCCGAGCAGTGGAGATGGCAATCTGGCAGCGCCAGGGTGACTGGTCAGTGATCCTGCATTCGGATCGCGGCAGCCAATTCACCAGTGCTGACTACCAGCGCTTTCTGAATCGCAACACGCTGGTTTGCAGCATGAGTGCCGTCGGGCATTGCGGCGACAACGCTGCCTGTGAAGGCTTCTTCGGTCAGCTCAAACGGGAGCGGGTTGCCCATCAGTCGTATCGAACTCGCGATGAGGCACGAGCAGATCTATTCGATTACATCGAGCGGTTTCACAACCCGAGAATGCGTCGTAGAGTCGCCAGGCAAGATCTGAAGTTTTCAGCCCTTTTCAAACCGTCCGTGGAAATGGGGTAGAACCCTTGTGATTACCTACCCGCAGATGGAAAACGCTCAGACCTTCATGCTTAGAGACAACGGCTATAGCCCGCTGATCACCAAGTGGGATCACGTCATTACGGCTCAAGAAGTGAGTGGCGGAACGCTTTACCGAGATCGCGTGACTATCGAGGCCGGCATCCTCACCCCGTTCGTGTGGCTTTTTGCGCGTCAGTTTTACGCCCACCGTCAGCGCCGCTGGGCAGCTTTGGCGGCAAATGGCTTTAGCTACTGAAGCACGCCATGCCCAGACAGGGCTGCTCACCTAGAGAGCAATACCTCTTGGCCACTGAAAATTCGCTCCCCCAGGCAACCTCCTTGGTCGGGGCAGCTTTAATACAACCTGTAGCAGGTACGGGGTCAACTTTTGACCTGCATCAGGCTACACCCGTCTTCGAGGTCTATATTGACTACTGGTGACTCACCCCACGACCCACTTTCACCTGCAAGGAACTGAGCAATGAAAGCACCAAAACTCGCCGCCTTCGCTTTGGCGGCTGCGCTTTTTCCGGCCTTAACCTTTGCGCAGCAGGACTCCAGCGCCACCAGCCAGGCTCAACAGCAGCCAATGAGCGTTGAGCAATTTGATCAAGAGATGGCGAAGGCACAAGAAAACCTGAAGAAAATGCAGGAGCAAATGAGCCAAATTCAGAAAGCTAGCGACCCTGCACAGCGTCAGAAACTGATGCAAGAGCACCAAACCATGATGCAGCAAGGAATGCACATGATGAACGGAATGCGTGGTGGCGGAATGATGGGGTGCTGCGGAGGGGGCATGAAGGGCGGTCACATGATGGGTGACGGTCAGATGATGGGCGGTGGCCACATGATGGGTAACGGTAAGATGATGGGTGGGGGTCACATGATGGGCTGGGATCAAATGGGCAGCCACTACTCCCAGATGACGCCTGAGCAGATGAAGCAGCATCAATACATGATGGACAGGTACATGGGTATGCAGCAGATGATGATGGATCAGATGATGCAGCATCAGCAGCATATGGGCATGCCACAGCGCTGAGACTTCACACTTATTCCACGGACAGCATGCTGTTCCCGTACGGTATGAATACTTTCATGCGCCAGCCCAACTCACACTAAGGGGCGTTGGGCTGGCGCCCACCGATTCAATTTTTGGCTCACCTGAAGATTCAGCGCTAAAGCACCTGTAAATGGTGACTCTTGTGTGCGCGCCGTCGACGCATCAACCAATAGGCGGCACGAATACGTCAACTCTGTATCAGCGGACACCTGCATGTATGGCTGGCTAATGGCTGCTTTTGGCCGATTCTGTTGAAAAAGTAGCGACCTCCCCATGCCGTTGGCAAAATTGCTTTGTCAGCGGGCGTGGAGGCGAACAGCATGATGGGACAGTTACCGGGAGGACAGCAGCGCCTGTTCTACTCGTTCAATCTCGAAGATCACGTCCCGGCCCAACATCTCCTGCGCAGCATCGACCAGTGCCTGGATCTCAGTGATCTGCGCGCCTATCTGGCGGATTTCTATAGCCCCATCGGGCGTCCCTCGATTGACCCGGAATTGATGGTGCGCATGCTGGTCGTCGGCTACTGCTATGGCATTCGTTCCGAGCGGCGATTGTGCGAAGAGGTGCACCTGAACCTGGCCTATCGCTGGTTCTGCCGGCTGGGTCTGGAAGACGAAGTACCTAATCACTCGACCTTCTCGAAGAATCGCCATGGCCGTTTCCGTGACAGCGATCTGTTCCGCTGGTTGTTCAATGAAGTGCTGCGGCGCTGCATGGCAGCCGGCCTAGTCAAGGGCGAAGGTTTCGCCGTCGACGCCAGCATCATCAAGGCGGATGCCAGCCGGCAACGTGGGGTGGTGGGAGATGAAGTCGATTGGAGCGATCCAAAGCTCAGCAGCCGCGCCGTGCGCGAGTACCTCGAAGCACTTGATGAAGATGCGTTGGCTGAGGCTCTTCCCAAGAAGATTTCGCTCACCGATCCTCAGTCCCGTTGGACAGCAGCACCAGGCGGCCCGGCCTTCTTTGCCTACTCCACAAATTACCTGATCGACACTGAGCACGGTGTGATCATGGATGTGGAAGCGACCCCGGCGCACCGTACCACCGAAGTCGACTCGACCAGGACGATGGTCGAGCGTGTCGAAGCGCAGTTCGACCTCACACCGGAACGCCTCATCGGCGACACCGCCTATGGCACTGCCCCGATGCTGGCCTGGATGGTCGAAGAGAAGGACATCGAGCCGCATGTGCCGGTGTGGGACAAGACTGAGCGCAAGGACGACAGTCTCTCCAGTAACGACTTCCACTGGAATCAGGAAGCCAATGAATATCGCTGCCCAACCGGCAAACCGCTACGCAGTGAATGGCGCGCCTTCACCCAGAAAAGATCGCGGGTAACCAAGGCCAACACCATCATCTACCGCTCCAGCCAAACCGACTGCGTCACCTGTCCGTTGAAAGCGAAATGCTGCCCCAACACACCGAATCGGAAGATCGTTCGCAGCATCCATGAGGCTGCCCGCGATGTGGCTCGACGCATCGCCAAGACACCGGAATACCTCGTCTCACGTTGCGAACGGAAGAAGGTGGAGATGCTTTTCGCCCATCTTAAACGGATCATGAAACTCGACCGTTTACGACTGCGTGGCCTGACAGGCGCCACTGACGAATTCACCATGGCTGCGATGGTGCAGAACCTGCGCCGCATGGCCAAGCTTTTGCCTCAAGGGCCACCGCTCACGGGATAGGTACGCCTGTGGCGAGCAGAAACCCTCGAATTAACCCTCAAACCTGAGCAAGGACGCTCAGTGAAACGCCGAAAGGTAACTTGAAGTGGCTTGCAGCCACTTCGACAGCAGGTACATCCGACCGCCTTGCTGCCGCTAAACCTACTTTTTCAACAGAATCGGCCGATTTCCGCCCTTGGTGAGCGGCAGTTTAGAGTTGATTTACACCTGTCAGGCTTGGCCAGTGGACTGGTCACGTCCGATGCAAGCGACTGGTCAAGTCGAATGCAAATGGGTGGTCAATTACTCTCTTTAGCTGATATGGCGATGGAAGTATTGAATGTTTTCACTCAGCGCGCGATCTACAGCCACGCAGCGAGCATCCACCCAATCTTGCTCATTATTCGCTGCAGACCAATCACGTGTTTGGTCTAGTAGCTTTACAGTCCAAGTCATGTTGAAGCCTTTGAATTTTCCTTGCTGAACTACCTTGCGCAATTCGTCAAAGAAATAAAAAACGACTAAACGCCCTACCACGGCATAGCAACCCAAAACAGACAGCGAAGCGTTTTGAGTAATATGGGCAAAGTTATTTTCCACGTCAGCCTTTTTGCTGCATTCGTGGCCATAGACCTCTTTGATATAGTCGAGTGCAGCAGTGAACACCTCCCACTTAGTCGTATCATCTGTGATGACAGAGCCAACCTGACGGCTCAATGCCAACGGATCAAAAGTCTTGGCCGGTGCGGTCCGGTGCGCGGGAGGAGCTAAGGTATAAGTAGCTTGCGGCTGGGCTTCTCTAATACGCAGAACATCATTCGCAGCCTGTCTTGCAGCGCCCTTTGTTTCTGGCGAAAGCCCAGCGCTATGCTCATAAATATCTAGAAAGCGGATCAGAGCCGTGGCGAGGACGAATCTCGACTCCGAGTCAGGGTGATTGCGAATCCACTTGATGAGGCTCCGAATCCACGCATCCTCTGCACGAAGACCAGTTCGCCTCATCAACTCCCTAGCAAACAGAGCTATTTGGCCATTATCGCCCGGATTGAGGCTCGTAGCATCCGCCCATTTTCCTGCTAGCGAAGCCATGCGGTTGCCAGCCATAAACCATCCAATCACTGCTCACACTCCTTTGCAAACTGGTCATCTCAATTGTTCATCAAACTTGTAGCATACATGGCCTTTTCATCAATCTAGGCAGCAACTGAATAGCCCCTATTTCTGTAGGCGCCTGACGTCCGCTGTTGGCTGCTTCTGGCCGTAAGCGGAAGCGGTGCTATCTGCCCCTAAGAGGTGTGTTCAAGCTCGTCGTTTGAGCTTTAGCGAATTTCCCTGGCTCACTTTTCTAAACTGACGACTCACCGTCGCGCGAGCCCATACAGTGGCGGGCCTGAAAGCAAAGCTCGCACTTGATTTAGGTTGTCACCAACGGTCATTGAAGCGAAATGCCTTTATACCAGCGGCTGGGCGATCCTATTGATAAGTTCCGGCCCATCATTCCGCACGTTCCCGACGTCCTTACCCACCGGATGCCACTCGAATTCCTCGACGCATAAACCATGCGCCAGTGCTAGCTCCTCAGCCTTGAGCGGCAAAAGCTCCTGCTGCATCCAGAGCGCAGCGTACTCTGGCGATAGAACCAGAGGACGCCGATCGTGAATATCGAGCATGCCGGCAGCGCTAGATGACGTAATGACAACAAAGCCGTCGCCGTCTCGGGGTTCCAGCGAGGCGCCTCGCTGAAACCGCCCGAGCGCAGCGAAAAACATCGGCTCGCCGCTACGGAGCGTGATGTAGTAGGGCTGCTTGATCTTCGGGTTGGCCGCGTCCTTCTTCCACTCGTACCAACCATCAGCGGGCACTATTGCGCGGCCGGTTTGCCAGATATCGCGAAAGAACTTGCTAGTCGCGGCCGTTTCCACCCTGGCATTTATCGCTGGTGGTCGCTTCCCCTGTGCCCACAATGGGGCGTAACCCCACTTGACCGGCTCCATGCGCAGGCCATCATCGTCCTGGTGCAGGAGCTGAACCAGTGATTGCGGACACACGTTGTAGCGTCCGATTGGCTCAGGATTCACGCTGCCACGCAATGGCAAGGGCAGCTGCATCGCGATCTTGTCCAGGTACTCATAGGCGATTCGGTACTGAGCGAAACGTCCACACATGGGTGCCCCCGCACATCTGGTTCAATTGACCGGACTCTAGCTTCAGAATACTGTATATGCATACAGTTATGAGGTCTGTGCCATGCCCGTCCATATGTTGGGACCTGCTGCTCCCGCCACAATTGCACTGCCGTTTTTCAGTTTCTGCGTGCCCGCCGGATTCCCGAGCCCAGCGCAGGACCACATGGAGGGGAGCATCTCGCTCGACGAGCTGATGAACATCCGAGCTCCGCATACCTACCTGGCGCGCGCAGACGGGGAGAGCATGATCCAGGTCGGCATTTTCGACCGAGACATTCTGATCATCGACCGGGGACGGGAGGCAGAAAAAGGGGAGGTGATCATCGCAGCGCTGAATAACGAGCCTCTGGTCAAGATTTTCGACCGAGCCGGCAGCCAGGTCATTCTGCGCTCGGCTAATCCGAAGTTCCCGCCGCGGTACCTCCTCGAAAGCGAAGAACTCTACGTATGGGGCGTGGTGTCATACAGCATCCGAATCCATGGCAAGTACTGAGCGGGCCATCGCCCTCATTGATTGCAACTCGTTCTACGCCAGCTGCGAGCGTGTCTTTCGACCAGACTTGCGCCGTACGCCTATCGTCGTGCTTTCGAACAATGACGGCTGCGTGATCGCGCGCTCGGCCGAGGCAAAGCAGCTCGGTATCAAAATGGGCGTGCCGTATTTTCAGATCCGGCGCGACCTGGAGCGTTGGGGCGTTGTGGTGTTTTCCAGCAATTACGCGCTGTAAACGGCGACATGAGCGAGCGCGTCATGACGGTCATCGAGAGCCTGGTGCCTGCGGTTGAGGTGTACTCAATCGACGAGTCGTTTGCCGACCTTACCGGTGTGCCAGACGTCGAAGTGCTCGGCAGGCGGATCCGCGCTGAGGTACTGCGCAGCACAGGTATCCCGGTCGGGGTGGGCATTGGGGGGACCAAGACGCTCGCCAAGTTGGCGAACCATTCAGCGAAGCGCTGGCAGAAGCAGACGGGTGGGGTAGTGGACCTTCTCGACCCGGTGCGGCGCGACAAGGTGCTGCGCGTGACTGACGTCGGCGATGTATGGGGTGTCGGTCGCCGGATGACCGAGCACCTGAACAGGTTGGGCATACGTACTGCTTGGGATCTAGCTAGCGCGGATGCCTGGACCCTGCGCAAAAAATTCAGCGTGGTCATCGAGAAAACCGCACGCGAACTGCGCGGGACGCCGTGCCTCGATCTGGAGGAGGTCGCGTCACCCAAACAGGAGATCTGCTGCTCGCGGATGTTCGGCAAGCGCCTGCGCGAGCTTGAGCCAATCAAGGACGCAGTGGCGGCATATGCCGCTCGGGCCAGCGAGAAGCTGAGGGCACAGCAGTCCATGTGCAAGCGCGTCCGAATCAGCATCCGTACCGGCATGTTTAATCCCGACGAGCCCAAGTTCGCGAAAGGCGTCGTGTGTGAGCTGCCGTATCCCACCAACGACACCCGCTACATCATCCGGGCGGCGATCGCTGGGTTGGAACACATCTATCGCGATGGCTTTTCGTTCAGCAAGGCAGAGGTCCTGCTGATGGACCTCTGCCAGCGCGGCGAGTACACCGACGATCTATTCGCCCAAACCCAGCCCGCCGCGTCGGAGCGCGTTATGGGCGTGCTCGATGCAATCAACGCCAAGTGGGGCCGCAATACCCTCCGGCCCGGCCGCGTAACCACCGCGCCGGACTGGGGCATGCGACGGGAGATGATGAGCCAAAGTTTCACGACCAGGCTGGATCAGTTGTGGGTGGTGCGGTGCAACTAGGCGAGTGCATGCGAGGACCGATGAATTCCAGGTACTGGTTGTAGTGCGATCGCTTGCATCCGTTGACCGCTGAAAGCGTAAAGAAAAAGCCAGGCAGTGCCTGGCTCTTGTGTTGGTCGGATAGCTTACTGAAGCCAACCCTCTACCTTTTCGGCGCCGTGCTTTTCTTTCCAAGCTTTCAAAATCTTATGATTGCCACCCTTCGTCTCTACCACCTCTCCAGTTTCTGGGTTTTTGTAAACCTTAACTTGGCGCTGCCGACGAGGCGCTTGAGACGTCGGGGTGGCGCTGATGCTGGTGCGGCTGGGCTGCGGATCCAATATTGAAATAATTTCGCGCAGGCCTACGTCATATTGCCCCATCAAATTGCGGAGTTTTTCCTCGAACTCGATTTCGCGCTTGAGTTTGTCGTCATTCTTAAGAGCATCAAGCTGCTTGAGCTGGGCTGCGAGCTGGGCTTCTAGAGCTTTGAATTCGGCGAGTTTGGACATGGGTAACCTTCGGAGAACGAAACTGCTTTGTGTGTCTCAGTCTACCGCTTGGGCACGGAGGGAGAAAACTAAGGACCGACCGATTTCGTGAGTAATTCAGTCATCGAGAAGGCTGGTACAGGGATGGCGCTGCGGAGTGTTTGTCAGCCAGAGAGGTGCGTACTTCCTGACATATGAAGTGGTGGGTTAGCAAAATGGGAGGTGACCAAGCGGCGGCCGTTGCATAGAAACGTCGCGCATCCCGTAGAGGAAGCGGACGTGAGCAGGCTTCTTCTGCTTTAGCAGAGGTAGCCATGCATAGCATCGAAATTGGAGCTAGCCATTTACCTGCGGCAAATGAAGAAAGCTGCCTTTTTTGACAACAATGGCAGCCGCTTCGCGAAGGCAGTTGATCATTTTGGTCTTATTGCTCGGTCTCGCTCCACATTCGTTTCGCTTACCTGCAAACGCCCAAAATGCTCAACTGCCCCATACTTGAAGGTTTCAAGTATGGGGCGCGGGGGCATACTTGAAGGAACGCTTCGCTGCTTCAAGTATGCCCCCGCAATTTTGTTGTCAAATCATAGCCGCCAGGCGTTGCCTGGCCGAAATGGCGATTGTGCACAGACGTGAGCTGCGCCATTCGCGGGCGCTGCCGCCCCGGCCTCAATCATAAGCCCGATCACTGCGGCACACTTGTCTTACGACCGCCATGTCACATGACTCGAGTGCTGCAGTCTCGCCGTGTCACTCGTAGGGCTTGCGGCAGTTAGTGAGTGTCGATGCGCCGGGTGACCGTGCCGTGTGTCTGTCACAGTGGCGTTATGAAGCGGTGTCCGGTCTGATGCCAAAGCGCCCACGCTTCAACTGAAATTTGTGTGGCAGCAGCCGACTGTCACGGAATTCTCGTCGCAGCGGATGCAAGTTCTTCGATGGTGGACTGTGCTCAGCGATAGGGCGTGCCAACCGTCGCCGCAAGCGATGCCCGGAGTTGCGTGAAAATTCGGTTTCTTTCCTGTTGTGTTCAGAACGAAAAAGGCCGCAGATTGGCTGCGGCCTTTTATTCATCCTGTCTCATAATCATCTCCAGGCGATGATTGTTTTGAACGCTACGCGCTAGCAAGGCTTTTGCTTAGTTCTCCTTCCTCGCTTTCCGCGTCCGGCTTGGTTTGCGAGCAGCTTTTTAAAATGCTCCCAGCGGATCTGCTCGGTCTGTGCGTTGTATGTCAGTCCCCGTTCCATCTGCTCCAGTAATCTCAGACTCAGTGGCTGCTCCAGGTAATGGTCTGCTGTGACTTCTGGTGCACCACCCTCATGGCCGAGCAGATAGGCGATCGTGGATGGAGATATGCCTGACCGTTCCAGCCGAACGGCAAACGAGCGACGGAGACTTTTAAAATTGAGCCCGCCATTAACCGCCGGCGGACAGTGCTGACCGATGTATCCTGTACCCGTGCACGGCCCGCAGAAAAACCGACTTGGGTCGCGGGAGTATAGGTGCTTTGGATCGAAGCTCAGCTCGTTGAAAAGCAGAGCGTCATTGCCATCGGCCTGGCGCCGTTCTTCTACGAAATTTAGAAAGCCCATCTCCACTAGCTTCGAGCAGATTGGAATCTGCCGAGCCGACGGCCCCGTCTTCAACGACTTGTTGTAGCCATTATCGTTGATATCGATAAGGTCTACGCCGTGGACATCCTGGATCACATCATGCACACGTAGCTGGCAGAGCTCGTTAAGCCGCGCGCCGGTATAGAGCCCAAGCGGGAGCAACCAAAACCGATAGGGCTTGGCGTCCTGGTTGATTTTCGGCAGGTCGCCTGCGAGATACTTTCTGTAGGGCCAGCCTGAGAACATCTGATTCAGATTGCTATCCAGAAATGGCTTGGTGATTTCGGCGTGTTTTGTATTGCAGGTCGCGACTTTGATCGCCTCGGTAATCAGCTTGCTCTCAAGTGCTTCGTCCAGCATTCGATTGAACAACTGATAGTAGGTCGTGAGGTTTGCGCCTTTGCTACCCGACGCAGCGTTCTGCTTGAGTAACGACGGTAGCTGATCCTTCAGACGCTGTACGTCGGCCCGATCAAGCTCAGCAACTCGGCGGGTAGGATTATCTTGCGTCAGAGCGATTTTTAGTTTCTCCATCCGCGCTCGAAGCATGTGCTCGGATTTCCCTGCGTAATTGTTTTCTCGCAGAAAGCGGGACAGCGTTATGTCCATGAACTCGGTAAGCAAAGGAGAAGACTGAAAGCGGTTTATCGCATCCGTAATCGCTGAAATGTTTGCCAACGCGATTCGCAAGTGTTCTTCATGGCCGGGTTCGACGATAAGACTCAGGCCTTTGTAAAAAGGAATGGAGAGGGGGGCAGTTACATTCATATATACCTCACAGTGGGTGAGGCTTGAGATTATTACTGGATGGATAAACAGTCAAGATAATCTATTAGGATTTACCATGCGATAGTTTTTATTGACAACTTGTCAATAATCGCAAGATGAGCAAAAGGTAAGAGCGAGCCCCTACCTTTTATTAGCTGAATATTATGCGTACGTTTTCCAGTGTCGCTTAGCAACCCGCACGCTGGGGAAGGGGGTGCCAACCGGGCGACCGACATTGAAAACGCCCTGGCGTTCTCGTAACTCTTGATAGTGCCGGTAATGGATGTGTCCCAGCCCTAGCCCGAAATCGAGCTTGTCGAGCTCGTCTTTGAGCACGTCAGACGGATAGCAGTCGCCGTACCCACCGGTGGTACTTTTATCCGAGTGGCCTACAAGCGCTTTGGCTTTCGCCAGGTCAAGGTTCTGTCTGCGAAATTGATTGATAAAGGTGTGGCGCAGACCGTGGTACGTCAGGCCGTCATCTCCCAGGCCGCAAAGCCCAAGGTAACCCCGGCTAATCTGGCTTGAGCCGAGAAACCAACGGCTCGCAACATGCCCGGGAGAAAGGTCGCCGTATACCCGAATATTGTCGAAAAGCGGAGCCTTGCCGTCTCGCTCGACAGCTTCCAGGCGTGCTTGATGAAACTCCAGGAAGCCCGACTCGATAAGCTGCCGGTGAATCGGCACCAACCTTTCCGAATCGGACGTCTTCAGCTGTTTCGACCCGCTTCGATTGATGCTGATGAGCCAGACGCCGAGTTCTTGCCGAATGTCTTCGAGCCGTAGCTGGCACAGCTCACTTAGCCTTGCGCCTGTAAAAAGGCCAAGCAGCGGCAGCCAAAACTTGTAGTCATCCAAGCGCCAGCGCGGCGGCGTGGTCAGTGTGTAGGCCGGACCGTGAAGAAGTTTCTCGATCTGGCTTGGGCTATACGTGCGCTTCCTCGGCGCCTCGGCTCCTTTGGTGCTGAATGCCAATCCGGCCGCGATATTTTCGGTGATGTAACCCTGATCATGAGCGTAGGTGACAAGGGCCCTTGCCAGCTCAAAAAACTTTTTCGCAGTGCGAGGGTTGATTGGCTCGAACTTACCGTCGCTAATGATCTTACTTAGCGGCTGGTTACGCGTGGCACGGAGGCGATGCCGGTTCTTCGGATAGCTACGCAGATGATCGCGTAGCGTGTTGAATTCAGCGCGAGTCAGCGTCTCGACTTGCCGGTGCCCGCCAAGCAGCTCGCACAGGCCTTCCAGGCGGGCCTTTGCGGTAATGCGAGTCCGCGGGTTAGCCCAGGCGCCTTCACGAATTTGCCGTTCTTCGTATTCCTTTACCAAAGCTGCGAGGCTCAACCCTGCGTTTGAACCACGCGCCGGCGAGACAATGCGATCGTTGACGGAGGGTTGCGTAAAGAGGGTTTCAAGCTTGGCTTTCTGCGCGTCGGGCAGAACGCTCCCGAGCGCATTCAGCAACGCGAGCGTGCCTGGATCCTGTGGCGGTGCCACAGCATCTGTCGGCGAGTTCAGCTCCGGAATCGTCTGCATAGGCTCGGCGGTTGCAGCAGAACCCAACATCCGCCGAACCAGGTCACCGATTTCCTGCATGGCTTGGGCGTAAGGATCTTGGTGATCGTCTTCCTGAAAGTAACGCAACAGCACCTTATCAACCTTCTGCAGCGTATACGTCAGCATGAGGACCGCAATGATGATGGAGCTAGTGAGCAGCTCAACCCGAAAGCTTTTCTTTTCTCTCAGATGCGCTTTCATGCACAGCGGATCGAGTTCGATAAGCATCACATAAAGCCCCGATCCCTCCTGCACCAAGAGCGCTCGATCAATGATGCGGAGCTTCAGATGCATCGCGTTGGCTTGCTGAAGATGAAAATGCAAAGCTTGCCGAGATTGCGGTAGTGCTGGGGGGATGTGCATGAGATTCCGACCCTGGTCTGGGCGGGCATGGCACAGGTATTCATAAAGCGTCATCGCTGCAAACGCAGGAGATTCTTTCGAGTAGCGACCTGGAGAGGGTGGGACAGTCTCAAGCACATCAAGGGCGGCGTAAATGTACCGGGCAGCGTCGCTGGCGACGTTGTGATTGCAGGTTCCGAGCGGCCAGTCGAAGCGTACGAACCCAACGCCAAGCGCTTTTACCAGTGCGGGCGTTGGTGTCAGTGCGAAGAAAATTTCGCCCCCTGGCTCGTGGCTATAGAGCACTACACGCTCGGCACTCTCTTTCATCATGCGAGCGTCGGCGACCGAAAGGTCTTGGTTCGCGAGCTTCATTGGCGACGGGCGGACTTTCCAAACTCGGTCGGCGAATTTAAGTGCTTCCGCTACCGCAAGGTGAAACCTTTGGAGGTCAACCAGCAGGCGGTCAGAAAAGAGCTCGACGTAGTGCTCGGTTGCCTTGGCAAGGAACTGCTCGAAAGAAGCATTCAGGTACTTAGCGAGATCGCGGGCTAGGGCTTCGTCGTGACTTAGCGCCCACCGGATTTGCGCGGGCAGCTTGGGGTTGGCTGCGAAATGCTTTGGGAAAGTCAGGTAGTACTGGAAGCCGGTTTTGGCTTGATAGACGAGGTGCGGAACACCTGTTTTGCTTTGGCGCTGGGACATGATGGCATACCTTTTGGATTCACAGACGGACTGTGAGTAATCCAATGCCATCAAATCTGGTCTGAAACCCGCGTTCTAGACGGGTTTCAGTGTTGAAATGGTGGAGCCGGGGGGATTTGAACCCCCGTCCGCCAGCTCTCCGCTATCGGTTCTACATGCTTAGCCAGATCTACTGAGTTAACTCCGCGCCGCCCGATTGGCAGGGTGCTTGGAGCGAGCTGTATGAGTTTTAGCCGTTACGTCTACAGCGAACTTGGCGGCGATCCTGTTCTGTCTGACAGTCATTTCGGGTTTACAGGCATCCCCTAGTGACCGCTGGAGCCGAAGCTACCAGATGAAGGTTAGGCGGCTAGCGCGTACCCTTCGTAGTTGTCGTCGTTGGCAACTATAAGTTTGCAACAGTTTATTTACGAGTTCTGTTACCAACTCGGCATGCCCCTCAAGTTTTGTTACCGGCGTCGAATCCTAATCGGCCCCTGGTGACGCTTGTGGTGCTGGGCGCGAGTGTACGGCGATCTTTACGGTGTGTCGATCACTTTTTAATCATGCTGGTTAAAAAGCGTACAGCTCGCTGCGGCAGGATCGTTTACACGATCCCACCGCCTTGGCTCAGTTGCCGCCGCCAGAGCCGGAACCGGCGGTGCCGCCACTGCCGGAGCTACCCGGGCCTTTCAACTCTTGCAGCGCTTTGGTGGAGTGGGCGATGCAGGCTTCGGTATCGCCGGACTGCTGAGCCTGGCGGGCCTGCTGGACGTACTCCTCGACCTTGCTCTTGGCCGGCTCACCCAAGGTGGCGGTGTTGGTGGCCATGTTGTCGTCGATTTCCTGCAAATTGGTCTGGCACAGATCGTTCTGTGCGAAGACGGCGGGGCTGGCGAGCAGTACCGCGGACGCGAGCAGTGCATGAACTTTCATTGTGGGTCCTCCAGTCTTGTGGACTTCCCGGGCCTGCCAGAGAACTGCTGAAACGGCGGCGCCGAGTCGAATCGAACCCGTCAGGGGCTCTAAAATTCCGACTGCGATTGCGCGTGAGCGTTCATCGAAGCGACACAAACGAAACGGCCCCGCTCCGCTGAGCAGGGCCGTAACGCCTGTGCTAGAGCGTTGGCGTCGCTGTTTTGCTTCGCGTTACGCGATCCACCAGGTAGACCAGCCCGTGATAGTCGATCTCGCCATGACGTGACAGGCCGATCTCGCAGGTGCGGCTGGTGGAGATGCCTTCATCGCATATCTGCACCGCATCTTTAAGGCTGCGCAGGGCGTGACTGTTGAGTTCCGGCGTGGTGAAGCCTTTGTCACCGGCGAAACCGCAGCAATGAATACCCTCCGGAACCACGACTTCCTTGGCGCAGCGGCGGGCGATATCGATCAGTGCCTGCGCTTCGCCCAGGTGCTGGGTGCTGCAGGTGACGTGCACGGCAATCGCTTTTTCCTGCGGCACGAAGTCCAGCTTGTCGAGCAGGTGTGTGCGGATGAAGCGCACCGGGTCGTACATGTCGAGGCGTTGATCTGTCAGGCCCTGGACCAAGCGCAGCGTGCAGGGGCTGGTGTCGCAGTAGATCGGATCAAGCCCGCCGCGGCTGGCCTTGAGCAGCGCGTCGAGCATTTCCTGGCGCTTGCGTTCGCCCTGTTCGGCATAGCCCTTGGAGGCGAACGGCTGGCCGCAGCACAGGTCGTTCAGGTGTTCGGGGAAGATCACTTGGTAGCCGGCCTTTTCCAGCAGGCTGCGGGTCTTGTCCAGTAGCGGCTCCTGCTCCTGGTCGCGTGCGGCCGGCGCCATTGCTCGGGAAACGCAGGCGGCCAAGTAGACAACGCGCGGGCGCTCGTCCTGAGCGCTGGGCTTGGGCAGATGCAGGTGTTGTAGCGGCTGCGGCGTGGCTGGGGTCCATTGCGGCACGCGGCCCTTGCTGGCGTTGGTCATGGTCGCGGACAGCTTGGCCAGGCGCTTGGTGCCGAGGATAATGTGCGCGCCATTGGCGGCATGCAGCATGAAACGGGTGCCCTGCACGGCCGTGGAGAAATGGTCGGCCAGCCAGTTGGCGGTGCCGGTTTTGTTCGCTTCACGCCCGCGTAGCTTGCGCACCAGGTCGCCGGTGTTGATGCCCACCGGGCAGCGCTGGGCGCAGAGGCCGGTGGCGGCGCAGGTTTCGATGCCGTGGTAATGGTAGAGGCGCTCGATCTCGGTGGTGTCGACACCGGCGCGCTTGCGTGCCTGGATGTCGCGCCAGATGACGATGCGCTGGCGTGGCGTCAGGGTCAGTCCGTTGGACGGGCAGACCGGCTCGCAGAAACCGCACTCGATGCACTTGTCGACGATCTCGTCGGCGGCCGGCATCGGCTTGAGGTTCTTCAGGTGGATGTCCGGGTCTTCGGAGAGCACCACGTCCGGGTTGAGGATGCCGGTGGGGTCGAGCAGGCGCTTGATCTTCCACATCAGCGCGTAGGCTTCGCTGCCCCATTCCAGCTCGACGAAGGGCGCCATGTTGCGCCCGGTGCCGTGCTCGGCCTTGAGCGCGCCGCCGAATTCGACTGCGACCAGCTGCGCCACTTCGCCCATGAAGGCTTCGTAACGGGCGACCTGGGCCGGATCATCGAAGCCCTGGGTGAAGACGAAGTGCAGGTTGCCCTCCAGCGCGTGGCCGAAAAGGATCGCCTCGTCGTAACGGTGCTTGTCGAGCAGCTCGATCAGCCGATTGACGCCCTCGGCCAAGCGCTCAACGGGGAAGGTCACGTCCTCGATGATCACTGTGGTGCCGGTCTGGCGCACGGCGCCGACTGCCGGGAAGGTGTCCTTGCGGATCTTCCACAGCTGGTTGTAGACAACCGGGTCTTCGCTGAAGTCGACCTGCTTTTCCACCGGGAAATGCGCGATGGAGGTCATGATCAGGTTGATCTGCTCGTGCAGCAGCGACTGACTGGCGGCGCGCGATTCGATCAACAGTGCGCAGGCGGTCGGCGATAGCTCCTTCACCCACTCGGGCATGCCGGCCTTGTGCTCGACCGAGCGCAGGCTGCGACGGTCGAGCAGCTCCACGGCGGACACCGGTTGCTGCTTAAGTACCGGTACGGCCAGGCAGCAGGTTTCCACGTCAGGGAACACCACCAGCGCGCTGGCTTTGTGCGGGTGGTCCGGCACGGTGTCGTAGGTCACCGCGCTGATAAAGCCCAGCGTGCCTTCGGAACCGACCATCAGGTGGTTGAGGATATCCAGCGGCTCGTCGTAGTCGACCAGCGCATTGAGCGAGAAACCGGTGGTGTTCTTCAGTCGGTACTTGTGGCGGATCTTCGCCGCCAGTTCGCTGTTGGCGCGGGTTTCGCGGCCCAGCTCGGCCAGCTGTTCGAGCAGCGCCGCATGGCTCTGGCGGAAGGCGGCAACGCTGGAGGCGTCCTCGCTGTCGACCACGGTGCCATCGGCCAGCACGACGCGCAGGCCGGCGAGGGTTTTGTAGGTGTTCTGCGCCGTGCCGCAGCACATGCCGCTGGAGTTGTTGGCGACGATGCCGCCGATCTTGGCGGCGTTGATCGAGGCCGGATCAGGGCCGATCTTGCGCTGAAATGGCGCGAGCACGGCGTTGGCGTTGGCACCGATTACGCCGGGCTGCAGGCGGATCTGCTCGCCGCCGTTGCGAATCTCGCGGCCGTTCCAGTTGTCGCCGAGCACGATCAGCACCGAGTCGCTGATCGCCTGGCCGGACAGGCTGGTGCCCGCGGCGCGGAAGGTCACCGGGACGTTCTCCGCATGAGCCAGTTTGAGCAGCGCGATCACCTCGGCTTCGGATTCGACGCGCACCACCAGTTTGGGAATCAGCCGGTAGAAGCTGGCGTCGGTACCGAAGGCGAGGGTGGAGAGCGGATCGTCGAAGCGCCGCTCAATCGGGATCAGGCGCTCGACTTTGCGGAGAAACTCGGCCGGCAGCGGCGCGCGTTCAAGCTGGGCGGCCGCGTTCATGCGTCCTCCAGGATCAGCAGGATCAGATCCTTCGGCCCGTGGGCGCCGTAGGCCAGCACCTGCTCGATGTCGGCGGTTTTCGACGGGCCGGAGACCAGCAGCGCATTGGTCGGCATGCCGGCGGCCCACTGGAACTTCTGCTGGATCTCGTAGAAGTTGTCGTGGATCTCACTGGCCTTGAGGATGGCGAAGTGCACCGGCGGCACCAGGCTCATCAGGCGCGGCTCCTCGCGGGTCGGCCACATGATCAGGCTGCCGGTGGAGGCGATGGCGCCGAGGGTGCCGGTGAGGCTCGCCGGGGTGTCGTTGAACAGCTCGTCCTTCCAGTCCTCGACCGGGCGGTCGTAGGCCTTCAGCGTCGGCAGGCCTTCACGGCCAGCGCAATGCGCGGTGAAGCGCTGGCCGTACGGCGTGGTCGGGGCGATCAGCAGGCTCGGCAGTTGACGATCATGCAGCAGCTGTTCGAGGAGGGCGGGCCAACCGGCGTCCGTGGTCAGGTGGATCTCGGTGTGCACCGCTTCCATCAGCTGGCGCAAGCGGGCGATGCGCTGCTCGGGCGCGTAGCTCCAGGGTTGGGTGACCAGCGATACGTCGTAGTCATCGACGATAGGCGTGGTGCCCTCCAGGCTCTTCTTCAGCTTGGCGAGGATATTGGCCTTGGCGCTCATCGCTTGCCCTCCAGGTGCTCGCGGGCCAGCTCGTGAAGCGAGCGGGCGGCAGGTTTCGGTGCGCTGTGGTTCTGCGTCCAGGGGCCGATGTTCGATGGCGTCAGGCCGCGCAGGCGAGTGGCGAAGAAGCCGAACACGCGGTACAGCGCCGGGCTGGTGTTGAGCAGGCGCCAGCCGGCCCACATCAGTCGTTCTTTCTTCGAGTATTTGCTGCCCTGGCCGCGCATGACCTTGTGCGGATCGTCCGGTGCCTTGATGTTCTCCTCACGCAGGCGGCGCAGGATGGACGGGATCGGGATCTTCACCGGGCAGACTTCGCCGCAGGCGCCGCACAGCGACGAGGCGCTGGGGTGATCCGGCACCTTGTCCAGGCCGACCATGTGCGGCGTGATGATCTTACCGATCGGTCCGGGATAGACCTCGCCGTAGGTGTGGCCGCCGACGCGGGTGTACACCGGGCAATGGTTCATGCAGGCGCCGCAGCGGATGCAGTTCAGCGTCTGGCGCAGCTCGCTGTCGGCGAAAGCCTGGCTGCGGCCGTTGTCCAGCAGGATCAAATGCACTTCCTGCGGGCCGTCGAGCTCGTCGGCCTTGCGCGGGCTGGAGATCATGTTGACGTAGGTGGTGATCGGCTGGCCCAGTGCCGAGCGGGTCAGCAGCGAGAGCAGCGGGACCACGTCACGCAGGTTCTCGACCACCTTCTCGATGCCGGTGACAGCGATATGTACCGGCGGCACGCCGGTGGACATGCGCCCGTTGCCCTCGTTTTCCACGAGCAACAGGGTGCCGGTCTCAGCCACCGCGAAGTTCACGCCGGAGACGCCGATATCGGCCTCGAAGAACTTCTGGCGCAGGGTGCGGCGGCCGATCTGAATGAGTTGGTCGACGTCCTTGGTGTACTCCACGCCGAGTTTCTCGTGGAACAGGGACGCGACCTGGCCGGCGTTCTTGTGGATTGCCGGCATGATGATATGTGAAGGCTTCTCGTGGTCGAGCTGGACGATGTACTCGCCCATGTCCGATTCCAGGCATTCGATGCCATGGCCTTCGAGGAAATGGTTCATCTCCATCTCTTCGCTGACCATCGATTTGCCCTTGATCACTTGGCGCGCCTCATGAGCGCGGGCGATCTCGAGGACGATGTTGTTCGCCTCTTCAACCGTCTCCGCCCAGTGCACGTTCACACCATTGCGGGTCAGGTTGGTTTCCAGTCGCTCGAGCAGTTCGGGCAGCTTGGACAGTGCACGGGCGCGGATACGGTTGCCCATCTCGCGCAGCCGCTCGCGT
This sequence comes from Stutzerimonas decontaminans, assembly GCF_000661915.1. Lineage (NCBI taxonomy): Bacteria > Pseudomonadati > Pseudomonadota > Gammaproteobacteria > Pseudomonadales > Pseudomonadaceae > Stutzerimonas > Stutzerimonas decontaminans. Next base: position 3,640,740 of record NZ_CP007509.1, on the reverse strand, counting down.
TCGTCGGCATCGCTGAAGGCCACTGCGCGCTTGGTCATCAGCGAGTCCATGGCGGTGCGGAAGTTGCGCCGCAGCTGGTCGTCCTTCAGGGACTTGCGGGCGCGGGCGCGGAAATCCGGGTCACCGGCGTTCTCGATCTGTATCGCGGGAATACGCTGTTCGGCGTTCATCGGGCACCTCCGGTGCGTTGCCAGAGGAAGCTCGCCAGATGCTGGCCGCGCAGGGCTTCACGCTGCTTTTCCAGCGAACCATTGATGTTCATCAGGCAGCCGCAGTCGGCGCTGATCACCTGATGCGCGCCGGATTCCTTCAGTGCGCGGGTCTTGTCCAGCACCATGGCGCCGGAGATATCGGGCATGCGCACGCTGAAGGTGCCGCCGAATCCGCAGCATTCGCTTTCGTGATCATGCTCGACGCGCTCGACCTGGCCCAGCTGGGCAAGCAGGGCACGGCCGTGCAGGTGGGTGTTCATTTCGCGGCGGGCCGAGCAGGAGGTATGCAGGGCAACCTTGGTCGGCGTGCCGGCGTCCTTGAATTCGACCTTGCAGACATTGAGCAGGAACTCGGCCAGCTCGAAGGTGCGCTCGGCCAAGGCCTGCGCCTTCTTCAGCGTGGCCGGTTCGTCCTTGAACAGGTCCAGATAATGGTGGCGCAGCATGCCGGCGCAGGAGCCGGACGGCACCACCACTGGCCAGTCGTTGGCGAACAGGTCCAGTTGCGCCCGTGCGACGTTGCGGGCCTCGTCGGTGTAGCCGCTGGTGTAGGCCGGCTGACCGCAGCAGGTCTGGCCCTGCGGGTAGTGCACGGTCAATCCTTCGCGTTCCAGCAGGCGGATGGCATCCAGGCCAGCCTCAGGATAGAACAGGTCGACCACGCAGGTGCCGAACAGATAAACCTGGCTCGGCTTGGCGGGGTATTCGCGCGGCTTTGGCAGCGGCGGCGCGACGCGGGTAGCGTTCGGCGCAGCATCGTAGAAGAGTTCGCTCATCGGCTTGGTCTCCGGGTTAGCCCGGTTATCCGCAAACAGGCTCTTGAAAAACTATCTGCGTTGGCAATACGTCGTTAAAAGCAGCCTCAGAATGCTCATTTAGGAACCTAAACTCGTATGCGAGCCCAGTCCTTTCTTCGGCTACTTTTGCCTCGTCTTGCCTGCCTCGCCTACGTTTTTCAATGCGCCTGTCAGGTGCGGTTTCTGGAATGCAACCGTGCCCCCAAGCGGGGGCACGATTCCTGTTTCTTACACTCCGACCAACGGGTCGGTCACGCCTAGCACGTAGATGGCGATCAGGCCGATCACCCCCGTGAACAGCACGTAGTACAGCGTAGGCCATATGGTCTTGCGCAGCGTGGAGCCTTCACGACCGAGCAGGCCGACGGTGGCGGATGCGGCCACCACGTTGTGGATCGCAACCATGTTGCCCGCTGCAGCGCCAACGGCCTGGGTGGCAACTACCATCGCTCCGGAAATGCCGAGCGACTGGGCAACGCCAAACTGGAACTGGCTGAACATCATGTTGCTGACAGTGTTGGAGCCGGCGAGGAACGCACCCAGTGCACCGACAGCTGGCGCCAGCAGCGGGTAGATGCTGCCGACGCTATCGGCGACGTAGCGCGCCATGACGATCGGCATGCTGGCCAGCTCGGCACCGTTGACGCCGGAGTTGATCAGGATGCGCACCATCGGCACGGTGAACAGCAGTACGAAGCCAGCGCTGAGCAGTACGCCGCTGGATTCCTTCACCGCCGCCTTGAGCTCGGAAACGCGCATGCCATGCAGGAAGAAGGTAATCAGCACCACCATGACGAGGATGCCGCCCGGCAGGTACAGCGGCTCGATGCCCGCATTGATACCGGTTTCGCCGAGGATGTTGGCAAAGGCGATGGATACCGATTTCAGCGCAGCGGTGACCTGCGGGAACACCCGGCTGATCACCAGGATCGCACCGACCAGCACGTAGGGCAGCCAGGCCCGGAAGGCGCTCATCGGGCGGGCAGCCATCTCGTCCAGCTTCATTTCGATGGTGCCCAGCCACTCGGCCGGCCATTCCTTGGCGTCGGCGAAGTCCCAGGTGGTCTTCGGCGTCAGGAACTTGAAGCGGGCAGCAGTGGTGACGATCGCCAGGCCAACCAGGCCACCCAGCAGCGACGGGAATTCCGGGCCGAGGAAGATGCCGGTGGCCGCGTAGGGCAGGGTGAATGCCAGGCCGGCGAAGATCGCGAACGGCAGCACCTCGAAGCCGGCTTTCCAGCTCTTCTCCTTGCCGAAGAAGCGGGTCAGCATCAGCACCATGATCAGCGGCATCACGGTGCCGACGATGGCATGGGTGATCGCCACGCTGCTGGTGATCTGCTGCAAGTAGGCGTTCCAGCTGGAACCCTGCGCGACCAGTTGCGCGCCGATGGTGGCGGTATCCAGGCCGCTATTGATGCCAACGACGATCGGCGTACCGACCGCACCGAAGGACACTGGCGTACTTTGCACCAGCATGCCGAGCAGGACTGCGGCCATCGCCGGGAAGCCGACCGCTACCAGCAGCGGTGCGGCGATGGCGGCCGGAGTGCCGAAGCCGGAGGCACCTTCGATGAAGCAGCCGAACAGCCAGGCGATAATGATGGCCTGGATGCGGCGGTCAGGGCTGATGGTGGTGAAGCCGGCACGAATGGCTGTGATGCCGCCGGAATGCTTCAGGGTGTTCAGCAGCAGAATAGCGCCGAAGATGATCCACAGCAGGCCCAGGGTGATCACCAGGCCTTGCAGCGTCGAGGCAATGATGCGATTGACGCTCATGTCCCAGACGAACAGCCCGATGGCTGCGGTGAACAGGAAGACCAGCGGCATGGCGCGGCTGGCGGGCCAGCGCAGGCCGATCAGCATGATTGCCGCGAGCAGAATGGGTGTGAAGGCGAAAAGTGCGAGCAGTCCGTTGGACATGTCAGGCTTCCCCTGCGGTTCGGTTCAGATGGGGCCCTGAGCGGACCGTGGAGTTGTTGTTGTGCGCAGATCTCATGCTGAGTCCTCTTATTTTTAGACCACCTGTAAAGTGGTAAGACCAATTAACAGGATGGAATGGCCAGCGTAAGAGCTGCGTATAGGGGCGTCAATTAGCTAGCTATAGACTTTGGTCGCAACAGTCACCCTTGTGCGGATGCACGGTCATGGCTAGCATTTCTCGATTGGTAAGACCATTCGGGGGCTGATATGGATGTGGGGATGGTGCGGCAGCGGCGGCTGGCGGACGACATCGTCGCGCAGCTGGAAACCATGATTCTCGAGGGCACGCTCAAAGCGGGTGAACGTCTCCCTGCCGAGCGCGCCCTGGCTGAAAGCTTTGGGGTTTCGCGGCCTTCGTTGCGTGAAGCGATTCAGAAGCTCGCGGCCAAGGGCTTGCTGGTCAGTCGGCATGGTGGAGGCACGTTCGTCGCCGAGTCGCTGGGCTCGACGTTCAGCGATCCGTTGCTGCACTTGCTGGAAAACAACAGCGATGCGCAGCGCGACTTATTGGAGTTTCGCCACACGCTCGAGGGCAGCTGCGCCTACTACGCAGCGCTGCGTGCGACCGAGGTGGATCGGAAGCGGCTCACCGAAGCCTTTTCCGCATTGCAGGACTGCTACGCCCGGGAAGGCAAGGTCTCCCGGGCGGAAGAGGGCGCAGCCGATGCCCAGTTCCATCTCGCCATTGCCGAAGCCAGCCACAACGCGGTGCTGCTGCATACCATCCGTGGCCTGTTCGACCTGCTCAAGCGCAACGTGGTGACCAATATCGGCGGCATGTACGCCCTGCGTGACGAAACGCGGGACATGCTGATGAGCCAGCATCGCGAGTTGTACGAGGCGATCATGGCCAGGCGAGCGACCGAGGCGCGGGAGGTCATTCATCGGCATATCAATTACGTGCAGGAAGTGCTGGCTGAAGGTCAGCAGGAGGCTCAGCGTCTGGCGCGCGCGCAGCGTCGGCAGGGTGAAAGGATGCAGAAGGAAGGTTGAGGGCGGGGCCGGCATTGGCTGCCGGCTCGGTATCACTGCTTGGGCTGATCAGGCCAAGCGCTGAGCGTGGCTCAGTCGTCCTTGCCCTTGGTACGCATGGCGCGCTGAATCTCCCGATCGGAATCACGTTCCTTCTCGGTGTGACGCTTGTCGTACTCCTTCTTGCCTTTGCCGAGGGCGATCTCGCACTTGATCATGTGCTTTTTCCAGTACAGCGAAAGCGCCACGCAGGCGTAACCTTTCTGCTGCACGGCACCGAACAGCTTGCCCAGCTCGCGCTTGTTCAGCAGCAGCTTGCGGGTGCGGGTCGGGTCAGCGATGACGTGGGTGCTGGCGCTGGTCAGCGGCGTGATGTGCGCGCCCATCAACCAGGCTTCACCGTCCTTTAGCAGGACGTAGCTGTCCACCAGCTGAGCCTTGCCAGCACGCATGCTCTTCACTTCCCAGCCGGCCAGGACCAGGCCTGCCTCGAATTTCTGTTCGATGAAGTAATCGTGTAGCGCTTTCTTGTTCAGCGCGATGGTCCCGGGGGACTGTTTCTTCTGTTTGGCCATAGGGGCCGCATTATAGGGAGTCCCGCTGCGGCTGGCGACAGCCTGCAAGAGGGCTGGCGGCAGAAACTTGAGGGGCAGCCGTTAATCCCCGACAATGTGTCCCGCTTTGCGCTGAGCGATTTCCCGGCATCGTCCGGAACGCGGTTGCGGGCTGGCTGCGCCAACGTTCGGGTGGCGCGCAATGAAATGACGACGTAGAAGGTCCGCATGACGACGCACATTCAACGTTCCGCGCTGCTGCCGTATCCCGCGCAGGCGCTGTTCGACATGGTCAATGATGTAGCCAGCTACCCGCAGTTCCTGCCTTGGTGTTCTGCGACCGAGGTGCTTTCCAGTAGCGAGACCGAAATGCATGCCAGCATGACGGTGGCGAAGGCTGGGTTGAGTCAGCGCTTCATGACGCGTAACGCGCTGGAGTTCGGCAAGCGGATCGAGATGACGCTTGAGGAAGGACCATTTAGCCATCTACATGGCATCTGGGAGTTCAAGGCGCTGGGTGAAAAGGCCTGCAAGATCAGCCTGGACCTGACCTTCGATTACGCCGGGCCGCTGGTCAAGGCTACGCTCGGGCCGCTGTTCAACCAGGCAGCCAACACCTTGGTCGATGCCTTCTGCGAACGGGCGAAGCAGCTTTATGGATAAGTCATCGATTGCGGTCGAAGTGGTTTATGCGCTGGCGGACAAACAGAAGCTGCTGCAGATGACTGTGCCCGCCGGCACCACCGTGCGCGAGGCTGCGCTGCGTTCGGGCCTGGATGCGCACTTTCCTGGACTGGATCTCTCTTCTGCGCCACTGGGGATTTTCGGCAAGGCGGTGCCAAAGCCCGAAGAAAGGGTGCTGGAGGAGGGGGAGCGCGTCGAGATCTACCGGCCGTTGATTGCCGACCCGAAAGAGGTGCGCAAGCAGCGCGCCGCGCGGGCGGCCAAAAGCAAAGGCGAGACGCCCGAAGCAGACGCCTGAACATGTTGAAACAAAAACGCCCGGGCTAGCCGGGCGTTTGGTTATTCGGTTTCAAGCGGTTCGGGAATCGGTACCGGAACCGGCTCGGCCTGGTCCACTTCTCGTTGAATTTGCTCGAGCAGCGAGCCCGGAGCTGGGCGCTCTTCAGGCTGGCTTGGCTTGGCTGCAGGTGAGGTGACCGGCGTCTTAGCGTCGCGACCAAGGATCTGCTCGTCACGACTCACGCCAGGCATGAAATCGCCAGCCAGACCCGCCAGTTGGTCGTTCGCGTTGAATACCAGGCTCACACGCTCCTGCTGGCGCTGACTTCCACCGGGCTGGATGCTGTACAGGTAGTCCCAGCGGTTGGCATGGAAGGTATCGGTGATCAGCGGGTTGCCCATGATAAACCGCACCTGCTGGCGGGTCATTCCGGGGCGCAACTGGTCTATCATGTCCTGCGTGACGACATTGCCCTGTTGAATGTCGACCTTGTAAACCCCGGGAAATGAACAACCGGCGAGTGCGAACAGACCCACGAGGGTGAGGCTGGTCAGCATGAGCTTGGTGTTTTGCATCGGTGGGTGACTTCCACTATCTTGGCTGGGCAAAGAACCCGGATCATACCCGTATTGAAGGAGGCTGCGAAACAGCAGCAGCGAGAAAGCCAACCATGGTCGAAAATAGCGAACTACGTAAAGCTGGGCTCAAGGTAACTCTGCCGCGGGTGAAGATCCTGCAGATGCTGGACACTACCGATCGCCGTCACATGAGTGCCGAAGACGTCTACAAGGCGTTGATGGAAGCGGGTGAGGATGTCGGTCTGGCGACGGTCTATCGCGTGCTGACCCAGTTCGAGGCGGCCGGCCTGGTAGTTCGGCACAACTTCGATGGTGGTCATGCCGTCTTCGAACTGGCCGACGGTGGCCACCATGACCATATGGTCTGCGTCGATAGTGGCGATGTCATTGAGTTCTTCGATCCCGAGATCGAGAAGCTGCAGAAAGAGATCGTCAAGCGCCACGGCTACGAGCTGGTGGATCACAATCTGGTGCTCTACGTGCGCAAGAAAGACTGATCTTCAGTGCGTGAAAAAGGCGGCCAAGGCCGCCTTTTTTGTGCCTGCCCATTGGGTTCAGGCCTGGGCCGATGTGACCATCTGCCGGGCATGTGCCAGCGATTGCTCGGTCAGGTCGACACCGCCGAGCATTCGCGCGATCTCCTCGACGCGGCCGGCCTGATCCAGTTCGGCTACCGCGGTACGGGTTTCATCGCTGCCGCGGGCCTTGTGCACGAACAGGTGATGGTGCCCCTGCGCGGCAACTTGGGGCAGGTGGGTGACAGTCAGCACCTGGCCGCGCTCACCGAGGCGTCGCAGCAGCTGCCCGACAACCTCCGCGGTGGGGCCGCCGATGCCAACGTCGACTTCGTCGAATACCAGCGTCGGTACGCGAGACGTCTGCGCCGTGATGACCTGAATCGCCAGGCTGATGCGTGACAATTCGCCGCCGGATGCGACCTTGGCCAACGGTCGCAGAGGCTGGCCGGGGTTGGCGCTGACCAGAAACTCCACTTGCTCGAGGCCATACGGCATCAGCTCACCTTCGGCAGCGGGCTTGAGTTGCACGCTGAACTTGCCGCCTGGCATGCCCAGTCGCTGGATTTCCACTTCCACCGCGCTCGCCAGCTGATCGGCTGCTGCCTGGCGTATGCGGCTAAGTTCGCCGGCTTTCTCTTCATAGTGCCGGGCATAGGCCGCCAGCTCCTCGCCAAGACGCTCAACGGCTTCGTCATCGGCGTTGAGTCCTTCGAGCTCTTCCAGCAGTTGCTGATGCAGGGCTGGCAGTTCGGTGGGTTGGACGCGGTGCTTGCGGGCCAAGGTGTAGATGGTGTCTAGGCGCTCTTCCAGCGTCTGCTGGCGCTCGGGGTCGGCGTCGAAATGATCGACGAAGCGGTTGAGTTCGCCGATGGCCTCTTCGACCTGAATCTGCGCGCTGGCCAGCAGGTTAACCGCTTCGCTCAGGGCTTGCGGCTGGTTCTGGAATGCGGTGAGGCGTTGCAGGCTGCTGGTGAGTGCCGACAGCACGTTGCCGGCATCGCTCTCGCTGCACAGCTCCATGACCTGGCGGCAAGCGCCGAGCAGCTGTTCGGCGTTGGCGAGGTGCTTGTGTTCCTGCTCCAGTTGCTCCAGCTCGCTTTCGCCAAGCGCAAGATTTTCCAGTTCTTCGAGCTGGTAGCTGAGCAGCTGATGGCGGGCGCGTTGTTCATCGCCGCTGTTACTCAGTCGCTCCAGCGTCTGGCGGGTCTGCCGCCAGCGTTGCGCAGCCAGTTGCACCTGGCGCGCTAGTTCCTGGCTGCCGCTGTACTCGTCGAGCAGGCGCCGATGGGTATCGGTCTTCAGCAGGGATTGGTGCTCGTGCTGGCTGTGGATATCGATCAGCAGCTCACCAAGCGCCTTGAGGTCGCCCTGTGGGCAGGGCGTGCCATTGATATAGCCGCGGGAACGACCTTCGGCGGTGATGACGCGGCGCAGGATGCAGGGGCCGTCGTGGTCCATGTCGCGCTCGGCAAGCCAGTCGCGGGCGTCGGGAATGTCATCCAGGTCGAAGCTGGCAAGAATGTCCGCCTTGTCGGCGCCGATGCGCACCACGCTGCTATCGGCCCGGTCGCCCAGCGTCAGGCCGAGCGCGTCGAGCATGATCGACTTGCCTGCGCCGGTTTCACCGCTGATGACGCTCATGCCGCGTTTCAGCTCGAGGTCGAGATGCTCGACGATGGCGTAGTTGTGTACCGACAGATGAACCAGCATGGCAAGGCTCCCGATGTTTGCGTGGCTGGCTATTTATACAGTGGTTTTCCCTGCGGCTACAAGCGCGGGTGGATGAATGTGCGGTCGCTCGTCATTTCGCTCGATGCACTTTGTGTTATGCCCTTGAAGCCGGCTTTCGCGCCCCCATATAGCGGCACAAGCGCGGGTTTGCTGCCCGCTGATCGTATAGAGAGGAGGACTCATGGCCGACGAGCAGAACCTGGATAACCAGAACCCGGAAACGCCCGAGCATTCGGAAGCGGACGTAGCCGAGGACCTGGCTGCACGCGTGCAATCGCTGGAAGAGCAGCTGGCAGCGGCGCAGGACCAGTCCCTGCGCGTGGCGGCCGAGTTGCAGAACATTCGCCGGCGCGCCGAGCAGGATGTCGAGAAAGCTCACAAGTTTGCGCTGGAGAAGTTCGCCGGTGACCTGTTGGCGGTTGCCGACAGTCTTGAGCGTGGTCTTGAGCTGTCCAGTGCTGATGACGAGGCGGTCAAGCCGATGCGCGAAGGCGTCGAGCTCACCCTCAAGCTGTTGCAGGACACGCTGGCGCGTCACCAGCTCGAGCAGCTCGATCCGCATGGCGAGCCGTTCAACCCTGAGCATCACCAGGCCATGGCCATGGAAGAGAGCACCCATGTCGAGCCGGGCAGTGTGCTCAAGGTGTTCCAGAAAGGTTACCTGCTCAACGGTCGCCTGCTTCGTCCGGCGATGGTCGTCGTCAGCAAGGCGCCCGCCGATGCGCCGCCTTCGATTGATGAGAAGGCTTGAAATCCGGTTGCCGACCCCCATCTGGTAGCCAAGCGTTTTTGTGTTACCCGCAGCCGGTAAAACAGGCGCGGACCAATCGAAATTTGGAGAGCGAATTAAATGGGCAAGATTATTGGTATCGACCTGGGAACCACCAACTCCTGCGTCTCGATTCTGGAAAACGGCAAGGCCAAGGTTATTGAGAACGCCGAAGGCGGCCGTACCACTCCGTCGATCATCGCGTATGCGAACGACGGCGAAATTCTGGTTGGCCAGTCGGCCAAGCGTCAGGCAGTGACCAATCCGCACAATACCCTGTATGCGGTGAAGCGTCTGATCGGTCGTCGTTTTGACGAGGACGTCGTGCAGAAAGACATCCAGATGGTCCCTTACAAGATCGTCAAGGCCGACAACAGCGACGCCTGGGTCGAGGTGAATGGCCAGAAAATGGCACCGCCGCAGATCTCCGCGGAAATCCTGAAAAAGATGAAGAAGACCGCCGAGGACTACCTCGGTGAGCCGGTGACCGAGGCGGTGATCACCGTTCCGGCCTACTTCAACGACAGCCAGCGTCAGGCCACCAAGGATGCCGGTCGCATCGCCGGTCTGGACGTCAAGCGCATCATCAACGAGCCGACCGCGGCTGCGCTGGCTTACGGCATGGACAAGGCCAAGGGCGACCACACCGTGATCGTTTATGACCTGGGTGGCGGTACCTTCGACGTTTCGGTGATCGAGATCGCCGAAGTCGATGGCGAGCACCAGTTCGAAGTGCTGGCCACCAACGGCGACACTTTCCTCGGCGGTGAGGACTTCGACATCCGCTTGATCGACTACCTCGTCGACGAGTTCAAGAAAGAAAGCGGCATGAACCTCAAGGGTGACCCGCTGGCAATGCAGCGCCTGAAGGAAGCGGCCGAGAAGGCCAAGATCGAGCTGTCCTCCAGCCAGCAGACCGACGTCAATCTGCCGTACATCACTGCAGACTCGACCGGTCCGAAGCACCTGAACGTGAAGATCTCCCGTGCCAAGCTGGAAGCGCTGGTCGAGGATCTGGTGCAGCGCACCATCGAGCCTTGCCGGATCGCGTTGAAGGATGCCGGTGTCGACGTTTCCAAGATCGACGACGTGATCCTGGTCGGTGGTCAGACCCGTATGCCGCTGGTGCAGCAGAAGGTCGCCGAGTTCTTTGGCAAGGAAGCACGCAAGGACGTCAACCCGGACGAAGCCGTCGCCATGGGCGCTGCCATTCAAGGCGCGGTCCTGGCCGGTGACGTGAAGGACGTGCTGCTGCTCGACGTATCGCCGCTGACCCTGGGTATCGAAACCCTGGGCGGCGTGATGACTCCGCTGATCGAGAAGAACACCACCATCCCGACCAAGAAGTCGCAGGTGTTCTCCACTGCCGACGACAACCAGAGCGCCGTGACCATTCACGTGCTGCAGGGCGAGCGCAAGCAGGCTACGCAGAACAAGTCGCTGGGCCGCTTCGATCTGGCCGAGATTCCGCCAGCGCCGCGCGGCATGCCGCAGATCGAGGTTACCTTCGATATCGACGCCAACGGCATCCTGCACGTGTCCGCCAAAGACAAGGCTACCGGCAAGCAGCAGTCCATCGTGATCAAGGCCAACTCCGGTCTGTCCGAGGAGGAAATCGAACAGATGGTGCGTGACGCCGAGGCGAATGCCGAGGAAGACCGCAAGTTCGAAGAGCTGGCGACTGCGCGTAACCAGGGCGATCAGCTGGTGCACGCGACCCGCAAGATGCTTGTCGAAGCCGGCGATAAGGCCAGCGATGACGACAAGGCCGCAATCGAGAAGGCGCTTGGCGAGCTGGAAGTGGCCATCAAGGGCGACGACAAGGCCGAGATCGAGGCGAAGATCGCTGCCGTTTCCCAGGCTTCCACTCCGGTCGCGCAGAAGATGTACGCCGAGCAGGCTCAGGCTGGTGAAGGTCAGCCGGCCGATGAGCAGGGCAAGCCGGGTGACGACGTAGTCGACGCCGAGTTCGAAGAGGTCAAGGACAACAAGTAAGCCCTGGCTTGCTTCCGCTCCAGCCCGTCCCGACATCGTTCGGGCGGGCCCGACCGCTGCGCGGGGGCTTGCTCCCGCGTCGGCGTGTCTGGAAGGCATGAAATTGAGGGTTCAGGATAGTTATGGCCAAACGCGATTTTTATGAGGTGCTGGGCGTCGAGCGCGGCGTCAGCGAGGCGGAGCTGAAAAAGGCTTACCGGCGCCTTGCGATGAAGCATCACCCGGACCGCAATCCGGGAGACAAGGCGGCTGAGGACGCCTTTAAAGAGGCTAATGAGGCCTACGAAGTACTTTCCGATCCGAGCAAGCGTGCTGCCTACGATCAGTACGGCCATGCTGGCGTCGATCCGCAGATGGGGGCTGGCGGCGCGGGTGCCGGCTACGGCGGCGCGAACTTCTCCGACATCTTCGGCGACGTATTCAGTGATTTCTTCAGTGGCGGTCGTGGCGGCGGTCGTGGCGGCGCTCAGCGCGGCAGCGATCTGCGCTATACGCTCGAGCTCGACCTGGAGGAGGCGGTTCGCGGCACTACAGTGACCATCCGCGTGCCGACGCTGGTCGAGTGCAAGACCTGCGATGGCTCCGGCGCGAAGAAGGGCACCAGTCCTGTGACCTGTACCACCTGCGGCGGCATCGGTCAGGTGCGCATGCAGCAGGGCTTCTTCTCGGTGCAGCAGACCTGTCCGCGCTGCCATGGCAGCGGCAAGATGATTTCCGACCCGTGTGGCAGCTGCCACGGCCAGGGTCGTGTCGAAGAACAGAAAACGCTCTCGGTCAAGGTGCCGCCGGGCGTCGATACCGGCGACCGCATTCGCCTTTCCGGCGAGGGTGAGGCGGGCACTCAGGGTGGTCCGGCCGGCGACCTGTATGTCGTGGTCAATGTGCGCGAGCACGCGATCTTCCAGCGTGATGGCAAGCATCTGTACTGCGAGGTGCCGATCAGCTTTGCCGATGCGGCGCTGGGCGGTGAGCTGGAAGTGCCGACCCTGGATGGCCGCGTCAAGCTGAAGATTCCTGAAGGTACGCAGACCGGCAAACAGTTCCGCCTGCGCGGCAAGGGTGTCGCGCCGGTGCGTGGCGGTGCCGCGGGCGACCTGATGTGCCGCGTGGTGGTCGAAACGCCAGTCAACCTGAGCAAGCGTCAGCGCGAAATGCTCGAAGAGTTCCGTGGCACTCTGCAGGGCGACACTTCTCATTCACCCAAGGCCAGTGGCTGGTTCGAGGGTGTGAAGCGCTTTTTCGGCGATGTATGACAAGGGCTGCGGGCGGTGGGCGAAAGGCTGCATGCCTTCGCCTGCTGTCTGAGGTCCACAGCCTGGAGCTGATTTGATGCGACGTATTGCAGTGACCGGCGCCGCCGGACGCATGGGTAAGACCCTGATCGAAGCGGTGCAGCAGACTGGCGGTGCCGCTGGTCTGACGGCTGCCATCGACCGGCCGGACAGCACGCTCGTCGGTGCCGATGCCGGCGAGTTGGCAGCCATCGGTCGTCTTGGGGTGCCGCTGACCGGCGAGCTGGCTCGGGCCGTCGACGAGTTCGATGTGCTGATCGATTTCACTCACCCCTCGGTGACCCTGAAGAATCTGGAGGTCTGTCGGCGCGCCGGCAAGGCCATGGTGATTGGCACCACCGGCTTTTCGCCGGAAGAAAAGGAGCGCCTCGCCGCGGCGGCCAGAGAAATCCCGGTCGTCTTTGCCGCCAACTTCAGTGTTGGCGTCAATCTGTGCCTCAAGCTGCTGGATACCGCAGCGCGGGTGCTGGGCGACGATGTGGACATCGAGATCATCGAAGCGCATCACCGGCACAAGGTGGACGCGCCTTCGGGCACCGCGCTGCGCATGGGCGAAGTCGTCGCCGAGGCGCTGGGGCGTGACCTGCAAAAGGTCGCGGTGTACGGGCGCGAGGGGCAGACGGGTGCGCGTCAGCGCGAAACCATCGGCTTCGCTACCGTACGTGCCGGCGACGTGGTCGGTGATCACACGGTGCTGTTCGCCGCCGATGGCGAGCGCGTGGAAATCACTCATAAGGCCTCCAGTCGCATGACCTTTGCCAAGGGTGCCGTGCGTGCCGCGCTATGGCTTGACGAGAGGCCGGCAGGTCTTTACGACATGCAGGATGTGCTCGGTCTGAAATGATTCATTGCGTGGGCTGGCAGCGTTATGCCCCGTTCAGGTGCGCTTGTCGGCTATTTTGGCTGGACCGGAAAGGCGGTTTTATGTAAGCTTCCCGCTTTAGTGTGTCCACTAAAAGTTGCGCAGAAATGAATCAAACAAAAAGCGGGATGACCTTCACACGTCATCCCGCTTTTTTACAATCTGCGTCTGCTCCAGCCTTGATCTACGGGAGGTCTCTTGACTAAGCCAGCCCTTACGCCAGCCATTCTGGCCCTTGCCGATGGCAGCATCTTTCGCGGCGAATCCATCGGCGCCGATGGGCAAACCATTGGTGAGGTGGTGTTCAACACCGCCATGACCGGCTATCAGGAAATCCTCACCGATCCTTCCTACGCCAAGCAGATCGTCACCCTGACCTATCCTCATGTCGGCAACACCGGTACCACGCCGGAAGATGCCGAGTCCTGGAAGGTCTGGGCGGCCGGCCTGGTGATCCGCGACCTGCCGCTGATTTCCAGCAACTGGCGCGACAAGCAACCTCTGCCTGACTATCTCAAGGCCAATGGCGCCGTTGCCATCGCCGGTATCGATACTCGTCGCCTGACCCGTATCCTGCGTGAGAAGGGTGCCCAGAATGGCTGCATTTTGGCCGGTAGCGATGCGACCGAAGAAAAAGCGCTGGAGCTGGCGCGCAGTTTCCCCGGCCTCAAGGGTATGGATCTGGCCAAGGAAGTCAGCGTCAAGGAGCGTTACGAGTGGCGCTCCAGTGTCTGGTGCCTGAAGGACGACGCGCATGCCGAGATCCCGGCCAGCGAGCTGCCCTATCACGTCGTCGCCTTCGATTATGGCGTGAAGTACAACATCCTGCGCATGCTGGTCGCTCGCGGTTGCCGCGTGACCGTACTGCCGGCGCAGACGCCTGCCAGCGAAGCCCTGGCGCTCAATCCGGACGGCATCTTCCTCGCCAACGGCCCAGGTGACCCCGAGCCGTGCGACTACGCGATCAAGGCGATTCAGCAGGTGCTCGAAACCGACATCCCGGTATTCGGTATCTGCCTCGGTCACCAGCTGCTGGCGCTGGCCTCCGGTGCCAAGACCGTGAAGATGCCAAATGGCCATCATGGCGCGAACCATCCGGTTCAGGATCTGAATACCGGCGTGGTGATGATTACCAGTCAGAACCATGGCTTTGCCGTGGACGAGGCGAGCCTGCCGGCCAATGTGCGCGCGACGCACAAGTCGCTGTTCGACGGCACCCTGCAGGGCATCGAGCGCACCGACAAGGCTGCCTTCAGCTTCCAAGGTCACCCCGAAGCAAGTCCTGGCCCGCACGACGTCGCGCCGCTGTTCGACCGTTTCATCGAAGCCATGGCCAAGCGCCGCTAAGCCTGTCGACTGACCAAAGGATTCGAGAGTAAGAAAATGCCAAAACGTACAGATATCAAAAGCATCCTCATCCTCGGCGCCGGCCCCATCGTCATCGGCCAGGCCTGCGAGTTCGACTACTCCGGTGCCCAGGCGTGCAAGGCACTGAAAGAGGAAGGCTTCCGCGTCATTCTGGTGAACTCCAACCCGGCCACCATCATGACCGACCCGTCGATGGCAGACGCCACCTACATCGAGCCGATCAAGTGGGCCACCGTGGCCAAGATCATCGAAAAGGAGCGCCCTGACGCACTGCTGCCGACCATGGGTGGCCAGACCGCGCTGAACTGCGCGCTGGACCTGGAAAAGCACGGCATTCTGGAGAAGTTCGGCGTCGAAATGATCGGCGCCAATGCCGACACTATCGACAAAGCCGAAGATCGTTCGCGCTTCGACAAGGCGATGAAGGACATCGGGCTGGCCTGTCCGGTATCCGGCATCGCGCACAACATGGAAGAAGCCTATGGCGTGCTCGACAAGGTCGGCTTCCCCTGCATTATCCGTCCGTCGTTCACCATGGGCGGCACCGGCGGCGGCATCGCCTACAACCGTGAAGAGTTCGAAGAGATCTGTGCCCGCGGCCTCGATCTGTCGCCGACCAGTGAGCTACTGATCGACGAGTCGCTGATCGGCTGGAAGGAATATGAGATGGAGGTGGTCCGCGACAAGAAGGACAACTGCATCATCGTCTGCTCCATCGAAAACTTCGACCCGATGGGCGTGCACACCGGCGACTCCATTACCGTTGCACCGGCGCAGACCCTGACCGACAAGGAATACCAGATCCTGCGTAACGCCTCCTTGGCAGTGCTGCGCGAGATCGGCGTGGAAACCGGCGGCTCCAACGTGCAGTTCGGCATCTGCCCGAACACCGGGCGCATGGTGGTGATCGAGATGAACCCGCGCGTGTCGCGTTCCTCGGCGCTGGCCTCCAAGGCCACCGGCTTCCCGATCGCCAAGATCGCGGCGAAGCTGGCCGTCGGTTACACCCTCGACGAACTGCAGAACGACATCACCGGTGGTCGTACTCCGGCCTCGTTCGAGCCGGCCATCGACTACGTGGTGACCAAGGTTCCGCGCTTCGCCTTCGAGAAATTCCCCAAGGCCGATGCGCGTCTGACCACCCAGATGAAATCGGTCGGTGAGGTTATGGCGATTGGCCGTACCTTCCAGGAGTCCATGCAGAAAGCGCTGCGCGGCTTGGAAGTCGGCGCGACCGGTTTCGATCCGAAGCTGAATCTGACTGATGCCGAAGCTGAAAGCACCCTCAAGCGCGAGCTGACCGTGCCGGGTGCCGATCGCATCTGGTATGTCGCCGACGCCTTCCGTGCTGGCAAGACGGTTGCTGAGGTGTTCGAGCTGACCCGGATTGACGAGTGGTTCCTGGTGCAGATCGAGGATCTGGTCAAGGACGAGGAGCACGTCAAGACGCTGGGTCTGTCCAGCATCGACCGGGATCTGATGTACAAGCTCAAGCGCAAGGGTTTCTCCGATGCGCGTCTGGCCAAGCTGCTGGGCGTCACCGAGAAGAACCTGCGCAGCCACCGCCACAAGCTCAAGGTGCTGCCGGTCTACAAGCGCGTCGACACCTGCGCCGCCGAGTTCGCCACCGACACGGCTTACATGTATTCGACCTACGAGGAAGAGTGCGAGGCCAACCCGTCGAGCCGCGAGAAGATCATGATCCTCGGCGGCGGCCCCAACCGTATCGGCCAGGGTATCGAGTTCGACTATTGCTGCGTGCACGCCGCGCTGGCGATGCGTGAAGACGGTTACGAGACCATCATGGTCAACTGCAACCCGGAAACCGTCTCCACCGATTACGACACCTCGGATCGCCTGTACTTCGAACCGGTAACCCTGGAAGACGTGCTGGAAATTGTTCGTGTCGAGCAGCCCAAGGGTGTGATCGTGCAGTACGGCGGCCAGACTCCGCTGAAGATCTGCCGTGCGCTGGAAGAAGCGGGCGTGCCGATCATCGGTACCAGTCCGGATGCGATCGACCGTGCCGAAGACCGCGAGCGCTTCCAGCAGATGGTGCAGCGCCTGAACCTGCGTCAACCGCAGAACGCCACCGCGCGCAGCGAAGAAGAGGCGATCGCCGCTTCCAAGGCCATCGGATATCCGCTGGTGGTGCGCCCGTCCTACGTGCTGGGCGGTCGTGCGATGGAAATCGTCTACGAGGAAGAAGAACTCAAGCGTTACATGCGTGAAGCGGTCCAGGTGTCCAACGACAGCCCGGTGCTGCTGGACCACTTCCTCAACTGCGCTATCGAAGTGGATATCGACGCCGTGTGCGACGGCACCGACGTTGTCATCGGCGGCATCATGCAGCACATCGAACAGGCCGGTGTTCACTCCGGCGACTCGGCGTGTTCGTTGCCAGCCTACTCGCTGCCGCAGCACATTCAGGACGAGATTCGCGATCAGGTGCGCAAGATGGCCCTGGAGCTCGATGTAATCGGTCTGATGAACGTGCAGATGGCGGTGCAGGGCGAGGACATTTACGTACTTGAGGTCAATCCACGTGCTTCGCGTACCGTGCCATTCGTGTCCAAGTGCATCGGCGAATCGCTGGCCAAGGTCGCGGCGCGCGTGATGGCGGGCAAGACGCTCAAGGAAATCGGCTTCACTCGCGAAATCATCCCGACCTACTACAGCGTCAAGGAAGCGGTATTCCCGTTCGCCAAGTTCCCTGGCGTCGATACCATCCTTGGCCCGGAAATGAAGTCCACCGGTGAGGTGATGGGTGTCGGCGACAGCTTTGCCGAAGCCTTTGCCAAGGCCCAGCTGGGCGCCAGTGAAATCCTGCCTACCTCGGGCTGCGCATTCCTCAGCGTGCGCGAAGACGACAAGCCCTACGTCGAGCAGGTCGCTCGCGATCTGGTCGGCCTCGGTTTTGAAGTGGTCGCCACTGCCGGCACCGCGCGGATCATCGAGGCTGCCGGGCTGCCTGTGCGTCGAGTGAACAAGGTGACCGAAGGTCGTCCGCACGTGGTCGACATGATCAAAAATGATGAAGTCACTCTGGTCATCAACACTACCGAAGGGCGGCAGTCCATCGCCGATTCTTACTCCATTCGTCGTAACGCCCTGCAGCACAAGATCTGCATTACCACCACCATCGCAGGTGGTCAGGCAATCTGTGAGGCGCTCAAGTTCGGTCCCGAGAAGACCGTGCGCCGCTTGCAGGATCTCCATGCAGGAATCAAGGCATGACAAAATTTCCAATGACCATCCAGGGCGCTCGCGCCCTGGAAGACGAACTCAAGCATCTGAAAACCGTGCTGCGTCCGCAGATCACCCAGGCGATCGCTGAGGCGCGTGAGCTGGGCGATCTCAAGGAGAATGCCGAATACCATGCCGCGCGCGAGCAGCAGGGTATGGTCGAGGCGCGTATTCGCGACATCGAGGGCCGGCTGCAGAACGCGCAGGTCATCGATATCGCCAACATCACGCCCACCGGCAAGGTGATCTTTGGCACCACCGTGGATATCGCCAACGTCGAGACCGACGAGCAGGTGACCTACCAGATCGTCGGCGACGATGAGGCCGATATCAAACAAGGCAAGCTTTCGGTAAGTTCACCGATTGCGCGCGCATTGATAGGCAAGGAAGAAGGCGACGTCGTTGCCGTCAAAACGCCCAGCGGATTGATCGAGTACGAGATTGTCGAAGTCCGCCACATCTGATAGGCCGCCCGCACGGGCAGGCATCATTACCTGGCAACTGGCTCAGACATTCTGGGTCGGTGGCTTGTGGCTGCTGCAGTTTATGGTTCTACCTGCGCTTGGGCGCATCGGGCTCGCGCCGTTGCTGGTAGAGGAAATCGCCGGCAGCCTGAAGCCATTGCTCGTGGGCTTCGCTGCATTGTGTAGCGCGCTGCAGGCGCTGGTCTTGATTCAGATGACGGGGTTGCGCGGGTTGTGGCGTGATGTGCGGGGGCAGCTGTTGCTGACGGTGATGCTGCTCGCTGGCAGCCAGCTGTTGATGCGGGCGGGCTGGTTCGAATCGCTCTACTGGGCCAGCTTCAGCTTTCTTGTGATGGGGCTGTGTGGCTTGATGCTGGTCTTGCAGCCCGCTCCGGGGCGCGAGCATTGAGAGTGCGGCAGATTGAGTCTGCCGCACACCTTCTCAGGCCTGGAAACGGTGAATATTCGAAAGCTGCTTGTTTGGCTTCGGATTCTTGCGGTACACCAGCGCCATCTTGCCGATCGCCTGGACCAGCTCGCACTTGCCGATCTTGCACAGCTCTTCCATCAGTGCGCGGCGATCTTCTCGCTCGGTGAGGCGGAACTGGATCTTGATCAGCTCATGATCGTTCAGGGCTCGCTCGAGTTCGGCTTGAACGCCTTCGGTCAGTCCGTTCTCGGCTACGATCAGGACCGGTTTCAGATGGTGGCCGATGGATTTGTACTGCTTCTTTTGCTCGTTGGTGAGCGGCATATGTCGACCCTTGCGTCAGAACCTTGAAAAACGGCGGCTAGTGTAACCGAGAGGTGCAGGACCGCACAGATGAGGCGTCAGCTTGGGGCGTGCTGTATCCGTCCGTACCGACAAAAAGTTCTTCTCGGTGGCTGGCGCCGTGCGTCGAATCTCTCTGGATACGCGTTCGGGCTAGCTGACGAAAGAACATGCCGGCCTTGTGATTGTCCATACGGCCCCAATATGAGTTGCAGGGCGGCATCGCGGGAGGCGCTGCTTCAAAAAATGTAGCGAATGGCGCTCGGTGCAAAATGCCATATCCTGCGGTCTATCAGGCAGGCTTCAGTTGAATGGACGGCTCGGTGTAACAAGGGCTAGGCTGTTTCATAGGGTTACAGACCGGCTGCCAGTTCCAGTACGTTTCGTAGTAAGTTAGGCCGAGCAACCAACCGGCCGTCATGCGGCCCGCAGACAACGGGTTTGCTCCAGAGGGTAGTTAATTTGAACGACATGGCAAAAAACCTGATTCTGTGGCTGATCATCGCCGCCGTCCTGGTCACGGTGATGAACAACTTTTCCAGCCCGAGCGAGCCGCAGACGCTGAACTATTCGGACTTCCTTGAGCAGGTCAAGGAAGGGCGCGTCGAGCGTGTGACGGTCGATGGTTTCGTGATCATCGGCAAGCGCAGCGAAGGCGATACCTTCAAGACCATTCGCCCGGCCATTCAGGACAATGGTCTGATCGGCGATTTGCTTGATAACAACGTGCTGATCGAGGGCAAGCAGCCGGAGCAGCAAAGCATCTGGACCCAGCTTCTCGTTGCCAGCTTCCCGATCTTGGTGATCATCGCCGTATTCATGTTCTTCATGCGGCAGATGCAGGGCGGTGCGGGTGGCAAGGGTGGGCCGATGAGTTTCGGCAAGAGCAAGGCGCGCCTGCTTTCCGAGGATCAGGTCAAGACGACCTTTGCTGACGTCGCCGGCTGCGATGAGGCCAAGGAAGAAGTCCACGAGCTGGTCGAGTTCCTGCGTGATCCGGGCAAGTTTCAGCGTCTCGGCGGTCGCATCCCGCGGGGTGTGCTGATGGTTGGCCCGCCCGGCACCGGTAAGACGCTGCTGGCCAAGGCGATCGCAGGTGAAGCCAAGGTGCCGTTCTTCACCATCTCCGGTTCGGACTTCGTCGAGATGTTCGTTGGTGTTGGTGCCAGTCGTGTCCGCGACATGTTCGAGCAGGCGAAGAAGCACGCGCCGTGCATCATTTTCATCGACGAGATCGATGCCGTCGGTCGTCATCGTGGCGCCGGCCTCGGCGGTGGGCACGATGAGCGCGAGCAGACCCTCAACCAGTTGCTGGTGGAGATGGACGGCTTCGAGATGAACGATGGGATCATCGTCATCGCTGCGACCAACCGTCCAGACGTACTTGATCCTGCACTTCTGCGCCCAGGTCGTTTCGACCGTCAGGTGGTGGTCGGTCTGCCGGACATTCGCGGTCGTGAGCAGATTCTGAAAGTGCATATGCGCAAGGTGCCTATCAGCGAGAACGTCGAGCCCGCTGTCATCGCGCGCGGTACGCCGGGTTTCTCCGGTGCGGATCTCGCCAACCTGGTCAACGAAGCTTCGCTGTTTGCCGCGCGTTCCAATAAGCGCATCGTCGAAATGCGTGAGTTCGAGTTGGCCAAGGACAAGATCATGATGGGCGCCGAGCGCAAGTCCATGGTCATGTCCGAGAAGGAGAAGCTCAACACTGCTTACCATGAAGCAGGTCATGCGATTGTCGGTCGCGTGGTTCCTGAGCACGATCCGGTCTACAAGGTCTCCATCATTCCCCGCGGTCGGGCGCTGGGCGTCACGATGTTTCTGCCGGAAGAAGATCGTTATAGCCTGTCGAAGCGGGCGCTGGTCAGCCAGATATGTTCGCTTTTCGGTGGCCGAATCGCGGAAGAGATGACCCTGGGGTTCGAGGGTGTCACCACTGGTGCGTCGAACGACATCATGCGTGCCACGCAGTTGGCGCGGAACATGGTTACCAAGTGGGGGCTTTCGGAAAAGCTCGGGCCCTTGATGTATGCCGAAGAAGAGGGCGAGGTATTCCTGGGGCGCAGTGCCGGCAGTCAGCACTCCAATGTATCTGGTGAGACCGCTCGGCTGATTGATGAGGAGGTGCGCAGCATCATCGATCATTGCTATGGCACGGCCAAGCAAATCTTGACCGACAATCGCGATAAGTTGGACATGATGGCTGAAGCGTTGATGAAGTACGAGACCATTGACGCGCCGCAGATCGACGACATCATGGCTGGGCGCACGCCACGCGAGCCGCGTGACTGGGAAGGTGGATCGGGCGAATCCGGTAAGCCGGTGGTGCCTGATGACAGCCGTCCCCAAACTCCGATCGGTGGTCCTGCCGGCGAGCATTGAGGGCGTACGCGGACCGATGATTATGTCGGTTGCGCGCGACGGGTACACCAGAAGGGGCGCATAGGCGCCCCTTCTGGTGTAAATTGTCCACCCCCGTTGCGCCATGGTGGTGCGGCTGGCTTGAGTCGCCTGCTAGAGGCGTCCAGCCTGAACGCTCAAGGCTTGTACATGACCGATTCTTTTCCCCCCTCGCGACTAGTCTGCGGTAGTCGCGTTCTCGATCTATCCCGTCCGCACGTGATGGGAATTCTCAATGTCACCCCCGACTCTTTCTCCGACGGTGGCCGCTTTGCCGAGCGCGATGTTGCTCTGCGGCATGCAGAGGCAATGGTTGCTGCCGGGGCTACGCTGATTGACGTTGGTGGAGAATCCACAAGGCCCGGTGCGCGCGCCGTATCGCCAACCGAGGAGTTGGAACGGGTTGCGCCAGTTGTCGAGGCGGTCGCACGGGAGCTGGATGTAGTGGTTTCGGTGGACACCTCTACACCTGCGGTTATCCGTGAATGCGCTCGGCTGGGTGCGGGGCTGATCAATGATGTGCGTGCTCTGCAGCGCGACGGCGCTTTGGATGCCGCCGCTGATACCGGTTTGCCGGTTTGTCTGATGCATATGAGCGGCGAGCCGGGCGATATGCAGAACGACCCCCGCTATGAGGATGTTGTTGATTCGGTCTGTTCATTTCTCGAGCAGCGAGTCGCGGCTTGCGCGGCAGCTGGGATTCCCGTTGAACGTATAGTTCTTGATCCCGGCTTTGGTTTTGCCAAGACGCTGAATCATAACCTTGTGCTATTCCGGCATATGGAGGTGCTCCATCGATTGGGGCTCCCTTTGCTGGTGGGGGTCTCGCGTAAGAGCATGATTGGGGCGGTCCTTGGGCGCCCGGTCGATGAGCGCTTGTATGGAAGTCTGGCATTGGCGGCGCTCGCGGTGAGCAAGGGGGCGCAAATTGTGCGTGTCCATGACGTTGCCGAGACGGTTGATGTGGTTCGAATGATTGCTGCAGTGCAGGCGGCGGAATAGGGAAGAAACCATGACTAGAAAGTACTTCGGCACCGATGGCATACGTGGGCATGTTGGGCAGCCTCCGATCACTCCGGATTTCATGCTCAAGCTGGGCTGGGCGGCCGGCATGGCGTTTCGCAAACAGGGCAAATGCCGGATTCTGATCGGCAAGGACACGCGCATCTCGGGCTACATGTTCGAGTCGGCCTTGCAGGCGGGTTTGTCAGCAGCTGGGGCTGACGTCCTGCTACTGGGGCCTATGCCGACGCCGGCGGTTGCCTATCTGACGCGCACCTTTCATGCGGAGGCTGGCATCGTCATCAGCGCCTCGCACAATCCGCACCACGACAACGGCATCAAGTTCTTCTCGGGGCGTGGTACCAAGCTTCCGGACGAAGTGGAGCTGATGATCGAGGAGTTGCTCGACGCACCTATGACGGTGGTCGAGTCGGCTCAGCTGGGGAAGGCGTCGCGCATCAACGATGCCGCGGGTCGCTACATCGAATTCTGCAAAAGCAGTGTGCCGACCAGTACCGATTTTTCCGGCCTGAAGCTGGTGATCGACTGCGCACATGGCGCGACATACAAGGTCGCGCCCAGCGTTTTCCGCGAGCTGGGTGCCGAGGTGGTGGTGATTGGTGCGCAGCCGGATGGCCTGAACATCAACGCGGATGTGGGTTCGACTCACGTCGCGCAGCTGCAGAAGGCTGTTGTCGATCATGGGGCTGATCTGGGTATCGCCTTTGATGGTGACGGAGATCGAGTGATGATGGTCGACCACACGGGAGCCGTGGTGGATGGCGACGAGTTGCTTTACATCATCGCAACTGATCTGCAGGAGCGCGACCGGCTCTCTGGCGGAGTGGTGGGTACGCTGATGAGTAATCTCGGTCTCGAGCTGGCCCTGAAAGCGCGGGAAATTCCCTTTATTCGGGCCAAGGTAGGGGACCGCTATGTGATTGCTGAAATGCTCGATCGTGGCTGGGCGTTGGGTGGTGAGAATTCCGGGCACATTGTCTGTGCTCAGCACACGACTACGGGGGACGCGATAATTGCAGCTCTGCAGGTAGTGCTGGCGCTGCGTCGGCGCGGGCAAACACTGGCTCAGGAGCGGCTGGCATGGCACAAGTGCCCTCAGGTACTAATCAATGTGCGCTTTTCAGGTGATCGTGACCCCATTGCTCATCCCAGCGTGCAGGCTGCTTGCGACAGTGTCACTGAGCGCATGGCGGGGCGAGGCCGCGTGCTCTTGCGCAAGTCCGGGACCGAGCCGCTGGTGCGCGTAATGGTCGAAGGCGATGACGAAGTCCAGGTGCGCGGTATGGCGGAAGAGCTGGCCAGAGTCGTGACTGAAGTTTGTGCATAATCGCGCTTGCCAGGGCGATTGCTGTTGAGTAACATCTGCGCCCACTTTGACCGATGAGGTAAAGCATGCGTCGCCCCATGGTAGCTGGTAACTGGAAAATGAACGGTACCCGCGCTAGCGTCGCAGAGCTGATCGAGTCTCTCGGGCTGCAGGCATTGCCTGCAGATGTCGAGATTGCAGTGTTCCCATCCTGCTTGCATGTCTCTCAGGTGCTGAGTGGTTTCGATGGCTCCGTTGTGGCTGTTGGTGCTCAGGATTGTGCGGTGCAGAACGGCTTCGGAGCGCTGACCGGCGAAGTGTCAGCCGAGCAGTTTGCTGAGGTCGGGTGTGAGTGGGTTTTGGTTGGGCACTCCGAGCGTCGCCTGCTATTGGGTGAGACGAATGAAGTGGTCAGTCGCAAGTTTTCAGCAGCTCAGGCGGGTGGTTTGAAGCCTGTGCTGTGCCTGGGTGAGACGCTCGAAGAGCGGGAGGCAGGCAAGACGCTTGAGGTGGTTGGGCGTCAGCTGGCGCAGGTGCTGGATGACCATGGTGTCGCGGTATTTGAGTCGGCGGTTATTGCTTATGAGCCTGTTTGGGCTATTGGTAGTGGCCTGACCGCAACACCTGAGCAGGCCCAGGAAGTACATGCTGCCATTCGAGAGCAGTTGTCGCGTAAGGATCGTCGCATCGCTGAAGGTGTGAGGCTTTTGTACGGCGGCAGCGTCAAGGCGGAAAATGCCGCTGAGCTATTCGCGATGGCGGATATTGATGGGGGGCTGGTTGGTGGGGCCTCTCTGAAAGCGGATGAATTTGGTGCGATCTGTCGCGCCGCGGGGAACTGATCAGATGTTGCAAACTGTCGTGATTGTGGTGCATCTGCTGGTTGCTCTAGGTGTTGTTGCGCTGGTGTTGCTGCAGCAGGGCAAAGGTGCGGATGCCGGTGCTTCTTTCGGTTCGGGTGCTTCGGCAACCGTTTTCGGAAGCCAAGGTTCTGCTACCTTTTTAAGTCGGCTTACTGCTATACTTGCTGGCGTTTTTTTTGTGACTAGTTTGGGTTTGGCGTTCTTCGCCAAGCAGCAAGCTGATCAGTTGTCCCAGGCGGGGCTGCCGGATCCAGCGGTATTGGAAGTTCCGGTAAGCAAGCCAGCAGTAGAAGATGTGCCTGTGCTCGAGCAGCGCAAGCCAGCAGATGCTGCAGGTGATTTGCCTGAAGTGGAAAAAGGGCAATAAGGTTTTTGCCGAGGTGGTGGAATTGGTAGACACGCTACCTTGAGGTGGTAGTGGCCATAGGCTGTAGGGGTTCGAGTCCCCTCCTCGGTACCAAACAAGCAGGCCCGCCTAGTGCGGGCTTTCTTGTGTTTTAAGGGTTTTAAGTTGACCTGTATTAGGCGCGAGTCGTATAATTCGTGCCCAGTTTGACGCGGGGTGGAGCAGTCTGGTAGCTCGTCGGGCTCATAACCCGAAGGTCGTTGGTTCAAATCCAGCCCCCGCAACCAGTCAATAAAGAGCCCCTGTTCAGGGGCTTTTTATTAGCTTGAGGCCAGGTCGCCGGCATTTACAGGCGGTCAAAGGGATGGGCGTTTCGCCCATTTTTTATTTGTACAGCATGCGCGAGGGACTTCGATGTCGAGCAAGCTAGAACAGTTGCAGGCCTTGCTGGCCCCGGTGGTTGAGGCGCTTGGCTATCAGTGCTGGGGTATTGAGTTCATTTCCCAGGGGCGGCATTCATTGCTGCGAGTCTATATCGACCATGCCGATGGCATCCTCATCGACGACTGCGAGAAGGTCAGCCGTCAATTGAGTGGTGTGCTCGACGTGGAAGATCCGATCAGCGTGGACTACACCCTTGAGGTTTCTTCTCCCGGTATGGACCGGCCACTGTTCACCATCGAGCAGTACGCGGCACATGTCGGTGACCAGGTAAAAATAAAGCTGCGCTCGCCCTTCGAGGGCAGGCGCAATTTCCAGGGTCTTCTCCGTGGGGTGGAAGAGCAGGATGTTGTGGTGCTGGTAGATGACCATGAATACCTGCTGCCGATCGACATGATCGATAAGGCCAATATCATTCCCCGTTTTGACTGAGAGCGGATCCCGCGGACCCCAATGGATTGCGAAAGGCGAGGCGTACGATGAGCAAAGAAGTACTGCTGGTTGTGGAGTCGGTGTCCAATGAAAAGGGCGTACCGGCGAGTGTGATTTTCGAAGCGCTGGAGCTGGCCTTGGCCACAGCTACCAAGAAGCGTTACGAGGACGAAGTTGACCTGCGTGTAGAAATCAATCGCCAGAACGGCAGCTATGAAACGTTCCGTCGCTGGACCGTGGTCGACGATGAGCATTTCGACGATCCGGCGCATCAGCTGGCTCTGGATCAGGCTCAGGAGCGCAATCCTGACGCCAAGCTCGGTGATGTCTTCGAAGAGAAGATCGAATCCATCGAATTCGGTCGTATCGCCGCGCAAACCGCCAAACAGGTGATCGTGCAGAAGGTCCGTGAGGCCGAGCGTGCGCAGGTGGTAGAAGCCTATCGCGATCGCCTGGGCGAAATAATTTCCGGCACGGTCAAGAAAGTCACCCGCGACAGCGTCATCGTTGATCTTGGCAATAACGCCGAAGCGTTGCTGGCCCGCGAAGACATCATCGCGCGTGAGACTTTCCGCGTCGGTGCCCGTGTTCGCGCACTGCTCAAGGAAATTCGCACCGAGAATCGCGGGCCGCAATTGATTCTGTCGCGTACCGCGCCGCAAATGTTGATCGAGCTGTTCCGCATCGAAGTGCCGGAAATCGCTGAGGGGCTCATCGAGGTCATGGGCGCGTCTCGTGATCCAGGCTCGCGGGCCAAGATCGCCGTTCGCTCCAAGGACAAGCGCATTGATCCGCAGGGAGCCTGTATTGGCATGCGCGGTTCGCGCGTTCAGGCGGTCTCGGGCGAAATTGGCGGCGAGCGGGTCGATATCGTCCTGTGGGATGAGAACCCCGCGCAGTTCGTCATCAATGCGATGGCGCCCGCTGAAGTTGCGGCGATTATCGTCGACGAAGATGCTCACGCCATGGATATCGCAGTCGCCGAGGATAACCTGGCGCAGGCGATCGGCCGTGGTGGTCAGAACGTGCGTCTGGCCAGTCAGCTGTCCGGCTGGACGCTGAATGTAATGACCGAAGCGGACATTCAGGCTAAGCAGCAAGAAGAAACCGGCGACATTCTGCGCAACTTTATCGAAGAGCTGGACGTCGATGAGGAGCTGGCTCAGGTGTTGGTCGAAGAGGGCTTTACCTCCCTCGAAGAGATTGCCTATGTCCCCATGGAGGAAATGCTTGGCATCGAAGGCTTCGACGAAGACATCGTCAATGAGCTGCGTACGCGGGCCAAAGATCGCCTGCTGACCAAGGCCATCGCTAACGAGGAGAAGCTTGCGGACGCTCAGCCGGCTGAAGATCTGCTGGCACTCGAAGGCATGGATAAAGAACTTGCGGTCGAGTTGGCCGTGCGGGGCGTCATCACCCGCGAAGACCTGGCCGAGCAGTCGATAGACGACCTGCTCGACATAGACGGCATCGATGAAGAGCGTGCCGGCAAGCTGATCATGGCCGCCCGAGCCCATTGGTTCGAGTAAGTAATTAGCGGCCTGAGGAGAGAAATGCATGACGGAAGTCACGGTGAAAGAACTGGCCCAGGTGGTCGCCACACCGGTCGAACGACTGCTTCAGCAGATGCGTGAGGCAGGACTGTCGCACACCAGCGCCGAGCAAGTAGTGACCGATAGTGAGAAACAAGCCCTGCTGGCCCATTTGAAAAGCAGTCATGGGGCAAAAGTGGATGAGCCGCGCAAGATTACCTTGCAGCGCAAAACCACTACCAAGCTGAAAGTTGGTGGCAGCAAAACCATCAGCGTCGAAGTGCGCAAGAAGAAGACCTTCGTCAAGCGTAGCGCCGAGGAGATTGAGGCCGAGCAGCGTCGTGAACTCGAAGAACAGCGTGCTGCGGAAGAGGCTGCTCGTCTGAAGGCCGAGCAGGAAGCCCGCGAGCGTGCCGAAGAAGAAGCGCGTCGTCAGGCTGAGTCGACCAAGCCTCAGGGCGAAGCGTCTGCGCCGGCAGCTGTTGAGCCGGCGGTGAGCGCCGAACCTGCGCCGGTTGCGGTCGAGCCTGCAGCTCCTGCGCCGGATCGCAAGAAGGAAGAGCCGCGTCGTGTCGAGAAGCCGCGCAGTGATGACGACGAGCGTCGTGATCGCAAGCATGCGCAGCATCGCCCGTCGCTCAAGACTAAAGCGCCGTTGGCACGTACCGTGCGCAGCGGTGATGACGAGGCCGATGGCTTCCGTCGCGGTGGCCGCGGCAAGTCCAAGCTCAAGAAGCGTAATCAGCATGGGTTCCAGAGCCCAACAGGACCTGTCGTGCGCGAAGTGTCGATCGGCGAAACCATCACTGTGGCTGAACTGGCCCAGCAGATGTCGGTTAAAGCGGCCGAAGTCATCAAGTTCATGTTCAAGATGGGTTCGCCTGTCACCATCAACCAGGTGCTGGATCAGGAAACTGCTCAGCTGGTTGCCGAAGAGCTGGGCCACAAGGTCAAGCTAGTCAGCGACAACGCTCTGGAAGAGCAACTGGCCGAACTGTTGAAGTTCGAAGGCGAGTCGGTCTCGCGTGCACCGGTCGTGACCGTGATGGGTCACGTCGACCACGGTAAGACATCGCTACTCGACTACATCCGTCGCGCCAAGGTCGCAGTCGGCGAAGCCGGCGGTATCACCCAGCACATCGGTGCTTATCACGTCGAAACCGAGCGTGGCATGGTGACTTTCCTCGACACCCCAGGTCACGCGGCGTTTACCGCCATGCGTGCTCGCGGTGCCAAGGCGACCGATATCGTGATCCTGGTGGTCGCAGCGGATGACGGCGTGATGCCGCAGACGCAGGAAGCCGTTCAGCACGCCAAGGCGGCTGGCGTTCCGATCGTGGTTGCGGTGAACAAGATCGACAAGCCGGATGCCAACCCGGACAACATCAAGAATGGCCTGGGCGCGCTCGACGTGATTCCGGAAGAGTGGGGCGGCGACACGCCGTTCATTCCGGTCTCCGCGAAGATGGGTACCGGCGTCGATGAGCTGCTCGAGGCCGTCCTGCTACAGGCCGAGCTTCTCGAACTCAAGGCAACGCCTTCGGCGCCTGGCCGTGGTGTCGTAGTCGAGTCGCGTCTGGACAAGGGGCGCGGTCCGGTAGCCACCGTACTGGTTCAGGACGGCACGCTGCGTCAGGGCGACATGGTGCTGTGTGGCGTCAACTTCGGCCGCGTTCGTGCCATGCTCGACGAAAATGGCAAGCCGGTGAAGGAAGCCGGTCCGTCCATTCCAGTCGAGATTCTTGGCCTGGATGGTACGCCGGAAGCCGGTGACGACCTGACCGTCGTGGCTGACGAGAAGAAGGCCCGCGAAGTTGCCCTGTTCCGTCAAGGCAAGTTCCGCGAAGTGAAGCTGGCGCGTGCGCACGCCGGCAAGCTGGAAAACATCTTCGAGACCATGGGTCAGGACGAGAAGAAGACGCTCAACATCGTGCTCAAGGCGGATGTGCGCGGCTCGCTCGAGGCTCTGCAGGGCTCGCTCAACGGCCTGGGCAACGACGAAGTGCAGGTTCGCGTAGTCGGTGGTGGTGTCGGTGGTATCACCGAGTCCGACGCTAACCTCGCGCTGGCCTCCAACGCAGTGCTGTTCGGCTTCAACGTGCGGGCTGATGCCGGTGCGCGCAAGATCGTCGAGGCCGAAGGCCTGGACATGCGCTACTACAACGTCATCTACGACATCATCGAGGACGTCAAGAAGGCGCTCACCGGTATGCTCGGTAGCGACGTTCGCGAGAACATCCTCGGCATCGCCGAAGTTCGTGATGTGTTCCGTTCGCCGAAGTTCGGTGCGATCGCCGGTTGCATGGTCACCGAGGGCATGGTGCACCGCAATCGTCCGATCCGCGTCCTGCGCGACGATGTCGTGATCTTCGAAGGCGAGCTGGAATCGCTGCGCCGTTTCAAGGATGACGTTGCGGAAGTCCGCGCTGGCATGGAGTGCGGTATCGGCGTGAAGAGCTACAACGACGTCAAGGTCGGCGACAAGATCGAAGTGTTCGAGAAGGTCGAAGTGGCGCGTTCGCTGTAAGCAAGCGTCAATCTGAAAGCTGGGAGCAAGGAGTCGGTGATCGCCTAGGCGCGGTTACCGCTTCGAGCTTCCAGCTTTCGGCTTTTAATCGGGTGGAAATTTATGGCCAAAGAATTCAGTCGTACCCAGCGTATCGGCGATCAGATGCAGCGCGAACTGGCGTTGCTCATTCAGCGTGAGATCAAGGATCCGCGTCTGGGCCTGGTCACCATCACCGCTGTCGACGTCAGTCGCGATCTGTCCCACGCAAAGATCTTCATCACGATCATGGGGCAGGACGACGATCAGGAAGCGGTCAAAGGTAACCTGCGCATCCTCAACGACGCTGCCGGCTTCCTGCGCATGCAGCTCGGCAAGAGCATGAAGCTACGTACTGTTCCGCAACTGCATTTCAACTACGACGCAAGCATTCGTCGCGGGGTCGAGTTGAGCTCGCTGATCGAGCGCGCAGTGGCCGAAGATCGCAAGCACAGCGACGAGCGCGGAGAGTAAGCGTGGCCCAGGTCAAGCGTGTACGCCGTAACGTCAGCGGCATCATCCTGCTCGACAAGCCGCGCGGGTTCACCTCCAACGCTGCACTGCAGAAGGTTCGCTGGCTGCTGAATGCAGAGAAAGCAGGGCATACCGGAAGTCTCGATCCGCTCGCCACAGGTGTGTTGCCGTTGTGTTTTGGCGAGGCGACCAAGTTCTCGCAATACCTGCTGGACGCCGACAAGGCTTACGAAACGGTCATGCAGCTGGGCGTCACCACGACCACTGCCGATGCCGAGGGCGAGGTTCTGGAGCGCAAGCCGGTGGCGGTCACCATCGAGCAGTTGGAAGCGCTGTTGCCGCAGTTTCGTGGCGACATCCTGCAGGTGCCGCCGATGTATTCGGCACTCAAACGCGACGGTCAGCCGCTATACAAATTAGCGCGTGCCGGAGAAGTGGTGGAGCGCGAGCCGCGTTCTGTTAACATTGCGCGCCTGGAGTTGCTATCGCTCGATGGCGACAAGGCGCGACTGGCTGTGGCATGCAGCAAAGGCACCTATATCCGTACCCTGGTCGAAGACATTGGCCACTTGCTCGGCTGTGGTGCGCATGTCGCCGAGCTTCGGCGAACCCAAGCCGGTCCGTTCGACCTGTCGCAGACAGTGACGCTCGAAACATTGGAGCAGTTGCATGGCGAGGGCGGCGCCGAGGCGCTGGATGGTCTCTTGCAGCCGGTGGATAGCGGGCTTGAGCATTGGCCGTTATTGCAGTTGTCCGAGCACAGTGCCTACTACTGGCTGCATGGACAACCGGTGCGGGCACCGGAGGCACCGAAGTACGGCATGGTTCGCGTACAGGATAACAATGGTCGCTTCATCGGCATCGGTGAAGTGAGCGAAGACGGGCGCATCGCGCCACGTCGGTTGATTCGGTCGGAATGACCGTTACGCGGCGCGTTCGCGCGCTGCGTCAGAGGGTGGCTGTCAGCAGGCACGGTCATTTCTCTTTATTAAACACGGGATGATTCCCGGCCTGTTCACTCTAGGAGCCCATCATGGCACTGAGCGTTGAAGAAAAAGCCCAGATCGTTGACGAGTACAAGCAAGCTGAAGGCGATACCGGTTCTCCGGAAGTGCAGGTTGCCCTGCTGACCGCCAACATCAACAAGCTGCAAGGCCACTTCAAGGCCAACGGTAAAGATCACCACTCGCGTCGTGGTCTGATCCGTATGGTTAACCAGCGCCGCAAGCTGCTGGATTACCTGAAGGGTAAGGACACCACTCGTTACAGCGCCCTGATCGGTCGTCTGGGTCTGCGTCGCTAAGCGATGCTGGTGCGAAGCTGAATGCCGAAGCTGGAAGTGGGGCTCGTCCCTGCTTCCAGCTTTTGCCTTTCAGAGCTACACCTCTGGACAGCGCTCGGGTTCGATACCCGGCACTGCCCAAGAATTCGAATAAGGCGCTTCGCGCGTGGCATGGCCCGTGAGGCGTGACAAAGTTTCCCCCAAGGCAACATAGAGAAGGAACCACCGTGAACCCGGTAATCAAGAAATTTCAATTCGGTCAGTCGACCGTAACTCTCGAGACTGGCCGTATTGCCCGTCAGGCCAGTGGCGCCGTACTGGTGACCGTTGATGACGACGTGACCGTGCTGGTCGCAGTCACCGGTGCCAAAACCGCTGATCCGAGCAAGGGCTTTTTCCCGCTCTCGGTCCACTATCAGGAAAAAACCTACGCTGCCGGAAAAATCCCTGGCGGCTTCTTCAAGCGCGAAGCGCGTCCTTCCGAAAAGGAAACGCTGACCTCGCGCCTGATCGACCGTCCGATCCGCCCGCTGTTTCCGGAAGGCTTCCAGAACGAAGTCCAGGTCATCTGCACCGTCGTATCGACTAGCAAGAAGACCGATCCGGACATCGCTGCGATGATCGGTACTTCCGCTGCGCTGGCAATTTCCGGCATTCCCTTCAATGGCCCGATCGGCGCTGCACGCGTCGCTTTCCACCCGGAAACCGGCTACCTGCTGAACCCGAACTACGAGCAGCTCAAGGCTTCCAGCCTGGACATGGTCGTAGCCGGCACCAAGGACGCCGTGCTGATGGTTGAGTCGGAAGCCAAAGAGCTGACCGAAGACCAGATGCTGGGCGCCGTACTGTTTGCCCATGATGAATTCCAGGCTGTGATCCAGGCTGTGACCGAGCTGGCTGCTGAAGCCGCCAAACCGCGTTGGGACTGGCAGCCGAAAGCGGAAAACACCGCGCTGCTCGATGCCATCCGCAGCGAGTTCGGCGAAGCGATCTCCCAGGCTTACACCATCATCATCAAGCAGGACCGTTACGCGCGTCTGGGCGAGCTGAAAGATCAGGTGGTTGCCAAGTTCTCTGGTGAGGAAGGCCAACCGTCTGCCGGCGAAGTCAAAGAAGCCTTTGGCGAAATCGAGTACCGCACCGTTCGCGAAAACATCGTCAACGGCAAGCCGCGTATCGATGGTCGTGATACCCGCACTGTGCGTGGCTTGAATATCGAAGTCGGCGTACTCGACAAGACCCACGGCTCGGCTCTGTTCACCCGTGGCGAAACCCAGGCGCTGGTCGTGGCCACCCTCGGTACTGCTCGTGACGCGCAGCTGCTCGACACCCTTGAAGGCGAGAAGAAAGATCCCTTCATGCTGCACTACAACTTCCCGCCTTACTCGGTGGGCGAGTGCGGTCGTATGGGCGCTACCGGTCGCCGCGAAATCGGTCACGGCCGCCTGGCTCGTCGTTCGGTTGCTGCCATGCTGCCGAGCGCTGACGAATTCCCGTACACCATTCGCGTGGTTTCGGAAATCACCGAATCCAATGGTTCCAGCTCCATGGCCTCGGTCTGCGGTGCTTCCCTGGCCCTGATGGACGCCGGTGTGCCGATGAAAGCACCGGTAGCCGGTATTGCCATGGGTCTGGTCAAGGAAGGTGACAAGTTTGCCGTTCTGACCGACATCCTTGGCGATGAAGATCATCTCGGCGACATGGACTTCAAGGTGGCCGGTACCGCCAAAGGCGTTACCGCACTGCAGATGGACATCAAAATCCAGGGCATCACCGAAGAGATCATGGAGCAGGCTCTGGAGCAAGCTCTGGAAGCCCGCCTGAACATTCTTGGTCAGATGAATCAGGTCATCGGTCAGTCGCGTACCGAATTGTCGGCCAACGCTCCGACCATGATCGCGATGAAGATCGACCAGGATAAGATCCGCGATGTCATCGGCAAGGGTGGCGCTACCATCCGCAGCATCTGCGAGGAAACCAAAGCCTCGATCGACATTGAGGACGATGGCTCGATCAAGATCTTCGGTGAAACCAAGGAGGCTGCAGAAGCCGCCAAGCAGCGCGTTCTTGGCATCACTGCCGAGGCCGAGATCGGCAAGATCTACGTCGGTAAGGTTGAGCGGATCGTTGACTTCGGCGCGTTCGTCAACATCCTGCCTGGCAAGGACGGCCTGGTGCATATCTCGATGTTGAGCGATCAGCGTGTCGAGAAAGTCACCGACGTGTTGAAGGAAGGTCAGGAAGTGAAGGTACTGGTACTGGACGTGGATAACCGCGGCCGTATCAAGCTGTCCATCAAGGACGTGGCTGCGGCGGAAGCTTCGGGCGTCTGACGCAACTGGCAGTAAACAAAAAGGGCCCTCTGGGCCCTTTTTGTTTGCCTGTCCGCCACGCGCCCGCCGGGCCTTCCGATATTGCAACTTGCAAGCAGCGGTACGCGCAAACTTGCAATGTGCAACTCGGCTGGATTTTTAGATAACCGTAACCTATTGATTTTGTTGATAAAAAATATGTGACCGAGTTGGCACACCGCTTGCGCTGTTATCTGTGCATCTGAGGCCGGAGTCATGCCCCAGAAATCACGAGAACAGGAGTGACATCTATGAAGACTACTCAGACCCTCACCGCCGCCGCCATTGCCGCCGCTCTCAGCCTGCCCTTCGCCGGTGCTGCGCTGGCCGACACGCCTGCAATCGACAAGACCGACACTGTCATGCTCGCTGCCAACACCATGGATGACGCAGGTGACGCCGCTTCCGATACCTGGATCACCACCAAGGTGAAGTCCACGCTGCTGGCTGAAGATGCCACCCCGGGCATGGATATCGAAGTGGAAACCAAGGATGGCGTCGTGTCGCTGTCCGGTACTGTAGCCACCGAGGCTGAGAAAGAGGCCGCGATTGCCAAGGCCAAAAGCGTCAAAGGCGTTCGTGATGTCGCCGCTGACGGCCTGAAAACGGCAGATTGATACAGTTCTTTTCCCCGCTTGCTGTTGGCGGGACGGAGCACGAAAACCCCGCTTGATAGCGGGGTTTTTTATTGGCTAGTTTCCTCGCTGGCTGTCGATCTTCCGTAGCCGACTACCTTCGAAGCGCAAGAAATGGAGCATTCCATGGTTCGGCCCATAGACCCATTCCTCGACTGATACCTCCTGCCGATAGCCATATTCGTCAATGATCTCCTTGTAGCCGACCATTGAGCTAGAGGTCGGCTCCCCGCATTTGCTGCGAACCTCTGCCGTGGTCGCGTCCAGGCTTACCAGGCGGCTGTTACAGCGATAAGTCGAGGATGCCTCTGCTTGCAGGCTGCCCAGCGACAGCAAGAGTAGTAACGCGGGTAGGTGACGGCTCATTGGCTGACTCCAGGCGTTCAGTTGGCTCGGCGGGTTTCGATTCGAACCAGGCGATTGCCCTCGAATGTGAGGATGCTGAGCATGCCGTTGCGGGGGCCGTAAACCCATTCTTCCAGGGCAAACTCCTGACGGTCGTTGCGGCTCAGGGTGTAGCCAACGAGATCACGGTGTTGCGGCATGCCACATTTGCGTTCGACTTCGAAGGCTCGATCCCCCGTAGTGACCAGTTGGCTGCCGCAGCGCATGGTGTCGGCCTGGGCGCTGGTAAAGGCTACCAATAACAAGCCCCCGACCAGATATCTTGTCGCCGTCATTAATCACTCCCCAAGTGCAATACGGTGGCTACTTTTCCGTCGCTCGCTTGCTCCGCGGTGCCGGTGTCCAATAGATAGACTCGTTCGGAGTCCAGGCCTGCCTCGACCAGATAGCCCTTTATAGCGGCGGCGCGCTCACGGGCGAGGCGACGTAGCAGCGCTGCATTGTCAGCCCAGGAGTCGAGCACTGACTGGCGCATCTGCTGGGTGCGCTGTTCGGGGTCGAGCTCGGCCCACTCGCTTGGTGGTTGCTGGCTAAGCCGACTACGGTAGATACCTTCGAGTAACGGCGCTTCATCTTCCGCCTCGATCTGGATCTGACCTGGCTCCGCCGGGACCTTGTCCCCGCGACGCTGCAGGATGCGGTACTGGGTTTCGCGCAGCTCCTGTTGCAAACGCTGCTCGGCTACCAGCGGGCCGTCGATGGCGCCCGAACTCATGCCCTCAACCTCAAGGCGCAGGCCTGGACGCTCTTTCAGCGCCGTGGCCAGGGTGTCCAGAGCCTTGCGCGCTTCGCTATTCAGATCGCTGCTGGCCGGGTCGAAACCGATGTGGCTGAGGTCGGTATCGTCACCACCGGCCAGCCCCGCGATGAACTTGAAGGGCGCCTGCGCCGCACGCACCACGAGGTTGCGCAGCGTCTGCCAGACGATCGGCATGACGCTGAACTGCGGGTCGTTCAGGTCGCCCTGTACCGGTAGTTCGATAGAGATAGTGCCCTTGCTGTCCTTGAGCAAGGCAACCGCCAGGCGTACGGGCAGATCTACCGCGTCAGGGCTGTCGACCTTCTCGCCAAGCTGCAGCTGCTCCAGTACCACCTTGTTCTCTGCGTTCAGGCGGCCTTGCTTAATGCGGTAGTGCAGGTCCAGGTTGAGGCGGCCCTTGCGGATGCGGTAACCGGCGAATTTGCCGGAATAGGGCGTCAGCGTGGTCAGCTCGACCTGGCGGAAACTGGTGGCGATGTCCAGACTTTGCAATGGATCGAACGGTGTCAGGCTGCCCTTGATACTGACCGGCGCGTACTGGTCCACTTTGCCGGCGATGTCCACCGAAGCAGCCTTCTGCGCCCGGTTGTCCAGCGTGCCAATGTCGCCGTTGAGCGACTGAATGGCAGTAGCGAAGGGCGGCCGCAGGCTGAAATCGGCGAAGTTCGCCGAGCCGTTGGCAATGCTGATCCCGCCGATACGAATGGCCAGTGGGTCGGTCGCCTCTTCCTGTTGTTGTTCCGCAGGGCTTGCCGGTTCGCTGCGTTGCACCAGCAGGTCGTTGATGTTGGTGCTCAGGTCCGGGTTGATGATGAAACGGGCATATGGCTGGCTCAGATCGACCTTGTCGATCGCCAAGCTGCTCGGGTGGCGATAGTCCAGACCGCTGAGCTGCAGCCGTTGCCATTTGACGAGGTCGCGGTTGTTGATCGTGTCGAGGGTATGCAGTTGCGTCGCGTCGATGCTGCCGCGCACGCTGAACGCTAACGGCTCGGTGCCCTGCAACTCGATATCGAGTTCGCTGGCCAGCATTCCGCTGCGCAGCTCGATACGCACCAGCGGGCTGAGGTAGGCCTGGGCGAGGCGCAGATCAATGTCCCGCGTGGTTACCGCCAGTTTGCCGCTTGTGGGGTTCAGCTGCAGCTGACCGTCAGCCTGGACCGCGCCCTGCTTGCCGACGCCGGTGTCCAGCTTCAGGGAGAAAGGACTGTTGCCGAGGCTGTCGAAGTTGCTGATGTCCAGGTTCAGCGGGCCGAGTGCCAGTTCAACGTCGTCATCCGGGACTCGGTCGGCCAGATTCACTCGGTAGTCGCGTAGCTGTGCGTCGCGCAACAGGACCTGCCAGGGTTCGCTGTCCGGCTGTGTTTCTTCCTGTGCGGCTGCCTGGGCGACACCTGCTTTATCCGGGGGCGAGGCGAATAGTTTTTGCCAGTCCAGCTCGCCGTCGGCTTCACGGGCGGCCCAGGTCTCCAGGTTGCGGCTGCGCAGCTTGCCGATGGTGACCTGCTGCTTGGCAAGATCCAGTGTGGTTTCGCTCAGGTCGAGCCGCTCCAGGCGAACCAACTTGCGCCCGTCGGGGCTGTCGAGTGCCAGCTGCCCAATTCCCACGCTGGCGTCGTCCAATGTCAGCGTGAAGCCGTCATGGAGATCCAGGCGATAGTTCGTGCTGAGTTCGAGGCTGCCACCCTTGAGCATCAGCGGTGCGGCGTCGCGCACATAGGGCCAGAAGTCCTTGAGCTGCAGCTTGCTGACTTGTAGCTCACCGTGGGATGCCAGCGGCCGCAGGCTGAGGTCGCCCTGCCAGTCTATGCGTCCGCCACTCGGACCGCTGGCAGTGAGGCGTGCATTGGCGCTGCCGTCACTGCGGGTGGCCAGGTTGTGCAGCTCGAAGTCCAGCGAGTCGTAGATCAGGACAATGGGCTCGCTCGGCCGCTTATCCTCGAAGCCGAGATGTCCGCGAATCAGCTGCAGCCGGTCGACCCGCAGCGGAAAGACCTCGCCGTCTTCGCGGGTTGCTGGCTCCGCCTCAGGCAGCTCGAACAGCTGGCTGAGATTGAGCGCGCCGTCTTTGGCGAAGCGCGCCTCGACATGCGGCGCCCACAACTCGACTGCAGCCAGATGCAGGGTCCGCTGCCAGAGGCTGTCCCATTGCAGGTCGAGGTAGAGCCGTTCGAAGGCCAGCTGGCGGTCGTCCTGCGCGCCGATGTGCAGGTCGAACAGCGAAAGCTCAAGGGTGAACGGGTTGAATTCGATGCGCTGCAGGTTGGCCGGTGCGGTTGCATAGACGGCCAGCTGCTGGTTGGCGATGCGCTGGGCGATACCCGGCAGGATCAGGAAGCCAAGCAGGCTGTAGCAGATCAGCGCGAGCACTACGCCGGTGAACGCACGCTTCATTCCATTGGGCATGACCGGAAGTATTCCTGGCGGATGGATGCCTTGGAGTATGGCACGGGCATGCGGTTCCCCGAATCGAGCGACGCGGGCAATGCGCTCAGAGCCGCAGAATTAGAGTCTTCAATGGTGCGAGCCCATCACGGGAGGGGAAGTCGGCAGCCGGTGCCAGCACCTGCCATTCGCGTACAGGTCTGCCGGCTTTCTCGGCGCAGCGCAGGACCTGGTTTCGCCAGTCGTCCATCGACACCTTTGCTAGGTTGTTGCAACAGATCAGCACGCCGTTTTCGGCGGTGGCCAGCAACGCCGGCTTGAGCAAGCTTTGATAATCGCGCAGCAGGTCCACCGTGCCGAAGGCGCTGCGTGCCCAGGCGGGCGGGTCGAGCAGTACCAGGTCGAACTGACGTTGTGCCAGGCGCGGGTAGTCCGGCAGGGCCCGTCCGCGGCGGGCGCTGACCGGCAGGCCAGCCAGCTGACGGATGGCGGGGAAGTAGTCGGAATGCACGAACTGCATCGGCGGCAGGGAAGGGTTCAGTTCGCTATTCTCCCGGCCCACTGCCAGGTTGCGCTCGGCGAAGTCGACATTCCAGATGTCCGTCGCGCCGCCTGCGGCAGCGCACAGGCCGACGCCGCAGGTGTAGGAAAACAGGTTGAGCATCGACTTTCCGGCGCTGTGCTGCTTGACCCAGCCGCGGGCATTGCGCAGGTCTAGAAACAGCAGTGGGTCCTGTCCGCTGTGGCGACCGCGTATGCGATAGCGCAGGCCCCACTCATGGGCGACCTGTTCTTCCAGTGCCTCCCCTTCGGGCTGATGCGCCTGGTCGC
The DNA here is from genome assembly GCF_000661915.1 of Stutzerimonas decontaminans. Taxonomy (NCBI): domain Bacteria; kingdom Pseudomonadati; phylum Pseudomonadota; class Gammaproteobacteria; order Pseudomonadales; family Pseudomonadaceae; genus Stutzerimonas; species Stutzerimonas decontaminans. The sequence goes on along the minus strand of NZ_CP007509.1, from coordinate 3,601,652 downwards.
TGCGGTCGATCCGTGAATTGCTCTGCGAGCGATCGTTGTAGATGAACTGCAACGGTTGCCCGAGGAAGTCGGTGGCTTCGTCATGGATGCTTTGCAGCGCCTGCGCGTCGAGTGATCGATGGAAGCTTTGCACCATAAGCTGCGGGCCGTAGCGATCGACCGTCAGACCGGCCGCGCCTTCCTGGCTGCCATGGAACAGTCGGTAGCAATCGGTGTCTTGCTGCTGCAATTCATCGAGCAGCGGACGGCGGGTATCGAAGGCGGCGCGCAGCGCCTGGACGAGGGATGACATGCGCGGCGACTCGAAATAGGAGGGCACGCAGTCTACCAAGAATCGCTGCGCTGGTTGCCTCGCGCTAGCGTGATGGCAGGCCCATGCGTCGGCGCGCGCGGTGCACCGAGCCGCTGCGTACGGCCCAGCGCAATATCGGTGCAGTACTGCGTACGCCGGCGCGGATCAGCTGACGTCGGCGTTCGCTCAATGTCAGGCCAAGCATCGCCGCGGCCCATTCAGGCATCAGCTCGACGCCCGCATGCAGCATCAGCGTTCCGAACGGCCGGAGCGCCGGGCTGGGTGCGGGAGCCGTGCGCAGTATCTGCAGGATTTCCAGTGCACGCGCGTCACTCTGCAGCTGTGGGCGAACGCTCTGCAGGTAAGCCTCGATCTGCGCGCGTGAGCGCGGTACATCCTGGGCGCCGAGGCGCTCGGCGATCAGCGCGACTTCAGCGTAATAGCGATCCTGCTCGGCAGCGGAAAGCGTCGGGTTGAGGTAACGCAAGTGGGATTTGAGGAAGCTGCTGACCTCGGCTACATGCACCCAGGTCAGCAGGTCGGGGTCGGACGCCGCATAGGGCCGGCCGTCCGGTGCGGTGCCGGAGACACCGGCATGAATGCGTTGGACGCGCTCGATCAGTCGGTCGGCATCGGCGTGGCTGCCGAACGTCGTGGCGGAGATGAATTGCCCGGTGCGCCGCAGCCGGCCGAGCAGGTCCTCGCGGAAATTCGAGTGATCCCACACCCCCGATAGCGCCAACGGGTGCAACGCCTGCAATAGAAGTGCAGAGATTCCGCCGACCATCATCGAAGTGAAATCGCCGTGCACGCGCCAACAGACTGAATCAGGCCCGAACAGGCCGGGGTCGCCGGGTGGGTTTTCATAATCCACACCGCCGATCGCCAGGCCGGTAAGGCTGAGTACGCGGGTTTCGATATGACGGCGGATGAATTCCATGGCGACAGCGCTGTTGGCTTGGCAAGCGGCGATGTTACCTGAAGCGGCGCAGGGGCTCGCCAAGTGGCTGGGGTAATAAGGGTGAAGGTGGAGAGGCCGGACAGCAGCGCGCTGTCCGGTCGGGTGGTGTGATCAGCCGCGATGGCGTCCGCGGAAGAAGTCGATCAGGCCCTGAGTGGAGGCATCTTCTGCCGGCGCAGCGTCGAAGCGGGTCATCTGGTTGTAGACGGCCTTGCCCAGATCCTTGCCGAGTTCCACGCCCCATTGATCGAAGGAGTTGATTCCCCAGATCACGCCCTGGACGAACACCTTGTGCTCGTACAGCGCGATCAGCGCGCCGAGGCGACCGGGGCTGATGGTCTCCATCACCACGGTATTGCTCGGCCGGTTGCCCGGAATCACCTTGTGCGGCGCAAGACGCTGCACCTCGGCTTCGCTCAAGCCCTTGGCGCGCAGTTCAGCCTCGGCTTCCTCGCGCGTCTTGCCGCGCATCAGCGCCTGGCTTTGCGACAGGCAGTTGGCGTAGAGCCATTCGTGGTGATCGGCGACCGGGTTGTGGCTGACCACTGGAACGATAAAATCCGCCGGAATCAGCGGTGTGCCCTGGTGCAGCAACTGATGGTAGGCGTGCTGGCCGTTGGCACCAACGCCGCCCCAGATGACCGGGCCGGTGGTGCAGGAAACCGGCGTGCCGTCCTGGCGGACACTCTTGCCGTTGGACTCCATGTCCATCTGCTGCAGGTGTTTGACGAAGTTGCGCAGGTAATGGTCGTAGGGCAGGAAGGCGTAGCTCTGCGCGCCCCAGAAGTTGTGGTACCAAATGCCCAGCATTGCCAGCAGCACCGGCATGTTGCTTTCGAACGGCTCGCTGAGGAAATGCTGGTCCATGCTGTAGGCGCCAGACAGCAGATCCTTGAAGTTGGACATGCCGATCGCAAGGGCAATGGGCAGGCCGATAGCCGACCACAGCGAGTAGCGGCCGCCGACCCAGTCCCACATCGGGAAGATGTTCTTCTCGCGAATGCCGAATTCCATTGCCGCCTGCTTGTTGCTGGTGACTGCGATGAAATGGCGGTAGAGCTTTTCCTCGGTGCCACCCTTGCCCAGATACCAGTTGCGGGCCGCCTGGGCGTTCTTCAGCGTCTCGAGGGTGCCGAAGGTCTTGCTGGAGATGATGAACAGGGTGGTTTCAACGTTCAGCTTGGCGGTTACTTCGCGAAATTCGCTGCCGTCGATGTTCGCCAGGTAATGCGTGCGCACGCCATGCTGGGTGAATGGCAACAGCGCCTCGGAGACCAGTTGCGGGCCGAGAAAGGAGCCGCCGATGCCGATGTTCACCACGTCGGTGATGGTCTTGTCGCTGAAGCCGCGCCACAGGTTGTTGTGAATGCGGGTAACGATATCGGTCATCTGCGCCAGCGCCGTGTGCACGTCGCGCATGATGTTCTTGCCGTCGACCATCACCGACTCGCCCATCGGGCGGCGCAGTGCGGTATGCAACACCGGACGGTTCTCGGAGGCGTTGATCCGCTCGCCTTCGAACATCGCGTGGGCTGCCCGCTCGACACCGGCCTCGCGGGCCAGGTTTACCAGCAAGGTGCGGGTTTCGGGGGTGATGAGGTTCTTCGAGTAGTCGAGAAACAGGCCGCTACAGGAAACCGACAAGTCATCGAAACGCGTCGGGTCGGCCTTGAATGCTTCGCGCATGCTGAAGTTCTGCATGGCCAGGCGGTGTTCTTCCAAGGCCTTCCAGGACGGCAGGCCGGTGACATCGAGCGGATGCTGGTAATAGCTCATGGTGATGCGGCTTCCTTTGCTTTGACAGGCCGCTGAATCCTTGCGGTAGTGCGCATCTGGCGCGCAATGGCCGCGACAGGATTCAGTGATGTGTATGACCGTGCGGGCGCGCCGGCACTCGTCCTGAATGCTGCGGATGCTGGCCGAACCCGGCTTTGACCGAGCCGGTGAAGGCACATCCTATGCCATCAGAGACAGCTCAGACAGGGGAAACCCCCACTCTGTTCCGGGCCATTGTCTTCTATTGCGCCCATGCCTTTGCTTTTACCCGATCGCTTATCGACTGCTCAGTCATATTCAAACGAAAAAGCCCGAAGTGCGGAACACTTCGGGCTTCTATTCGACAGCGCCTGAATGCTGACTCAGGCAACCTGTACCGGAATGGCGTTGCTGGTGTGGCTCAGCTCGCCGTCGGCACCCATGTACAGCACATGCGGTTTGAAATTAGCCAGTTCGGCCTCACTGTAGTGAGCGTAGGCGCAAATGATCAGACGATGGCCAACACCGGCCTTGTGGGCGGCGGCACCGTTGACCGAGATGATCTTCGAGCCTTCCTCGCCGCGGATGGCGTAGGTAGTGAAGCGTTCACCGTTGTCGACATTGTAGATCTGGATCTGTTCGTATTCACGGATGCCGGCCAGGTCCAGCCACTCGCCGTCGATGGCGCAGGAACCTTCATAATCGAGCACCGAGTGAGTTACCTGGGCGCGGTGCAGTTTGGCCTTGAGCATGATGGCGTGCATGGCGGGGTCCTCCGGGGTGCGCAAGCGGCGCAGAGTGTGCCTTAAGCCTCGAACGTGATCAAGGCTGCGGGCAATTGGCTGGGATCAGGCCGATGTGCGGATGTCTACCAGCTGGTTATCGATCAGCCGTGTCTTGCCCAGGTAGGCGGCGGCGAGGATGACTACTTCGGTGGAAGCGTCGCTCGCAGGCTGCAGATCGACGGCGTTGCGAATCTCCAGATAGTCCGGTCGCAGGCCGGCAGCCTGCAGCGCGTTCAGGCCTTCGGCGATCAGTGCAGGATAATCACGGCGGCCACCCCTGATCGCCGTTTCGAGCTCTTTCAGCGAGCGATACAGCACCGGGGCGGTGGCGCGCTCGTCTGCGCTCAGATAACCGTTGCGTGAAGACAGTGCCAAGCCGTCTTCGGCCCGAACGATTGGCTCGGAAAGGATCTGCACCGGCATGTTCAGGTCGCGAACCATGGTGCGGATCACGGCCAGCTGCTGGTAGTCCTTTTGCCCGAACACGGCAAGATCCGGCAGCACCATGTTGAACAGCTTGGTCACCACGGTGGAGACACCGTCGAAGTGTCCGGGACGACTGCCGCCACACAGGCCTTCCGATACGCCAGGGACGCGGACAATGGTCTGTTGGGCTTGGCCGTGCGGGTACATCTCTTCCACGCTGGGTGCAAAGAGTAAGTGGCAGCCGGCTTCGAACAGCTTGTCCTGATCCGCCGCGAGGGTGCGCGGATAGCTGTCCAGGTCCTCGTTGGGGCCGAACTGCAGCGGATTGACGAAGATGCTGGCGACCACGAAGTCGGCACGCTGACCAGCCTTCTTCACCAGAGCGATATGGCCGGCATGCAGGTTGCCCATGGTCGGCACGAAGCCGATGCGCTTGCCGTCGCTGCGCGCGCGGGCGACCGCAGCGCGCAGGTCGGCGATGGTCTTGACGATGTTCATGCGGAGAAACCGTGCTCGGCTGCGGGAAATTCGGTGGCCTTGACGGCTTTTACATAGCCGGCGATGGCGGAGGGGATGTCACCGTGCTCGCGCATGAAGTTCTTGACGAACTTCGGTACGCGGCCACTGAGCGAAAGCCCGAGCATATCGTGCAACACCAGCACCTGGCCGTCGGTGTCGCTACCGGCGCCGATACCGATCACAGGAATCTGCACCGCGCGGGTGATGCGTGCAGCCAGTTCGCTGGGCACGCATTCGAGCAGCAGCATGGCCGCACCGGCTGCTTCCAGCGCTTGGGCGTCTTCCAGCATTTGCTGTGCCTGGGCCTCTTCGCGGCCTTGTACCTTGTAGCCGCCGAAGAGGTTGACCGCCTGTGGCGTCAGGCCCATGTGTGCGCAGACTGGAATGCCACGCTCGGCCAGCAGGCGGATCGACTCGGCCAGCCAGGCGGTGCCTTCCAGCTTGATCATGTGCGCGCCAGCCTGCATAAGCACGGCTGAATTGTTCAGGGTCTGCTCGGTGGTGGCGTTGGCCATGAACGGCAGGTCGGCGACGATCATTGCACCACGGTTACCGCGTTTGACGCTGGCGGTGTGGTAGGCCATGTCGGCAACGGTAACCGGCAGGGTGCTGTCGTGACCTTGCAGGACCATGCCGAGTGAGTCGCCGATCAGGAGCATCTCGACGCCCGCATCGCAGGCGGTCTTGGCGAAGGTGGCGTCATAGCAGGTAAGCATGACGATCTTCTCGCCCTTCTGCTTGAGCCCTTGCAGCGTGGTCAGGGTTACGTCTGGCATGAATGCCGTCCTCTTCGAGCCTCGGAGGTCAGGATTGCCGGGCGGCGCACCGAAAGGGTGCTACGGCCGCTGGTGGCAGAGGGCGCTTATAGTCCCGGCGGCAGCAGAGTAAGTCAATCGCGAGTGTTACCCGCGCGTTACGTTCGTTACCGCGGCGGTGACACTCGCATCGCCGAGCCGCTCCAGGCCGCTGAACGGGCAGGCTGCGAGCAGGTCAACGAGCGTCCGGCCGTCGGGCAGGACCAGCTCTGCCGGGGCGATCTCGGCTAATGGATAGAGCACGAACGCCCGAGCCTGCATGTGATAGTGCGGAACCGTGAGACGCGGCTCGTCGATCAGCCGCTCGCCGAACAGGAGGATGTCCAGATCCAGGGTGCGCGGCCCCCACCGTTCAGCTTTGCGTTCGCGGCCCTGGGCCAGTTCGATGCGCTGTAGCGCGTCGAGCAGGGCAAGCGGTGCGAGGCTGGTATCCAGTGCAGCAACAGCGTTGACGTAACGCGGTTGGTCAGCTGGCCCGAGCGGGTCACTGCCATAGAGCGACGAGACTGCGGCCAGGCGGCTATACGGGAGCTCGGCCAGCGCTTGCAGGGCGCCGCGTAGTTGCTGTTGCGGCTCGGCCAGGTTGCTGCCCAGGCCGATATAGACACGTTCCATCTTACTCGGCCGGAGTGCCGGCATTGTCGCCCGGAGCCCGACGGCGGCGCCCGCCGCGACGACGCTTCTTCGCTCCGCCGGCTTCTTCCTTGTTGCTCAGGCCGCGGATCATGTTGCGGCGTTCGCTGTCGCTGGCGTCCTGGTACTCGGTCCACCAGTCGCCCAGGCCTCCAGTTTGCTCCCCGGCACTTTCGCGCAGCAGGAGGAAGTCGTAGCCGGCACGGAAGCGCGGGTTCTCCAACAGCTGATCTGCGCGGCGACCCTGGCGGCGGGGCAGACGTTCCTGCATGTCCCAGATCTCGCGCATGGGCATGGTGAAACGCTTGGGAATCGCAGTGCGCTGGCACTGCTCCCAGATGATGTCGTGTGCAGCCTCCTGCATCGCCGGGATCGGTGGCATGCCGCGATCCTGCAGTTCCAGCACGCGAGCGGGCAGGGCTGGCCAAAGCAGCGCGGCGAAGAGGAATGCGGGGGTTACCGGTTTGCCCTGCTGGATGCGCAGATCGGTATTGGCCAGAGCGTTGCGGATCAGCGTACCGGCATATTCCGGGTTGCGTTCGAGCGCCGCGGCGCTGGCCGGAAACAGCGGGGCGAAGAGGTCATATTCGAGCAGCAGTTCGAAGGTGCGCTCGGCCTTGCCGCCGAGGAACAGCTTGAGCACCTCGTCGAACAGCCGCGCCGAGGGAATGCCGTCGAGCAGATCGGCAAGGTCAACGATGGGCTCGGCACTGTGGCGCTCGATCTCGAAGTCGAGTTTGGCAGCGAAACGCACCGCACGCAGCATGCGTACCGGATCTTCCTGGTAGCGCTGCTCGGGATCGCCGATCAGGCGGATCAGGCGATTGCGGATGTCGTGCACGCCGCGGGTGTGATCGAGGATGCGCTCGGTGGTCGGATCGTAATACAGCGCATTGATGGTGAAATCGCGGCGCTGGGCGTCGTCCTCGAGGCTGCCATAAATGTTGTCACGCAGGATGCGTCCGCTCTCGTTACGCGAGGCCAGGTGACTGGCGTCATCGTCATCCTCGTCCGGGTGGTTGGCGCGGAAGGTAGCGACTTCGATGATTTCGCGGCCGAAATGCACGTGTACCAGCTTGAACCGGCGGCCGATCACCCGCGCGTTGCGGAACTCGGCGCGAACCTGCTCGGGCGTTGCGCTGGTGGCGACGTCGTAGTCCTTGGGATTCAGCTGCAACAGCAGATCGCGCACGCAGCCGCCCACGACATAAGCCTCGTAACCGGCCTGTTGCAGGCGCTCGACCACGCTCACCGCATAACGACTGATCTCGTTGCGATGCAGGGAATGCTGCCGGCTGGACAGAATTTCAGGTGTGCGGCGAGGATGCGGGATGCGGCGCAGAGGAAGACGAAAAGACTGGAACAGCTTTTTCAGCATGAGGGGCAACTGTGTGGCGGAAGACGGGCCGGTGTCGCGAATGGCCGCGAAACCTGCGCGGATTCTAGCACCGAGAGTGGTCGATGTTGAACGATGCGCGGAGAGGTGTCAAAAAGCATCGTGCGCCGCGTCACGCAGGCAGTGCTTGGCGGGGGCGAGGTAGCACGGCAGCGACGATCATCGGGCTGCGGTGAACGAAAATGGGAAATCCCGAATAGCACAAAGGGGAGCCGAAGCTCCCCTCTGAATAATGTCGCGTGCTTTTATTGTTATTAGTAGGCGTTGCTGTTCTTGTTGTTCGCCTGCTCTCTTGGGCCATGGCCGTCGAGATTGCTCCTGTACTAGGAGCTAATAGCAAACGGATTTCTTTGGTCGCTGACATTGCCTTGATCTTCGATCCAACCAGTGCGGGCCCTGCTTGATGCAGTTTTTATTGTTCTCGGCCTGGTCGTGGGGCGAACCCCGTGGCATGTCCTCTCCAAAAGAATCAGTTAGCTGCGCCTCCGCCTTCTTGTCGTTATTTTGCTGGAGCCGTTACGTCTTGTTCTTATTGTGGGATCTGCTTGTTATTGTTGTTGTGCCATTTAGAAAGCAGTTGCCGTGCCAGTTTTTGAAAATCGTTATATATCAGTGGCTTGAGGATTTGGTGGGTCGGCGCGGGCAAGAAAAAACCGGGGCAGCGTTACCGTTGCTCCCGGTTTTTGTTACGAGTCATGGCAAGGCGGTAACAGATTACCCAGCTGTGCTACTCGACTTGCGCCGCGGGATGCCCAGGCGCTGGCGGCGTTCCCATAGGCATTTGCGGCTGATGCCGAGCTTGCGCGCCAGCTCGGTTTCCGTCATGTGGTCCTGATGTTCCAGTACGAAGTGCTGGAAGTAGTCCTCTAGCGAGAGGTCTTCGGTCGGCTCATTGCCGGTGGCAATTCCGCGAATGGTGCCAAGGGGCTCGTCGAAATCGTCGTCCAGTTCATCGAGCTCGATATCGATGCCCAGCAGCTCGGCATCGATCTCCGGGCTTTCGCTGAGAATCGCCGCGCGCTCGATGGCGTTTTCCAGCTCGCGCACGTTACCGGGCCAAGAGTAGTGACGAATAGCCTGTTCTGCGTCGCGGGAAAAATGCATGTCGTCGCTGTTCATGCGTTCGCCCTGGCGTGCGAGGAAAGCCTTGGCGATCTCCAGTACGTCACTGCCGCGCTCGCGCAGCGGAGGTAGTTTGAGTGCGATGACGTGCAGCCGGTAGTAGAGGTCTTCACGGAACTGCCCGGTCTTGGCCAGGGTTTTCAGGTCGCGGTGAGTGGCGGCGATGAGACGCACATCGACCTTCTGCGATTGCACCGAGCCAACCCGGCGAATTTCGCCTTCCTGCAGGACCCGAAGCAGGCGTGCCTGGGCTTCGAGCGGCAGCTCGCCGATCTCGTCGAGGAACAGCGTGCCGCCGTCGGCGGCTTCAACCAGGCCGGCGCGGCCAGCGCTGGCGCCAGTGAAGGCCCCCTTCTCATGGCCGAACAGTTCGGATTCGATCAGCGTTTCCGGGATGGCGGCGCAGTTGACCGAAATCATCGGCGCCTTGGCGCGCCGCGAGAGGTTGTGCAGCGCGCGGGCGACCAGTTCCTTGCCGGTGCCCGATTCGCCCTGGATCAGGACGTTGGAGTCGGTCGGCGCGACCTTGCGGATCTTTCCGAACAGATCCTGCATGGGCGCGCAGTGACCGATGATGCCGATGTCGTCCCGGCCGGCGTCGCCTGCTGCAGTGCTCGCACTGCGCGCAGGTTGTGCCTGTGTGGAGGTGCTGTGCTGATGGTCACTGAGAATGCGTGCCACGGTCTGCAGCATCTCGTCATGGTCGAACGGCTTGGCGATGTAGTCGACCGCGCCCATCTTCATCGAGTCCACCGCCGAGCGCAGACTGGCATAGCTGGTCATGATCAGCACTGGTGTGCCTTCGGCGAGCTTTATCAGCTCGGTGCCGGGGGCGCCGGGCAAGCGCAGGTCACTGACGATGAGGTCGAAACCCGGAATGCTGTAGCGCTCCTGCGCTTCCTGCACCGAACCGGCTTCGCTGACCTCGTATTGGTTGCGCTCGAGGAGGCGTCGCAGCGCGGAGCGGATGATGGTTTCGTCTTCGACGATCAGAATGTGTGACATCAGTACTCTCTCGACGGTCTGGAGGCAGAACCGGCGCAGCGCCGGTACGGCAGGTGCCTCTTCAACTTACGGCATGGGACGCTTCGACATGCCGCGGCAGGGTGATGCGAAAACGGGTGCCGCGTTGTGTTTCCGGGTCGGCCGGGCTGTCGATATCGATCTGGCCATAATGCTCTTCAATGATCGAATAGACCAGCGCGAGGCCCAGGCCGGTGCCTTCGCCGGGGTCCTTGGTGGTGAAGAATGGCTCGAATAGCCGGTCCTGAATGTCCTTGGGAATGCCGCTGCCCTCGTCTTCGACGGTCAGGTACACCGTCTGCTCGGCAACTTCGCTGCTGATGCGGATCACGCCGCCTTGCGGCGACGCGTCGCGGGCATTGGAGAGCAGGTTGATCAGCACCTGGGCGAGGCGCTGTGGATCGCCTTCGGCGAAGTGTGTCGGATCGCAGATGTTGACGTACTGCACCTCGGTGCGGTTGCGGTTGAGCGAGAGCAGGCCGATGGCATCCTGCGTGGCTTGCGCCAGGCTCACCGGATACAGCTGGTGCTGGCGCTCGCCGGCATGGGCGAAGCTCATCAGCGATTGCACGATGCGCGACACGCGCTTGGTCTGCTCGATGATCTGGCCGCTGATCTCGACGATCTCGCCGTCGCCTTCGCGCTCGTCCCGCAGATTCTGCGCCAGGCAGGCGATGCCAGTGATCGGGTTGCCGATCTCATGCGCCACGCCAGCGGCCAGGCGTCCGATACTGGCCAGGCGCTCGGAGTGCACCAGGCGGTCTTCGAGTTGCTGGGTTTCGGTCAGGTCTTCGACCAGCAGCACCAGACCGCTGTTGCCCGGCGCCAGCGGCTCGGCAATCGCGGCCTTGTGCAGGTTGAGGCAGCGCCGATGGCCATTGTGTGCCAGGCGCTGCTTGTGCAGGTGTTCGTCGGCCTGTTCGATGAAGTTGCTCAGCAGACTGCGCCAGGGCTCGGCGATGGTCGAGAGACGGGAGCCGACCACTTGCAGCGCCGGAATTTCGGTCAGCTCCTCGAGCGCCCGGTTCCACATGAGAATTTCCTGATCCTTGGCCAGCGAGCAGACCCCCATGGGCAACTCCTGCAGGGTCTGGCGGTGGTAGCGGCGCAGCGCATCGAGCTCAGCGGCCAGGCCGGTCAGGCGCGAGTGATATTCCTCCAGGCGGCTCTCGATAAAATGGATGTCCTCGGTGATGTAGCCCTCGGCGCCGTTTTTATAGGGCAGGAAGTTCTCGACGATGTCCTGGGCCACGCTCGGGCCCATCAGTCCGGAAAGGTTGGCTTCGATACGGTCGCGCAGACGACGCAGCGCGTAGGGGCGGTGTTCGTCGAAGGGCAGTTGCAGGTCGCGTAGTGCCTGCTCCACTTCGCGCTGGGCGGTCTTGGCGCCGAGAGGCTTGGCCAGCTGGGTGGCGAACTCCTGTGGCGAGGCGGCCATCAGCTCGCGCCGTTGCGGGCGGCGAACATTTTCTACGGCACAGGCTTCGGCAGCACTCTGCTCCTCGGGACTGGTTTCGCTGAAGATCGAGAACAACGAAAACGCCAGCACGTTGACCGCCAGCGAGGCGATCGCCGCCAGGTGCCAGCTGGTGTCGTCGAGCACGTAGACGACGTTGAACAGCGGGATATAGAAGCCATCCAAGTTGCCTACCAGCGGCAACAGCATGGTCACCACCCAGACGCCGATGCCTCCCAGCAGACCGGCGATATAGCCGCGGCGGTTGGCGGTCGGCCAGTAGAGCACCGAAAGCACGCCTGGAAGGAACTGCAGGGTGGCGACGAAGGCGACGATGCCGAGATTGGACAGGTCCTGCTCGGCGCCCAGCAGCAGATAGAAGCCGTAGCCGGCCATGATGATGGCGAAGATCAGACTGCGCCGCGTCCACTTCAGCCAGCGGTAGATGTTGCCTTCGCTGGATGGCTGATACAGCGGCAGCACCAGATGGTTGAGTGCCATGCCCGACAGCGCCAGGGTGCTGACGATGATCAACCCGCTGGACGCTGACAGGCCACCAACGAAGGCGAGCAGCGCCAGGGTCTCGTTCTGCGCGGCAATCCCCAGGCCGAGGGTGAAGTACTCCGGGTTGGTGCTCACCCCCAGCTTCAGTCCGGCCCAGAGAATCAGCGGCACGGCCAGGCTCATCAGCAGCAGATAGAGCGGCAAGCCCCAGCTGGCGCTGACCAGGCCACGGGGGTTGAGGTTTTCGGTGAAGGTCATGTGGTACATGTGCGGCATCACGATGGCCGAGGCGAAGAACACTAGCAGCAGCGTGCGCCAGGGGCCTTCCTGCAACGGCGTGTGCAATGCCTGCAGCGCCGACTGGTTCTGCAGCAGCCAGATCTCCAGCTGATGCGGGCCGCCGAATACCACATAAAGGGCATAGAGGCCGATCGCACCGAAGGTCACCAGCTTGACGATTGATTCGAAGGCGATGGCAAACACCAGGCCTTCATGTTTTTCTCGGGTGGCGATATGGCGGGCGCCGAAGAGGATGGTGAACAGCATGATCATCAGGCAGTAGCCCAGCGCCACGCGTTCCTGCAGGGGTTCCAGGGTGAGGATGCCAATGGCATCGGCCACCGCCTGGATCTGCAGGGCCAGCAACGGCAGCATGCCGATCAGCATGACGATGGTGGTCAGGGCGCCGCTCCAGGTGCTGCGGAAGCGGAATGCCACCAGGTCGGCGAGCGACGAAAGCTGGTAGGTGCGGGTGATCCGCAAGATCGGGTAGAGCAGCACCGGCGCCAGCAGAAAGGCGCCGCAGACGCCCAGGTACGTGGCAAGGAAGCCATAGCCGTACTGATAGGCCAGGCCAACGGTGCCGTAGAACGCCCAGGCGCTGGCATAGACGCCCAGCGACAGGGTGTAGGTCAGAGGATGGCGAATGATCCAGCGTGGAATCAGGCCGCGTTCGCTGACCCAGGCCACACCGAACAGCATGAACAGGTAGGCGGCGCTGATCAGGATCAGCTGGCTCAGGCTAAAGCTCGTCTGCATCGCGCTGGCTCTGGAGAATGAAGGTCACCACGATCAGGATCAGCCACAGCAGGTAGGGCCGATACCAAGCTCCGTTGGGGTCGATCCACCAGTCCATGATGGCGGGGGAGAACAGATAGATCCCCACCACCAGGAGCAGCACCAGTCGGTAGATATACATGCCGGGTCTCGTGTCGGAAGTGAGGCGATGGTAGAGCAGCGGCACGTAGCAAGCCACCAGCGGCGGGCAAAACCAGTCGTGCGTCCCGCTTCGTCGTTGCCGGTAGCTCAGCGCAGCTGTGCTTCAGCCAGTGTCCGGGTGCGCGGGATTCGATCGGCATCCCAATGGCTGGTCGCCCAGGCGAGGATCTCGGTCGGCAGTGCATCGTCCAGCTCTGCCTTCGGTTGCTGGCCGAGCGCGCGCAGTGCGCGTAGCAGCAGTGGGCTGGCCTCTTGGGGCTGCAGCGGTGGCGAGCGGTAGCTCTTGCCCAGCTTGTGGCCGTCCGGCTGGATGATCAGCGGCAGGTGCAGATAGCGTGGCTGTGGCAGGCCCAGCACTTCTTGCAGGTAGAGCTGGCGAGGCGTGGAATCGAGCAGATCGGCGCCGCGCACCACATCCGTGACACCTTGCCAGGCATCGTCCAGCACCACGGCGAGCTGGTAGGCGATCAGGCCGTCGCGACGGCGGATGACGAAATCGCCGACCTCGCGGCCCAGATGCTGGCGGAACTCGCCCTGCACACGGTCGACGAAGGCGTATTCGCGATCAGGCACGCGCAGGCGGATGGCGGCATCGTCGAGACTGTTCCTGGCCTCGCGACAAAAGCCGGGATAGGGCCCCGGGTAGGCTTCGAGCTGCTTGCGCGAGCAAGTGCAGGCATAGGCTAGCCCTTCATCCAGCAGTCGCTCGATCGCAGCCCGATACGCGGCATGCCGCTCGCTCTGGCACAGCATTTCGCCGTCCCACTCGAAGCCGTAGCTGAGCAGCGTATCGACGATAGCCTTTTGCGCGCCGGGCATCTCCCGTGGCGGGTCGATATCTTCCATGCGCAGCAGCCAGCGACCGCCCACCGCGCGGGCATCGAGATAGGAAGCAAGGGCTGCGACCAGCGAGCCGAAATGCAGATAGCCGCTAGGCGTCGGGGCAAAGCGGCCGACATAGCGTTCGGGATGGGCAGGGTTGGCAGAGGGCATGGCAGAGCCGGCGCGATCAGGGATGGCGGGGCGGATGAAGGCTGCAGGGGCTGGAAATGAAGCGGGGCGCCGAAGCGCCCCGTTCGGGATCAGGAACCGATCTGCTTTTCCTTGATCTCCGCCAGCGTCTTGCAGTCGATGCAGAGCGTAGCGGTGGGGCGGGCTTCCAGGCGGCGGATGCCGATCTCGACGCCGCAGGAATCGCACCAGCCGTATTCGTTGTCTTCGATCAGCTGCAGCGTCTCGTCGATCTTCTTGATCAGCTTGCGCTCGCGGTCACGGGCGCGCAGTTCCAGGCTGAACTCTTCTTCCTGGCTGGCGCGATCGGCCGGATCGGGGAAGTTGGCAGCCTCGTCCTGCATGTGGTGCACGGTGCGATCGACCTCTTCCATCAGCTCCTTTTTCCACTTGTTCAGGATGCCGGTGAAGTGGGCGCGCATCTTGTCGCTCATATATTCCTCGCCCTTGCTTTCCTTATAGGGCTCGAAGGCGCGAATCAGTTGCTTGTTCGACGGTGTTTCTTTGGTAATGGGCATGGATGAACGCCTCTCGCTATGTCCATTGCGCAGGATGATTTGTCCCTTGCCGGCCCGTGCCGGCCCTGCGGCTGCAAGCGGGCGAACTTACCAGATCGGATCGGGGCGCGCTACTCCCGAATCCAACAGTAACTGCAGCAGTATCGGGACCTTGGGTAGAATTCACGTTTCGTTCTCAACAGGAAGGTCAGATGACCTCGTCATACAGTGCGCGCAGCCGCGCAATCGAACCTTTCCACGTCATGGCGCTTTTGGAGCGGGCCAACCAGTTGCAAGTTCAAGGCCACGACGTCATTCATTTGGAAATCGGCGAGCCGGACTTCACCACCGCGGCGCCCATCGTCGCTGCAGGGCAGGCCGCGCTGGCCGCCGGGCACACGCGCTATACCCCGGCGCGCGGCCTGCCGCAGCTGCGTGAAGCCATTGCCGGTTTCTATGCGCAGCGCTACGGATTATCCATTGACCCCGAGCGCATCCTGATTACGCCCGGCGGCTCCGGCGCGTTGCTGCTGGCTGCCAGCCTGCTGGTGGACCCCGGCAAGCACTGGCTGCTCGCCGATCCGGGTTACCCCTGCAACCGGCATTTTCTGCGCCTGGTCGAAGGGGCCGCGCAACTGGTGCCGGTCGGCCCGGAGGTTCGTTATCAGCTGACTCCGGAGCTGGTCGAGCGCTACTGGGATCGCGACAGCGTCGGTGCGCTGGTCGCGTCGCCGGCCAATCCGACAGGCACGCTGCTGGAGCGTGACGAACTGGCCAGGCTGTCCGCGGCGCTGAAAGAGCGTGGCGGCCATCTGCTGGTTGATGAGATCTATCACGGACTGACCTATGGCGTTGATGCGGCCAGCGTGCTGGAAGTCGACGATGACGCCTTCGTGCTGAACAGTTTCTCCAAGTATTTCGGCATGACCGGCTGGCGCCTTGGCTGGCTGGTAGCGCCACCGGCTGCGGTTCCAGAGCTGGAAAAGCTTGCGCAGAACCTCTACATCAGCGCGCCGAGCATGGCTCAGCATGCGGCGCTGGCCTGCTTCGAGCCGGCGACGCTGGAAATTCTCGAGGCGCGCCGTGCCGAGTTCGCCCGCCGGCGTGATTTCCTGCTGCCAGCCCTGCGCGAGCTTGGCTTCGGCATCGCAGTCGAGCCGCAGGGTGCGTTCTATCTCTATGCCGACATCAGCGCATTCGGTGGCGATGCCTACGCGTTCTGTCAGCACATGCTGGAAACCGAGTTCGTCGCGATTACCCCGGGCCTGGACTTCGGTCGTTTCCAGGCCGGTCATCATGTGCGCTTTGCCTACACACAGGACCTGCCGCGGCTGGAACAGGCTGTCGAGCGCATCGCCCGCGGCCTGCGCAGCTGGCAATCCTGATGCGCTTCGCTCAACCGCTGGAGCAGGGCCGACTGGTCAGGCGTTACAAGCGCTTTCTCGCCGATATCATCACCGACGAGGGTGAGGCGTTGTGCATTCACTGCCCCAATACCGGGTCGATGCTCAACTGCATGGGGGAAGGTGCGCGGGTGTGGTTTCAGCGCAGCAACGATCCGCGGCGCAAGCTGCCGGGCACCTGGGAGCTGGTCGAGACGCCGCAGGGACGGTTGGCATGCGTGAATACGGCACGCGCCAATCCGCTGGTCGAGGAGGCGCTGCTGAACGGGCAGATTGCCGAACTGGCGGGATTTACAGCGCTCAAGCGTGAGGTGGCCTATGGCGTCGAGAACAGCCGGGTGGATTTTCGTCTCGATTACGCCGGGACCGCTGCCTTCGTCGAGGTCAAGAGCGTCACCCTCGGCTTCGTCGATACGGCGGTTGCCGCGTTTCCCGATGCGGTAACCGCGCGCGGTGCCAGGCACCTGCGTGAGCTGGCGGCGCTGGCGCGTGCTGGGGTGCGCGCCGTGCAGCTGTACTGCGTGAATCTCAGCGGCGTCGAAGCGGTTCGACCTGCGGAGGAAATCGACCCGGTATATGCCGCCGCGCTGCGAGAGGCGGTGACGGCCGGCGTAGAAGTGTTGGCTTACGGCGTGGAGCTGTCGCCCTTCGAGCTGCGCATTGCAGGTCGGCTGCCGGTGTTGCTCTGAGCGCCTCCAGGCGGCGCGAGAAATTTTTTGTGCGCGGTCGGGGAACAAAGTGCCTTTCGTCTGGCCTCAACGAGGCTGGAAACCACATCCATCACGTACGGGAAGGCTCTGCTCCGCTGTTTGCTACGGCGTAACGACGCGGTCCTTCCGGTTTCGATGGCATCTTGGCGGCACCGCGACTGTGCGCGTGGCGTCGTGGGCAGAACTGATTTCCGACGTCCGTGCCTGGCGCTGGCGTCATCGATGAGGCGACAAAGAATGCGAATCCTCGTTTGCGGTGCTGGTGGCCAAGTGGGGCGAGAGCTTGTTGAGCGAGCGGCAGGTTTCGGCTTGGAAGTGCTGGCCCCGGCGCGGGCGCAGCTGGATATTGCCAAGCCGGAACAGGTCACAGCCGCGATGCGTCAACGTCCTGGGCTGATTATCAATGCGGCGGCCTATACCCACGTGGACAATGCTGAATCCCATAGCGAGCAGGCCTATGCGGTAAACCGGGACGGTGCGCGCAACCTCGCCGAGGCGGCCGACCATGCTGGGATTCCGTTGTTTCACATTTCCACCGATTACGTATTTTCGGGTGAGGCCAATCACCCGTATACAGAGAGCGATGAAACCGGTCCGACTGGCGTTTATGGCGCGAGTAAGCTGGCCGGGGAGGAGGCGATCCTGGCGTGCCTGCCAGCCCATCTGATCCTGCGGACCAGTTGGGTATACGGCGTGCACGGGCACAATTTCGTCAAGACCATGCTGCGCCTCGCACGGCAGCGCGACGCGCTTGGTGTGGTGAGCGATCAGATCGGCTGCCCGACCCAGGCTGGCACAATCGCTGCGGTGCTTCTGGAGCTGGCCCGGCGGCATGCCGCGGGTGCTGAACTCACCTGGGGCGTGTACCACTACAGCGGCGCGCCGGCCTGCTCGTGGTATGACTTTGCCGTCGAGATTTTCCGCCAGGGCGAGGGAGCCGGGCTGCTTGGGCGGCAGCCGACGGTATCGCCGATCGCAACTGCGCAATATCCGACGCCTGCTCGTCGCCCGGCCTGGTCGGTGCTCGATTGCAGTCGCTTCGAGTCGACCTTCGGCCTGAAACTCCACGCCTGGCAGGACGACCTGGCCGATGTCATTGCGACCCTGCAACAGCAGGAGCAGCGCTCCGTGGCTCGCGAAAGAAGCTTTCGCGCCTGATGCGATGTGAGGCGGTCGCCCGGCCGCCGTGCGATTTTCCCGGTCACCGGTGTATCCTTGCGCCCCCGCGCCTCGTCGCGGCCTGACGTTCGGCTCTCGCGAGGAAGCGCAGCATGGTGGTGGTGTTGGCAATCCTGCCGATCTTCGGTCTGATTACGCTCGGCTATCTGTTCGGCTGGCGGCAATGGTTGAGCAACGAAGGCGCCGCCGGGCTGGCCAGTGTCACTTTCAAACTGTTCATGCCGGCCGTGTTGTTTACCGGCATTGCCCGTGCCGAGCTGAACGACGGCATGTCGCCGATGCTGCTGCTGGCGTATTTCCTGCCTGTTCTGTTGGTGTTCCTCCTCGTCAACCTCGTAGCTCATCACCGGGCGGGACGGGCGACTCCGTTGGGTCTTACGGCCGCCTACTCGAATAATGTGCTGGTCGGTATTCCGCTGGTGACGACACTGCTCGGCGCAGAAAGCCTGGTCTACGTGTTTGCCATCCTGGTCTTCCACAGCCTGGTGCTGTTCTCCTTGCAGAGCTTTTATGCCGCGCTGGGCGATGGCGACAAGGTTAGCGTTCCCGCCTTGCTGAAGAATCTGGCGAATCCACTGATCATCGGCCTGGTGCTTGGGGCGTTGCTGAATCTATCCGGTCTGGCGTTGCCCGAGCCGCTGTGGCGGGTGGCCGGATGGCTGGCGCAAGCGGCGCTGCCCTGTGCGCTGATGGTGCTGGGTATCAGCCTGTCGCGTTACCGGTTGCGGCCAAGCGGCTCGGTGCTGGTGCTGACACTGACCAAGCTGGTGCTGTTTCCTGCGCTGGTCTGGTGGTTGAGCGGGTTGCTGCCGGGGCTGAATCAGGATGCTCGCAATGTGCTGGTGCTGCTTGCCGCCTGCCCCAGCGGAGTCAATGTGCTGGCCTTCGTGAAACATTCCGATGACACCCGCGCGGTCAGCTCGACCGTATTCCTCTCCACCGTGACGGCAGCCGTCAGCTTGCCCTTGTGGATGCTGCTGGCCGCTGGCTGAGGCGTTCGCCCGTTGCTCGTTGCCTATCTTGACGTTTGCAGGTCGGATTTTACGAACGCCCTCGGGCCGGGGCTGTCACAAAATTACAGACTTGGAAAAACGGGAGAGAGCAGCATGCTGAAATTCATTGGCGGGACCGCGGGAATCATCTTCATCATCGGCCTGATCGTGGTGATCGGGATCTTCAAGCTGCTGTTCTGACGGAACAGGGTTGCTTTAGGGCTGTTCGGCGCGCGCCGTGCAGCCCTTTTTCATGCGCGGTCACTTGCTGCCGCCTTGCTCCTGTGCCCCCGCCATGATGTCTTCCAGCCGCAAGCCAGTCAGGCCGTGGATGGTGCGCCAGAGATAGTAGAAGATCGCCATCATCATCAGCATGCTGGGGATTGCGATCATCGGGTAGCTGAGCAGTGTCATGCGGCCCAGTTCGGCGTTGAATGCTTCACTGCCGGCCGGGCTGTTGACGATCCATTTGGCCAGCACGTAATTCATGAATGACGAAAAAAAGAAGGTGCCGCTGAGCAGGTAGGTCGCACGCAGCAGGCGTGTCTCGAAGTGCTCGACCTGACCGTTGTGCTCGAGTTGCTGGTGAATCTTGTCGACGTTGAGCACCTTGGGGTTGTACAGCAGGGTGCGAATCAGCGGGTAGCGGGTGCGCGTCGACGCCAGCACGGCGATGCCGATGATGCCCGGCACGGCAGCTTCCTTGATTGCCAGCCACTGGGTATCCAGCTGCAGCAGGCCTATGCCGCCGGTCAGCAAGACGCTGATCAAACCAAGCAGGGCGATCCAGTTGAACTTGCGGTACTTGACCCGCTCCCATAGCCCCCAGCCCAGCGGGAAGGCGAGGGCGAGCAGCAGAGCGCCGTCGGCACCCAGGCGTTCTTCACCACTGAGCTTCATCAGGATTAGCGAGGGGAGCACGATACTGACGGCCAGGTCGATCAGTGGACGCGGTTTATGTTCGGCGTGGGTCTGGGTGGTATCGGTCATGACATCGAGTTAGTCGAAAGAGGGCTGCATGATCGCCTGTGTGGCGCCTGTTCGCCAGACCATCTTCGTCGGTCTGCGTAGTCAGCGCCTTTATGCAGTGCGATAGATGCTGCTTCAGCGGCACTCCGAGTCGCTCCGCCGCATGCGCCACTGGCCATGCTCGAACGCCAGAACGATCAGCATGGCGAGGGCGAATGGCAGCAACAAGTAGAACCCGCGAAAGACGATAAGCGCCGCCAGCACATCGACCTTAGGCAGCTCGGGGAGCGCGGCGAGAAAAGTCAGTTCCAGTACGCCGAGCCCTCCAGGCGCGTGGGACAGCAGCGCCAGGGAGAACGAAGCGAGAAATACGCCGAGGATTGTCAGGTAACCCGGGTTGTTCTCCGCAGGCAGTGCGAAGTAGATGATTGCCGCCGCGCAGAGCAGCTCCAGTGGTCCGGCCAGCAGCTGGCGGGCTACGATCGGTAGTCGCGGATATTCGATGTGCCATTTGCCCAGGCGCCAGGCAGGCAGCTGACGCCAGGCACCGAAAACATAGAGCGCGATCAATACAAGCAGGCCGGTACCAATGGCGATCGAAACCCAGCCGGCGCCGTGCGCTATGCGCTCCAGCAGCTGTGGCTTGAGGATCAGAACGACGCCACCGGCGAACAGGGTGCCCAGGGTGAACGTCAATGAGCAGAAGACGATGAGGATGCCGATTTCCTGTGGCGTAAGTCCCTTGCTGCGGTAGGCGCGGTAGCGCACCAGGGCTCCGGAAAAAACCGACGCACCTATGTTGTGGGCCAAGGCGTAGGTGGTGAACGAGCAGAGGGTGATGAACCACCAGGATATCTTCTTGCCCAGATGTGCCATGGCGATGCGGTCGTACCAGGCCAGCGCGACGTAGGCGCCGAGGGTCGATATCGCAGCCAGCAGCCAGCCGCCGGCACCAATCGCGTGCAAACTGTCTGTGAGTTCGGCAAGCGAGATGTTGCGAACTTCGTGGTATAGCAGATAGCCGGACAGCAGCACGGCCGAGACCCCGATCAGGGTCCAGGCGACATCGCTCCTCTTCATCATTGCGTGGCTCCTTGGAGTCTGCGGGGCGGCCACGCTCGCTGTCAGCGCGCACCGGTCGTCCCTGAGTCGTCGTCAGGTCGATAGTCTCCACCTGTTGCGACTCGTCCAGATAATCGGCAGCAACCGGCCGTATTTGTTCAGTTTTCCGGCTCTCGGGGCGTTCCTCGGCAACGCTCCCAGCTATGCGCTGTCGATTGCAGACCTAGCTGACAGGAGTATGCCAATGACCGACATCCCCCGTGACGAGCATCTGGAAAGCTCCCTGGCACTGCTTGGCGAAGGCTATCCATTCATCCGCGACCGCTGTCAGCGCTTGCATAGCAACCTGTTCCAGACGCGACTGTTAATGCAGAACACCATCTGCCTGAGTGGCCAAGAGGCAGCGCGGCTGTTCTATGACGAGCGCTACCTGCAGCGGGACAAGGCGATGCCGCGAATGTTGAAAAAGACATTGATCGGCGAGGGTGGCGTTCAGGGGCTGGACGGCGAGGCGCATCGGCAGCGCAAGCGCATGTTCATGCAGCTGCTGGACTCCGCTGCCGTTGATGAGGTCGTGCGCTTGACCGAGCAAGGCTGGTGTCGCGCCATCGATGAGTGGCAGGCGCGCAGCGATATCGAGTTGATGAGCGAGGTCCAGTCCATCTTCACCGACAGCGTCTGCCGTTGGGCTGGTGTGCCACTGCCATCCGCGGAATTGCCCGAGCGGCGAGACCAGCTGGTGGCCATGATCGACGGCGCGGGCGGCATCGGCGCGCGGCACTGGGCGGCGCGCAAGGCTCGGCGCGAAGCGGAAATCTGGTTGCAACAGCTAATCAAACAGGCGCGTTCGGGTGAGCTGCAAGCCGCGCCGACGACGGCGCTCATGGTCGTCGCTCATCATCGCAACCTAGATGGCTCTCGCCTCGACAGTCGGGTGGCGGCAGTCGAGTTGCTCAACCTGCTGCGCCCGACCGTGGCGGTCTCCTATTTCATCATCTACGGGGCGCTGGAATTGTTGGCACACCCGCAGTGGCGCGAGCGGCTGCGCAGTGACGATGCCATGCTCGAGCCCTTCGCGCAGGAAGTAAGGCGCCTGCATGCATTCTTCCCGTTTACCGCCGCACGGGTGCGCGAAGGATTCGAGTGGCAGGGTTACCACTTCCCGGCGGGCACGCGCGTGATGCTCGATCTGTGGGGGACCAACAGAGAGGCGAGCCGCTGGAGCGAGCCCGATGCCTTTCAGCCCGAACGATTCGTGGATTGGCAGGACAACGCCTTCAGCTTCGTGACCCAGGGCGGCGGTGATCCGGCCGAGGGTCATCGCTGTCCAGGCGAACGGCTGGCGATTGAACTGCTGAAGGTTGCGCTGCGCACCCTGACTCGGGAGATGGAGTACGCGGTGCCAGCGCAGGATCTGCGCATCGATCTGACGCGCATGCCGGCAAAACCGCAAAGCGGACTGTTGATTAGCGATGTGAAGCGGCTGGCTGGCTGAGGGAGCGGGGCGCTCAATCGACGCTTTCGGCCTGTTTGACCCGAACCCAGTGATCGATCAGCTCGCGCAGGTGCGAGAGTTCCACCGGCTTGGCCATGTGACCATCCATGCCGGCCTCGCGCGCGCGCTCGCGGTGTTCGCTGAGGATATGTGCTGTCAGGGCAACCACCGGCGTGCGCGGGCGTCCGTTGCGTGCTTCCCATTCGCGCAGCTGATGGGTCGCCTGAAAGCCGTCGAGCACGGGCATTTCACAATCCATCAGGACCAGGTCATACGGCTGG
This sequence comes from Stutzerimonas decontaminans, assembly GCF_000661915.1. Lineage (NCBI taxonomy): Bacteria > Pseudomonadati > Pseudomonadota > Gammaproteobacteria > Pseudomonadales > Pseudomonadaceae > Stutzerimonas > Stutzerimonas decontaminans. Next base: position 3,579,148 of record NZ_CP007509.1, on the reverse strand, counting down.
GTCTTGATCGCCTCCAGCGCCTCCTCGCCGTTGCAGGCGGTATCCGGCTGCAGGTTGAGCTTGTTCAGCATGCCGCGGATGACCTTGGTCGAGATGCTGTTGTCTTCGGCGACTAAGATGCGGAAGTCGCTGGGAACCTCCAGCGGAGTCAGCGGCTGAGCGGCCGCCGTCTGGCGTAGCTGGCTGCCCTGCTGGCGCTGCGCCAGTTCATCGGCGAGAGTGGTCTTCAGCGTATAGCCGGCGACCGGCTTGGCCAGAATGCGCTTGATGCCAGCATTGCGTGCGATGATCTTGCTCGGGGCGCTGCCCATGCCGGTGAGCATGATCAGTAGAATGTCATGGTTGAGGCTGGAGTCTTCCTTGATCTTGCTCGCCAGCTGCATGCCCGTCATACCCGGCATGTCCTGATCGAGCAGCACCACGTCGAAGTATTCCCGAAGATGGGCTTTGGTGCGTAGCAGGGCTAGCGCCTCCTTGCCGGATGCGACGGCACTGACTTCCAGGCCCCAGGCGCTGCACTGCTGGACCAGTACCTTGCGGCAGGTGTCATTGTCATCGACGATCAGCAGACGTGTGCCCTGTAATGGTCCGTCGAGGTCGGCATTGTTCTGCGCCAGACCTTCGCTGGCCAGCGGCAGGCTGATCCATAGCGTGTTGCCCTGAGTCGTGCCGGTCTGGATGCCAAAATCGCCATCCATCAGCTGTACCAGTTGGCGGGCAATGATCAGCCCGAGGCGCCCGCCATGACGCGTGGCGGCTAGAAAGTCGTGGCTGTCCACCGCTGCGTTGAGCAGCGCATCGCGCTCGTATGACTCGAGCGGCCGCCCGCTGTCTTGCACGGTAATGCGCAGTCGGGGCTTGTCCTGCGGGCCATCTACCGCTGCGATCAGCAACACTTCGCCTTCGTCAGTCTGCTTGAAGGCATTTTCCAGCAGGTTCAGCAAGGTCTGGCGCAAGCGCGTTGGATCGCCGGCTACCACTTGCGGCAGCTGCGGCTGGATGAAACTGATCAGCTCGACCTTTTGCTGTTCCGCCTTGGCGCGGAAGATGCTCAGGCAATCCTCAATCAACGCGTTGAAGTCGAACTGCACGTCATCAAGCTCAATCTGGCCAGACTCCAGCTTGGAAATATCGAGAATCTCGTTGATTAAATTGAGCAGCTCATTGCCGGAGCTGTGGATCGTTTGCACGTAGTCGCGCTGTTTCGCTGAAAGCGAAGTCCCCAACAGCAGCTCGCTCATGCCCAGTACGCCATTCATCGGGGTGCGAAGTTCGTGGCTGATCTTCGACAGAAAGTCAGCCTTGGTTTTCAGTTCGGCGCTGGTAACTGCTTCGGCGGTGTACTGGGTGCGGCTGTCGGTCTGCAGCTGACGTTGCCGCTCGAGCAGTGCGAAGCTGAGCAGCAGGCCGCCAAGGGTCGCCAGACTGAACAGCCCACCGGTCAGCCAGCCAGGATCGAGCTGGTCGAAGCCGAGCAGCATCGGCATGAAAAACACCATGCCACTGTTGAACAGCGTCAGCCCGGCGACAACCAGCCGTGCCGGCTGGTATCCCTGGCGCCAATGGTAGAGCGCAACGAACAGCGTGCTGAACGAAGCGACCAGGCTCATCGAATAGATCAGCCAGCTGTACCAGGGCCATTGGCTGAGCAGGATGCTGCCGGCCAGGGCTAGGAGCAGATTCAGCTCAATGCCCAGCAGCCAAGTGATCCAGGTACGGCCACGGTGATGAAAGAAGCCCAGCGTGTAGCCGAGCAGTGTCGTACTGGCCATCAGCGCAGCCAGATCAGCGATCAGCGGTTGACTGTAGGTGAGTCCCGGCAGCCAGACCGCCAACACCCCGAGATTGGCTATGGCGCAGACCAGCAGCGCACCATGCAGCAGGCTCAGCCAGATATGCGTGGAACTGAGCGTGTAGGCGAAGCGCAGCAGGTTGTACACCATCAACAAGGCCAGCGCGCCGAACAGGGCGCCAAACAGATAGGCCGGTTTGGTCTGACTGACCAGCCCGCTGTCGTCGATGGTCTTGAACCAGGTCATCACCGGGTGGCTGGATTGCATGCGGATGTAGGCTTCCCGTGGCTGCCCGTCATTCGGCAGGCTGAACAGGTAGGCTCGATTGGGCAGTGGTCTGGCGCTGAGCGGGCGCAGTTCGCCGGTGGCGGTGTGTTGTTCCAGCTGCCCGTCACGTAGCAGGTAAAAATCCAGATACTGCACACGGGGCGCGAACAGCCAGAGCCACTTGGGCTTGGTCAAGGAGGGAAGACTGACCTGTAGCCAGACGGCGCGATTACTGGCCGGGGCGCTGTAAGAGAGCTTCTCGAGTCGCTGGAACAGCGCTCGCTGAGACAGCACTTCGTCGAGAGTGAGCGCGCCGGACTGGTCGATGAGGATTCGCCAGTTCTGCGGTACTGAATCAGCTTCGGCAGTCAGGGCAGGGGAGGGCGACGACTGGGCAATGGCAGCCTGGACCGACAGCGGGATCAGGTTGATCAGCAGCAGGCCGAAGATGACAGCGATGGCAATCCGGAGCCGACCCACTAGAGAAGTCCGTTCATGTGTGTGACGGCGGATTATAGCCATGCCGCCACCGGCCTGTAATGCGTGCGGCGGCGATAAAACCTGGCGCCGCACGCATTCCTGATGACAGGCTGGGCTTAACCCTCACCGCGCTCCCGGGCGATGGCGCGATAGCCGATGTCCTTGCGATAGAAACAGCCGTTCCAGCGGATTTTTTCCGCCAGACGGTAGGCCTGCTGCTGCGCCTCGGACACGCTACGGCCGATGGCGGTCGCGCACAGTACGCGGCCGCCGGCAGTGACCACTTGGCCTTGGGCGTTCAGCGCGGTGCCGGCATGGAACACCTTGCCATCCAGCACGGCTGCGTCGTCCAGGCCTTCTATCACGTCGCCCTTGGCGTAGTCGCCCGGGTAGCCGCCAGCTGCCAGTACCACGCCCACGGTCGGGCGCGGATCCCAGGTGGCCTCTACCTTGTTCAGTGCCTTGGCCAGTGCGGCCTCGATCAGCAGGACCAGCGAGGATTCCAGGCGCACCATGATCGGCTGGGTTTCCGGATCGCCGAAGCGGCAGTTGAACTCGATGACTTTCGGCGCGCCGTTCTGGTCGATCATCAGTCCGGCATAGAGGAAGCCGGTGTAGACGTTGCCTTCGGCAGCCATGCCGCGCACGGTCGGGTAGATCACCTCGTCCATCACGCGCTTATGCACTTCGGCGGTGACGACCGGTGCGGGGGAGTAGGCGCCCATGCCACCGGTGTTCGGGCCGCTGTCGCCGTCGCCGACGCGCTTGTGATCCTGGCTGGTGGCCATCGGCAGGACGTGCTCGCCGTCGACCATGACGATAAAACTGGCTTCCTCGCCGTCGAGAAATTCCTCGATCACTACGCGTGCGCCAGCGTCGCCAAAGGCGTTGCCGGAGAGCATGTCGCGTACGGCTTCCTCTGCTTCTTCCAGGGTCATGGCAACGATCACGCCTTTGCCCGCCGCCAGACCGTCGGCCTTGATAACGATCGGCGCACCTTTCTCACGCAGGTAGGCCAGGGCCGGTTCGACTTCGGTGAAGTTCTGGTAGTCGGCGGTCGGGATCGCGTGGCGAGCCAGGAAGTCCTTGGTGAACGCCTTAGAACCTTCGAGCTGCGCGGCCGCGGCGGTCGGGCCGAAGATGTCCAGGCCGCGGCTGCGGAACAGATCGACCACGCCTTTGACCAGCGGTGCCTCGGGGCCGACGATGGTTAACTGCACGTTGGCCGCGGCAAAGTCCGCCAGTTGCTCGATGGCCAGCACGTCGATGGCGACGTTCTCGCACTTGGCTTCAGTGGCGGTGCCGGCGTTGCCCGGGGCGACGAAAACCTTGGCAACGCGTGGGTCCTGCGCGACCTTCCAGGCCAGGGCATGCTCGCGACCGCCGCTGCCAATGATCAGTACGTTCATGGAGATTCTCTGCTATCCGTTGTTCGAGCCGCGTCACTTGTCCGCATACAGCTCATTGATGAAGTCGTCGACCAGCGAGTCCACGTCGCGTTGCAGGTCTTCGGTGGCACGCCTGGGTCGGCTGTAAAAAATGGAGCTTCCTTTAAATACGGGGGCTTCGCTGGCGGTTACACGCGACAAGGTCCAGGTCAGCGATGCGTAGTATTCGCGCTCGGCTTGATGGATGCCTGTCAGGCCGACCGTCTTGGGAAATATCACCAGTCGATGGCTCGCCTTGGTCTTCTCTTCCTGCTGTTTGTTGAGCATCAGCACCAGAGGGACCGGAATCATCTTTCCATAGCCCTCGGAGCTGCCTTGCTCCGAAGCGGAAAAATGCTCTCCGACCGGAGAGTCTTCGAACCAGAGCCAGTGAGCGTTAACGCCATGTGCCTGCAGGCGGGCGCTCAATGTTTTCTGGAGCACCGGGAATAGCGCTTCGCCCATGTACTCCCGGCGCGCGTCCAGAAACGCATATATGTACAGCTCTTGGATCTCCGCTGGCTGAAAATCACTTTGCCGTTTTTCTTGGGTGAAGGTTGAACGGTGAGCACAGCCGCTCAGCCATAGCGCTGCAAGCACCAGGATAGCGAGTCCAATCCTACGCATGACCATTCCTCTCCCTGACAGTGCGGGGTGGTGCCCCGCACTGCTCCTCGCTTAGTGTCTAAAGTGGCGCATGCCGGTGAACACCATGGCAATGCCGGCCTCGTTGGCCGAGGCGATCACCTCGGCGTCGCGCATCGAGCCACCCGGCTGGATCACCGCAGTGATACCGGCCTTGGCCGCGTTGTCGATGCCATCGCGGAACGGGAAGAACGCGTCCGAGGCCATCACCGCACCCGGAACCGGCAGGCCGGCATGTTCGGCCTTGATCGCGGCGATGCGCGCGGAGTTGACGCGGCTCATCTGGCCGGCACCAACGCCGACGGTCTGGCGGTTCTTGGCGTAGACGATGGCGTTGGACTTGACGAACTTGGCCACTTTCCAGGCGAAGATCAGGTCATGGATCTCCTGCTCGGTCGGCGCGCGCTGGGTGACGATCTTCAGGTCTGCTTCGGTGATCATGCCGATGTCGCGGCTCTGGATCAGCAGGCCGCCGTTGACGCGCTTGTAGTCCCAGCCCGGGCTGCGCTCGGCCGGCCACTCGCCGCATTCGAGCAGACGCACATTGGCCTTGCTGGCCACCACGTCGCGCGCAGCTTGAGAAACCTTGGGCGCGATGATCACTTCGACGAACTGGCGCTCGACGATGGCCTTGGCGGTCTCGCCGTCCAGCTCGCGGTTGAAGGCGATTATGCCGCCGAACGCCGACTCGCTGTCGGTGGCGTAGGCCAGGTCGTAGGCCTTGCGGATGCCGCCTTCGTCTTCCGGTACCACGGCGACGCCGCAGGGGTTGGCATGCTTGACGATCACGCAGGCAGGCTTGACGAAGCTCTTCACGCACTCCAGCGCGGCGTCGGTGTCGGCCACGTTGTTGAACGACAGCTCTTTGCCCTGCAGTTGCCTGGCGGTGGCGACGCAGGCTTCGTCCGGCTTCTCGACGTAGAAGGCGGCCTGCTGGTGCGGGTTCTCGCCGTAGCGCATGTCCTGCGCCTTGATGAACTGCATGTTGTAGGTGCGCGGGAACAGGCTGCGATTGTCGGTGCTGAGCTGCTCGGTACTCTGGTCGATGCCGCCGAGGTAATTGGCGATCATGCCGTCGTAGCCGGCGGTGTGTTCGAACGCCTTCAGCGCCAGGTCGAAGCGCTGGGCGTAGGTCAGCCCACCGTTCTTCAGGTTGTCGACCACTGCCGCGTAGTCCTCGGCATTGACCACGATGGCGACGTCCTTGTGGTTCTTCGCCGCGCTGCGGACCATGGTCGGGCCGCCGATGTCGATGTTCTCGATGGCGTCCGGCAGGGTGCAGCCGGGCTTGGCCACGGTGGCGGCGAACGGATAGAGGTTGACCGCCACCAGATCGATCGGCGCGATGCCATGCTCGGCCATCACTGCGCCGTCCAGGTCACGACGACCAAGGATGCCGCCGTGGATCTTCGGGTGCAGAGTCTTCACCCGGCCGTCCATCATCTCCGGGAAGCCGGTGTAGTCGGCGACTTCGACGGCAGCGATGCCGTTCTCGCGCAGCAGCTTGAAGGTACCGCCGGTGGAGAGGATCTCGACGCCGAGGGCTTCGAGTTCACGGGCGAAATCGACGACGCCGGTCTTGTCGGACACGCTGATCAGCGCGCGGCGCACGGGAAGGCGGGTGGTTTGGTCGGTCATTGACGTTTCCTAGAGGCTACAGGCTTGAGGCCGCGAAGCCGGCAGGCGCGGACAGCCGCACCTGCCGGCAGTCGCGTCAGAGCAGGTCGTACTGTTTGAGTTTCTTGCGCAGGGTGCCGCGGTTCAGGCCCAGCAGCTCGGAAGCCTTGGTCTGGTTGCCCTTGACGTAATTCATCACGGTTTCCAGCAGCGGCGCTTCCACTTCGGAAAGTACGAGGTTGTAAACGTCCGTGACGTCGGCACCTTCGAGTCGGGCGAAATAGTTGTGCAGCGCCTTCTCGACGCTGCCTCGTAGCGTCTGTCCCGCTTCGCTCGGCGTGTTCAGGTGCTGCTTGAGGTTCACGTTGTCACTCACGGATGTTGTTCCACTTACCAATGTTTCATTCAACAGCGTCATGCGGCCACCTCTGTTCCATCCACCGAGCCAGGCCCTGAGCGTTGTTCGGCAAAGAATTGCCGGATGCTGAGGCCCTGTGCATCCCTGTCTTCCAGATGATTGAAACGGGCACGGAAGTCCCGCGCGCCCGGCAGTGTTGTGAGATACCAACCCACGTGTTTGCGGGCGATACGGACTCCCATCACCTCGCCATAGAATTCATGCAGCGCCTGCACATGCTCCAGCAGGGTGCTTTCAACTTCATCCAGCGTCGGCGCCGCGAGCAGTTCGCCGGTGCGTAGATAATGCTCCACTTCGCGAAAAATCCACGGGCGACCCTGCGCCGCACGTCCGATCAGCAGGCCGTCCACTCCGGTTGCACGCAGCACCCGGGCAGCCTTTTGTGGCGAGTCGATATCGCCATTGGCGAACACCGGGATGGACACCGCCTGCTTGATGGCGGCGATGGTCTCGTACTCGGCCTCGCCGGTGTACAGGTCGGCGCGGGTTCGCCCGTGAACGGCAAGCGCCGCAATGCCCGACTGCTCGGCGATATGCGCGACGGTCAGACCGTTCTTGTTCTGCCTATCCCAGCCGGTACGGATCTTCAGCGTCACCGGCACGTCCACGGCGGCGACCACGGCTGCGAGAATTTCCGCGACCAGCCGCTCATCGCGCATCAATGCCGAGCCGGCGGCCTTGTTGCAAACCTTCTTCGCCGGGCAGCCCATGTTGATGTCGATGATCTGGGCCCCTAGTTCCACATTGCGCCGTGCGGCATCAGCGAGCATCTGCGGATCGCCACCGGCGATCTGTACGGAGCGCGGCTCGGGCTCGTCGGCATGCGGTATGCGCAGGCGCGACTTGCGGCTGTTCCACAGGCGCACATCGCTGGTGAGCATTTCCGAGACCACCAGGGCCGCGCCGAAGCGGCGACACAGCTGGCGGAACGGCTGATCGGTCACGCCGGCCATGGGCGCGAGGATCAACGGATTGGTCAAGGTGTAGGGGCCGATGCGTACCGCTGACATGAAGATTCCCTGCTTGGGGCCTGCTTGTTAGGTCGATCGGGACTGCAAAAAAGGGTGGGCATAATACCCGCTACGCATGACGGGTTAAAGGCTGTTTTGAACAAATTCTGAACAGCGGTCGCCTTATCGCCGAGAGTTTGGATAAGGCAGGAGCCGGGGATAGGAGCGCCGTCAGGGCGCATCAGGGCGTTCGCCGATGCTATTCGGGCGAATGGAAGCTCAGGCTGTAGTTAACGGCCTTGGCGCCGGGGTCAAGGATGTCCAGTGCGATGTGGATAGGCACCTGCGGCGGCATCTGTGATCGTCCTGCGAGCTCGCCGGACAGGTATTCACTGGGTTTGAAGCTGCGGCTGGCGAGCAGTTTGCCGTTCAGGTCGGCGAAGCGGATTTCCAGCAGCGGGAACGGCTGCGCGAAGGCCGCACGGTTGTAGAGAATCGCGTCCACTACCAGGGCGCCAGTAAATTCGGGGTGGCTTCGCACCACCAGATTGCTGCTCTTGATCTGGTCTATGTCGACCAGTGCAGGCAATTCACAGCCTAATGTCGGGCAGACGCGCTCGAACCAGATCCGGTACTGGTGCTGGCGCGAAAGTTCTTCGAAGTTGTAGGCGACGTACTGTGCCCCCAAGGCCAGCACGGCGAGGAGGTTCAGTGCGCCCCAGCCCAGCCAACGTCCCCAGGGCTTCTTGCGTTCCTGCCAGTCCAGTTGTAACGGTTCGTCGTCGAGTTCGAACAGCGGTTCGCCACGCAGGTCAGGTTCGCGGCGCGGTTCGGTTGGGGAGGCGGCGTCCTCCAGGTTTTCTGGCTCAGGCGAAGCCGCCAGCTCCGGCTCGACGCGCTCGACGCGAGCTTGCTGCGCGTTGCCGATATTCTTCTGCCTGGAGTCAATTGCCAGGGGGCTTGGCGGCTTTGGTGAGTCCAGCGTGACCGGAGTGAAGTGGATGATCTCGTCGCCTTGCTTATCCGATGGCTGCTCGGTGCTGCGTTCGGCATGCAGAAGGATCTCTGCCCAGCTTTCATCGTGCTCGGCTGCTGCGTCCGTCTTCGCTGTGCGGGGTGCCGGGACAGCGGTTTCGGTTTCAAGGTGGAGCAGATCACGCGCCAGTTCGCGCTCCTGCTGCTCCAGCTTGGCCAGCTCTTCGTCCAGATCAAGGCTGTCGAGATCCAGGTCGTCATGAATCCACAAGGTTTCATCAGTCTTGGCGGTCGGTGCCGGTTCGACGATCTTGGCGGTCTCGACCGCTTGCGCCTTGATAGACGCGGCATGGGGGGCGCTCAGTGGCTGCGCTGGGTCCGGCTCGTCGCGTAGCAGATGGTGGACTGCGTTGAACACTTCCAGGCAGGCGCCGCAGCGCACTGCGCCGTGGGCCGCGCGCAATTGGCTGCGGCTGATACGGAAGCGGGTGCTGCAGTTGGGACACTGGGTGATGAAGCTGGTCATGCGTGTTTCCGCGCGAATGTGCCGGCTAGTCTAGCGTAAGCCGGTCGCCGAGCGGCAGTAGGCCGGCGCGGCGGCTATGCGAGTGTGCGGGCGAAGTCGCAAGCCGCTCATCATGCACGACGGATGCCGCTGATGCGCACCCAGCCGTCCTTGTCTGCGGTTGGGTCGAGTTCGAATGCCTCGCTATAAGCGGCGCGTACCTCCTCCGCCTGCTCGGCCAGGATGCCGGACAGCGCCAGACGGCCGCCGGGCTTGACCAGTGCGGTGATGCGCGGCGCGAGCGAAACGAGCGGCCCGGCCAGGATATTGGCGACCACTACATCTGCTGGCTCCTCCGGCAGTGCTTCGGGCAGATATAGCGCGAAGCGCTCCTCGGCGATCCCGTTACGTTCGGCATTGTCGCGCGAGGCGTCCAGTGCCTGGGTGTCGATATCGGTGCCGACGGCATGTTCGGCACCCAGCAGCAGACCGGCAATCGCCAGGATTCCCGAGCCGCAACCGAAATCCAACAGCGATTGGCCATGCAGGGATTGAGCATCCAGCCATTCGAGACAGAGTGCCGTGGTGGGGTGGGTCCCGGTGCCGAAGGCCAGTCCGGGGTCCAGTAGCAGGTTCACTGCATCGGGCTCGGGTGCCGAATGCCAGCTGGGCACGATCCACAGGCGGCGGCCGAAACGCATCGGCTGGAAGTTGTCCATCCAGCTGCGCTCCCAATCCTGGTCTTCGATCACCTCGACCTGGTGCTCGGGCAATTCGCCACCGCGCAACAGCTGCAGGTGCGCGAGCAGGGAGTCCGGGTCGGTATCGGCTTCGAACAGTGCCAGCAGGTGCGTGTGCGACCACAGCGGGGTGGTGTTGAGATCCGGTTCGAAGATCGGCTGATCTTCGGCGTCCATGAACGTCACGGAGACCGCGCCCAGATCCAGCAGCTGGTTCTCCAGTGCTTCGGCCTGATCGGGGGTGATGGCGAGTCGGATCTGCAGCCAGGACATGGAAGCCTCTCGAATGGGGTCGCGGTAAAGCCGGCAAGCTTACTGGAGGGTGCGAGTCGCGGCCAGGGTAGGGTATCGGGTCGCGGCTTTCAAAAACGACAGAGGCCGCCCGAAGGCAGCCTCTGTAGTACAGCGCCGAGCGGGGCTCAGTGCTTGTCCATACCCAGTTTCTTCTCCAGATAATGGATGTTTACGCCGCCCCTGCAGAAGCCGGGGTCGCGCACCAGATCGCGGTGCAGCGGGGCGTTGGTCTTGATGCCATCGACGATCAGCTCGTCCAGTGCGTTGCGCATGCGGCCCATGGCCTCGTCGCGGTTCGCCCCGAAGGTGATCAACTTGCCGATCAGCGAATCGTAGTGCGGTGGAACCGAGTAACCGTCGTAGAGGTGCGAATCGACGCGCACGCCGTTGCCGCCCGGCGCATGGAAGTGCTTCACCTTGCCTGGGCTGGGCATGAAGGTACGCGGGTCTTCGGCGTTGATGCGGCATTCGACGGCATGGCCGCGGATGACGACATCTTCCTGCTTGATCGACAGCTTCTGGCCGCCACCGATCAGCAGCATCTCCTTGACGATGTCGATGCCGGTGACCATTTCGGTAACCGGATGCTCGACCTGAACGCGGGTGTTCATCTCGATGAAGTAGAAGTTGCCGTCTTCATAAAGGAACTCGAACGTGCCGGCGCCGCGGTAGCCGATGTCGATGCACGCCTTGACGCAGCGGGCCTGGACCTTGCGGCGGGCCTCTTCGTCGATCAGCGGGGCTGGGGCTTCCTCGATCACCTTTTGGTGACGGCGCTGCAGCGAGCAGTCGCGGTCGCCCAGGTGGATCGCGTTACCCTGGCCGTCGGCCAGTACCTGGATTTCCACGTGGCGTGGATTGGTCAGGAATTTCTCGAGGTAAACCATCGGATTGCCGAAGGCTGCCCCTGCTTCGTTGCGGGTCAGTTTGGCCGAAGCGATCAGGTCCTCTTCCTTGTGCACGACGCGCATGCCGCGACCGCCGCCGCCGCCGGCGGCTTTGATGATCACCGGGTAGCCCACTTCACGGGCGATGCGCAGCGCTTCCTTCTCGTCTTCCGGCAGCGGGCCGTCAGAGCCCGGAACGGTCGGCACGCCGGCCTGCTTCATCGCGTCCTTGGCGGACACCTTGTCACCCATCAGGCGAATGACGTCGGCGGTTGGGCCGATGAAGGTAAAGCCGGACTTCTCCACCTGTTCGGCGAAGTCGGCGTTCTCGGCGAGGAAACCGTAGCCGGGATGGATGCCGTCGGCTCCGGTGACTTCGGCAGCGGCGATCAGCGCCGGGATGCTCAGGTAGGACTTGGCAGAGGCGGCCGGGCCGATGCAGACGGACTCGTCGGCCAGCGACACGTGCATCAGGTCACGGTCGGCAGTGGAGTGCACAGCCACGGTCTTGATGCCCAGTTCCTTGCAAGCGCGCAGAACTCGAAGGGCGATCTCGCCGCGGTTGGCGATCAGTACTTTTTCCAACATCGCTGGCTCTCCGCGGTTCAAACGATGGTGAACAGCGGCTGGTCGTATTCGACCGGCTGACCATTCTCCACCAGGATGGATTCGATGGTGCCGCTGATCTCGGCCTCGATGTGGTTCATCATCTTCATGGCTTCTACGATGCAGAGGATGTCGCCCTTCTTCACGCTCTGACCGACTTCGACGAACGCCTTGGATTCCGGCGAGGATGCACGGTAGAAGGTGCCGACCATCGGCGAGCGGACCACGTTGCCGTTCAGCTTGGGCGCGGCAGGGGCGGCGTCGCCAGCTGGGGCGGCGGCAGCTACCGGAGCGGGAGCAGGTGCAGCCGGAGCCTGGGCGTAGATGGGCTGCTGCATCGCGACCTGCTTGCTGTGGCGGCTGATTCGTACCGACTCTTCACCCTCGTGGATTTCCAGTTCGTCGATACCGGACTCTTCCAGCAGTTCGATCAGCTTTTTGACTTTGCGAATATCCATGAAGCATTGACTCCGAGGTAAGTTCAAAGGGCATTGCTGCTCGCTTCTTCAAGACACGACGCCGTGCGTGCGGGTCCCTCAGGAAGCAGCGAGTTGTTCCAGGGCGGCCTCCAAGGCCAGCCGGTAGCCGCTGGCGCCAAGGCCGCAGATCACACCCACCGCGATATCGGAAAAGTAGGAGTGATGGCGGAAAGGTTCACGCTTGTGCACGTTGGACAGGTGCACTTCGATGAATGGGATGCTCACGGCCAGCAATGCGTCACGTAATGCGACGCTGGTATGCGTGAATGCCGCGGGATTGATCAGAATGAAGTCGACGCCTTCGCTACGGGCGGCATGGATGCGCTCGATCAGCTCGTACTCGGCGTTGGATTGCAGATGCAGCAGATGGTGTCCGCGATCACGGGCGTGCTGCTCCAGATCCTGGTTGATCTGCGCCAGCGTCACTGCGCCGTAGACGCCTGGCTCGCGGGTACCGAGCAGATTCAGATTCGGCCCGTGCAGGACCAGAAGCGTGGCCATTGATGTTCCTTGTTTTTCTGGATGCGCTGGCCGGCCAATGGCGGCTGGGTCGCGAAGGTGAAAAACTATGCCCCAAGCGAGGGCTGACTGTCCAGTCATGTCTCGATCGAAGGAAATGCCCGCATTATGTCTGAAGATTGCCGCATTCGATTTGTGGGGTGCGATGATCGGAAGTGCAGCGGGCGAGGCTGAAAAGCCTCCCTTTGCGGGTTATAACAACCCAGCGGCACGGTCCAATCGCTCGGCGAAGCCGGAGGCGTCTATTTCGCCGACTACGCGGACATCGCCCATCTCGTTACCGCTGCGATCGAAGAACAGGATGGCCGGCGGGCCGAACAGCTTGTAACGGTCCAGCAAGCTGCGCTGGGCTGCGTTGCTTTCGGTGATATCGAAGCGGATTAGACGATAGTCGGCCAGGCGCGGCGCTACCTGCGGATTGGCGAAGACCTCGCGTTCGATCACCTTGCAGCTGATGCACCAGTCGGCATACCAGTCCAGCATCAGTGGTTGGCCGGCAGCGCGGGCCGCGGCCAGTTGTGCGTCGAGCTCTGCAGGCGTAGAGATCGTGTGCCAGCCTTCGCCGGCCATGCTGCTTGGCGTTGATCCGCCAATGGCATGCGGTAGCGGTCGGAGCGGGTCCGAGCCACCCTGCAATGCGCCGACCCAGGCCGCCAGCGCATAGACCAGCAATACCAGGCCGGCTAGTTGGGCGAGCTTTTGCCGTGGTGTCTTGCTGGTGAACTCAAGCGTGCCAAGAAAGACTGCGCTGCCGGCGGCCAGCAGGCCCCACAATGCTAGCGCCAGCGGGCCAGGCAGTACGCGTTCGAGCATCCAGACGGCGACGGCTAACAGAAGCACACCGAATACGTTGCGCACGCTGATCATCCAGAGGCCGCTCTTGGGTAGCAGGGCCCCGCCACCCGTGGCGAACAGTACCAGCGGGGCACCCATGCCCAGGCCCAGGGCGAACAGCTTCAGGCCTCCGCCCAGCGCGTCGCCGCTGGCGCTGATGTACAACAGTGCGCCGGCCAGTGGGGCGGAGACGCAGGGCGATACCAGCAGACTGGACACCGCGCCAAGAAGCGCGGCGCCGGTGAACGAGCCGCCTCGAGCATTGCCAGCGAGGCGGTCGAGTCGGCTGCTGAGTGTCTGGGGAAGGCGCAGCTCGAAAAGGCCGAACATGGAGAGGGCAAAGGCAACGAAGAACAGCGCAAATGGCACAAGCACCCAGGGTGACTGCAGGCGGGCCTGCAGATTCAGCTCTGCTCCGAATACCCCCATCAGCGCGCCGAGCAGGGCGAAGCCGCCCGCCATCGGCAACACATAGGCCAGCGAGAGCAGAAAGCTGCGCATGCCGCCTGGTTGGTCACGCAGCACGACACCAGTGAGGATCGGCAGCATCGGCAGCACACAGGGTGTGAAGGTCAGGCCCAGGCCGGCCAGGAAGAAGAGGGCAATGGCTTTCCAAGAAAGATCGCGTTCGCTGGACTGATCGCCGGCGGCAGTCGTCGTCGACGCTGCCCCGTCACCAATGGGCAGCGATTCGGTTTCCGGCGGGTAGCACAGCCCCTTGTCGGCGCAACCCTGATAGGACACCTGCAGAACGAAAGGGCGGTTGTCCGGGTTGGTGACCGGTATTTCGATATCGAGGATGCCGTAATAGGCTTCGATTTCGCCAAAATAGTCGTCGACCTTGGGCTCGCCTGCGGGCAGTTGCGCCTCGCCGAGCGTGACGTTCGCCTCGCTGCTCTTAAAAGCAAAGCGGTGTCGATAGAGGTAGTAGCCCTCCGCTGCGACGAAGCGCAGCGTGATTCGTTCGGGGGCGGCTTCCACCAGACTCAGGCGGAAGGCCTCACGCACGGGCAGGAAGTCGCCACTGTTATTCAGCGCGCCACCAAGGGCTGCGCTCGGTTTGCTGTCGAACAGGCCAGCGTTGGCGGGAAGCGCAAAGAGCAGGAGCAGCAGACTCAGCAGGCGAAGCATGGCGATCTCACGGTAAAGCTGTGGCGGCATGATAACCAAGCGCGGGCGTCGGCGCCCGCGCTCAACTGTCGCTCTGCCGATCAGTTTGCAACCAGATGCTGTTCTGGTCCTCGACTACATCCAGTTGGCGCAGCGCCTGGCCGGCGCAGGGGCCGGCCACGCACTCGCCGGATTCGATGAGAAACAGCGCCCCATGGGTTGCGCATTGCAGCAGGCTGCCGCTGTCGTCGAGGAACTGGTCGGGCTGCCATTCCAGGGGCACGCCGCGGTGTGGGCAGCGATTCTCGTACAGGTACGGCAGGCCATCGCGTCGAACGGCGATCACCTTCAGTTCGCCAACCGTGAAGCCGCGGCTCTGCCCTTCGAGCAGTTCGGATGTCGCGCACAATCGAATCATCATGTCCTCCGCCAGAGGCGGCGATTATCGCAGCAAAGTGTTGCGTGCGGCCCGATAACGCCTATCGGGGTGGCGGCTGCCGCGGCGCGCTCTTATCCTTCGTCGCTCATACCGCTTGGCGAAGCACTCCGATGGGTAGTCTGGTTCCCGTGCGCTTTCTGTTTTTCGTGCTCGGTCTGTTGCTGCTGACCGCCATCTGGCTGTCGCTGGCACTGGGGCCGCTGAGCCTGACGCTCGGCGATAGCCTGTCTGCTGCGTTGCGGCTGCTCGGCGCGCCGATCGAGCAAGCCGGGCTGGAACAGGCGGAGCTGGTCCTCGCGCAGATTCGTCTGCCGCGGACGCTGCTTGGCTGTGCTGTCGGCGCGGTGCTGGCGCTTTGTGGGGTGGCGATGCAGGGCCTGTTTCGTAATCCGCTGGCCGATCCAGGATTGGTCGGGGTATCCAGTGGTGCAGCCCTGGGCGCCGCGGTTGCGATCGTCGGCGCCACATTCGTCCCGGCATTGCCGCTGATCTGGGAGCCCTACGTCTTGTCCGCATTCGCTTTCACCGGTGGGCTTGGTGTAACGCTGCTGGTCTATCGCCTGGGGCGGCGCGACGGCCAGACCCATGTTGCCACCATGTTGCTTTCGGGCATCGCGCTTACGGCGCTCGCCGGTGCGGTTGTCGGATTGTTCACCTATCTGGCCGACGATCGAACGTTGCGCTCGCTGACCTTTTGGAATCTCGGCAGTCTGAACGGCGCCAGCTACGCGCGGCTTTGGCCGCTACTGCTGATAACGATTGCGGTGGCGCTGTGGCTGCCACGGCGGGCGAAAGCTTTGAATGCGTTGTTGCTGGGCGAGTCGGAAGCGCGCCATCTGGGCTTCGATGTCGAGCGGGTCAAGCGCGAACTGGTGGTCTGCACAGCCCTGGGCGTCGGTGCGGCGGTTGCGGCGGCCGGTCTGATCGGCTTTATCGGTTTGGTGGTGCCGCATCTGATGCGCCTGTTGGTCGGGCCCGATCATCGGCTGTTGTTGCCCGCATCGGCCCTTGCTGGCGCGAGCCTGCTGCTGCTGGCCGATGTTGCCGCGCGGCTGGTGATTGCGCCCGCCGAGCTGCCTATCGGTATTGTCACTGCATTGCTCGGGGCGCCGTTCTTCCTCTATCTCCTGCTGCGTGAGCGCGCCTGATGCTGGTGGGCAGCGATCTTACAGTGCGGCGTGGCGCGATAACGGCGCTGCAGGGCGTATCGCTCAAGCTGCGGCCAGGACAGGTGTTTGGTGTGCTCGGGCCCAATGGCGCCGGCAAGAGCACGTTGCTGGCGGCGTTATCGGGTGAGCTGACGCCATCTGCGGGAGATGTGTCGCTGCAAGGGCGCGCGCTCGGGGACTGGTCGGGCGTGGATCGAGCGCGCTGTCTGGCGGTGCTGCCACAGAGCTCGACGCTAAGCTTCGCTTTCCGCGTCGCGGATGTGGTCGCCATGGGGCGCCTGCCTCATCGCACCGGGCGCCAGGCCGACGCCGCCATCGTCGCCGCTGCGCTTGCCGCCGCAGACGCACAGCATCTTGCCGCGCGCAGCTACCTCAAACTCTCGGGTGGCGAACGCCAGCGTGTACATCTCGCCCGGGTGCTGGCGCAACTCTGGCCGGGCGGAGTGGGGCGGGTGCTGCTGCTCGATGAGCCCACTTCGATGCTCGACCCGGCGCATCAGCACAGCATTCTTCAGGCAGTCAGAAGCTTTGCTGCACAGGGCGGCGCTGCGCTGGTCATCCTGCATGATCTGAATCTGGCGGCCCGCTACTGTGACCGTCTGCTGCTGCTCAAGAACGGCTGCCCGCATGCCGAGGGCTCGGTCGACGAGGTGCTGCGGGCAGAGCCACTGCAAGCGGTCTTCGGTCTGGACGTGCTGGTGCAGCGCCATCCCGAGCGTGGTCATCCGCTAATCATTGCCCGCTGAGGAGGTTCGTCGTGCGCATCGTGCTTTTACTGATTCTGGGATTACTGGCCGGTTGCCAAACGTTACCGCCGCTACCCGAGTGGCAAAGCCCCGAGGGGCGTGAGCATCGCGATCTCGGCCTGATCGTCGAGCTGCAGCACGATGCAGTGATCACTCCCGCCCAGCTCGTGACGAAACTGCAGGCTTACGATGGCCTACTGGTCGGCGAGCGCCACGACAATCCGGACCATCACGCATTGCAGCTGTGGCTGTTGCAAGCGCTGGCGCAGAGGCGGCCGCAAGGTGGCCTGTTGCTGGAGATGCTTGAGCCAGAGCAGCAGACGCGAGTCGATGCGGCGCGCCGGGATTTGGCGAATGGTCGCGCCGGTGCCGATTTGCCGAAAGCGCTCGACTGGCAGAAGGGGTGGGACTGGAACCTCTACGGGCCGCTGGTCCGCCATGCGCTAACGCAACCGTATCCGTTGCTGCATGCCAATCTGGGACGCGACGAAATCATGTCGATCTATCGCTCCGCTCCGTCATTGCATGGGCGCGCGTCGGCCACCGGTGCGGTGCGAGATGCCCTGCTGGCGCAAATCGAGGTTTCTCATTGCGGGATGCTGCCCGCTTCCCAGCTGCCAGCGATGCTGGCGGTGCAGCAGCAGCGTGATCGGCGCATGGCCGAACAGATGGTCGCAGCGCCGAAGCCCGCGATGCTGCTAGCCGGCGCGTTCCATGTGCGGCGTGATCTGGGCGTGCCGCTGCATATCGCGGATCTGTCAGGCGAGCGGGTAGGTGTGCTGATGCTTGCCGAGGTGGGGGAGAAGGTGTCCGCCACGCAAGCGGATTACGTCTGGTATACGCCGGCGCAACCAGAGCAGGATCACTGTGAACAGCTGCGCCACTCCGGCAACTGAGACGGCTCGCATTTTTCAGCAGGCAAAAAAAGACCCGGCAGAGCCGGGTCAAAACCGTGATTAGCCTGATGAGGAGATAACCTGAAGGATCGACTGCCTGAGCCTTCAGCTATCGGCTGACCTCGCGATCAGTTGCGATAATAATAACAATTCTCATTTCTGCGTCAACAGGCTTTCATAAAAATATTTACGCGGCTTGCTACCCGTTTCAGACAGCGACGTTGACGCGCAGGTGGGTGACTTCCTTGTTCAGCAGGTCGATGCGTCGCGCCATGCTTTCGATGAGGCTGTGGGCAATGCGCGGGTTGCTTTGCGTCAGGCCAAGAAACTGCTCCTTGGGAATGACCATGACGGTGCAGGGCTCGCTGGCCACCACCGTTGCGCTGCGCCGCTCGCGGGTAAACACCGCCATTGCGCCGAAAATCTCATCCTTCTGTACGTCACCCACTTTCTGCCCATCGACGAGCGCATCCGCGTGACCTTCGATGATGATGAATACGTTGTCCGCCTCGTCGCCCTGGCGAATCAGTTCTTCTCCGACGGCGAAATGCTTGAAGCCGGTGGATGGGCGAATTTCCGGCTGCTTGAGCCGTGCAAGGGCGTCGCCGAGTAGCGCGGTATGGCCGATCAGGTACTGGGTGAACAGCTCCTGGCGGTGCGCGTCGGCATGGATATGCTGAAACACGTCGTTGCGCGAATAGGGGATCAGGCTGATCGGCTCGTCGCTGCAGTAGCGGCATTCCGGCAGGTCGCCGGACTGGCGCAGTCCGACCAGGTCGCCTTCTTGGAGATAGAACAGCGCCTTGCCGTCGATCAGCGCGTGTAGCAAGCCCGTTTCGATGATGAAAAGTTGCTGTGCCGGCAGCTCGGCGCAAAGGTCGTCGGTGTGCTTGAGTTCAAGGTTGGGGCCCGAGGGCTGCAAACCTTCCAGCAGCTGCGAGGGGATTGATTGAAGGCGGTTGATCAGGCGATCGGCGTACGCCGGTTGCTCCCCGAGTAAATACATGTCGGTAATCCTTGAACGAACGGGCAGACGATTGGCAGGGTCACGTCGGCGCACAATAGGGCTTGTGACGTGATCGAGTAAATCTCGCCAAGCGGAGGATGTGAGCCAGCTCTAGTTGTCGCGATCGGCACCCAGATTCCGATTGAGCTCTTCCTTCAGCGGGATCGGCAGCTGCTGCCATGGGACGTCTCTCAACGCTCCCTCAATGGCATAAAGCAACACCTTCGAGGCGCCGAATCCGCGCGCCTTCACTGCGCGATAAGAGCTCACCGCGCCTAATCGCCGGAGGTCCGCAGCGGTATGGATGCCCGATGCATGCAGCCATTGCACCGAGGTCTTTCCGAGGTTGCGGAGCGAAAGCAGTTCGTCGTGCATGGCGGCGTCCTTGCGGTGTTAGCGGTTGGGGAAGCCTGTCAAAAGGTGTAGCGGCCAGCGGATGAGCCGCCGCTGATCAGCCGGCCCCCATGCCGACGACAGCTGGGGTTCGATCAGAGCAACCGGGTCGCGGCCGTGCTGCTGTTGCCATTGTTTGACGGCTGACCAGGTTCGCAGGTAGCCAATCAGTTCGGCGAGACTCCAGTGCGCCTCGAGAGCGAACGGCGGCGATTCGATAAGTGGGAAGGGAGGCTGGATATCGCTGTAGCCGGCATCGACGCTGCTGCGACCGGCCGGCCAGTAGCCGGCAAGGGTTTCGCGGTAGAGCCTGTGGATGACCGCATTCACCTCTGCCGACACCTCCAGCAGGCTATAGCACCATGCGCAGAATAGGCCGTTCGGCTTTAGCGCGAGCCGCGCCTGGGTAAAAAATGCGGGTGTGGCGAACCAGTGCAGCGCCTGTGCGACTACCAGCAGATCAAGCTGGCCGCCACGCAATGGCAGGTAATGCGCATCGGCGACGAAACGCTGCACGTCCGACCAGTCATCTCCTGCCTTGAGCTGTTCGGCGCTGGCATCGCAGGCCAGGACGCGGTGGAAGTGCTTGGTAAGGGGAGCGCTGGCCTGGCCATTACCCGCAGCGAGGTCCAGCACGGTGTCGGTTGCCGCACAATGACTCGCGAGCCAGGTAAACAGCGCGTCGGGGTAGGTTGGGCGAAAGCGTGCATAGTCGGTGGAGCGGCTGGAGAACAGCTGGACGCTTTCGCTGGCCGATCTTGATGTGGGTACTTCGCTGGCAGACATGGTGGTGTTCCACGATTGGAATACCGGGAGTATAGAAGCACCGCCGCGCTCTGCTGGCGGCGGTGCCTGGCGGTCAGAGCCCTGGCAGGTGCTGGCGGATGCTCGCGACCAGTTCGTCGAGGCTGCCGGCATCCTGGGTATCCACCCTGCGGCTATGCAGCCGCTCGCTTTCGCTCAGTCCCTCGCGGCTGGCCTGTTGGGCATGCACTACCTCCATGGTGGCATCGGATGGGTCGAGCCCCTCGGCCTGGCGCTGCGCCAACCACTGCGCGATCACCGCATCGGGCGCCTGGCAGTCGAGAATCAGGAAGGGCACGCCGGTGGTCTCAGCCGCCTGCCAGGCGTCCTGACGCTGCTGTTGTTTCAGATACGCCGCATCGATCACCACGGAAAAGCCAGCCTGCAGCGCGGTGGTCGCGAGCTGGTGCAGACGCTGATAGGTCGCATCGCTGGCCTGCTGGCTATAGATGCCGGTATCGAGCTGCCCCTGCTGAGCTTCAGGCTGCTCGCCATGTAGGCGTTTGCGTTCAATATCCGAGCGCAGACGTATCGCCCCCAGCGCCTCAACCAGGCGTAGCGCAACGTGGCTCTTGCCCACGGCGGAAACGCCATGGGTGATGGCAAGAAAGCGCGAGGGAATGGCGCTATAGCTTTCCGCCAGGTTCGCATAGCTGCGGTACTGACGCACGATCACCTTGCGCTGTACGGCATCCTGCTCCTGATAGAGGCGGAACAGGCTCACCTTGGCGCGTACCAGCGCACGGTACGCTTTGTAGAGGTTCAGCAGGCCTAGCGCCGCATAATCGCCGGTGTGCTCCAGCCAGCCGTTGAGGAAGCGTCGGGCCTGGCATTTCAAGCCGCGATCCTCGAGGTCCATGGCCAGGAATGCAGCATCCGAGGCGACGTCGATCAGGCGGAACGGCTCGTTGAATTCGATGCAGTCAAACAGCACCACCTTGCCGTCGATCAACGTGGCGTTGCCCAAATGCAGGTCACCGTGACATTCGCGGACAAAACCTTGTTCGCAGCGTTGTTCGAGCAGTGGGCGCAGACGCGCGACACTGGTTTCGGTCCATTCCTCCAATGCGTCCAGCTGGCGCAGGTCCGCCGCTTCGCTGAGCAGTGGGCGAATTTGTTCGAAGTTCTGCCGCATCGGCGCGACGATTGCGTCGGCGCTGCTCAGGGCGTGACCGGCAGGAACCTGCGGGGTGCTCTGGTGAAAGCGGGCGATCTGCTCGGCCAGAGCGTCGATGTGCGCGTCCGTCAGTTCTCCGCGTGCCTGTAGTTCGGCAAGCAGTTGGGTCTGCGGAAATTCGCGCATCTTTAGCGCATATTCGAACGGTTCGCCTGCACCGCCGATCACGGGGGCATCCGGCGATCCGCAGATGGGCACGACTTCGAGATAAAGATTCGGCGCCATGCGCTGGTTGAGCCGCAACTCTTCTTCGCAGAAGTGCTTGCGCGATGCGAGGTCGGTGAAGTTGAGGAAACCGAAGTCCACTGGCTTCTTTATCTTGTAGGCGTAGTCGCCAGTGAGGATGACCCAGGAAATGTGGGTTTCGATGGCTCGAAAGCCCTCGGTGGGATGCGGGTACAGGGCAGGATTCTGCAGGGCGGCGATCAGTGCTTGGCTCACGGTCATTCCTTGTTGAAGTTCTTGAGCGGGGCGTGCGAGTCCACTGCGAAGCAGTCCACACAGTCGAAAAGTCGTGGGCATTATGGCCGCTGTGCGTTGCGCTGCAAACCGCTGAGAGGCCGTCGGTCCGCGGCTGCAAAGTGCGTATAATGCGCCGCCATGACTAGATCTCGCTCCCCCCGTACACGCTCCAGACGCCGCTCCGCTGGCGCTCGCCCCTGGTTGGGCTGGGCGGTAAAACTATCCATCGTCGGTCTGGTGATCCTGGCCGGTTTCGCTATTTATCTCGATGCCGTGGTGCAGGAAAAATTCTCCGGCAAGCGCTGGACGATCCCGGCCAAGGTCTACGCACGGCCGCTGGAGCTGTTCGTTGGGCAGAAGCTGGACAAGAACGATTTTCTCGCCGAGCTGGATGCGCTGGGCTATCGCCGCGAGCGCGCAGTGAGTGGTCCGGGCGGCGCGTCCGTGGCAGGCAACGACATCGAACTGCATACCCGTGGGTTTCAGTTCTACGAAGGTGCCGAGCAGTCACAGCGGTTACGTGTACGTTTCTCGGGCGATTTCGTCGCGGGTCTCAGTGCCGGCAATGGCGGCACACTGCCGGTCGCGCGGCTGGAACCGGTGCTGATCGGTGGGCTGTATCCGGCGCACAATGAGGATCGCATCCTGATCAAGCTCGATCAGGTGCCGCCGTATCTGGTGGAAACGCTGGTCGCCGTGGAGGATCGGGAGTTCTTCAATCACTTCGGCGTATCGCCCAAGTCCATCGCACGTGCCGTCTGGGTCAACCTGACCGCGGGCCAGGTTCGCCAGGGTGGCAGTACCCTGACTCAGCAGCTGGTGAAGAACTTCTACCTGACCAACGAGCGCAGTCTCCACCGCAAGGCCACCGAGGCGATGATGGCGGTGCTGCTGGAACTGCATTACGACAAAAAGGAGATTCTCGAGGCCTACCTCAACGAGGTGTTCCTTGGTCAGGATGGTCGTCGCGCCGTGCACGGCTTCGGCCTGGCCAGCCAGTATTTCTTCGGTCAGCCGTTGGCCGAGCTGAAGCTGCCGCAAGTGGCGCTGCTGGTCGGGATGGTGAAAGGCCCGACCTACTACAATCCGCGGCGCAACCCGGAGCGGGCATTGGAGCGGCGCAATCTGGTGCTGGATTTGCTGGCCGAGCAACAGGTGGTCAGCCCCGAGGAGGCGGCCAAGGCCAAGCAGGCGCCGCTGGGCGTGACCCAGCGCGGCAGTATGGCGGACAGCTCCTATCCGGCCTTCCTTGATCTGGTCAAGCGTCAGCTGCGCGAGGACTATCGTGACGAAGACCTCACCGAAGAGGGGCTGCGCGTCTTCACCAGTTTCGATCCGATCATCCAGCTCAAGGCCGAGCGGGCGATGAGTGAGACGCTCAAGCGTCTCGGCAAGAGCACCGAGGGCGTCGAAGGCGCCATGATCGTGACCAACCCTGAGACCGGCGAGATTCAAGCTCTACTGGGCAGTCGCCAGCCGGGTTTCGCTGGATTCAATAGGGCACTGGATGCCTCGCGCCCGATTGGTTCGCTGATCAAGCCGGCCATTTATCTTGCGGCCTTGGAGAAACCCAGCCAGTACACGCTGACGAGCCTGCTCGAGGATGAAGCGTTCTCGGTGAAGGGTGCCGACGGGCAAGTCTGGAAGCCGCAGAACTATGGGCGTCAGGCCTATGGGACGGTTTACCTGTATCAGGCCCTCGCCAACTCCTACAACCTGTCCACCGCACGGCTAGGCCTCGACCTGGGCGTGCCGAACGTGCTGAAGACGCTCGAGCGACTCGGTGCCTCGCCGAAGTGGCCAGCTTACCCGTCGATGCTGCTGGGCGCTGGCGGGCTGCGGCCGATCGAGGTGGCTGACATGTACCAGACGCTTGCCAATGGTGGCTTCAATACCCCATTACGCGGCATTCGCAGTGTGCTGACTGCGGACGGTGAGCCACTCAAGCGCTATCCGTTCCAGATTCAGCAGCGCTTCGATCCGGGCGCCATCTACCTGACTCAGTACGCCATGCAGCGCGCTATGAGCGAGGGGACCGGTCGCTCTGCCTACAACAGTCTGCCGCGGTCGCTCAACCTGGCCGGCAAGACTGGGACCACCAATGACTCGCGCGACAGCTGGTTCGCCGGTTTCAGTCAGGACTTGCTAGCGGTGGTATGGCTGGGGCGTGATGACAACGGCAAGACCTCGCTGACCGGTGCGACCGGTGCGCTGCAGGTGTGGACTGACTTCATGCGTCGAGCTGATCCGCTGCCGTTGCAGATGCCGGTGCCGGACAATGTGGCTTATGCCTGGGTGGATTCACGCAGCGGCCTAGGTACGGACGAACGCTGCCCCGATGCGGTACAGATGCCCTATATTCGCGGCAGCGAACCCGCCCCCGGACCTGGCTGCGGCATTCAGGCGCCGGCGGAGTCGGTGATGGATTGGGTACGCGGGTGGTTGCAGTAACTGTCAGTACGACACGTGCTTCGTGGTTCTAAGTTGAGAGGTCTTAATTGGTGAACAAGCAGTGGTTGGCTGTGGTGGCGACAGTGGCGCTCGTTCAGGGCTGCGCGACGGTGGATCGCGGTTCGATCCCCGTGGTGGACTCCGGGGCTCCCGTATCCGAGGAGATGGCGGCCCGGCAGGGTTATCGCGCGCCGGCCGCCGCGGCAACGGCACCGCGGCAGCAGCAGGAAGACTCTGGCGTGGTAGTGATGGTGCCGCAAGGCAGCTCTGCGCCGCTCGAAACCTTCGCAGCACCCGATGTGCCTTTTACCGGTTCGAGTGGGACGGCCGGTGCGAGCCAGCCCGCCTGGCAACGGACTCCGTCGATCTCGGCGCCGGCCAGCGCTCCGCAGCCGAGTGCGCCTAGCGGGATTCCGTCTTCGCGCAGCGGACTGGCCGCCGATGAGCAGCTGGACGGTCCGGTTCTCGCGTTGCTGACTACGGCTCAACAGCAGCAGGGCGGCGGTGACCTGAACGGTGCTGCTTCCAGTCTTGAGCGGGCGCAGCGTATTGCTCCTCGTGAGCCGCAGGTGCTTTATCGCCTGGCTCAGGTCCGCTTGGCGCAGGGGGATTTCACCCAGGCGGAACAGTTGTCGCGACGGGCGCTGAGCTATGCGAGCGGACGGCCTGCGCTGCAGGCGAGCCTCTGGGAATTGATTGCGCAGGCGCGCGAGCGGCAGGGCGACAGCGCGGGTGCCGCCCAGGCCCGTGAGCGCGCGAAGGTCAGCCTGTGATGGATCAGCGCCTGCCAGCGGTCGCGCAGCAACTGCTGTTGATCGAGCGTGAGTTGCGGGTGCTGGCGCTTTGGAGTGTCGAGCCTCCGGCGCCGGAGGCCCTGGCCAGCGTCGAGCCGTTCTGCGTAGATTCGCTGCGCTTCGAGCAGTGGCTGCAATGGATCTTTCTGCCGCAGATGAAGACCATCGTTGAGTCGGGCCTGCCTCTTCCCGCAGCCTCTGGCATCTGCGCGATGGCCGAGGTTGCCTATCGGGAGGCTAAAGTGGTCGGTCTCCTTGAGGCGTTGCGCGCTTTCGACCGGCTGATCGAGGCACCCTAGGCCGCGGCGTCATCTGGCACCGCTAGCCGCCGCTCCAGCTCAGTTGCAGTTTTCGGCAATCTTGTCGCGAGTTTCGCTGATCCGTGTCTGCCGCTCTTCTTCGGTCAGTCTCCGATTTTCGCCGTTGTCGTCGACACGTACACGCGGGTTGTTCTGCAGTTGTGCGAGGTTGGTACGCATGGTTTCGCAGTAGCGCTTGCGTTCGGCTTCCTGCGCGGCGACCTGCTGCTTCACCTTGCGGTCGATGCTGCGCTGGTCAGCCTCGGGTTCGTCCTGCGGTATCGGTTCTGGTGTCACAGTCGGTCTCGCTGGTGCCGTGACGGTATTGACGGTTTCCACCTGCTGGCCCTGGGGTGGTTGTGCACCGAAATGCGTAACCCCCTGGGCGTCGACCCACTTGTAGACCTGCGCGGCCATGACGTTGCCGCAAAGCGCCAGTAGTAAACCGCCCGCAAGAAACCTGAATCGCATGCTGTTACCTTCGTTGAAATCGAAAACCGGCAATCACTATACCCAAAAGCCGGAGCGCCGCTTCTGCACCCTGTCACAGCTCAATGCTGCTCAAACACAACGGCAAGCTTGACTTGCTGGTGCTGAATCCGAACAATTCGAAGCTTGCTGTCCTGAGTCGCCTCGCCGCAAGCGATACCGGCTCAGTCTAGACAGACATGAGGTGCTACCCGCGCCGACCTGCATCACCCGCAACGCGTTACCTCGCGCTGGGTGGAGAGCCCGCGACACCAGGGTCTCTTCCAATACTGGCTCAGTCAGTGGCTGACGTAGTCGGCGACCACCGTCGCTCATGCCCTGCTGGCAGTAAACCTATTTCTGGCGGCTCCGACTTGGAATCGCTATCTGGCGTTTCAGAGGTGAACAACGTGGAACTCTTATCCGGCGCTGAAATGGTCGTCCGCTCCCTGCGTGACGAAGGCGTTAAGTACATCTACGGGTACCCGGGCGGTGCCGTTCTGCATATTTACGATGCGCTTTTCAAGGAAAAGGCCATCGAACACATCCTGGTTCGTCACGAGCAGGCCGCCACGCACATGGCCGATGGCTATGCGCGCGCGACCGGCAAGGCTGGCGTCGTACTGGTGACATCCGGACCAGGGGCGACCAACGCCATCACCGGTATCGCCACCGCCTTCATGGACTCGATCCCGATGGTGGTCATCTCCGGTCAGGTGCCCAGCACCATGGTCGGCACCGATGCCTTCCAGGAAACCGACATGATCGGCATCTCCCGGCCCATCGTGAAGCACAGCTTCATGATCAAGCATCCTTCGGAAATCCCCGAAGTGATGAAGAAGGCGTTCTATCTCGCTGAGTCCGGGCGTCCAGGACCGGTTGTCATCGACATTCCGAAGGACATGACCAACCCGGCCGAGAAGTTCGAGTACGTCTATCCGAAGAAGGCCAAGCTGCGTTCGTACAGCCCGGCCGTGCGTGGGCATTCGGGCCAGATTCGCAAGGCGGCGGAACTGCTGCTGGGAGCCAAGCGGCCGATCATCTACGCCGGTGGCGGCGTGATCCTGGGCAAGGCCTCGGCACAACTGACCGAGCTGGCGAAGATGCTCAACCTGCCGGTGACCAACACTCTGATGGGCCTGGGGTGCTATCCGGGCAGCGACCGCCAGTTCGTCGGCATGCTCGGCATGCACGGCAGCTACACCGCCAACCTGGCGATGCACCACTCCGATGTGATCCTTGCAGTTGGTGCGCGCTTCGATGACCGCGTGATCAATGGTGCGAGCAAGTTCTGCCCGAACGCCAAGATCATCCATATCGATATCGACCCGGCCTCCATTTCCAAGACCATCAAGGCTGACATCCCGATCGTCGGTCCGGTCGACAGCGTGCTCACCGAGATGGTCGCCATCGTCAAGGAAATCGGCCAGGTGCCGAATGCCGAGACTGTGGCCAGCTGGTGGAAGCAGATCGATGAGTGGCGCGGTAATGGCCGGCTGTTCCCCTACAACGAGGGCGACGGTTCGATCATCAAGCCGCAGGCAGCCATCGAGGTGCTCTGCGAAGTGACCAAGGGTGAGGCCTATGTAGCCTCGGACGTCGGTCAGCATCAGATGTTCGCCTGCCAGTACTACAAGTTCGACAAGCCCAACCGCTGGCTCAACTCCGGCGGCCTCGGCACCATGGGCTTCGGCTTGCCGGCAGCCATGGGTGTGAAGCTGAACTTCCCCGAAGCCGATGTCGCCTGCGTTACCGGCGAGGGCAGTATCCAGATGAACATTCAGGAGCTGTCGACCTGCCTGCAGTACGACCTGCCGGTCAAGATCATCAACCTCAACAACGGTGCGCTGGGCATGGTCCGCCAGTGGCAGGACATGGTGTACAACAGTCGCTACTCGCACTCCTACATGGAGTCGCTGCCGGACTTCGTCAAACTGGCCGAGGCCTATGGTCACGTCGGAATGCGCATTACCGACCTCAAGGACCTCAAGCCGATGATGGAAGAGGCATTTGCCATGAAGGATCGCCTGGTCTTCCTGGATATCGCTGTCGATACCGCCGAGCACGTCTATCCGATGCAGATCAAAGACGGTGCAATGCGCGACATGTGGCTGAGCAAGACGGAGCGGACCTGAACATGAGACACATCATCTCTCTGCTGATGGAAAACGAACCGGGTGCGCTGTCTCGTGTGGTCGGCCTGTTTTCGCAACGCAACTACAACATCGAAAGCCTGACCGTGGCGCCGACCGAAGACCCGACCCTGTCGCGTCTGACGCTGACCACGGTAGGGCATGAGGAGGTGATCGAGCAGATCACCAAGAACCTCAACAAGCTGGTGGAGGTCGTCAAGCTGGTGGACCTGTCGGAGAGCGCTCACATCGAGCGTGAACTGATGCTTATCAAGGTCAAGGCCACTGGCGCCCAGCGTGCCGAGGTCAAGCGCACCACCGATATTTTCCGTGGGCAGATCGTCGACGTGACTACCAGCGTCTATACGATTCAGCTCGCCGGAACCAGTGACAAGCTGGACAGTTTCATCCAGGCCGTAGGCACCGCCTCGATTCTGGAGGTTGTGCGCAGTGGCGTCACCGGGATTTCCCGTGGTGACAAGGTGCTGAGTATCTAACGGCTGGCGAAGGGCGTCGTCTCGCCAGTCAGCAACGTTTTATCGAATGGCCCACGAGGCCGGCAACAGGGGTAATTCATGAAGGTTTCTTACGATAAAGACTGCGACCTCTCCATCATTCAGGGCAAGAAGGTCGCCATCATCGGTTACGGTTCCCAAGGGCACGCGCACGCGTGCAACCTGAAGGATTCCGGCGTCGACGTCACCGTCGGCCTGCGTCCGGGCTCGTCCTCGATCGCCAAGGCCGAGGCCCATGGCCTGAAGGTCAGTGATGTGCCGGCCGCTGTTGCCGCTGCCGATCTGGTAATGATCCTGACCCCGGACGAGTTCCAGGGCCGTCTGTACAAGGACGAAATCGAGCCGAACCTGAAGCAGGGCGCGACTCTGGCCTTCGCTCATGGCTTCTCGATCCACTACAACCAAGTCGTGCCGCGTGCCGATCTGGACGTCATCATGATCGCTCCCAAGGCTCCGGGTCACACCGTGCGTTCCGAGTTCGTCAAGGGTGGTGGCATCCCTGACCTGATCGCGATCTACCAGGATGCATCGGGCAATGCCCGTAACGTCGCTCTGTCCTACGCCTGCGGCGTCGGCGGTGGCCGTACCGGCATCATCGAAACCACCTTCAAGGACGAAACCGAAACCGACCTGTTCGGCGAGCAGGCTGTTCTCTGTGGCGGTTGCGTCGAGCTGGTCAAGGCCGGCTTCGAAACCCTGGTCGAAGCTGGCTACGCGCCGGAGATGGCCTACTTCGAGTGCCTGCACGAGCTGAAGCTGATCGTCGATCTGATGTTCGAAGGCGGCATCGCCAACATGAACTACTCGATCTCCAACAACGCCGAGTACGGTGAGTATGTGACCGGCCCTGAGGTGATCAATGCCGAATCCCGTGCCGCCATGCGCAATGCCCTGAAGCGCATTCAGGACGGCGAGTACGCCAAGATGTTCATCACCGAAGGCGCTGCCAACTATCCGTCCATGACTGCCTACCGTCGCAACAACGCGGCGCATGGTATCGAAGTGGTCGGCGAGAAGCTGCGTGCGATGATGCCTTGGATCGCGGCGAACAAAATCGTCGACAAGAGCAAGAACTGATCGTTCTACTGCTCAAGAAAACGCGGCTTCGGCCGCGTTTTTTCGTTCTGCCAGCCAGGCTTCTGGTATAAAACGCGGCTTTGGCCAGGCTGAACCGCAGGTCTCTAGGTCTGGTCGAAATCTATCCATAACCTGTTGTAGAAGGTGAATGCGCATGAGTGGACAACCCGAAGAGCCGAACAAGCCAGTCGAGCCAGAAAGCATTCTGCCGATCGACGAGCATGTCGAGGAGACCCAGGAGCCTGATGGGCGCAAGGTGCGTCATCGCGGCATTTACCTGCTGCCCAATCTGTTCACTACAGCGAACCTTTTTGCGGGTTTCTTTTCGATCATCACGGCCATCAATGGCAACTTCTATGTGGCGGCTGCCACGGTGTTCGTTGCCATGGTGCTCGATAGCTTGGATGGACGTGTCGCGCGTCTGACCAACACCCAGAGCGCGTTTGGTGCCGAATACGATTCGCTATCAGACATGGTGGCGTTCGGCCTGGCACCTGCTGTGCTGGCTTATGAGTGGGCCCTGTCGGAGCTGGGTAATGTCGGGCTTACCGTTGCCTTCATATATGTCGCTTGCGCTGCGCTGCGTCTGGCACGGTTCAACACGCAGATCGGTAAGGTGGACAAGCGCTGGTTCATAGGTCTGGCAAGTCCGGCTGCGGCGGGAGTGGTCGCCGGCTGGGTCTGGGCGGTCTGGGCGTTGGATGAGGTTGGTATTCGCGGTGTCGATTTACCGCTGATATTGGTCATGCTGTTCGCGCTGATGGTCGCAGCTGCAGGTTTGTTGATGGTCAGCAATATCAAGTACTACAGCTTCAAGGACCTCGATTTGAAGGGGCGTGTACCCTTCGTTGCTATCCTGGTAGTGGTGCTCGTGTTCGCTGTTGTATTCAGCGATCCGCCCCGCATTCTGCTGTTGATCTTCCTGGCGTACGCGGCATCCGGTCCTGTGCAGTACTTGATGCAGTTGCGCCGCCGCAAGCGTGTCGAGGGTTGATTTTCAGTTCGGCTGCGCGTATTGCTCCATCGGAGTCAATACGCGGAGCAGCCCATGCTTATCAAGATTCCCGCCTCCGGCGAATGTCGCGAACCAGAGGTAACGGCCGAGGCGGCTTACTTGAACCGCCGGCAGGTACTTCGCGGACTAGTGTGTTCCGGCGCTGTCGCAGGATTGCCGTCTTTCGCTGAAGCCTCCGAGCGTTATTCCGGCGTGACTACGGCGCCGGCTCCGGAGTGGTTTGCTGACAAACTGACCAACGCCCGTTGGCAGGCAGTGGCTCCAGAAGGTGAAGCCATCACGCCATTTGCTGACGCCTCCCAGTACAACAACTTCTACGAGTTCGGTCCCAATAAGGCGGATCCAGCGCGCCACGCTTCAGCTTTGAAAGTGGAGCCCTGGACGGTGTTGATCGACGGCGAGGTCGATCAGCCCCGGCGGTACGCTCTTGAGGATCTGTGCTCGGAAAGCCAGCTCGAGGAACGCATCTATCGGCTTCGTTGTGTAGAAGCCTGGTCAATGGTCATCCCTTGGCTGGGGGTTCCCCTAGCCCAACTGATTCGTCAGGTCCAACCGCATTCCTCTGCGAAGTTCATTCGCTTCGAAACGGCGTACCGGCCGGAAGAAATGCGTGGAACCCGCTCCGGGTTTGGGCTGATTGATTGGCCCTATGTCGAAGGCTTGCGAATGGATGAGGCCATGCATCCGCTAACCTTGCTTGCGGTCGGCATGTATGGCCGTACGCTGCCTAACCAGAACGGGGCGCCACTGCGGCTTGTGGTGCCTTGGAAGTACGGCTTCAAAAGCATCAAATCAATTGTGCGGATCAGCTTCGTGCGCGAGCAGCCTACTACGACCTGGCAGTCGATGGCGCCCCAGGAATATGGCTTTTACGCCAACGTCAACCCGAAGGTTTCACACCCGCGCTGGTCGCAAGCTCGGGAGCGCCGTCTTCCCGGAAGCCTGTTCAGTCCAAACCTCCGTGACACGCTATTGTTCAACGGCTACGCAGAGCAGGTCGCGGGGTTATATAGCTCGATGGATCTCAGTAAGGACTACTGATGCGCTACCCCCTGTGGCGGTCGGCAGTTTTCGCTTGTGTCGCGAGCCAGCCACTGTACTGGTTGTATCTGGCCTGGCAGTTCGCGCTTGGCCCTGACCCAGGCAAGGTGTTGGTAGATAGTCTCGGTGAGGGGGCGCTGGTTCTATTGCTTCTGACGCTTTCGATGACGCCCTTGCAGCGGTTGACTGGCTGGGCCGGCTGGCTGGCCGTACGACGT